>JABGRN010000109.1 GCA_018648265.1 Prolixibacteraceae bacterium | reverse complement strand
CCTTACAATGCGCTGTATATCTAAGGTGTCCCAAAAATTAAAACAAGAAAGAAACGATGAGCTAACTGCAAGTCATAACCAATGTCCGCCCTGTGGGACGGCAACATGGATATATTTGCGAACTATAATGGTGAATCAAAAATAAAAATAAAGAAAGTAATAATTAAGGGATCGTATAAAATTAGGGTGTTTAGTAGCTGTTGAACAACCCAATTTATATTAATCTCCCAAATTCCTGATTTAATCGAAATCCCTGGCGCCCCATTTTTTTTGCAAATCCTTTCGGCAACTTTCTGCTAGAAAAGGATCGTTAATTGCATTTTGTATATCTTCTTCCTGAAATTCGCTTGTAAATAAAAGTTCAAATATTTTTTGAATTGAATTGGAGTTTTTTCTTTCAATAAGCTCCATTAAATCTCCCCGTTTTACATTTCCTTTTTCCAGTACACGAACATAAACTCCTGAAAATCCTGAGTCAATAAATTGTTTAACCATTCCCTTTGTTTCAAACCGAATGTCTAATTTAAAACAGGGTTGTCGGGGTTGAGTTGCCTGAACAACAGCCTCACCAATTTTAAAAATGTCGCCAACATATATTTCTGCTTCGTGTAAATCTTCAATGCTTAGGTTTTCGCCAAACATTCCCCAGGGCATTTTTACATTTGGGTGTAATTTTTTCCAATATTCATAGTTATCAGCAGAATACAGATAACAAGCTTTATCAACTCCGCCATGATACCGGCGATCAACAACATTGTCATTTTCAACATCTTCTGCTCCCAGAAAAATTGCATGTTCAACAGAGAATTTATAAATTCCTGTTTTTACTTCTTTCCCATTCCATAAAACCGTTTTTGCTTCACCAATATTTGTCGATATAACCCTCATTGTTTTGTTCCGATTTATGCTAAATACAACTGCAACTGCGACTGTGACTGCGACTGCAACTGTGACTGTGACTGCGACTGCAACTGTTCACTGCGACTGTAAACTGCGACTGCGACTGCGACTGTAAACTGCGACTCCCCTAAGCAACATTCCTCTCCTTTTTAATATTCTCGTAGGCCTGATTTACCTTCTGGAATTTTTCTTTGGCGGCATTCTGGAATTCCTCCCCTAAATTACTTACTTTATCAGGGTGGTATTTCATGGCCATTCTCCGATAAGCTTTTTTCAAATCTGCGTCGGTAGCCGTGGGGTCAATCTCAAGGATTTTAAAATCTGAATCGGTATTTTTAACAAACATTGCTTGAATTGACTCGAAATCGCTATTGCCGATTCCCATTTGATTGCTTATGTGTTTAATTGTTTTTTGTTCGTTAACATCTACCTGTCCGTCGGCCTGAGCAATCCCAAACATAAAATGCAGCAACTGTAATCGTGCCGAATAATTCATGTTTTGTTGAATTTGCCTACATACATCATTTACCGGAATGGTTTGATTAAGAAGGTCACGCAACATTTTTATTGCTTCAGTTGCCGAATCTTCACCAAAATTCTGAACCATAAATTTTTTAACGTAGTCTAGTTCCGACTTTAAAATTTTCCCATCAGCTTTCATAACTGCAGCTACCAAAACCAGTAAGCTCATAACATAACCACCAGCTGTTGTTTTGGGTGAATACCCAGTGCTTTTTCCGTGTTGCTGTTGCCCTTTTCCACCATCGAACATTGAGCCAACCGTAAAGCCAATTATTGCACCAATCGGGCCTCCAAAAGCCCAGCCCAGCCCGCCACCAATCCATTTACCAAATTTTGCCATGTTCTTTTATATTTTTATCTATTTGAATTATTTTTGGAATTATAAGGTTTTTGTTGTCGTTTTCAATTTCAATATCAGCAAGTTCTCGTTTTTCCGAATCGGTCCACTGTTTGTTTATTCGATTTTTTAATTCTGCGGCATTAACTCCTCCACGTTTTACTACCCTTTCAATTCGTTGAGATTCGGGTGCTGTGATTAGAATTGTAAAATCCATCATTTTGTAAAACCCACTTTCAAATAAAATGGCTGCTTCGTGAATTACATAAGGTGACTTTTGCATTTTAAGCCATTTTCGAAATTCAGTTTTAACAAAAGGATGAACCAGCTCATTTATTTTTGCGAGCTGAAAGTCGTTATTAAAAATAATGTCCGCAAGTTTCTTTCGGTCAATCAATCCTTTTATGGTATAAATCCCCTCTCCAAAAAGGTGTATAAGTTTTGATCTAATTTCAGCATTTGAATTAATTAGTTGTTTTGCAACAATGTCGGCTTCAAAAACCGGTACACGGAGTAATTTAAAAACATGGCACACCGTTGATTTTCCACTTCCTATTCCTCCTGTTATGCCTACAGTTACTGTCATTTTTTTGCTGTGTTTTATAATTGACGAAACCAAGAGAATTTGCTTTTACAGTATGAGTTTAAAATAAATAATAATAATCTCAAATTGCAAGCACCAAAAATCAAATAAATCACAATAACAAAAATCTTAATAATAAAAACTGTTTATAGTATTTGAACATCGATTTTTGGGTTTTATCCGTCAGTAGCCAAACGGGTTTCATCGATTATTGTTTATTGTTTATTGTTCATTGAATATTGTTCATTGAATATTAATTATTGAATGTTGTTTATTGATTATTGAATGTTGGTTAATTAAATAATTGCTGATTTTATTGACAAACCCTAATTGGTTTCAATCAGGTATTCAACTGTTTCGGGTAAAATCCTGACCATTTGAATATTTTCTGGTTCCGAATCAACATCGATTTTGAGGTTTTTACCATCGTTTGTTATCGAATTGTAATCGACAAATAGTTTAAAATCATTTGCAGTAATATTTTCAAATTCACTCAATCCAACTAAAAATGTAACAGTAATTTCCGAAGGGAAAAGTTTAATTTTTGTTCCGTCGGGTTTGTTTATTACTTCAATAAATACATTTAGTTTTTTCTCGGTAAATTTTTCAACCGGGATTTTCAAAGTTACTTTTTCGGGTAAAACCGATGTTTTATCGGGATGCACAATTTCAACAGTTTTTTCTATATCTGAGTCCAGTTTATTATAATTTTTTACTTCGGTTTTTAAAGAAAAAATGGTGTCGAGAATATTTGCAGGACCCGTAATTTGTGCTTTTTCGGGAGAAATAGAAATGGGTTCTTTTAAAAAGAATTGTGGTTTAAACCCGGTTTTTATGTTTACTTCTACCGGAACAGTTTTAGTAATTAAACTATCTAAAACCAGTATAACAAAATCGGGCATGACTTCGATAATCCGGATTTCGCTGCTCACCTGATCTGAAATCCTGCGTCGAAGGCTTTCGGTACGAATTGAGAACGAACCATTTTCCCCTGAAAGATTTTGTGTTGTACTTGATAAATTTAAAACTATTGGAGAAAACGAAAGATTTAATTTATGACGCAACAACGTAAATCCGTGAGCTTCAACTTTTAAATCGAATTTTGCCGGTGGTGAATTTGAAAGAAACTGGTTTCCGGGCGGATTTACATATTTTACAGGATAAGAAATGGTCGTTGAATAATCTTTGCTTAAAGCATTCAAAAACCAAAGAACAGTGGCTATAGAAAGGCAAACAATAAATACCACAATCCGCTTGTCGTTTTTTAGTTTTTCAAGCTTAAAATATCCCGATATTTCGTTAAGTTTCTTTTTCATTATTTGCGATCGTAGGCAAAATTAAGGAATTATGCCAAACTCAAACTACAATAGAAGGAATAATAGTAAACTTGTTTTTATCTTTTTCTTTACGAAGCAAGTTTTAAACATTATATTTATTCCCAAATAAAAATTATATCTATAACTAAAACCAATATGAAACCGACAAAAATTATTCTGATTATTTTATTACCGATTATCTTATTTTCATGCGATTTGTTTCAAAATTCAAATTCTCTGATAATTGAAAATGAAATATTCTCGAAAAAATTCCAATTTAGCAATAAAAAAGCTGACAAAATTAGTGTCTGGTTTTTCGATAAAACTAATGAGGAAAAAATAAATGAGACAAAAGGCCAGCCCTATTTTGAGTTTGTTTTAAACGAAAGATTGGTTTCGTCGAACGATAAATTGTGGGTATTTCGTGACCATTCGACGCGCAAAATGGGAAATGGTGGAACAGAACATTCAATAATATTTGAAGGGGTAAAGGAAAATGTTGAGGGTTTGACAGTTATTCTGTTTCAACAAATATTTCCGAATTCGACGTTAATACGCGAAAAATTGGAGTTAAAAGCGGATGGGAAATCCTTCACTTTAAATAAGAATGCAGGGAAATTGCATTTTCGTTTCCCGTCGTATTCTCTAACCAATAAATTAAATAAAGCGGTTGAATCTACTGAAATCAGGATAGCCAGTTTCGATAAAAAGCCAATTACTTTTGGCGACAAGAAAAAGGATAATCACATGTATTATCCTGATGTTATTGTTACTCAGGTTTCAGAAAAATTGCAGTCTCTGAAAGGGCCGCTTTCTATAGTTTCAAATGGTGAGATAAGTTGGTTAACAGCGTATGAACATGCTTCGCAGGATAATTTAAATGGGATGTTCGACGAGCAAAAACTGGGTAGCGGTAATCAAATTAACGATGCAATGCAGGGAACAAAAGGTGTATTTAATTTCCCGATTCAGGAAGAAGATTTTAAATTTTTAGGAATTTCAAATAATGTTCAGAGTAATCATATAAATGTTTCGGTAGAAGTGTTGCGCGGTGCTTATCTCGATGGTGAAATCATTGACAATGAACATCCATATTCGACTGTTTGGACTGCCACCGGCTTTTACAAAGGCGATGATTTAGAAGATGGAAAGAAGATGATCCGTAATTATCTTTTTAATCAAATTTGCGAAAAACCTGCCTCGCGAATTCCTGAGTTCTACTACAATACATGGGGAATGCAGCGCGAAGACCGGAGTAAACCTTTGCGGGGGATTTTAACTTACGAAAGAATTTTCGAAGAGATAGAAAATGCCGCCGAACTGGGTGTCGATATTTTTGTTTTAGACGACGGTTGGGGAAATACACAGGGCGATTGGTATCCTAATACAGAAAGGCTAACCGAAGGTCTGGCTCCAATTAAAAAACGTCTCGATAAACATGGTATAAAAATGGGCCTTTGGTATTCGCCCATGGGAATCGATTCAACCACACAACGTTATAAAGATAATCAGGAGTGGGTGATTAAAGATTCGGAGGGAAACCCGATTATGGCACAGTGGGATCACCCGGCTTTCGATTTTGTAAGTGGATTTTTCGATGTTTTTATTGATGATTGTAAAAACATGATCGATTTGGGATGCCGGTTTATGAAATGGGATGCTATCAACACTTTTTACAGCAGTTTGCCAAATTTGTATCATGGTTCCGATAAATATTCTGAGGCGGAAATCAGGGCGCGCTACGAATATTTGCTGCCTATTTATGTTGTTCGCGCCATGGAAATTCTTTGCGATTATGAACCCGAATTAATAATTGAAATGGATTTAACCGAGGCGCGTCGTGTTATGAACGGGTTGGCACCTTTAAGCCAGGGGAAAATGTTTTGGATGAATAACGGGGCAAGCTGGTACAACGATTACACTTCGTTCCGAACTCAGTCGATGAGGACAATTGCAAACGAATTTGCAGGACTAATTCCGCTTGAACTATTTACTTATGCAAATTATCCGCAAAACCTTGCCGGAAGCATGAAATATAATATTAACAACTCGCTTCTTGCGGGCCACGGATTTTGGGGAAACCTTAAATTAATGACCACTGACGAACGTAAATGGGTGGGCAAACAAGTGCAATTGTCGAAAAAAGTATTGCCTTATTTAGTTGATGTAAATCCACAGGTAATTGGAAAAGTTGGAGATTCTCCTGAAATCTATTCAATTATAAACGAAAAAGAATCAGCCGGCCAAATTATTTTGTTTTCAGAGAACCCTTTTGAAAAAGAGTTTTCTGCTGACCTTAATTCAGAGAAATTATTAGCAGTTATTAATTATCCATTTTCAGTTGAGAAAAACAAGTTGAATCTCTCTTTTGAATTCGAAGAAAAGGAATCGAGTGTAGCCGTTTTTGTCCTTCCGAATGAAGAATCCGGTATTTCAATTCAACGTTCAACAACTCCCATTTTGGATGTTCATTTAGAAAACAAAAAGTTGGAATATGTGGTAAATGAAATTGGATTTCAAACTGTTTATTGGGATAAAAAGAATGGAAGGCCGGTGGTTGAAGAATCGCCGGAAAACAGTTCGGAAATAATTGAAAAAGATGAAATTTACCTTATAAAAATTCAGGTGAAACGGGCGAATTCAAAAATTGTTATTCAATCAAGAAGTTAGTTTTGTAATGAAAATCAATAAAATAATAAATATGAAATTAATTAGATGCTTTTTTGTGGTTGTAATTTTAACCAGCTTTTCAATTGTCGGATTTGCCCAAAACAAATTTAATATTCCCGATTTGGCAAAAGTTGGAGAAGGAGTGTATTTAAAGGGAGAATTAATTTATCCTCTCGATGGGAAACCAACTCCCGAGTGTCATGCTTCGACAATTGTTGAAGTTGATGATGGTTTTATTGCTGCCTGGTTTGGTGGAACTGGTGAGAAACATGATGATGTTGGAATTTGGGTTTCAATGAATTTAGATGGAACGTGGTCGAAACCGGTTGAAGTTGCCGATGGCTATCAAAACGATACTTTGCGTTATCCGACCTGGAACCCGGTTCTTTTTCAAGCAAAAAATGGACCGTTGATGTTGTTTTATAAAGTTGGGCCAAATCCGATCGACTGGTGGGGAATGTTGGTAACATCTGAAAATGATGGACGAACCTGGTCGAATCCGGTTAAATTGGGCGAAAACGACAAAGTTGGGCATTTGCTTGGCCCCGTAAAAAATAAACCAATTCAGCTGGCCGATGGTACAATTATTTGTCCATCGAGTAATGAAGTTGATGATGGTACACAGTTAAAATGGATGGTTCATTTTGAAATTACAAAAGACCTTGGCAAAACATGGGAAGTGGTTGGTCCGATAAACGATGGTGTTGAATTCGATGCAATTCAACCAAGTATTTTAACTTATCCCAATGGGGAAATGCAAATATTATGCAGGACAAAAGAAAAAGTTGTTTCTCAAAGCTGGTCTGAAGATAATGGAAAAAGCTGGAGCAAAATGACTGCTACAGAACTTCCAAACCCAAGTGCAGGAACCGATGCAGTTACTTTGGCCGATGGTCGTCAACTGCTAATTTATAACCACACAACCAGAAGCGGGGATTTTCCAAGAGGAAGAAATATGCTGAACCTTGCCATTTCAGAAGATGGTAAAAAGTGGGCGCCGGTTATGACTTTGGAACGCCAGGAAGGGGAATATTCTTACCCCGCAATTATTCAGGCAAAAGATGGATTGGTACATATTACATATACATACCGGCGGCTTTCGGTGAAATACCTTGTGGTTGATCCTGCATTGTTTTCTCAATAAATATTGGCTTTGTAATCTTTTAATAAACTCTGTGAATAAACTAACTACCAAAACCGGAAACTACAGATGGCGAATTCTCACCTTGCTATTTTTTGCCACAACAATTAATTATATAGATCGGCAGGTAATAGGAATTTTAAAACCATTTATTGCTGAAGATCTTGGTTGGAGTGAGGCTGATTATGGTTATATTGTTACTGCTTTTCAAATTGCTTATGCCATTGGTTTGGTTGCTACAGGCCGTTTTCTCGATAAATTTGGAACCCGGATTGGTTATTTGTGGGCCATTATAATGTGGAGCATTGCCGGAATGGCACATGCTGCTGCACGCGGAGTAGTCAGTTTTGTTATTGTTCGTTTTACACTAGGCTTAGGACAATCAGCTAATTTTCCGGCGGCAGTTAAAAGTGTTGCTGAGTGGTTTCCCAAAAAAGAACGTGCTCTTGCCGCTGGATTATTTAATTCAGGATCAACCATTGGAGCGATTTTAGCCCCGATAATCGTTTCTGGAATTACACTGGCAATGGGATGGCAGTGGGCATTTATTATTACCGGCGCATTGGGTTTTATCTGGGTTGTTTTTTGGATGACTAATTACCAACCTCCCGGGAAACACTTGAAACTTTCAACTCAAGAATTGGAATATATTAACCAGGATGATGAGAAACTAATTGAAGAAAAATCCATTAAGTGGATAGACCTTTTTAAATACAAACAAACTTTTGCTATTAGTTTAACGCGTTTCCTTTCCGATTGGGTGTGGTGGTTCTTTTTGTTCTGGATTCCCGATTTCCTGAGTAAAACACACGGAACCAACATTAAAGAAGTTGTTTTGCCTTTGATTGTTATTTATACTGTATCAGTAGTTGGAGGAATAGGAGGTGGCTGGATTTCGTCTTGGTTTATAGAAAAAGGAAAAAGTATCGATTTTGCTCGAAAAACATCAATCTTATTATGTGCAATAGTTGTTTTGCCGGTAATGTTTGTATCGCAAACTCAGAATTTATGGCTGGCCGTTATTTTAATTGCTTTAGCAGCAGCAGGTCACCAAGGCTGGGCATCCAATATTTTTACGATTGTTTCTGATATCTACCCTAAAAAAGCTGTTGGTTCAATGGTTGGACTAAGTGGATTTGCCGGTGCTGTAGGTGGTGCCCTATCCGCTACTTTTGTCGGACTTCTTCTGGAAACTACTGGAAGTTATTTCCTTATTTTTCTTGTGGCATCGTCAGTTTACATGATAAATTGGTTCGTTCTGAAATTGTCAATCAAAAAAATTGCGCCAATCGAAGTTTAACTTTCTAGCCAAATAATTATGAATAAAATAATCTATATCATTATCATTATTTTGCTGGTTTCATATTCTCCACCCAAAGCGCAACATAATATTTATTCAAAAGATTTTATCGAATTAATTATCTCGAAAGTAAACGACTACCAATATTCAAATCCTTGGAAAGAAACAGATGATAATTGGATTCGCGGAACTTACTACACGGGTGTTTTGGCTTGTTATCAATCAACCGGAAACAAAAAATTATTGGAACAATGTAATGCCTGGGGAGAAAAACTGAATTGGCAAATTCCTCCTTTAAAACCTGATCACAGAGCAAGCGGTGTAAATCTTTTAACCTGTGGACAAACATGGCTTGAAAGTTACATGGACAATAAAAAAAAGTATAAAATTGAACCAATAATTGCTCATTTCGAAAATCCTGAAATTCGAAATCCGGTTTCAAATTCGTTGTATTGGTATTTCGAAAGCGGTCGGCGATATGTAGATGGTTTGTTTACCGGACCACCGGCATTGGCAATGTTGCATAAAATTACCGGCGAACAAAAATACCTCGATTGGATGGATGCCTGTTTTTGGGATGTTTATGGTGCGCTTTACGATCGGGATGAAGGTTTGTTTTACCGCGATATCAGATACATAAAAGGTTATCAGGGCGAGGTCGATAAAAATCATCAACGACCTGATTCGGTGAAGTTTGAGGAAGCCAGAAGATCGTATGTTTACCAGGAAACCCGGCAAGGCGAAAAGGTAATTTGGGCAAGGGGAAATGGCTGGGCTTTTGCAGGAATTGCAAGAATCCTGAAATATTTACCCGAAGATAACGCCAATTACGAAAGATACAAAACGGTTTATTTGAGAATGGCCGCAGAATTGAAAAAGCGCCAGCAGCCAGATGGATTCTGGTATCCGAATTTGAATGATCCAAAAGATTTTGGTTCCAAAGAAAGTAGTTGCACCGGATTTTTTACTTACGGTTTTGCGTGGGGAATAAATAACGGAATTCTGTCAAAAGAAGATTACTTACCACTTGTTAAAAACGCGTGGGCTGGTTTGGTTTCAGTGGTCAGCATCGAAGGAAAAGTGCAATGGGGACAATTGGTTGGCTCAAGTCCTTATGTAGTTTTACAGGAAGATTCGCATGAATATGTTACCGGAATGTTTTTGCTGGCTGCCAGCGAAATGTATAAAATTGAATAGTCTCAGTTTGCAGTCTCAGTTTGCAGAATTGTTAAAACTTTGAACTCTGAACATTAAACTTTGAACTAAAAAAGTATGAAAAAATTTGACACAACTAAATCCGATACCCAGGCAACTCCTGTTGATCCGGTAAAAGTAGCTGACTTCCCATTCGAAATGTATCAGGAATACGAACATAAATTAACCAAGCGGTGCATTAATTTTATGAACGTCGATTCAGGAGTTTTGGTTTACCGACGAATGCGCGTTGCCGAAGTTTTTTCGTATGGTTGCCGTGATATGAAACAGTCACTGGAATGGCAATTGGGAGCGCTTCAAAAAAGTATGGATTATGAAGCTGATGTGCCAAACTTCCTTGAACCCTGGTATGGAATTGGTCTTTTGGCAAGTTCGTTTGGCATCGATTATATTTGGAATCCGGGGCAATCACCGGCCACAAAACCTGAATTTCAAACTATTGATGAAGCACTGGCTTTTGACATTAAACCGGTTAATGAAACCGAAGTGGGGAAGCACTCCCTGGAAATGATTGAATATTTTCTGGAACAAACTAAAGGGAAATTGCCAATGTCGATGGGTGATATTCAGTCGCCTTTTAACAATGCAACAAATGTTGTTGACACCAGTAATTTTTTGATGTCGATGATATTGGAGCCTGAAAAAGTACTTCAGTTTTTAAATGTTTTAGCTGAACTTGAAATTGATTTCTACAAAGAACAGAAAAAACTAATTGGGGATTGCTTGGTCAAACCCGGGCACGGTTATGCTTCGTCAAGAGTTTTTGAAGGTTTTGGAATGAGCGATGATAATGTTGTTATGATTGACGAAGAAAGTTATTTGAATTATGTCGCCCCGTCATTTGAAAAACTGGGGAAAGCCTTTGGCGGACCGGTTCATCATTCGTGCGGGAATTTTTCGGATAAAGCAGAAATGCTGAAAAAAATTAAAGGTTTAAAAATGGCCGATGCTGCTTTTACTCCTGAAACCGATCCGCATCCAAACCCGGCAGAACCATTTGTGAATGCGTTAAAAAACACAGGCATTATTTTGAACGCACGAATGGTTGGCAGCCCGGAAATAATAAAAGAAACCACTAAAAAACTGTGGGAGCCGGGAATGAAACTTTTGGCAGTTATTTTCTCTCAATCGGCTGAAGAACAGAAAGAAGCTTACGAAATTATTCATTCAATTAAATAACAAACCATCTTAATTTTTCGATATGAAAACTGTATCCTATTTATTTGCCCTTTTTATATTTGTAACTATCATTTCATGCACGTCAAAAAAACAAACGTATATTGTTGTTTCAGAAAGTGAAACTATGGAAGCCGGAAGCGATCTGGCAAATTACCTTTCAAAAACATATCCCGATCAATCCTTTCAGATTTCAGATAAAATTATTGAAGGTAAAAAAAATATTCTGCTGAAAATTGTACCGGACGGTGATTTTAAAAATGATGAGGAATTTATTGTTTCAGGAGAAGAAAGTCAACTAATAATTAGGGGTAAAACCAAGCGGGCAATTGTAAACGGTGTTCATGGATTTCTGAAGGAAATTGGATGGAATTTCTACCTTTCGTTTGAAATTCCACCTAACAAACCGAAGCCACTTGATTTTACACAAATCGACCTCCAAAATTCACCTTTAAAAGAGAAACGAATTGTATTCGACTGGCACAATTTTTTAAGCGGTTGCACAGGCTGGGATTACGAACAATATGAAGAATGGATCGATAATTCATCGAAAATCGGTTTCAACACAATTATGGTTCATGCGTATGGAAATAATCCAATGCAGTCATTCAGTTTAAATGGAGAGGATAAGGAAATTGGTTATCTAACAACTTCGCAAAAAGGTCGCGACTGGGGTGCACAACATGTTAATGATATTCGTTTGATGTACGGAGGGGAAATTTTTTCAGAGTTTGAATACGGAGCAAAAGCGGCAAAAGTACCTGAAACGAAAAGAAGTTTGGCAGCCACCGAATTAATGCAAAAAGTTTTCAAACATGCCAATCAAAAATCAATGGACGTTTGTTTTGCTATCGATGTGGATACCTGGATGGCAAATCCACAAAACATTATTAACACTTTACCCGCAGATGCGCTTTTGGAAATTGAAGGTTATCAAACAGCAAATCCTGAACATCCCGAAGGCAGAAAATATTACGAAGCACAACTTGGGAAATTACTTTCTGATTACCCCGAAATTACAATGTTGGCTGCCTGGATGAGAATGCCGAGAAAAAATCCGGGATTGGGTTCAATTTGGTTAATGCACGATTCAAATACACTCCCTGAAAAGTGGCAAAAAGAATACTTTGAAATTTTGAAAAAACATCCTGATTTAGTTGATGAACGTCCGTATCCCGGAATATTTGCCATCTCTAAAATTGTGGAAGTTTATCGCGAAATTCTTGATGAAATTCGTCCTGATATTGAACTTGTTCTTGGTTCGTGGCGATTGGATTATCCAAAACAAGCCGATCCGTTTATGCCCGATTATTGTGGATTTATTCCATTAGACTGGGAAGTTATTTTTGATAAACCGGAAGTTTTGGATGAATTGGCTGAAGTTGGGAAAAACCGAAAATTATATCCAATTGTTTGGGCACACCACGACGACCATCGTTATGTTGGACGGCCATACAAACCTTTTGCTGATTTTAACTCAAAACTCGATCTCGTCAGTGCGCAAGGTTACGGAATTATTCACTGGACAACCCATCCGCTAGATTTGTATTTTACAAATACAGAAAATCAGGTTTGGCAGAATTCAGAAAATGAAGGGTTTGAAAAAGTGATCTCATATTTTGCGAATTCACTTTTAAAAAATAATGATGAAAATTTGTCCACTTATTTTAAAGAGTGGTTCGAAAATGCCCCAATGTTTGGCCGCGAAACTTCCGATTATTTTATTCGTCCGAGTGAAGAGTACCATTTGGAAGAGTACAATTCTTCAATTGAAGTTGTTGAAAAAGCAAAATTGCGTTTGGAGATTCTTCAAAAAGTGGATGTCGATAATTTGAATTCACAGGGATTAAAAGAGTACAATTACCAAATTGGAATGGAGAAGTTTCTAATTTCATTTTTTGAAAATCATCATAATATTTACCAGGCTTTTAAACTATTAAGAGAAGGGAAAAATGAAGACGCAGTACCTTTTGTTAAACAATTAAATCCTGAGGAATCTATAAAAATGTATTCAAATTTGATTTCTGATTTTGGTGCGACACGCGGAGAGGAGGGAATCTTGCTATCGCTGAATTTGCGTTGGTTGCCCGATTATATTGATGTTCGTCAGCGGATAGGAATAGAACCGGTTCGAATAAATTTTCAGCCAACTTCGCACGATCCGCTTGCTCAGGGTGCCGGACGCCACACTTTTTTTATCGATTCTGAAAAGAAATTCTGGCATTCGAAAGGAGAAAAAGAGTTGGGGATTTTGGCTGCTACAAATGGCAAACTTCCATTAAAAAATATTGGCGGTAGTTGGATTGAAATAAATGAACCAACAGAAATTCCTTTAAAAACAATGCGTAATTTTAATTTGCCGGCAAAAACCCTCGAAATAAAACTGATTCCGGCAGATGAAAGTGATGGTTGTGATGTTGAGTTTCTGGAAGATGGAAATGTAATTTCATCATTTTCAGTCGATGATTTTAACAGCGAAAATGTAAGTTTAATAAATTCAAATGGCGGAAATATGTTGGTAAAAATTATTCCGAAAAATGGTGCTTTAAAACTGGCAGGTGTAGTAGTTGAAGCAAAGTAAGAAGTAATTGATGTTGAAAGCAACTTATTTCTTAATGGTCCCTTGTTCTAAAACAATTTGAAAAATACAGACACTGGGACTAAATTTAAAACAAATTGCGTGAATAAATAAAGCTGGTACAGGTTAATCTTATCCCCAAATTTAAAAACCATCAACAAATGGATAATGGCAAGCTGCCGTAATCTTTAAAATTAAGGTATTACAATTTATTGTAATCATTTGCTTTTTTCGTAAATTGGTAATCTATTAACTCAGTTATACCTTTATCGTGAACACACAATTTATTAGTAAACCACAAATAAAAAAGCGACCCCCAATAGAGACCGCTTTAAATGTTTTCACAACGGAATAATCCTTATTGTGAGTTGCTTCAAATTGTAAACCAAAGTTAACTATAAAATATTAAACCGCAAATAGCATGAAAAAAATTTTAGGACTGGATTTAGGAACCAACTCTATTGGTTGGGCTTTAATTGAAAGAAACTTTGAAAGTAAAATTGAAATCACTTTAGGAAAAGGAAAAATTCTTGGAATGGGAAGCCGGATAATTCCAATGAGCCAAGATGTTTTGGATAAATTCGGACAAGGGCAAAGTCATTCTCAGACATCGGAAAGAACTGATTATCGAGGTGTGCGACGTTTAAGACAGAGGTTTCTGCTTCGTAGAGAGAGATTACACAGAGTCCTGAAAGTTATAGGAGCTTTACCTGAACATTATGAGAGAAGCATTGATTTTGAAAACAAAAAAGGACAGTTTATTGATGGTGTGGAAGTTAAGTTAAACTATACTGAAATAGAACCAAAACAGTTTGATTTTATTTTTAAAGACTCTTTTAAAGAAATGGTAAAAGTGTTTGTTTCAAACGGTCAAGTAAATAAAATACCTTACGATTGGACTTTGTATTATTTACGTAAGAAGGCACTTTCCAAAAAAATATCGTTACAAGAATTAGCCTGGATTTTGCTAAATTTTAATCAGAAGCGTGGGTATTACCAGCTTAGAGGCGAAGAAAAGGAAGAGCATAAAAATAAAATCAAAACATTTGAAGTGTTACAAGTCTCCGAATTGAAAGATTCTGGCGATAAAATTAAGAGTACTGAAGATATTCTCTATAATGTGTATTTTACAAATGGATGGAAGTACGACAAACAAATTACTAAAACTGAAAATTGGAATAATAAAATTAAAGAATTTATTGTTACTGAAACAATAACAAAAAGTGGTGATGTAAAAAGAACTTATAAAACAGTTGATTCTGAAAAAGACTGGATTGCCATCAAGAAAAAAACAGAACAGGATATTAAGCAATCAAATAAATATGTTTGCGAATACATTTTTGATACCCTCCTTAAAAATCCACATCAAAAGATTAACGGTAAACTTGTAAAAACGATTGAACGGTATTTTTATATAGAAGAATTAACAGCTATTCTTGAGAAACAAAAAGAATTTCATGCAGAATTAAAAGATAAAAATCTTACAGATAGTTGTATAATAGAATTATATCCAAACAATTACGCACAACAAAACATACTAAAGCAAAAAGATCTTACTCATCTGTTTGTTAATGATATTATTTTTTATCAGCGACCATTAAAATCGAAAAAATCGTTGATAGATGGTTGTAAATACGAAAGCAGAACTTATAAAAATAATGAGGGTGAACTTGTAACAAATCCAATCAAAGTAATACCCAAAAGTCATCCTCTTTATCAAGAATTCAGATTATGGCAATTTGTAGAGAATATTAGAATTTATGAAAAGAAGAAATTTATTGGAGACAGACTTTATACCGACTACGATGTAACACCAGAATATTTACCAACAATTGATGCAAAAGTAGTATTGTTCGATTTTTTCAACGATAAAGAGAAAATAACCCAGAGACAATTTTTGGCTTTATACAAAGACAATTTCGGCAAAAAACTCATGGAAGATAATTTCCGTTGGAACTATGTTGAAGATAAAGAATATCCGCTGAATGAAACTCGAGCGTTGTATATTTCGAAATTTAATAAACATAAATATTTCGATTGGAGAACTTATTTAACCAAAGAAAATGAAATTAAACTTTGGCATTTGCTTTATTCTATTTCCGACAAAAAAGAAATCGAACAGGCTCTTGAAAATGAAAATTCAAAATTGAACTTGCCTTTGGAAATAAGGCAGGAATTTAAGAAAACCAAACCATTTAAAAAAGAATACGGAGCATACTCAGAAAAAGCTATTAAAAAACTTTTATCATTTATGCGCATGGGAAAATATTCTGAGAATATTAGTCAAGAATATAAAAATAGAATTGATGATATCTTCTTAAGATTAGATACTATAAAACACAATAAGGAAAAAGTTGGAGAAGTTGCAGATGATGATATTACAAAAGGTATGCTTAAAAGCTTTTGTGGTTATGAAAAAATATACTTCGGATTAAAAGTGCATCAAGCTGAATATATTTTTTATGGAAAACATGCTGAAACAAGAGATATTAATATTTGGAAAACGCCAGAACAATTAGAAAACTATATTAAAGAATTCAAGCAACATAGTTTACGCAATCCAATTGTAGAACAAGTTATTACAGAAACTTTGCGGGTTGTAAAAGATATCTGGAAACATTATGGCAAAGGGAAAGAAAGTTTTTTTGACGAAATTCATGTTGAGTTGGGGCGCGATATGAAAAATCCTAAAAATATTCGCGAACGGATGACTAAAAATATTGTGAATAATCAAAATACAAATCAAAGAATCAGGATTTTATTGCGGGAGTTTAAAAATCAGAATGTTGAGGGAGTAATACCGGAATCGCCAAATCAACAAGAAAAGTTAAGAATTTTTGAAGATGATATTTTATCTGGGTTTTCAGAAAAGGAGCTAGAAAGTCAGGAGCAGGATGGTGTTAAAATAGCAAAAGTTGTAAAAGCTGTTGAACCAACAAATCGCGAAATTGAAAAGTACAAACTTTGGTTGGAGCAAAAGTATCGTTCGCCATACACCGGACAGGTAATTCCATTAAGCAAATTATTTACCACTGATTATGAAATAGAACACATTTTACCACAGGCCAGATATTTTGACAATTCGCTCGGAAACAAAATCATTTGCGAAGCGGAAATAAATAGGTTTAAAGACAGACAAACTGCTTTTGAAATGATAAGTAAAAGTCCGGGAAGAATTGTGGAACTCGGACAGTGTAAAAAAGTGGCTTTATTTACTTTAGAAGCTTATCAGGACTTCGTTTCGGAAAATTTTATTTCAGGAAGTAAAAAACAAAAAATTCTATTGAGTGAAGATATTCCGGAGAACTTTATTTCACGCCAATTAAACGATACTCGCTATATAACTAAAGTTGTTAAAGGTTTATTAAGCAATATTTTACGTGAGGATGATGAGCAGGAAGCAACATCTAAAAATGTTATCTCAGTTACTGGAAGTGTTACCACAGTCCTTAAAAATGATTGGGGTTTAAATGACAAATGGAATAAAATTGTAGAACCACGTTTTAAACGAATGAATGAAATAACCAATTCAAACGATTTCGGATATTTCGATAAAGAGAAAGGTTTCTTCCGAACCGATGTTCCAATGGAATTAAAGAAGAATTTCAATAAAAAAAGAATCGACCATAGGCATCACGCCATGGACGCTTTGGTTGTTGCTTTAGCAACAAGAAACCATGTAAATTATTTAAGCAATCAACATGCTAAATCGGATAATTTACGTTACGATTTAAGAAATAAATTGAGAAGGGTTGAGGAAAATACAGCAAATGGTAAGACATATAAAAGAGCCAAAGAATTTATATTGCCATGGAGGGGTTTTCCTGTTGAAGCTAAAAACTCTTTAGAAAGTATAATACACCCCAATATTTAGACAACAAGTTAAATGATAATTTTTAATAA
>JABGRN010000108.1 GCA_018648265.1 Prolixibacteraceae bacterium | reverse complement strand
ACGACCAGGGCGGCACTTATTACACAAGCCTGATAAATGTTGCAGGTTGCGATTCATTGTTAACACTTAACCTGACGGTAATCGCATCGACCAGTAGTGTGACCGATTCTATTGTTTGTGAAAACCTACTCCCATTGTTCTGGAACGGAAATTTATACGACACAGAAGGAACTTATTTAGATACATTGATTAGTGCGGTGGGGGGTGATTCAATAGCAATTTTAAATTTAGTTGTGCTTAAGGTAACAAGTAGTATTACAAATGCAGCTGTTTTTGAGAATGATCTTCCATTTGTTTGGAATGGTACGGACTACAATGAGGAAGGCACTTATAATACAACTTTGGTAAATGTTGAAGGTTGTGATTCACTCTTAATCTTGAACTTAAAAGTAATCCCTTCAACAAGAAGCGTTATGGATACAATAATTTGTGCGGTTGATTTACCTTTCGAATGGAATGGGAATGAATACCAAACAGATGGTACCTATTCAATAACATTGGTCAATGCCGCCGGAGCTGATTCTATAGCTACTTTAAACCTTTATTTAAGCCCTGAAATAATAATAAACAGAATCCGGGGGTTAGTTAGTTGCCAGGGAGGAGACGATGGTTTTATCGACATCACTGTTTCAGGAGGAATTGGTCCCTACACTTATTTCTGGAATAACGGGAAAACTACGGAAGACGTAACTGGACTCTCTGCCGGTAGATATGCTGTCAGCGTTACTGATAATATTGGATGTAATTCGTCACTCACCATAAATCTTTCTGAAAAAGATCCCATGGTCCTGAATTCTATTTCAAAACATGTTGATTGCAATGGCAACGCTTCCGGATCAATTGAATTAATAGTGTCAGGTGGTACATATCCATACTCTTACGCCTGGAGCAATGGTGAGACCACGAAAGACAATTCGGATTTAACCGCCGGAATTTACAATGTAATTGTAACTGATGTTAATGGCTGTGAAAACTCCCTTTCAGTAGAAATTATTCAGCCCGAAGAACTCAATCTTTCTGAAACTCATGTAGATGTTGGTTTCAGTAAATACGCAATTGGAAGTATTGACCTAACTGTATCAGGTGGAACTAAACCCTTTATTTATGAATGGAGTAACGGTAAAACTACACAAGACATTGACTCATTGTTTGGAGGGGTTTATACAGTATTGGTAACAGATTCGAATAACTGTGTAGCCACGCTCGAAATAATTATTGATGCGAAAATTCCGGAAACTTTAATTAATTGCCCCACGGAAGGACCATTTGAATGTGTTGGAGATTTGCCCTCTGCTTATCAAACATATAAAGAATTTACTGAAAACGGAGGAACTGCTTTTAGTGAATGTGGTCTAAATACAGTTACTTTCCAACTTCAAAATGAGTTCAGTGCAGGTAATTGCCCTCAAACTATAACCCGCATCTACGAAATCGAAGATTCGTGTGAAAATATAATTCTATGCACTCAGATAATAGTAATTGACGACCAGGTTCCGCCAGTTTTTATAAAGGTTCCTGAAAATATAACAATTGAATGTTTGCCATTTTCAATAATCGAAAGTTACCTTGATTTTATTAATTTGGGAGGTGAGGTAATCGATAATTGTGGAGTTGACACAAACAGTTTCCAGCTTGTAATCGAAACAATTTCATCTGTAGAAATTTGTCCGAGGACTCATGCCTATACTTATGCGATAGAAGACTACTGTGGCAATAAAGCTGAATTTACCCTGGAATTAATTGTAGTAGATTCAATTCGTCCGGAATTAAATTGTCCACCTGATATTTTACTGGAAGATACCGATTTTAGCCCTCAACCCTTTAGTAATTTTACTGATTTTGTAAATTCTGGAGGAGGCGCGTCCGACAATTGTGAAGTAGATCCTGAATCGTTTATGTTTGTTTCCATCGATTCCGTGCTACATTTCTGTGGCTCAACTTATATCTATGTTTATCAAATTTCCGATTTCTGTGGTAATACAACAACCTGCACACATCGTGCGGTCAAGGGCGATGTTATTGCACCCGAAATCAAGTGTCCCACTGATATAACGGTAGCATGCACAGATGATATTCCAGACATATTGAATACTTTTGAAGCTTTTATTGAAGCCGGAGGTATTGCCTTCGACAACCAGGCCCTTGATGAAGAATCCTTTAAATTTATTTCTGAAATAAGCGATTCTCAAACATGTCCGAATAATATTATTCGAACATATCAAATTAGCGACAAATGTGAAAATGTAGCAGAATGTTCTCATTTGATTACAATACACGATACAATTCCCCCGGAAATAATTTGTCCTCCAAATGTATATTTAGAATGTTTGTCCGCTGCGCCTACTCCACATACCGATGTTCAATCGTTTATTATGGCTGGTGGTATAATTAGCGATAACTGTGCTATTGATTCATCTTCATTTGAGTTTTATGAAGAAAAAATAGAAACTGCAAATCGGATAGAAGTGGTGTGGGTTTATAGAATCAAAGACTTATGCGGAAATGAAGACAGTTGTAGCCATTTTTTAATTTTAACCGACACTATTCCACCCGAAGCAAATTGTAACGATATCACAATTTATTTAGATAATTTTGGAAATCGTATTTTAACTGAAGATGATGTCAGGAAAATTTCTGAAAACTCAACAGACAATTGTACAAATCCTGAAGATCTGATTATTGATTTTGGTTATTACGAATTTGATTGTGAAGATATTGAAAGTAGAATCAGTATTGACGTAATTGTTACCGATGAAGCTGGTAATTTCTCGGTGTGTACGGCGTACATTACTATAACCGACAGTATTCCTCCGGTAGCTTTATGTCAGGATATCACAATTTATCTCAATGAAAATGGCCAGGCCAAAATTGATGTTGACCAAATTAACAATGGCTCGTATGATAATTGTGGTATAGATAGCATGTACTTGTCAAAAGATCAATTTGATTGTAATGATACTGGCGATAACATTATTAATTTAACTGTTCTTGATCTTGAATCAAACAGTGCTGTTTGTACCGCCAATGTTTTTGTAATCGATTCAATCCCGCCTATTCCACTTTGCAGGGATATTACAGTTCAACTTGGGGATTTAAATAACTATACACTCACAACCGAAGAACTGGATAACGGAAGTTACGATGAATGCGGAATTGACAATTTAAATCTCGATCGTTATGTTCTTGATTGCAATTCTATTGGAAAAGTTCTTATTGAACTTACCGCGACAGATGTAAACAATAATATATCACATTGTATTTCTGAAGTAACCGTTTTAGGAAATACCCCGCCAATTGCAATAAACGACACATTTACAACTGCTCAGGATCATTCAATTGAAATGACTGTGGGCGACAATGATTACGACGAAATAACAACAATCGATTTATCGACTGTTTCTGTAATTACGGACCCAATGAACGGTTCATTCGAAATTGACCGGGTAACGGGAATTATTAATTACATTCCGAATACAGATTTTGTAGGGCTTGACAGCCTGGTTTATTCAATTTGCGATGATGGAATACCTTGTGAGCCAATGTGCGATACAGCGAAAGTTTATATAACAATACTTGTTGCCAATATACCACCTGTAGCAGTTAACGATACTTTTTCAATGATGTGTTATATGTTAACCGATAGATTGTTGGACAATGATTACGATCCTGATTCAAATGAATTTTTTATTGATACAATCCCAATATTTAGTACATCACACGGAGAATTAATTTTAAGTGCCGATGGATCATTTATGTATCTCCCTGAATATGAATTTTATGGTACCGATAGTTTCGTTTATAAAATCTGTGATACTGGCATCCCCCCATATTGCGACGAAGCAAAAGTTTTAATTACAGTGCTTCCCGACCACGACTGCGATGGAACGTCTGATATCGACGATATCGATGATGATAACGATGGCATTTTAGATGTTATTGAAGGAGACAGGAAAATTGATAGCGATGGAGATGGAATACCTGATAGTTTGGATATTGACTCTGATAACGATGGAATACCTGATAATATTGAAGGACAAAGCGAAACGAATTATATTTTCCCGACAGGGATCGATTCTGATTTCGACGGTTGGGATGATGCTTATGATCCCGATAATGGCGGCTTTCATTTTAAACCTGTCGATACCGATGAAGATCAGACACCGGATTATCTGGATATTGACTCGGATGGCGATAACGTTTTTGATTTTATTGAAGGACATGACATTGATGCAGATGGAATGCCAGATGTAAGCAGGGTATTTATGGATAGTGACGACGATGGGCTTGATGATGCCTATGATACTTACGATAACGGCAATAATACTTCATCGCCTAACAACGAAACAGGGAGCAATGCACCACTGCAGGATTTTGACGGTGACGGGCTCAGGGATTGGCGCGATGTTAACGATGAAGATGACGAATATAATACTATAAAGGAAGACTGGAACAACGACGGTGATTATAGTAACGACGATATTGACCTTGACGGTTATCCTGATTATTTAGATGTAGAATTAAGTTGCGAACTTTTAATTCCTGAGGGGTTCTCTCCAAATAATGACGGCGTTCACGACTTCTTCCAGGTCTTTTGTATAGATCGTTATCCGAATGCCGTTATGCGAATATTTAACCGCAATGGAAACAAACTTTTCGAAAAAGAACATTATGGCAATTTAGAGATTTGGGGATCTAATGAGGCTGCCTGGTGGTGGGGGACTTCTGAAAATAATTTGACAATTGGAGGAGGTACATTGCCAGCAGGTAATTATGTGTATGTTTTACAATTAGGAAACGGGGAGGAGAGGACTGGAACGGTCATGATCTCATATTAAAAACCTAAAAATAAGGTTACATTATTTTATGCTCAAATACAGTTTCTATTTTTTAAACTGGAGGTTTTTTAATACAAAATCGATTAATAAATGCCTGGAAATGCAAAACCTCTTTTCCAGGTTTTTTTCTGTTTTAAAAGTTCTTGTTAAAATCTCACCCCTCTATTCATCCAACCACTTTTTAAACGCATTTACCTTATCACGACTAACAATTAAGTCATCTTCTTCCTGATTTATTAGCTTTACTTTTAGCCGGCTTTTTGAATAAACTATAATATCAGAAATCGCATCACGATTTATAATGTATTTCCTGCTAATCCTGAAGAATTTTTCATCGTCCAATAATCCTTTCAGGTGGTCGAGTGAATAATCGACAATAAACTTTTTTGATTTAGATGTAAAAATATTTGTTGTTTTTTCCTGACTAAAAAAATAAAGTATATCATCAGTAGAAACTGATTTCAAGTGCTCTCCAACTTTTATTACAAATCGGTTTTTACTGGGTCTCGACAGTAATTTTTTTACGTTTTGAATTATATCGCTATGAATTATTAGTGGCTGATTTGAAATTTGGAAATGTTTTTGAAATTTTTCGATACTGTTTTTTAATTCTGAAAAATCGATGGGTTTTAATAAATAATCGACGCTGTTTACTTTAAAGGCTTTTATCGCATATTCTTCGTATGCAGTTGTAAATATAACCGGGCATTCAAGTACGACTTGCTCAAAAATGTCAAAACACAATCCATCTGCTAACTGGATATCCATAAAAATAAGATCGGGCTGAGGCGTATTTGTAAGCCACTGAACCGAATCTTTTACTGAATCAAATGTTTCAATTATCTCAATCGATTTATCGTAAAGATTCAGTAGCTCAACCATCCGTTCGGCGGCGAGTTGTTCATCTTCAATTATTAATACTTTCATATTTCTGGCTTTTATTCAATCCATCAGTCCTTAATTTAAAATTGGTATTTCAACAGTAAAATGTGTTTCACTTTCGTTAATTAATAGTGGCTTGTCGGTAAAAAATTCAAACCTCGACCTAATGTTTTCAATCCCTAAATTTCCGGTACTTAATGCCGGTTTCTTTTTCAGACTGTTTTTCATTACCAGATAGTTTTTATCTCTTGTAAAAATATCGATGGTTAATGGGAATTCCTTTGAAATTACATTGTGCTTTATCATATTCTCCATGAGCATTTGTAGAGAAAGCGGAATTATATTTTTATTTCTGTCAGCCACATCGACATTAATCAACAGGTTTTCCCCGAACCTGATTTTTTGTAAAAAAATGTATGAATCCAGAAACTTCAATTCTGATTCGATAGTAACAATTTCGTTGTCCTTTTGCTCAAGAACATAACGATAAACATCCGAAAGTTTTTTAACAAAAAGAATAGCTTTGTCTGGATCTTTTTTTATTAACGAAGTAACCGAATTTAAGCTGTTAAAAAGGAAATGCGGATTGACCTGGCTTTTTAATGTTTCGTACTGTAAATCGAGCTGTTCGCGTTTTAACTGTTCTTGTAATACAACCGATTTTTTCCAGTTAACAAAAAACATGATTGAGTTCGTTATCAACATCGATAATATCAGAAAAGTAAAGGCTATCTTTATCATAAACAGGCTGTTCTGCCATACAACCTCCGAAGAGACTTTGCCCATGACATTAAATTTCATCAAAAGAGCCGTAATTAAAATTATTATTGAACAATATAAAATTGTATAAACCAATTGGTAGGTTAACCTTTTTACAGGATTTTTTAGCCAGGGGTATTTTCTATCAAGTTTTTTTACAATCCAAATAATTCCGAGTCCCATTGAACCTCCAATGAGAATTGAATAAATGGAACTTGAAAACATTATTCCCAAAGTAAATTCAGACGAAGGCACTAATAATAAAACAATTACATTCCCAATCACAATTAATAAAAGAATAGTTATTACTGTTTTTATGATATTTTTGATTTTATTTTTTGGCATAATCTGAGTTCTTAATAACAACTGAGAAATCAATTTTAAAGTTAACAAAAATGGTTGTATCGGCTAAAGTTTGTTTAATTCCAATTCATTGTGTTCTTTTCCCCAATTTGGCGAAATTGAAGTTGCCAGTTTAAATTTGTTAAATTTTTCTTGTGCTTTTTCAAATAGCGGTTTGGCAACATTTGCCCCACCACCAAACGATTCTGGCATGTTTAATAAAATTATTGCCCTCAGGTAATAGGACCTTGGATTTTCAGGATTTAGTTCAATGCTTTTGTCGAGTGTCTGGTTCATTATTCCCATGTATTCCATTCCCCGTGCCATTGGGTCAACTGTCATTCTTGAAGGATATAAAAATGCCTGTAACGCAAACAGTTCCGATTCTTCCGGAGCAATTTTTAAAGCCTTATCAATAAACTTCTGGGCTTTGTCGAGGTACGGGTCTTTTTTTAATAAATCCTGTTCCTGATAACTAATCTGGATGTATGAATAAGCAGCGTAATAAAGCGGCAACCACTTATCTTTTTCCGACGAACTAATACGTTCAAATGTGTTAGCCGCAATCGTTAAATTGTAGATAGTTTCTGAACTGTTCATTTTTTCAATTGCACTGCTCATCGCATCCAGGTATTTGCTGTCGGTACCTGAAGAACTCATAATAAAGATCGAAAATAGAATTGTAAAAATTGTTTTCATAATAATTGACTTTAGAAGATTTTATATTTGAAATGATATTAATATTACCGCCATTCTTTTTGAAGGGGGTGTGATTGCTTGTGCTTCGTAAAACCCCATGTTATTTGGTGTATTGCTATAATTATAACCGTAAATGTTGTTAAACCCAAGTACATTATTTACAATTAGATGGATTACTGTTTGAGTGTTAAAAAGGTATGTCAAATGTGTCAGGCTTAAACTTAAATCGTTGTACGGTTTGGTTTTGTCCGACATAAAACCGGGATTATTTGGATTGAAATATGGCCTGCCACTTGCAAACGAATAAGTAACTGCGCCAAACGTACTTATTCCTGTAAAGAACTTTTTATAAACCACCGACAGGTTGTGTTTCGAAACATAGTGAGGAATTGCTTCCGTTGGGAAATCGCGGTAATTACGTCGTGAATCGTTCCATGAATAAGAGATCCAATAATCACTCTCGTCAAACGATTTTTGGTCGCGCCAAAAAAAATCAATTCCATTTGAATGTCCGGTTCCCTCATTAGTAAAATTATTTGCTTCGAAAGAATATTCATCTTTAAATTTAATCAGGTTCGAATATTTTTTATTGTAAGCTTCAATTCGAAAGGTTCGCGTATTTTTTTTGTATTGAAAAGTTAGGATAGAATGTGTTGATTGTTCAGGTGACAAAACCGGAGAATATTTCAAGTAATCATCTTCCGGATTTTGATAAAAATTCCCAAAAGCCAATGAAATTTGGCTGTATTTACTGGTTTTTAGAGCGGACGACAACCGCGGTGTAAAAGTGGTTTTTTGCAACAGAGAACTGTGTTCAGCCCTTCCACCAAAACGTAGGGCAAATTGTTTGGCGATTTTTATTTCAGTTTCAACAAAAGCCGATAACTGGTTGTTTGTAAATGGCAAAAGAAAATTGCCATCCATAATTATTTCCTGCCGGTAATCGTTAACTACAAAATCGGCACCCATTTTTGTTTGTATTTTGTCAGTCATAAAATTGGTCAGACTGGCTTTCACCTGCCCGTTTTTTCTTACTGTTTGAATAATATCACTGCTGATGTTGATTTTATCTGAATCAATGTTAACGGCAACACCGGTTTTTATCATCCATTTTTCGTTTAGCATATCGTTGAAAGTGGTATTAAAATAACCATTGGCGTTATCAATTTTAAGATCTTGTAATATTGATTCCTGGAAGTTGTTATGCTGTAAACTGCTGGTGTTATAATTAAAACTTCCGAATGATTTTATCATTCCCGACTCACCGGTTTTATGCCTGAACATAAATGTTGATCCATATACAATCGGGTCTTTTAACCAATCGATATTTTGTTTGAATAATTTATTTGTTAATCCGGTATGCAAAAATTCACCTGTTAATGCCAGCGATGTATTTTCCCACCGTTTTGCATGCGATCCTAAAACCCCAACCGATAAAACAGAAATACTCGATATATCTTCCGGCGCAAGTGCCGTTGTATTTAGGGCAACTATTGATGACAATGCCTGCCCGTATTCGGCGGAGTAGCCACCCGTGCTAAAAACCGCACCATTAAATAAAAGTGGTGAAAAACGACCACGGGTTGGTAAGTCGGGTGTTTTTGAATAATATGGCGTATTTACGAGCATTCCATCCATAAAAGTTTTTGTTTCGTAGCTTTCACCTCCTCGTACAAATAACCGGCCTTCTTCCCCAACCTTGTGTGAACCGGGCATTGTGCCAAAAGTCCCGTAAATGTCGCCGTTGGCGCCCGGGGTTGTAGCAATATCAATAGGGTTCATAATAACCGATTTTTTCTTGTCACTGGCTTCAAATGTGCCGGCATTGATAACAACCTCATCTAATTCGCTGATTTCTTCTTCCAGGTTTATTTGGATTGGCTGAATAGTAGCGTCCAGATTCAAATTAATAGTTTTTGATTTGTATCCTATGTAACTTACTTTTAATAGATGGGCTCCGTTTAAATTAGTGATGAAACTAAAACTTCCCATGCTGTCGGTTGTGCATCCGTCGTATGAATTATCAATAAATAAATTTACTCCGTGAAGAGGTTCATTTGATTTTGAAATAACAATTCCTGAAATTTCAACTTGAGCTGAAGTTGAAATTATCAGGAATTGAAAAAGTATAAAAACTAATTGTTTCATGCCGTTTTTTATTTCAAATATCAATACTTGTGCTAAATTTTGAAAATAAAATTTCCTGAGTGGTTCTTTTAAATGGATAAATGGTAAAAATGAAGCGATGAAACGAGCATGCAAAAATTTGGACAGATAGGAGCGTGATTATCTAAAGCGAGTTCCATGTGTCGCAAAACAAATAAGCGATTATAAACACATGAAATAAAAATGAGTTTCATGAAATCTTACAAAAAAAATTACATCGAAAAAGGAACTTAGGTTGAAAACATGAAAATTGTAAAAGTTACACTGAAAGTGGAAGAAATTCCGAAACACAAACACGATTATGAAGGCAAGGGGTACATAACTTTTGAAGTAGCAAAAATGAAACAGCCGGATAACTTTGGCCGGACCCACATTGCTTACGTTACCACTCGGGAAGAAGTTCCTGAAGAAAAAACTACAGAATCATAAAAAGAAGTCTCCCGATAAATCGGGAGATTTTTTTTGGCCGTGTGTTTGGCTTACTAATGGATAGTATGTAATTAAACGCTTAAATTCCTGCAAAGTTATCTGTAAAGAACAAAGGAAAAAACGTTGCACATTGGAATGATTAAATTTTACGCGAATTACATTTGTTACCATTGAGAAACAAACAAATTTAATCATATTAATATATTACCTTTTTTACTCGTTATCAATATATTCCTGTCGTAAAAAATTACTAGGACCTTTATTTAAGTAATTCGTTTAGTTGTAAAATATTTTCAGAATTTCAATTTTAACTAATTAAAAACATGTAAATTACATTTGTTTAAAATAGTTGTAATATTTATGATTATTAATCCCAAAATAAAAAATCTAATAAATTTCCTTGCCAAACCAGTCATATTAGCAATCTTTATAAGTGCTGTTATTATACCATTCCTTCACGGTTATCCTAAATATAAAGTTAAACTCATAGACTCCGAAGGAAAAAAATCTGATCTAAAATATTTATATGAGGATCTTAATAATGATGGGAAAAGTGAAAAGATAACTACTTCAAATAATATTGAAAGTGCTGTTTCTACAATCATTTACAAAGATTCCCAAATAATTGATCAATGGAATTATCCAGGCGTTTATGCTAACACCCA
Organism: Prolixibacteraceae bacterium; assembly: GCA_018648265.1. Taxonomy (GTDB): domain Bacteria; phylum Bacteroidota; class Bacteroidia; order Bacteroidales; family Prolixibacteraceae; genus Draconibacterium. The sequence goes on along the minus strand of JABGRN010000108.1, from coordinate 7,266 downwards.
TCATCATTTTTTTGGAGATTATGACAATAACAGATTAAAAGAGATGTATGTTTTTACCTGTAAAAACGATTCACTTTTTCTATGGATAACAGAGGTTTTTTCAGGAAATGAAATACTAAAAGAAAGGTTTATTGCCGAACATTTTAGGTATGAAAATAATATCGATATTTTTATTCAGGATGTACAATTAATCAGGGGTGATAACGAAAATAATCAGGATTTGTTTTTTGCAACTTTTAGTGGCTTCTCGTATCGCCCACGAAAACTTTTTATTTACAACATTGAAAACGATAGTTTGATTTTCACTCCTGAAAGTGCCAGTTGTTTTAATATACCATTCTTATTTGATGTGGACAACGACCGGCGAATGGAATTTTTTGGTAGAATTCTGACTTTTGGGAACAGCCCCTTAGATTTTCCATATGCAGATAATATTACCTGGCTGATGGCATACGACCATGACCTTAGTTTAATGTTCGACCCAATTCAGGTGGGAATTTATCCGGCACGTGTTACTGTTAAACCGGTTATATTTGAAGGGCAATTTTATCTTGCTGCATTATATTTACACAACGGGAAGAATGATATTTCAACATTGACCTTATATACTTTAGATGGAAAGTCAATAAAACAAATAGAAATACATCAAACCGATGAAGGTTTGGATCTTCTAACAATGCCCAATGTTGAAAACAAAAATATTTTCTTGTTTTACCCTTCAATGGGAATTATCGAGGAATACAGTTTTAATCTTGATTTGATTAACTCACGAAAAATCATTCCAATTGCCGACAATTCCAAATTTCAAAGTATTGATATAGACAATGATAAAATAGCTGAACAAATTGGTCAAGGGAAGGATAATCGTACCATAGTTATTTGCCGGAATGATTTTTCACATCCGGTAACTATTTCATTCCCGGATGTTAAAATAGGTTTGCGAATCTCAATAAAAAGAGATGGTGAAAAAAACGAATTGTTTTTATCTTTTAATAATTCAATGTATTTCTACGAGTACAAAAAAAATCCTATGTATTATATTCAGTATGCTATATTCTTAGGGATTTTCCTCACTTCGTTATTTATAATTTCGTTGATTGCAAGATTACAGAAAATAAGGGCAGAACAAAAATATGAAGATGAACGGCATTTGGCGACTTTACAACTTAATGCTCTTGAGAATCAACTTAATCCTCATTTTAACCTGAATATATTAAATTCAATTGGAGCATTGTACGAGACACAGGAAATTGAAAAAGCTCAATACTATTTTGGGAAGTATGGCAAACTGCTCAGGAAATCTTTATTACTCTCAGGGCAGATTGCTATTTCATTACAAGATGAGATTGAATTTGTAAAAAACTACCTGGAACTTGAAAAACTAAGAACAAATTTTTCGTTCGATTATAGAATTGTCGGAGAAGATATACTTCCTGACATTGAGATACCGAAAATGTTGATTCACACATTCACTGAAAATGCAGTTAAACACGGAATAAAACATTTAAAAGAAAAAGGGCAGATAAATATTCAACTTCAACCTTTAAAAAATAACCTGAAAATCTTAATTTCTGACAACGGAATTGGAAGGGAAAAAGCCAGGCAATACTCATTAATGAGTACTGGCAAGGGGTTGGAAATAGTATATGAGTCCTTAAAATTGTATTTTCAATTGAAACGGGTAAAGATTAGTTATAATATGTCGGATATTTACGATGAGAAGCAGGAAGTAGCTGGAACTAAAATTGTAATACACGTACCATTTTAAACCGAAAGAAAAAGATTCCATCTCTATCTACACAGAACATAAAGATGGAATCTCTGCAAACAAACCTTTATGGAAAACATTACTACCATACTTGTTGACGATGAAAAATTAGCTTTAAACCGCATGGCTGATATCCTTAAACATTTTAAGCAGATTAATGTCATCTCAAAAGAACACGACCCCGAAGAAGCCATAGGCCGCATTGTAAAAACCAAACCCGATATTGTTTTTCTCGATGTTGAAATGCCGGCTATGACCGGTTTTGACCTGATGAAAAAAGTACGTGGAAATTTTGTTTTCCCCTCCTTTATTTTTGTGACTGCTTATAACCAATACGCCATTAAAGCCCTTAAAACAGAAGCTTTTGACTATCTCATAAAACCTATTGACATTGATGAACTGCGTGAATGCCTCGAAAGATTCAACCATAAAAGAAATCATTTTCCGCAAATTGAAAATTCTTGCCTTAGTGAAAGGGAAAAAGAAGTGGCAAGGTTGATATGCAAAGGGAAAACCTCCAAAGAGATTGCGGGAATTCTATTTTTAAGTAAGCATACAATCGATACACATAGGAGAAGAATACTGAATAAGTTAAAAGTTAAATCCACTTCCGATTTAATTGCAAGAAAAGATTGAGTATTACTCAACGGTTGCTACTATGAATACCCTTTAATACTAATAATTTACTTCCAAATTAGTTGTATCTTTTAATAAACTAAATGTTAAAAAAATTATTATGAAAAAATCATTATTTATATTTTTAGGATTACTTCTTTCGTATTTTTTAAATGCACAAGAAATCCCACAAAAAATTTCTTACCAAGGCAAATTATATGAAAATAATTCGCCTGTTAATGAAATTAAAAGTATTACATTTACTATTGGTTCATGGACTGAGACTCATTCAGTTCAAATTACAAATGGACTTTATTCTGTTCAATTGGGCAGCAAAACTCCCATTCCTGTCAGTACTTTCAACAACAGTGTAAATGTAGATATGCAAATTGCAGTTGGGGGTAATAATCTTTCGCCTCAAACCGATATTTTGTCTGTTCCATACGCATTTAAAGCAGAAAGAGCTGTTGAAGCAGAAAATGTTTTTAGTGGAAATTATAATGACCTTATAAATAGACCAACGAAAATTAGTAATTTTTCAAATGATGCTGGATACATCACTGATGGGAATACTAGATGGAATAATTCGTATGGATTTATTACAAGCCCGAATGATGCGGATGCTAATCCAAACAATGAGATACAAAATCTATCAATAGATGGTGATAATTTAAGTATCTCTAATGGTAATAGCATTTCTTTGCCGAGTTCCGGCGGTGGACTGATTTTGCCTTATTCAGGTTTATTTAATGGACGTGCGTCTAGTGCATTCGAGGTCGAAAATGGAACCAATGCCACAACAGACAATGTACTTAGGCTAACAAATTATAGTGGCACAGGAAGGGGTGCTTTTATTGATAACCGTTCTAGTAACACGGCTCTTTTAATCTCCAATGAGGGAACTGGAAGAGCAATTATGGTCGATCAACGCAACTCTAATAGTAATTATGGGCTTGAAATTGAGTCATGGTCAAAAGCCAAAGAGGCGTTATATGTTCGTGCAGCTGGCAGTGCGGATGCCGCACATTTTGATGGAAATGTGAATATTAATGGAACTCTGTCTAAAAGTAGAGGAACTTTTAAAATAGATCATCCATTAGATCCAGAAAACAAATATCTGTACCACTCGTTTATTGAGTCACCCGATATGATGAATATTTATAATGGGAATGTTGTTTTAGATGAAAACGGTTCAGCAAAAGTTGTGCTTCCAGATTGGTTTGAAGCATTAAATATCGATTTCCGCTATCAGCTTACTTGTATTGGTGGTTTTGCACAAATATATATTTCTGAAAAAATATCAAATAATAGCTTCAAAATTTCAGGTGGCCAATCTGGGTTAGAAGTTTCATGGCAAGTCACGGGCATTAGAAATGATCCATATGCAGACCAAAATAGAATTCAGGTAGAAGTTGAAAAAACAGGGAAAGAAATAGGACGTTATTTGCATTATAAAGAATATAATCAGCCCCTTGAAAAAAGCATCTCCGATTTAGAAAATTCTGAAAAATAGTTTAATAATGAATACTTTATTTTATAATAAAAAATTTCGATATGAAAGATTTACTAAAAATCGCATTTGTTTTTTTGATATTTATTTACTTAAAAGTTGATATTTGTAATGCTCAAATAAATGTATCAGAGGTAATTTCTTCAGGTGGAATTGAATCATCCAATGAAAATTATTCAAATTTCGGTGTTTTAGGAGAAACCTTTGTTAACAATTCGGTTTCTAATGATTATTATGAAACATCAATGGGTTTCTTAAACTCTTTTATGATAAAAACATTTGCTTATGAAATAAAACAAGAATTTTCATTTAAGATTTTTCCTAATCCTACCCATCAGCACATAAACATTGAGTTTTCTATAGTACCTCAAAAATATAATTTGGAGCTTTATAATAACATGGGGCAACGCATATTACAATATGAAAGAAATAACAAATGCGAACAAATCAATTTAAAAGGTTTCACAAGCGGTATTTATTATTTGAAGATTTTTAATCGTGAATTCTTAAAAACAGAAAAGATAATAGTGAAGTAATAAAACTAAAGAAAAAATAAATCCACCTTTCACTCTGCTTAAATTCTGCTAAAAATATTAATCGTTTTCCGGAACGACCAAGGGTAATACAAGCGCCTTTTCAGTTTTTATTATCGTGAACGGAGTCGTAGGGCGCCCTTGCCCGCCAGTACACCAAAATTTAACCGGCGTGCCAGACCAGTCCTTTCATTTGCGAAAATGGTATTCCGGCTCCTCATGTTACCATGTCCGCTTGCGGCTGGGAGATTCAATTATGTAAGTTCGGCCAGCAACCTGAAACAAAATATCGGGGAGGTGAATTTTTCATATCAATTCAACAAAAAGCTGTACCTGTCTGTTAACCTTGAGGCAACTTTTCAGGAAAACGAAAATTACAACCGTGTTTATCTAAACCTGAGAAGGAAGTTTTAATTAAGTATTTATATTTGTGCGATGAATTTATCTGGAATAATCTTCAGGTTTATTTGTTTTGTTTTAAATAATTAAAAAAATTCAGAATGAGAGTATTTTTTATATTGATTTTAGTGCTTGTGTTTTCATCTTGTGTGAGGAATAAAAACGGGCAGGTTATTCAGAATGCAGTTCCAACCAATGCAAAAGTTTTTGAGGTAAAAGAAGTGATCCAAACCAGTACATACACTTATCTGAAAGTTACTGAAAATCTGGGTGAAAGATGGGTTGCTGTGACCAAACAGGAGGCTAATAATGGCGACATATATTATTACGAAGAAGCTTTGCAGATGAACAATTTTAATAGTAAAGAATTGGATCGGACGTTTGAAGTTATCTATTTCATTAACCGGATTAGCAAAACACCAATTACAAAAAATCCAATGGGTGGTGCAATGCCGGCACATTCAGGCAAGGTTGAAACTCAAAAAAGCAGCACTATTACACTAGAAAAAGCCGATGGTGAAATTACTGTTGAGCAAATTTTTGCCAAAAGTGCAGAATTTGCCTTAAAAGAATTTGAAATTAGGGGAATGGTTGTAAAAGTGAATAAACAGGTTATGGGCAAAAACTGGATCCATATTCAGGACGGAACTAGTAATGAAGGAAGTTTCGACTTAACCGTTACAACTCAAGACCTTGCTGAAATAGGAGATGAAGTAACTTTTAAAGGGAAATTAACCCTTGAGAAAAATTTTGGCTCAGGCTACTTTTACGACGTAATTATGGAAGAGGCGGTTTTAGTGAGTAAAAAAGAAGCTAATTTACAACTTTAATGTTTTTACATTCAGCGTCTTTTACAATTAATCCCACGTTGTTTTCGAACGAATAAACAACCGGGAATTTTACAAGTGCATCTTTAACATCGCTAAAAACATAGGCAGGGCGAACATTATCTCCTTTTATAAAAAGTTGAACATTGTTGAACGTTATGTTTTTAACATGACGAACAAAAAAACCGGAGGCCGGTAAAACCTTGCCAAACATTGCGGCTGTTGGATAACCTTTCTCGTTTTCTTCTGGTTTTAATCCAGCTTCTTGCGGAGACCCGTCGCTTAAATTTGTAATCATTATATTATTCAAACTTATATTTTCAGCATTATATCCCGGAATTCCTGTAATGTTCGATGTTATTTTCGAAGAAGTGGTTGCAATAACATTTGAGATATTTACATTTTGCAAACTTCCCATTTTCGGATTTGGGGCGCTTGGCGAATGTTTTCTTGCCCGGTTTCCCAATCGAATAAAAATAGGGCAGTCGGTTTCAGTAATTGTTATGTTGCTGATGTTTACACAATCAAGTAAACCCCCGTCAACCATTTCTACTGAAATTGCCGATTGCCCACGAATAGTTCCATAAATCGGATTCGGGTCAACCGATGGACTAACGACACAATTATTTATGGTAATATTCTGAAAACCACCGCTTGTTTCAGTTCCCATTTTTAGGGCGTTGCAATGCGATTTTATCACACAGTCGGAAATTACCACATTTTTACACGATTTTGGACTGGTACTTTTCAGGCAAATCCCATCGTCGTCGCTGTCAACAATACAGTCGGAAACAATTACATCGTGACAACCGTCAATGTCAATTCCGTCGTTATTATAATTACAATGATTGTAAACACTTATTCCTTTTATCTGAAGTTTTTCACAAGCCAAATAATGCTGCATCCAGCCACCTGAATTGAGCATGGTTACCCCTTCAATATTTACATTTTTACAGTTGATTAATTGAATAAGATGTGGTCTGGTTACACCAGGGGCGTCGCCAATATCAGTTCTTTTAAAAGCACTGCCTTGCCCATCAATAATTCCTTTACCACAAATTGAAATGTTTATTTTATCTTCAGCAAAAATTAATTGTTTGGTTGGTTGTCCGGTCCGAAGTGCCACAAATTTGGGTTGAATATTTTGGTAATCGTCCAGTTTCTGGCTTCCAAGAAGTATCGCGCCTTTTTTTACTTCGAGCGTAACACCACTTTTTAAAATTAACGAACCCGTTAAAAAATTACCCGGAGGAATAATTACTGTTCCTCCACCAGATTCCGATACTTTATTTATGGCATTTTGAATGATTTCTGTGTTCAAAGTTATACCGTCGGCATTTGCACCAACATTTAAAATATTTATATTTTCTGAATAAATAACGGAACTTAAAACAGAAAGCAAAAAAAGTAAATGGAGTTTTAAATATTTCATTTTATAATGATTAGGTTGCTTCTGCTAAAATAACTGATTTTTGTTAAATGAAACGGGCATAACAAAAGTTTTGATACAAACCGTTTATATTAAGGGTATCTCTAAAAACTCCTTCGCATCAAAAATGAGTTTTTAGAGATGCCCTTAATTATATGATTTCTCCAGATTAATTAGATAATCTA
>JABGRN010000107.1 GCA_018648265.1 Prolixibacteraceae bacterium | reverse complement strand
TTGCTAAAATTTATGCTTAAAAACAAAACCAACCCGAATTATGAAGTGAGCCTATGTTAGTATTGGCAACAATTCAGCGCTTTTTAGAAGTTACGATTATTATTTCTTTAGTCTGTTGATATTGGTATTGTTTGGTATTACCGCCGATCAAATTTTCCGCAATAAAAAAGCCCGTAAAAAACAGGCTGATTTATGAATGTGTTTAATTTTAATAAATTTCTCTATCTAATCGTATATTTTAAACGTCGTAAAATGGCTTTTGCTTCCTTTTTATAATCACCGTTTCGATTAATTATTGCGGTTAACTCATTTTTTGCAATACTTTTATTCCCCAGTTTCACATGGCACAAACTTCTAAACCATCTTGATTCTTCGATGAACATATTATCACCATCATTAACAACCTGGTTGAATTCAACAATAGCTTCTTCGTATCTGCCCAGTTTCTGAAGACTGGCCCCTTTATAAAAATGAAAAACAAATTTTTCATTTTTAATATTAGCAAATGCCTCATCATATACTTTTATGGCTTTATTATATTTGCCATTAACATAGTATAAATTGCCCTTTTGTAAATACCCCAAACTGGGAGTAACGGACCTTTCGGGTGACCAATCGGGTGCCTCGTAAAACATATCGTACGACTTATCAAGCGAATTATGTTGATTATTTAAAACCCCTGCAATACCGATAAGAAATATTAAGATTGCCGCACTGGATTTCCATATTCTGCTGAAATTGAAATTTGTATCCATAACAATCGATTTAATTTCTTTGCTTTCAGCATTTTCCCTTGCATTTTTCATCTCACTGCGCAAAGCGAATATATCTTTTTCGCCAATAGATTCATTTACTTTTTTGCGTAATGCAACTTCAGCCATTAAATCTGTATTTTCCCTCAGTTCGGCATTAAATTCAGCAAGCAGTTCGTCCTCTAAATCTCCGTCAATATAATCTTCTATACTTTGGCTGCTTACATTCCACGAAGTTTCTGTTTCCATTAAACCGCTAATTTGACTTCGTAGGTTCAATATATCTGTTTCCTGAATAGCATTTTTTAATTCGCGGTGCAATTCAACTTCTTTTTGCAACTTTCTATTTTGCTTTAATTCAATTTCAAACTGCTCCAACTCTTTACCTGTCAACTCATTATTAATATAGTTGTCAATTTCAACTTCTGAAAACTGTGGCACAACAGATTTTGCAACTTGCGATAGGGTATCGCGCAAATTCAAAATATCTTTTTCAAGGACGGCATCTTCCAAACCTTCGATTTCCTCAAGCTCAAAATCCATAAAAGAATCTTCTTCGCTATTTGTTTTTTCTTTATCCTGTTCTTTATAAAACTTGTGAATATTTTCGTCGGAGGTTATTTCGTGGTGGTAAACATGTACTTTGGGAAGCGAATCGTAAAAATTGATTAAATCTTCGGGGGCTATAGTCTCGGTTATTTCCTGAATATCGGCAAAATCGTCAAGCAATTCAAAAGAATCTGTTTCATTTTCGTTGGCATCATTCTGATTTACAATATCTCCCAGCTTTTCCTTAAAAATTAAAACATCTTTTTCTTTAATCGCTGATTGGATACCCTTTTGTAAAATTACCTCTTTTGTGAGTTCCTCGTTGAATTTCATTTCTGCTTCAAACTCTTTTCTTTCTCCTTCGTTTAGTTGCCCTAAAAGGTAATCTTCAATCCAATCAAAAAATTCTGCTTTACGTATCATCTTCAAGTATTTTTTTATATTCTGAGTCTTGCTTTATCCTACTAATTAATAACTCTTTACACTTATATTTTCTGGTTTTTGCATACTTTTCGCCCTTATAACCCATTATTTTTGCAATTTCCCGAAGGGGTATTTTATCAAAAAACATCTGCAATAACTTCTGGCAATCAGAACTCAGGGTCTTAAAATGCTTCTGGTATAAACCATACTTCTCATTTTTATCAACTAAATCAACCAGGTTGTCGTCGTAAATATTTTCCTGAAATGGCAAAGTATCGTTTATTTTTTCTTTTTCAATCCGCCTCTTTTCTAGTTGTTTCAGCCATAAAAACCTACAAACCGCAAATAAATACCCTTGAAAAGAACTCTTTTCGAAAATCAAATCATTTTCCTTCAATTTTCGATAAATTACGATTACAGCTTCTTGAAATAAATCACTTGCGTCCTCCTCGTTTCCTTGATTCTTTTTGATAAAATAATTTACCCTGTAATAATACTGCTTGTAGATATACTGTAAAATTAAATTATCGTGTCTTAAAATCCCTTTTAAGATCTGCTCGTCGCTATAACCTTTCATCTTCTTATATATTATTCGATAAATATGAAAAAGGTAACCCTCTTTATAAAATTATTTGCAAAAAAAATCTTTCAAAAATAAAGAAAATTCTTAAAGTTGACTATCCCTGTGGCAGAGCCAAAGAGTATTCCGGCAACTTTATTTCGGCAAATAAGCCGAAAATCGAATTTTCATTATTTCACCCCTCTGGCATTCATTCGACTGCCATCTCCCCAGAATTTCAGGAGAGAATATAAGGAACAGCGTGACAAGCCATGAGGAATTTTTTGACTAAAATATCCTATTAATTATGCTAATCAACAATGAATTACCAAAAGGATATGAAAATACAATTTTTAGTTGGATTGAAGGGGAATTTTTGTTTTAATTATAAAAGTTAAAGGTATATAAAACAAAAAGGACGGGCTCAACAACCCATCCTTTTCTCATTAAACTAACTAACCTAACTAAACCTAAACTTATGAAAATAAACGTACCGCAAATATACAGTCAGATTATAATGTTCACAACATAAATGTGTTAAATCATGTTAAAGGTAAAGTTTAGTTAACAAAAGTTTTATTGAGCAACAAAAGTATAATGAATTGTCCCCTTTTGTTGCAATGGTGAATTTAGATCAGTATTGAAAATAGTTTTTGAGGCTGCTAATTGGGCTAACAAAAATATTTGCTGGTCGCGAATCGCAGGATTTTTTCGCGTAGTTGCCTGAACCACCACCCCATTCTGGTTAACCAAAATATCGACTATAACTTTTCCGCCTCCCTGTGCCAAATAAACAGGGATTGGTAAAGACAAATGGTATCGGTTTTCAAGATAATAAACAATATTACTTTCACCTGTATAAATAATATTTTTTATTGAATCCGGATCCATTCCCTCGGTAGTTTCAACCGGCATTTTAATATCTTCCAAATCGATTATTTCTTTTGAAAGTTGATTATTTACAGTTGACACAAGCTTTTTGGCCGCTTCAATTTCTTTTAAATATTCTTCATCGAAAAAGTCTTCATTTGAAGCCAACCGGTTTGAAGCAGCGTTTGTAATACGGTTATTAGTTTCTGTATTTTGCAACGAAGGTTCGTTAATTATATCTTGCTGTTGCTCTAATTCTTCTTCAACTGATTCTTCCAATTCAGGCAAAATATCAGGAAATTCAATAATTAACTCCTCTTCTTTCACTTTCCCTTTCATATCAATTTCGGCCAAAAGAAACAACGAAACCAGCAAAATATGAAAAATCAAGGTTCCCATAACACCATAAATATTCCGCTTGTATATTTTACCGACTTTACCCATAAAACAAAAGTATAAAATTAACTACGAAAACATTTGAAGCTCTAAATTATTGTACGGGTAACTATTCGATGTATAATTAAAAAACACTTTTCCCTTCTTAAAACATTATAATGTGCTGTTTGTTAAAATTTTAATTTAATTTTTATGATATTTTTGATCTTAAAATTATTCCGACAAAAGAAAACTGTTTTCAAAAGAAAAATGTATTTTGTGAACCAATGGGAGAGAATAATAGAATACGAATTGTTTATGTTGGATTGATATTACTTTCCTTTAATTTATCTTTAGTCAGGGCACAATCAAATAAAAATGATACCGTAATTATTGAAGGATTTTCAACTGAAAAAAAAATCCTGTTGAACGACAGCCTTAAAAACAAGGAAAAAAAAGGTAAATTATTACAACTGTTTAATGATATAATGATTTCACCTCCCAGACCTTATGTTGATAAAAAGGCCCTTGCACTTGATTATTATAGTCAGTCGGAAGGTAAAATTATTTCGAAAATTGATATTACCGCGCTCGATGTTTTTGGGCCTAGTTTTGAAGACACAACAAAAAAAGCAAAAAGCTGGATAGAACGGACTTCGAATTCAATTCACACAAAATCTAATCTAAAAACCATAAAAAGACTGCTACTGTTTAATGTTGGCGATTCTGTTAATTCGGAATTAATGTACGAAAACGAGCGGATTATTAGGGCACTTCCGTATATAAAAGATTTAAAAATCGTTTTAGAACAAGACTCAATTTTCGAAAATCAGATAAAAATACATGTAATTACGAAAGACAGATTTTCTTTAGGAGTTTCGGGGGGTGTAAATGGAATAACTTCGGCAGCCCTTGAAGCTTATAACCAAAATATATTTGGTGTTGGCCACGAAATTTCCTTCCGCTTTGTGGGGCATTTACAACGTCGTCCGTACATGGGGCTCGAAACCTTTTATAAAATAAACAATGTCAGGGGGAAATTTATCGATATTTCGGCGGGTTATATGAATACTTATAAAAAAGAAGGTTATTCTTTTATTCTTAACAAACCATTTATCACGCCTTCGGTAAAATGGGGCTACGGGGCATCGGCATTGCGCATGTACCGGACAGACCGGATTTTTGAAGACGATCCGATAATAACAGTAATCCCGATGGATCTATCTTTTTATAGTGCCTGGGCAGGGCGAAGTTTTCAAATAAAACCAAATGATACGCACAATTCGCAAATGGTAGTTTCGGCAGGGTTTTATAACCGGACGTACTTCCAGCGACCAATCCCTTCGCCGCTCAACAATCAATATTTTTCGAACAGTACTTTTTACATAACTGGTTTAACTTTTACTCAACGACGTTTTATACAAGATCAACTTGTTTATAGTTATGGAATTATTGAGGATATTCCGGAAGGTTTTAAAAACGAAATTGTTTATGGTTTCGATGCCAACGAATTTGGAGACAGGCATTACGCACATATTTTTTTATCGAACGGAAATTTACTAATTAACCGCAAAGGGTATCTTTATATGTCGGGTGGAATAGGAGGTTATTTTAAGAGAATTGAATATGAACAAGGACAAATCCAGGGTGGGGTAAATTTTATTTCACGGCAAATTAATGCAGGAAGAAAACGTTTGCGTTTATTTGTAAGGGCAAATTATACTGTTGGAATCAGAAGGTTTGAAATTGAAAACCTGGATTTACATACAAATAATTATATTCGCGGTTTTTCAAGTAAAGAAGTCATTGGGAAACAGCGTTTAAGCCTTAATTTAGAACATGTTCTTTTTCTTCGCAGAGAATTATATAAATTTAATATAGCATTTTTTGGATTTGCCGACCTGGGAGTTATCGGCTCGAACAAACAACTTATTTTTACTCAAGATTATTACAGTGGTCTGGGATTTGGTCTCCGGCTCCACAACGAAAACCTGGTTTTTAAAACTTTTCATTTGAGGCTTGCTTTTTACCCCTTACACCCAAACGACATGAATTTTGTTGGATTTGTTTTGGATGAACAACTTAAACAAAACTTTTACAATTTTGAACCAGGCGCTCCCCTGCCCCTTCGTTTTGAATAAATACTCTTAAAACTGGAAATAAATAAATGGCTGCATTTCAGATGAAATTGACTGGTACACAAAAATTACAACAATTGCAGCAATTACAACTTTTAACCAAATAGGGGTTCCAATAAACCAGTTTTTTATCTTTTCTTTCCAGTTTTCGCTTAACCAGTGAATAATAAACCCAAAAAACATAACCAGGAAAACCCATTTGTAAGCAACAATAATTTCAGGAATAATATTGAAACTAAAATCGCTGCTAATTTGATGCATCATTCCATTTACTACTTCCATCGATTCGGAACGAAAAAATATGCGGGTAAAAGTGATAAAACAAAAAGTAATGGCAATTTTCCACAAGTTAACCAACCAGTTATTTCTTTTTTCCCACGGGCTGATTTTTCTCCAAAATTTGTAAACAACCAAACCAACCCCATTTAATCCTCCCCAAATAATAAATTGCCACGAAGCACCGTGCCACAACCCACCCAAAAGCATGGTCAACATTAAATTGATATTTGTATCGATACTTCTTTTTACTGCGGGGGAGATTCTGGACAACAACGCAAATATCAATACTAACAACGCAAAAACAGGGACCAGGATAAGTTTGCCTGCCAATAAAACAATAATAGCCAGAATGAGGCCTAAACTAATGTAACTAAAAACCGAACCTGAACGGTTTCCGCCAATGGGAATGTACAAATAATCTTTCAACCACGACGAAAGCGACATGTGCCAACGTTTCCAGAAATCGCCAACATTTTTTGCTTTATAGGGTGCGTTAAAATTTTGGGGCAACCTGTAACCCATTAAAAGTGCAACGCCGATTGCAATATCGGTATATCCCGAAAAATCGACATAAACCTGTAACGAATAACCAAAAAGTGCCATCAAATTTTCGAAGCCTGAATATGTTACAGGATCAGAAAAAACACGGTCAACAAAATTAATAGCAATATAATCGCCAATAAAAATCTTTTTGATAAGGCCTTTGAGAATCATAAAAATGGCCCAGCCGAATTCCACTTTGGTAACCTTATAATCTTCGTATATTTGCTTTACAAACCCCGAAGCACGCACAATTGGACCAGCTACCAATTGAGGGAAAAACGAAACATAAAACCCAAAATCGATTATATTTTTTACCGGTTCGGTTTGCCTTCGGTAAACATCTACCGAATAACTTATGGTTTGAAACGTAAAAAATGAAATACCAACTGGCAATAAAATCTGGTTAACATTAAAATGTGTACCAGTTGCTTCGTTTGCCAAATGTGCAAGATAATTCACAGTTTGCAAATCTGTACCAAACAAAGTGTTTAAACTATCAATTAGAAAATAAGAATATTTAAAATATGCCAATAACGAAAGATTTACAACAACACTTACCGCCACCAACGATTTTCTGAACAATTCATTTTTTGACGAATACAACAATTTCCCAATAAAAAAATCGGTAAAGGTGCTGAACAACAAAATAAAAAAGAAAAAACCACTTGATTTATAATAGAAAAACAAACTTGCCACAAACAAGAATCCTGCCCTCAAACTTCGGTTCCTGTTTTTGTAAACAAAAGAATATCCTAACAAAACAAAGGCAAAAAATGCCCAGAAAAAGAACCGTGTAAAAATTAGCGGCGATGTTTTGTTATACACAAAAATATTCCGAAGAATTTCATCAATTTCTATTTGTTGAAAAAAATCCAAAATCTTAATTTATTAGTTCTGTTAATTCGTTATTCTTATTAAGATGATTTTCAAAATTTTGTAACAAGGCCGTAAAAAACAGATCGCCTAATAAAAGGTAACCTTCTCTTGTAAAATGTATTTTATCGCGTTGTGCAAGATTATTTTTTTCCCACAAAACAATTGAATTCAACCCGCCCATTACTGAATACATGTCCCAAACCCCTGCTTTGTGCTTTTGGGCTAAATTAAACATGCTCTCTTTTACTTTTTCGCCATTCTTATTCACATATCTTCGGTACAAATAACTATCGTTATTGGTAGTAAAAATAATAGCAGTTTCCGGGGCAGCAATTCTGATTTTTTTAACCAGTTCACCATAATTCCCTTCAAACTGTTTTTGCGAAAAACGTCTTCCATAAGCATCATTAATTCCAAGCCCCAAAATTACCAAATCGGGTTTTAGCCGGGCAAGTTGTTCTTCAAAAAGCTGGCATCGCAAAAAAGCAGGAACATGGGCACCATTTACACCAATACTATTATAAACAAATCCATTTGGTGCAGATTCAGTTGTCATTCCATACAACGAAAAAGACCCCTCCACATTGGTTTTTTTCTGAATAGTAATTTTCAAACTGTCAACGTGAGAATTCAATTCAAATTCAATAAAACCATCATTTTTTTCTGAATTTTTCAAAAGGGAATCATCAACCGAAACTGAATATTCTGCTCCTTCAGAATCGTAAAACAAGCTAATTTTATTAAAGCGGTAATCGAGTTTATTTTCATCCTCAAGCAAAATGGTTAATTCGGCTTTGTGAGATTTTGTAGTTGCAGAAATTCCCCCGACACCCAAAAGGCAGTTTTTACGTTTTTCTACATTCCGGCAACTTTGCCAACTTCCATTGTAACGTATGTAGTATCCAAATGGTGAATTAGTACGCGAAATTGGATAGGGAAACATAAATCCCCAACCAGCATTCATTTCTCCATTTAACTGCTGTAATCTCGTCCTAATTTGACCAGAGAAAGTTCCTGCCTGAATATGCGAACCTCCAATATGCACAACATTAATTCTTCCGTCACCTTCGTTAATTAACCTTTCCAGTTTTTTATGAAACTTTTCAGAATAAACATCCTCTCCAAAATGGTGCAATTCATTCAAATCGTTCCTAATAAAATTATACTTATTGGTTTGATACAAATAACTTTCGTTTTGAGAGAAAATAATCCCGGTCTGAAAAACAACCAAAAGTGCAATTAGAACAACCCTCATTTTGTCTCTTTTAGATAATTGTTATACTCAAAAATGAGTGCATTATAAAACATATTTGCAATCAATTTGGCACCTCGCGGAGAAAAATGAACATAATCAGGACGCGCCAGTTCCGGCTCTGCATTTACCCACGACGGCATACTATTATATCCACCCATTCCTTCGTACATATCCCAAAACCCGCAGCCGGTTGAAATTGCAGCCTCATTCAAGGCTACAACAACAGCAGGAAGATAATCATAAGTTACATATTTGTCTTTTACTTTTGTTGACATATCGCTGGGCCCGATTACAATAATTGCTGCATCGGGACATGTTCGTTTTAACCTGTTAATCTGACTTTTAAACCATCTTCCATAGTTATCTATCGCTTTCTGATTTTTAATATATGGCATCACATTTCCACCAAACTGAAGAATAAAAAGACCCGGATTTAAGTCATTGTATATTTTTAAACTATGTTCGAAATTTGTTTTTGTAAAGAGTGTCCCCGAACTTCCGCGAAGTGCAATATTATCAACAATTACACCTTTTTGAGCAGCTAATTCAATTCCATAAATATCCGGGCTGTCCCAACCGGCAAAACGAATTGAAATATGGTTGGTTGAATCGGGTAAATCACATTCCATCACTCCGTAATCCAAGTCCTGCTTTAAAGTATCGGTTAAAAAAACTTCGCCTTTAACCATTAATTGGGCAATAACCGGACTTTTTGTATTTCCGTAAAACAACCTGAAATGTTCGTATTCTCGTGTAAGTTTATACGAAATATCTGATTTTGAAATGCTCAGTTCAGCTTCGTAAAACATCGAATCTAAAAATGGAATTGAGTCGCTAACCGGTCTGGCAAATCTCGAAAATGCCCCCATTACGCCATAATTGTTGTGTTCCACTAAAGTATCGACTTTACCGTAAATTGGGAATCTTTTCCAATTATCTGAATTCTCCTGGACCGCACTAAAAATATAATCGTAAGGTTGAACTGCCGGACGCAATCCCGGCCCGCTTCCCCCAAATTTAACCTGGAATTTGTTTCTAATAAAACTTGTCATCCGGTCCCCTTCAATCTGGCTATCGCCATAATGCATAATCCGTGTTAATGAATCGTCGTGCAACTTTTTAAAAAACCGGTGAAGATTAAGTTTCCCCGCATCATTCATTTCAATTTTATGAATTGACTGGACCAGCGAATCATAACTGGCTTTATGAATTATTTCAGCTATTGTATCTGTAAATAAAGAATCAAATTCCAATTCAGATTCTTCAAGTGAATCAATATCAAATTGATTTTCAATAATATCGGAAACATCAACATATTTCACCTCGTTATCGAATAACATTTCAGAAAAAGTAGGCATGTGAAAATTAAATCCACCAACTTTCACACCCTCGTCCGGAGTTAACCAAATTGTTCCGGCAAGTAAAAAAAATACGCCAAGTGTAAAGAATAATATTTTAATGGGTTTCATCTATTTAAGTAAAGTATTAGTTTTTGTCCAATCTGGATTTTTCTTGGATCATCAATTTTATTCCATTCTAAAATTAATTCAGGTGTAACACCATCGTATTTGTTTGCAATAACATACGGCGATTCGCCGCTTTGTACAACATGTTCAATTTTTATTGATAAATCGGGTACTTGCAAAACCTCAATTTCAACACTTTTTTTAATTTGTTCAACAAAATCATTTGTGTCCTCAACAGTTTTCTTTTCAATTTGATTTTGAAGATTTACATAAAACTCAGCTTTTTCATTATCAACAAAAATATCAATTTTTTGCCCTGCCTGAATTTTTCTTTCGTTGTAAATATTGTTCCAGTATTTTAAATCAGCAACCCGCACATGATAATTTTCGGCAATAATTCCCAAAACATCGCCCGTTTTAATCCGGTATTTAATTTTTGTTTTACCTTCAATTTCAAGGTCTTTTACCGGCTCCCCAAGGTACTGACGATTTGGGGCAGGCGGATATGCAATTTTTTGAACAATCACTTGAAACAGTAACGAATCGTAGGAATTATAAATGGAATCATTCCATAAAACAAAATCATCCCAATAACCATCGGGGAGAATTAAAACTTCTGGATTATCATTTTTGGGTACAATTGAGAATTTATAATGTGGATTTAAAAACCGAAGCTGGGAAAGCGGAATGCCAATTACATCGGCCACCTGTTGAAAGTGTAATTGCTTATAAATCTTAACAGTATCAGGTTTACTTTCTGGTGTAAAAGGTTCAGAAAAATGCTCAAATTTATTTACATTTAAAAAGATTGCCATGGCCTGAAATGCTGCAATATGTTTTGAAAAAGAATCAGGCAAATACTTTAAAACATTTTCAAACGAAGCATTTTCGCCAGCTAAATAAATGGCATTTTTTACCTTTGTGTTGCCAAATAAAAAAGCAGCAACTGCCAGATTCTTATCTTCAAACATTCCGAAATTTTGTTTTAACTGACGGACAGCGAATTGTGTTGACAACAAAATATTCAAACGCTCGTCGATTAAATTATCAACTCTCGCACCGTTTAATACTGCCTGAAAATGTGTGAGTTGCCAAATACCAGATCTACCTTTTTCATCGGAGGCCATAAAATTCATCGCTGAAATCGAGGGAGCAAGGTATTTCAATTCGACGGGTAATCCAGCAGATTTTAATAAGCCTTCAAATTCACTTTCATAAATAGAGAAGAATCGTACCAGGTTCTGTTTATCCACACTTTCTAATCCATTTAAAAACTGAAAATAGCCCGATGTTAAGTCCGATGTTTTTGGAAATAAAACAAGGTCCAAATTTTTATATTCACCTTCGACGTTTTCTATTTGCTGAAACTTAAATTTTCCGGGATAATAAGTTGAATCGGTGAAATAATACAACTTACTTAATTCATCTAAATTTTTTATAAACCTATTTCTAAAAATATCAGGAACATCCTGCGCTTTTCCAGAAACCGGCAAAACAGACAAAACCACGCCAAGCAGAATTGTCGGAATCAACAGGATATTTATTTTTTTCGGAGTCAATTCAATAATTTAAAATGAAATTAAACTTTGCAAAAATATCAATTCCAAGCGAAATGAAACCCCCGAAAACTGGTAATACAAAATATTTCGAGGAAATTTTAGAATTAGGAACGATTTACTGAAATTGAATCCACACGTTTTTAATAATTTATGTAATATTGCCTCGCAAAAACAAGTTGCAGAAACTAATATTCTTAATTCGATAATAAAGATGCTTTACAAAGAATTTAAAAAACAAGGCGATTTTCTTTTTCGTTACCGCGGATCGCTTCCAATAATAATTTTAGTGTTCGGTTTTGGGATTTTTATTCTAACCCGGTTAAACTCCGGTAACGAAGGGAACTTTTTTCAAACGGGAACTTTTATGATTATTGGTTTGGCGGTTTCGTTGTTTGGCCAATTAATCCGAATTTTAACAGTTGGGTTTACACCTGCAAATACTTCGGGAAGGAACAAACATTTACAAGTTGCCGATGAAATTAATACCACAGGAATTTATTCCGTTGTACGCCATCCCTTGTATTTGGGAAATTTTTTCATGTGGTTGGGATTAGCCATTATTACCGGAAACATGTGGTTTGTATTCTCATTTGTTCTGTTCTACTGGATTTATTATGAACGGATTATGTATGCGGAAGAAATGTTCCTATTCGATAAATTTGGTGGGCTTTACGAAAAATGGGCAGAAAAAACGCCAGCTTTTATCCCAGGCTTTAAGAATTTTGAAAAACCCGGTATTATTTTCAGTTGGAAAAAAATCCTAAAAAAAGAGAAAAACGGGATTACCGCCGTTTTCCTGATTTTTTTCTTTTTCGACTTTATTGGGAATATTATTGCTGCTGATAAATTTTTAATTGTTTTAAACTTCTGGTTTTATGCCATGGTTATCAGTTTTATCTTTTATTTAATCCTGAAATTCTTAAAACATAAAACCACGGTTCTCGACGAAGAGGGTCGTTAAAAACAAGTTTGTCGCTACAAATTATCAAGAAAATACCGGCTTACCTTTTCCACTAAATGAACCCTGTCTTTTCCACGGACATTGTGCGGATGAGTAGGATAAACAAAAAAATCGACCTGTTTTTCCTGTTTAACACATTCCCTTAAAAACCTCATACTGTGTTGCATTACCACCGTTTGGTCCTGCACATCGTGAATGAGCATAAGTTTAGCATTTAGGTTTGAAACATAATTTAATAAGTTTGTTTCTTGATATCCTTTCGGATTTTCTTGTGGGGTATCCATATAACGTTCGCCGTACATTATTTCGTACAAACTCCAATCGACCACCGGACCGCCGGCAACTCCTACTTTAAAAGTTTCGGGTTGATGTAACATTAAATTCAGTGTCATAAAACCGCCATAACTCCAACCATGAACACCAATTCGGCCAGCATCAACAAACGGTAACGATTTCAAATATTCGATCCCCTGCATTTGATCCTGAGTTTCCAAAACTCCCAACCGACGATGGATATCCGTTTCAAAATCGCGGCCACGATTCTTGGTCCCGCGGTTATCGAGTGTAAAAGAAATGTAACCTTGAGAAGCCATATAATATTGCCACCAACGCGCACTGTTGTGCCATGCTTTATTTACCAACTGCGAATGTGGCCCGCCATAAACGTAAACAATTACCGGGTATTTTTTATTTGGATCGAAATTAACCGGTTTTATTAAACGGCCATGTAAATCGGTTTTCCCATTGGCAGTCTTGATGGTTACCAGAGAATTTTCGCCAAGAATATAATCTTGCAAAGGATTTTTTGCTGAATGTAAATTCTGTATTAATTTACCTTTTGTTGAAATCAAGTCAGTTTTGTGAGGAACATTTTTGGAATTCCAATTGTCGATTACAAAAACTGCTTCCGGACCTAACAAACCATTGTGAATTCCTGGATCAGAAGTAATCTTTTCAATTTTACCTGTTTTTATTTCCACCTTGTAAATATGGTTTTCTAACGGACTCTCAATTGTAGCTTCAATAAAAGCAAATTTTTCTTGACTATCGAATCCCATTATTCTGGTAACTTCCCACTCCCCTTTTGTAATCTGCTGAATTAATTCTCCCTTAATATTGTATTTATAAATATGAAACCAACCATCCTTTCGGCTCAGGTAATAAAATTCATTTTCATTCACTTTCGAAAACTGAATTGGTAACAAGGGCTCGACATATTTATCCGATTTTTCCTCAAAAAGGGTTTTCACATTTTCCCCTGAATTTATATCGTAACAATTCAGTTTCATGTGATTTTGCCCCCGGTTCAATTCAACGATATAAATATTTTTCTCATCGGGCGACCAAACAACATTTGTCAAATAATGGTCAAGCGGTTCGCCGGTATTTAAAAATATGCTTGCTCCGCTTTCAACATTATAAATACCCAGTTTTACCTGATGGCTTTTCATACCTGCCATCGGGTATTTCACCGGCGTATATTCTGCTCCACGAGCCATAAAATCGACAAGTGGATAATCTTTTACCATCGACTCATCTTTTCTGTAAAAAGCAATAAAATTCCCGCCGGGTGAATTAAAAATACCATTGTTTATTCCAAATTCATTCCGATGAACAGTCTTTCCGTTTACAATCCCGTTACCACCATCTGAAGTAATTTGAACTGTTTTCCCTGTCGAAAACTTTACAAACAAATCGTTATCGATGGTAAATGCCACAAACTTCCCGGCAATATTTATTACAGCATTCTCAGCTTTTTCAGGAAGTTTTATGTGGAATAAAACTTCCTTTTCATCGAGGTTAAGCAAAAAATATTCGTTTAAATTATTAACAAGCAATTCCGAATCATTTTCCCAAGAATAGTTTGGAAAACTGGCAAATTTAAATTCACTTTCTTTTTTAATCAAAGTATTTAAATCCTTCAAACAAAATACCGGAAACCGATCGTTATTTTTTACAGAAGCTGCCCAAAGTGTATCGTTTTCAACAAACGTATAAGTTCTAGCGTTTTTCCACGAAAGTCCCTTTACTTTTTCAGGCATTAAATAAGTGTACCTTCCAAAAACAGCATCTTCCAAACTCATTTGTTTATTTTGAGAATAAGCCAGCTGTGAAACAAACAGTAAAAAAATTATAAATATCCGCATTATTTTAAATTTAAATTTGAATCGCAAAAATAATGGACAAAGGCTCATAAAAAAGAATTTTAGTCATAAAACTAAGCTTAAGAAGATTACAAACTGATATTTGTAATTATTTCGAATTGTAAAAATATCTCATCAAAATGATTAGTTTTAGTGTTTTTAACTGAAGAAAATGAGGGTACTTTTAACAGGTGTTACAGGTTATGTGGGCAAACGATTGTTGCCTGTACTTCTTGAAAAAGGACATGATGTAATTTGTTGTGTGCGAGAAAAAAACAGGCTGACAATTCACAAAAATTTGCTAAAGAAAGTTGAAATTTTGGAAATCGATTTTTTAAAAAATCCTATACTTGATAACTTTCCAAAAAATATTGATGCAGCATATTACCTGATTCATTCGATGAGTACTTCTTCAGAAAAATTTGATGCTTTAGAATCGAAAGCGGCTAACAATTTTAAAACTTACCTGGAATCGACATCTGTAAAACAAGTAATGTATTTAAGTGGAATTTCTAACGAAGATAAACTTTCGAAACACCTGAATTCGAGAAAGAAAGTAGAGGATATCCTTAAAAGCGATAAATACTTAATGACAGTTTTAAGGGCCGGGATAATTGTTGGTTCCGGCAGTGCATCGTTTGAAATGATTCGCGACATTGTTGAAAAACTTCCGGTATTAATCACACCAAAATGGGTATTAACAAAAGCCCAACCCATTGCTATCAGCGATGTTATTACTTATTTAAACGGGGTTTTATTTCACGATCGGTGTTATAACCAGACATTTGATATTGGTGGGCCAGAGATTCTAACTTACAAGGAAATGATGTTGCAATATGCACAAATAAGAAAATTAAAACGAAAACTATATTCCACCTCCTTAATTTCACCGAAAGTTTCATCTTACTGGTTGTTTTTCATTACATCAGTTTCGTACCGGCTGGCAAAAAGCCTGGCCGATAGTATGAAAACCGAAGTAATTTGCGAGAATAATGAGCTTGAAAAAATCCTGAAAGTCAATCCGATTACTTATGAAAAAGCTATTAAAAATGCTTTCATAAAAATAAAACAAAACCTGGTTTTAAGCAGTTGGAAAGATTCTATTATCAGTAGCAGTCTTGGACTTTCGCTTTCCGATTTTATTGAAGTACCCAATTTTGGCTGTTATAAAAACGATAAAAGTATAAAAGTAAATGATGCGGAAAAAGCTCTGTACAACATTTGGACCATCGGTGGCGAAAAAGGATATTACTACGCCAACTGGCTCTGGGAAATACGAGGGTTTTTCGACCAATTATTTGGCGGGGTTGGGTTAATGCGGGGCAGGACTTCCCCACGAGAAATCCACCCCGGCGATGCGTTGGATTTCTGGCGTGTTTTATACGCAAGCAGGGATAAAAAACGCCTGTTGCTTTTTGCCGAAATGAAATTGCCTGGCGAAGCCTGGTTAGAATTTAAGATTGATGAAAACAATATTTTACACCAAACAGCAACGTTCAGGCCGAAAGGAGTTTTGGGGAGATTTTACTGGATTGTTACCTCACCCTTTCATTATTTTATTTTCAAAGGGATGATAAAAAACCTTGCCAAAGAAAAATAACAAATCCGAAAATACTTCATTTTTTAGCTGAAAAAAATACATTTACAAATTGAGTTTTCCCAATGGATAAAAAAAACCTAACCATAATTTTTCTTACAACTTTAATGGCTGTGATGGGCGTGGCAAGTATCATCCCGGCATTTCCATCGATAAGAGAACATTTCAACCTCACTCCAACTCAGGTTACTTTACTTATCGTAGTTTTTACTTTTCCGGGAATATTTTTGTCGCCAGTGGCAGGGGCTTTAGCCGATAAATTGGGAAGAAAGACTATTCTTATTCCATCACTTTTTTTATTTGGAATTGCCGGGTTGGGGTGTTTTTTTACCAATGATTGGAAAATTTTATTGGCACTGCGGTTTTTTCAGGGATTAGCTGCTGCCCCGCTGGGTTCTCTGAATGTTACTTTAATAGGGGATCTTTTTGACGGTGAGAAACGTGGTGAGGTTATGGGATATAATGTAAGTGTGCTTAGTACCGGAACCGCAATTTACCCGTTTATTGGCGGAACATTGGCATTGGCCGGCTGGCAATTTCCGTTCATACTTCCAATTCTTGCTATTCCAACGGCACTTTTGACTATTTTCTGGCTCAAAAATCCGGAACCTAAAAAAAAGCAAAACTTAAAAGAATACTTAACAAAAACCTGGAAAATTGTCAATCAAAAAACAGTTTGGGGCTTATTTATAATTAATGTCCTGGTTTTTGTAGTTTTATATGGAGCTGTATTGTCATATCTTCCTCAATTAATGGCAGAACGATTTCAGGCATCATCTTTTCAAATTGGATCGTTAATAGGAGGATTTTCAGTAATTACAGCCATTACTTCTTCTCAATTTAAATGGATTAACCGAAAAATTAATCCAAAAAAGCAACTCACGATTAGTTTTATACTCTACATAATTTCAATGGTTGTTCTTTCGGCGGCCAATGAAACGTGGCAACTTATTATTCCATTAGCGACTTTCGGGATGGCTCAGGGAATTCTTTTACCGGGAATTCAAACTTTACTGGTTGGATTTGCCCCCTTAAGTGAAAGGGCAGGTTTTATGTCGATTTATAGCATGGTATTGAGATTGGGACAAACTTTCGGACCGGTATTTATTGGTATATTTTATACTCTTGGTGGAGTTGGCATAGCTTTTATTGGAGGTGCTCTTGTCGCATTAATTATGCTGGTTGTTTCTTTTTTAATGGTGAAAATATAACCATTAAAATTCTACTTTTAATCACAAAATTCCCATACAAAACAATTAAGACACTTTAGTGTTATTTTATTAATGCATTTATCGTGTACATATTTCTACGTTGTGAATAATTAAATTAAACAACTGTCTTAAAAAATAAACGCAATGAAAATACTCCTTACAGTAAGCATATTTCTACTGTTTAACAACATTCTGTTTTCTCAGACTTTTGTTGATATAGAAGCAAATTCAAACAGCAACACAACATACAACCCTGATCGCGAATATTATGCAAATAACAATTTGTACTTGGAAGGGTCATTTGTAATTCAGTCAATAAATTTTGAAACAAAATTATATAGATCAGAATCAAATTTATTTCAACTGAATGGAAGATTTGGGTTAGGTTATTTTTATCTCGATTTTTTTGGCGTACAACAATCCACTGGTGGACTTGCAGGATTAACCATTCTTTTAGGAAGAAAAAACAATCATTTTGAAACGTCTCTCGGAGGATTTGTTGGCTCAGACAACGGGGCTTTTGCATGGCCTATTGCAACACTAGGATACAAATACCAAAAACCTGAAGGCAGATTTATATTTAGATCAAACATAGGTACATTAGGTATTGGTATTGGATTGGGTTATGCATTCTAATTATGATTAAGAGTAAATTATATCATAATCGAGTAGCCCGCCCCGCTAGTAATCACTAACAGGGAGAGGCTCTCACACCA
>JABGRN010000106.1 GCA_018648265.1 Prolixibacteraceae bacterium | reverse complement strand
TAAAACTTCTCTGACCACGTTCAAAGAACGTGGGTTTTCACATTGAACTAAAATTAAGAACTGAATTCAAATACCAATATTAAATCATAATCTTTTACCATTTTGCCGCCAATATTTTCCAAAACAAAGGGCAATTCCGTATCCAAATAAATGTCAAAGTATTAAATATTTTTTTTCATTCGAATTCTTCGATTTTGATTTAGCTGAATTTCTGAACCTAATTGAAGTCTTTATTTTGGCTCTAAATTAATTATTCGATGATTGAGAAAATTATTTATATTCATCAAATGTTCAATACAATTTAAAATATAATATCAGCTATTAAAATAGAATAAATTGCTATTATTAAGGTGATTAATAAAAATCTGATTTAATAATAAAATTTTTACTTATTGAGTTCAATTTAAAAGTGTTACAGTGGCAACAATATTAAAACAAGATTGTGATAATTGTTTCAAGCGTCTGAACGGTTGCTGTAAAAATTGTTTTGATGAAAAGGAAGTGAATATTTTTAAATGTTTAACCGATAAAGAATTGGATTTTTTAATCGATGGAAAACAACAAATTCTTTATAATGCAGGTGAAACAATTATAAAACAAAATACTTCGTCAACTTATGTTGTTTGTTTAAAAGAAGGCTTAGCCAAGGTTTATGTTGAAGGGGAAAAAGGAAAAAATTTAATTGTCAGGTTAATTGGCAAACTCGATTTTGTAACCGGGGGAGGTTTGTTTAATGGTAATATTCAACAATTTACAATTTCAGCAGTTACTCCGGTTACCGCCTGTCTGATTGATTCATCGAAACTTACCATGTTATTTTCTGAAAATAAGCAATTTGCAATTGAATTGTTACGTCACCACACAAAACAAAACAGTAACTTGCTAAACAAATTGGTAAACCTAACTCAAAAATATATGCCAGGGCGGGTTGCCGACACATTACTTTATTTAAAAAAAGACATCTACAAAAGTAATCCGTTTTCTGTTCCTTTTACCCGTCAGGATTTGGCCGAAATGTCGAATATGACCAAAGAAAGTTTTGTCCGCATTTTGCAGGAATTCAAAAACTCAAAACTTATTAAAACGAAGGGAAACACATTTGAGATTATTGACGAAAATGCTTTATTGTCAGTAAGCAAGAATGGGTAATTGATATTTATCAATTATTGCTTTAGCATAAATCAATTCCACCATAACTATATATCACTAATAGTAGCGTAATACAAGTCTCTTTCCCCGCTATTTTTATAGCATTATAATAAAATAAAAAGAAACTTATAATCTTATCTATTTACGCTATGAAAAACTCATCGATTTTAAAACTTATTCTGTTTGGTTTTTTGTGTGCATTTTTAGCCTCATCGTGTGTTAAGGAAGGTCCGATGGGGCCTGCTGGTGCCAATGGAACTGACGGAGCTGATGGTTCAAACGGTCTGAATGGTGTAGACGGGAATGTATCTTGTCTTGTTTGCCATTCAACAACTAACCTTGAATCAAAACGGGCAGAATTTGCAATGTCAGGCCACAGTGCCGGAGCTGGCGCAGTTGCTTATGCAGGCGGACGTCAATCATGTGCCAAATGTCACGGGCACGAAGGATTTGTTCAATATGCCGAATTTGGCGAAGTGCTGGGAAATATTACTTCCCCTTCGGCTTGGGAATGTAGCACATGCCATGGACTACACCAAACATTTGAATCAGTTGACTATGCTCTCCGACTCTCTGATCCCGTTGTCCCGATATTTGATTCAGAAACGACTATAGACCTTGGAGGCAACAGTAATCTATGCGCCAATTGTCACCAATCGAGAAGGGCTGAACCTAACGTGACAAATCCCGGTGAAGAAACATTCAGAATTACCAGCACGCATTACGGTCCACATCACGGCGCACAGGCAAATGTCCTTGCTGGGGTTGGTTTTGCCGAAATACCCGGATCTGTAGCATACCCTTTACCAGGTTCTGCAATTCATTTAACACAAGCATCTTGTACAGGTTGCCATATGGCAGAATTTTCAAATGGGGAAGGTGGGCACAGTTTTAAACCTAACCTTGACGCTTGCAATATTTGTCATGGTACCGAAATTGAAGATTTCAATTATGGTGGAGTACAATCGAATATTCATGCAAAACTAGAAGAATTAAGAGATAAGCTAATTGAATTGGAAGTTGTTGAATGGGGCGAAGATACTGAATTCGTATGGAATCAGGATAGTCTCAGGCATATTGAAACTCCTATTGCAGGGAGCGGCTCATATCATCCACATGTTGGATCATTTCCAATGGTTCAGGCACAAGCATTTTTTAATTGGATAGGACTTGAAGAAGACAGGAGTTTAGGAGCTCATAATCCAAAATACATTAATGCTTTATTGATAAATACTCTGGAAGCGCTGGAATAAAAATTATTTTAGATACAAAAAAGGCTTCTTCAAAGAGGTCTTTTTTTATACTGATTTCAAAAAAATCAATACAAAATGAAAATACTAAAATTCTTTTTTGCAATTGTTATGATTACATTGTTGTTTACTGGATGTAAGTATAGTTTTATTGTTCCCGAAGAAGTGCCGGTTATTGATCCGAATGATCCAAATGCCGTGGAAATTAAATTTTCAAGCGACATTTTACCCATTTTTACTAATAACTCAAACTGTACTTCGTGCCACAATACAGGAGGCCAAATTCCTGACCTTACAGCAGAAAATGCTTTTTCTTCGCTAAACAGTACCAGATACATTAACTCTGGCACACCAAATGAAAGCCTAATATATACAATAGCTAATCCGGATACCGAAGAACATCAGCAAAAAAAATATACAGCTACCGAAGCTGTTTACGTATTGGCGTGGATTCAACAAGGAGCTAAAAACAATTAACCTAATTCAATTATTATGAAAAAGTATGTACTATTTATAATTCTTTTTGTCTTGGGTTTACAAACTGTTTTTGCCCAGGAAGAGGAAACAAAAGAAAAAGATAAACCCGTCAGGTCTCCTTTTGAAAGTGGTTATTTAATCGATAATCAAACTACCCTGGTACCAGTAGAAGGAACACTTGAATATGTAATTCAACATAAATTCGGAACAATGAGCAATGGCATGACCGATTTGTATGGAATATATTCGCCCGGAGCAAATATAAGGCTAGGCTTAAATTATGTTCCCATTAAAAATGTGCAGGTTGGGATTGGCGCAACCAAAAAGAACAAATACACCGATTTAAATGCAAAATGGACTATTCTGGAACAAACCAGGGAAAATACAATTCCCATTGCTGTCTCACTTTACGGGATGGTTGCAGTTGATGGCAGAAATGAAAGTTTATTTGGATCAGGAAAAATAGTCGATACCAAAGGACCAACTTTACCAACTCAAATAGCATTTAACGACAGGCTTTCATATTTCTCACAAATAATTATAGGCCGGAAATTTACAGATTGGCTTTCGTTACAGGCTGCAGCAAGTTTTACCCATTATAATATGGTTGGTTGGGAATATGACCATGATAAAATTGCAGTACATTTTAACGGTAGGATTAAATTCTCACCACAAACATCATTTATATTCAATTACGATATTCCCTTAAAAATAAAAGATATTTCAGAACAGTGGGAATGGACAGATCATCCGAAACCCAACCTTGCATTTGGTGTAGAAATTTCAACCAGTACACACGCATTCCAAATATATGCCGGAACTGCTGATGGTATTATTCCACAAGATATGGTAATGTGGAATTTAAATGATTGGAAAGACAAAGGCCTGGCAATTGGGATGACCATAACAAGGCTTTGGAATTTTTAAGTTTAATAATTAATATTTTAGATCATGAAAAAAAGTAAATTTCGTTTTTTGATATATCTATCGATAATCCTGTTCACAGGAATACTATTGATGGCTTTTACTTTGCCACAGGATAAAAAAACAGGGCCTGCATGGGAAATACCCGCTAATTACAAAGCAATGAAAAACCCACATGCTGATGACGCTTCACTTACAAAAGTGGGAAGAATGCTGTATAGCAAACATTGTAAATCGTGCCATGGCGCAAAAGGATTGGGCGACGGCCCTAAAGCTGCTAGTTTAGAAACAGGGATGCACTCATTTGCATCGGCAGATTTTCAAGCCCAGGGTGATGGTGTTGTTTATTACCAATCGTATATTGGAAGAGACGAAATGCCCAACTTCGAGAAAAAGATCCCCGATGATGAAGATCGATGGGCGATAATAAATTACATGCGAACTTTAAAGTAGTAAAAAATATAAACCGGAAACAGATTTTGTTTCCGGTTTTAAATTATAAACACCATGTTTTCTCAAATTCGAAAACTTGTAATTATCTTTATTCTGGGATTTGTTTGTTTACAAGTACAATCTCAAACAATCGCCAGTGAAAACCGACAATGTTTAAAATGTCATACCTCGCAAACATTTACCATTTATAACGAATGGACCGAGCTTAACGAAAAAAGGCTAATGAACCCATTTTACATACTTGATACGGTACAGTTAAAAACAGGAGTTCACCATACTTTTAAATGTATCGACTGCCACTCGTATGAATATGAAACTTACCCTCATAATGGCGAACTTAAACTTGAACCGCTTATGACATGTATCGATTGCCATGGTGGCGATGATACTTATGCATCATTTCAGTTCGACAGGATTGAAGAGGAGTTTCAAAAAAGTATTCATTACGAAATATCGGAAGATCGGTTTACCTGTTCCAAATGCCATAATCAACATTATTATAAAGCGACAGCAAGGTCTAGCAACAGTATTAAGGAAATTGTGGAATACAGCAACAATATGTGTTTGTCGTGCCACAATAGCATGATTGAATATCAACTCATGTCTGAAAACACAAATCCTCAATTAGTGCAGGTTCACGAATGGTTGCCAAATCAGGAATTACATTTCGAACATGTGCGTTGCATCGAGTGCCACACGGTTGTTGAAGATTCATTAATGGTTTCGCATAACATTCATGGAAAAACATTGGCTACAAAAAATTGTATTGAATGCCATTCAACAAATTCACTTTTACAATCATCGTTATATAAATACCAAAATATCAGTTCCCGTTCCGGGGAAGGGGCAATTAAAAATATCCTCTCGAACCAACATTATGTGATTGGCACGTATCAAACCCAATCCCTTCAATATATGTTTTTGATCATTCTTATTGGAACAATTGCCGGAATGGTAGTACACACAATTTTCAGGATAATTAAAAAATAAATATTCATGGCTTCAATGGAAAAACTTTATTTATACCCACTTTGGTTAAGAATTTGGCACGGAGTTAATGCATTGGGTATTGTTGTATTAATTGTTTCCGGAATAAGTATGCAATATCCAAGCACAAAATTTACAATGTTAGATTTTGGAACTGCTGTTAACATGCATAATATAGCAGGAGTAATTGTATCTTTTAGTTTCCTTTTATTTTTTTTGGGGAATATGTTTACAAAAAACCGAAAGTTCTATCGCATAAAACCAAAAGGACTAAGAAAGAGGTTGGTTAAACAAGCAAAGTACTACATTCATGGAATGTTTAACGATTCGGAAGCCCCTTTTCCAATCTCTGAAAAACGAAAATTTAACCCACTTCAGAAATATTCCTACGTTGCTGTGATGTATTTTTTTGTGCCTGTTATTATTATCACCGGGATAGCTTTGCTGTTTCCTGAGTTAATAATCGAAGAAATTTATGCAGTTAGCGGAGTGATGATAACTGCAGTTTTGCATGGCACCGTTGGCTTTTTAATTTTTATTTTTTTACTGATTCATTTGTATGTTGCTTCATTAGGAAAACCTCCCCTTAAAAACTTTAAAAGCATTATTAACGGTTGGCATTAGAATCCTTTTATGAGAAATGTAATTGGGATATAATTCGTTTTTCTTACTATTCAACAGTTAAATTTTGGATGAAATAAAAAGCATCAAAAAAAATTAATAAAAATTGTTTCTATGAAATTACCACAATCATTACGAAACTGGATTTCAATTATTGGAGCATCAATCGCATTGCTGAATTTTGTATTTATAATCTTCTTACTTCTAATTACATTTATATTCGATGTTGGCAGTTCGTATGTTGGTTTATTTATTTATATAATCTTACCATTTTTTTTAATTACAGGATTACTATTAATCCCCATCGGAATGTATGCGTGTAAACGCAAGATAAAAAAACGTGAGAAAACTGTAAAATTAACTGACTGGCCAATTATTGATTTTAACAATATCGGTACGCGAAATGCAACTATTATTTTTTCGGTTGGAACAATTGTACTTTTAATTTTTTCGGCAGTTGGCAGTTACGAAGCTTTTCATTATACTGAATCGGTAGAATTTTGTGGTAAATTATGCCACACAGTAATGGAACCCGAATATGTTGCTTACTACGAATCATCTCACGAGCGGGTTTCGTGTGTTGAATGCCATGTTGGAAACGGGGCCGATTGGTATGTTAAAAGTAAAATGTCAGGTCTTTATCAGGTATATTCAGTTTTGGCCAAAAAATATCCAACGCCAATTCCAACGCCAATCCATAATTTACGCCCGGCTCAGCAAACATGTGAACAATGCCACTGGCCCGAAAAATTTTATGACCGGAAATTGCACGTGAAACGATCGTACATTGCCGACGAAGGAAATACCGAATGGGATATTCACATGTTAATGAAAACCAGTGCCGACCACAGTGCACAAGGAATAACAGAGGGAATTCACTGGCACATTAACCCCGATGTAAAAATAGAATATATTGCCACCGACGAAAAACGAGAAAATATTCCCTGGATAAAATACACTAACCTAAAAACGGGTGAAATATCTGTTTACGAAGATGCCGGCATAAAACTAAGTAGCACTCTGTTAGATTCGCTGGAAACCCGTACAATGGATTGTTTGGATTGTCATAACCGACCATCTCACGATTACAAAGTTCCTCAAAATTTTATCGATGCATATATTGCTTCGGGAGCCATTTCGAAAGATTTACCTGATATTAAATCGCTTACAATGGGTATTCTTGTTGAAGATTTCCCTACCACCGATAGTGCATTCGCTTCTATTAAAACGCAAATAAACGAGTATTACGAAATTATGTACCCCGAATTACTTGAATCGAAAAAGCAAGATATCAATAATGCCATTGCCAGCGTTCAGGAAGGATATTCCAAAAATTTCTTCCCTTTGATGAAAGTAAAATGGAGCGAATATCCGAACCACCTTGGGCATTTGGAAACAGATGGTTGTTACCGGTGCCACAACAACAGGCACAGTACATCGCAGGGAAAAGTTATTTCGCGCGATTGCAATCTATGCCACAATATTACGGCACAAGGAACTTCCGATAATATGGAAATTTCGAATTTAAATGAACACTTAGAATTTAAACACCCCATAAATATTAACCAGGTCTGGCAAATTGAATTATGTTCAAGTTGCCATAATCAACTTTATTAAATACTTTAATTGAATTATTCATGAGTTTTTCGTTATGAGAAATCAAAATGCACAGAAAAAAAGGAAGCACAGAGTTGAGCCTTGCAGAAATAGCCTAAGCTATTTTGAGAAGCGAGAATCGAGCATTCTCTTTATTCAAAGTAGTTTGATCTCGGAGTAGAAAAATTTATGAATAGTTCAGGTTATATCAAACCTTTTAAAAATTATTTATATTTTTCGCAACTCATCGATAAAAATTTTGATGAGAATAATTTTAGTGAACTAATTATGAAAAAAATAACATCATTTCTTTCGTCCATGTTATTCACAGGAATACTGGTAGTAATCTTTGCAATCTCAATTGCTTACGCAACATTTATAGAAAATGATTATGGAGCAACTACGGCCAAAATACTGGTTTATAATTCCCGCTGGATGGAAATTTTGTTTCTGCTGCTTACGGTCAACCTAATTGGGAGCATGTTTAAATATAAACTTGTGGCAAAAAAGAAATGGAGCATTTTTGTGTTTCACATAGCTTTTATTGTGATATTAGTTGGTGCAGCGATCACCCGGTATTTTGGTTATGAGGGTACTCTTGTTTTGGCAGAAGGGGAAACAAAAAATGAGATTGTTTCAGAAGCAACATTTCTGCAATTGGGGGCAAGCAGTAAAAATTCCGCAGTTGAGTTTGAAAATAAGGTCATGTTTTCACCAAATACTAATAACCGATATTCCAAATCGTTTCATATTGACGGCAAGTCGGTAAAACTTAAGGTGATCGATTTTTATGTTAATGTTGAAGAAACCATAATCGAAGATATTAAGGGAGTACCGACATTGGGTATTATTAGTTCCAGTCCTCAAACAGGGAGAATAGATTTAGTTCTTACAGAAGGGATTCATAAGAATACAGGTAATTATATTTTTGCTTACGGCGGAATAAGTTCACCTGAAAAAGTTATTTTTTCGATTGAGAATAATGGTATTAATTTGCTGGCCCAAGATACAATTCTAAGAATTGGTGCGAATGATACTCCGGGAATCAAAATGAACCCGAACATTAAACATCTGGTTCAAACCAATACAATGTATCGAATTGGTGATCAGAATTTTATGATCGAAAAAGCTCTAAGAAAAGGAAATGTTGTGCTAAATTCATTAGATCAGTCGCAGCTTACAACGGAATCTGATGCAGTCCAGGTCCGTCTTTCAATCGACGATTACATAAAAGACCTTTTTATTAAAGGCAAAAAAGGTTATTTAGGTAATCCAACCATTTTTGAAAAAGACGGGATCCGGTTTAAAATCGAATACGGTGCCAAAATTATACCGCTACCTTTCTTTATTCAGTTGCACGACTTTCAACTCGAAAGATATCCGGGATCCAATAGTCCTTCGTCTTATGCAAGCGAAGTTACACTAATCGATCCAGCGAAAAATCTTAAAATGCCCTTTCGAATTTTCATGAACAATATATTGAAATACGGAGGTTACCGTTTTTTTCAATCTTCATATACACCAGATGAAAAAGGAACTATTTTATCGGTAAACAGCGATTCCTGGGGAACATCAATTACATACATTGGGTATTTTTTAATGGTTTTAGGTATGGTATTTACACTTATAAACAGAAACAGCCATTTCAAAATAACACTAAAAAAGCTGGCTAATTTGAAGGTAAAAAGAACACAGGTAAAAATTATTTTGCTGATTCTTGTATTTACAGGGTTTAGTAGTCTGGCAAATGCACAAAGTGGTACTTCCGGACTAACACCACTTGAAGTTGAAAAAGAACAAATAAATGCATTTGGTGAATTGTTGATCCAGGATAATCAAGGCAGGATAAAACCATTTAATTCGCTGGCTTCAAAAATAGTAAGGAAACTAACTAAAAAGACTAGTTTCGAAAACATGTCGTCAACTCATGTTTTGCTCGATATGACTTCAAATCCATCGAAATGGTATTCTGTTCCAGTAATAAAGGTTGCACATTCCGATCTTCAAAAAACAATTGGTATAAATAACAATTTTGCATCGTTTAACGATCTGGTGAAGAGTAATAACCAGGGTGGATATCTTTTGCAAAACCTGGTTAATGAATCGTATCACAAAAAACCTGTTAATAGAAATAAACTCGACAAAGAAATAATGAATGTTGATGAACGGGCCAACATATTAATGCAGGTTTTTAATGGCAATTATATGCGTGTGTTTCCGGTCCCTAATGACCCTGGCCACAAATGGATAACGGCATCAGAAGCTCCTGAATACGTAACTGGCGAGGACGCAATATTTATCAAAGATATTTTTCCTAAATATTATTCAGCATTGTACGAAGCGCAACAAACCGGCAATTACAGATTATCAAGCGCGTATCTTGAACAAATTAAAAGTTTTCAGGAAAAATATGGTAAAAAAGTAATGCCACCCGACAATAAGATTAAACTGGAAGTCCTCTATAACAATTTAAATATCTTCAATAAACTTGCAAAATATTACATCCTGGCAGGTATGATTTTATTAATTGTTCACTTTGCCAAGATTTTTAAACCGGCAATGAATGTTAAGTTACCGGTTAAAATAATGACCGGAATAATTTTCCTGCTATTCTTTATACATTCTGCCGGACTTGGAATCCGCTGGTACATTGCAGGCCACGCTCCGTGGAGCAATGGTTACGAATCGATGATTTATGTTGGTTGGGCAACTTTATTGTCAGGACTGATTTTTATGAAAAAATCGCCTATTACCCTCGCAGCGACAACTGTGCTTGCTGCCCTGGTTTTATTTGTTGCAGGAATGAGCTGGATGAACCCGGAAATTACACCTCTTGTCCCGGTTTTAAAATCGTATTGGTTAATTGTCCACGTTGCGATTATTACGGCAAGTTATGGTTTCCTGGCCCTGGGTGCATTAATGGGATTTCTGAATCTGAACCTGATAATTTTCAGGAACAACAGGAATGAACAAAGATTAGGACTCACGATTAAGGAAATGAGTTTTATTATTGAAGTAACACTTATTATTGGTTTACTTATGATGACCATCGGTTCATTCCTCGGGGCTGTTTGGGCAAATGAATCGTGGGGACGTTACTGGGGCTGGGATCCAAAAGAGACCTGGAGTTTAATTACAATCCTGGTTTATACATTCGCCCTTCACATGAGAAAGATTGATGGATTTAAAGGTCAGTTTGCTTTAAGTGCTGCGGCACTAATTAGTATTAGTTCAGTATTAATGACTTATTTTGGTGTTAACTATTATTTATCAGGACTACACTCTTACGGGCAAGGCGATCCTCCCCCAATTCCAAATGGGCTTTATATTGCCATCGCCCTTGTTCTACTGGTTATTGGTGCAGCATATTATTCAAACAAAAAACTAAGTTTAAAACTTAACAAACAGAAAAAATAATAGAATTAATATTTTACAAATACTCCCTTAAACAGATACAAAATGATCATTTTTATTGTCATAAATTTGTTGTTTGACTAATTCTAAAATACAATTAATTATAGTTATTATTTAATCACTCCCTTATTTTGAAATTGATTTATATCAATAGTTTATTGATATAAATCAATGAGTTACACTTCTCATTTAAACATAAATATTGTAATCTTATACAACATTATGATTTTGTTTATTTAACAATATAATTATGAAAAATATTTTACATTTCCTTACTGGTTTATTGCTTCTTTTGTGCATTAACGTCGATTTGAAGGCTCAAACTTATGTCGGTTCAAACGAATGCAAAACTTGCCACACCGAAAAATATGATGATTGGGCAGCTTCGGGGCACCCATACAAATTTAATGTTACTCCCGAAAATGTTGGGCCGGTTTATCCTGCTGAAGCAATTAACTTTCAATCTACTTGGCTTGAAAACCTTGGTGATGGAACTCATGATTGGGGCGATATTGCGGGGGTCATTGGTGGCTATGGATGGAAAACTCGTTTTGTTGGCATCGATGGACATATTATTGGAAGTGGTGGCAGTTCATTCAGCACCGGGTTAGGGCATAATCAATTTAATTTTTATGGTGGGGAAGATCACGGCTGGGTTGACTATGAAGCAAGTAATACAAATAAAATATACAATTATAGTTGTTTTAAGTGTCATACAACCGGTGGAACTACAGAAGGCTCCTGGTTGGAAAATGTTGACGGGCTGGGTAATTTTTCTGAAGGGGGTATTGGTTGTGAAGCTTGCCACGGACCGGGAAGTACCCACATCGCTAATCCAACAATTGAAAACATTGACCTTGTTTATGAGCAAGTTCATTTAGATAATTCCCTTGGTGGATTGTCGGTAAATGGATTAGTCCAAACACCTGATCCAAATGGCAACGATGTAAACTTTATGTGCGGAACCTGCCATAACCGTAGTTATACCGATCCTATCAACTCGAGCGGTGGCTTTATTAAACACCACGAACAATGGGATGAATTTACGGCTACTAAACATGGCGCGGCAGATCTTACATGTAGTACATGCCACGATCCCCACAAAAGGACTATTTGGGATGGCGATGGAATAATAAAAACTTGTACTACCTGCCATAACGAACATGCCGAAACTGTTAATCATGCCACGGGCGTTACTTGTATCGATTGTCACATGCCATTTGCAGCAAAGTCTGGAACTACCAGGGGTGAAAGTGGTTTTAAAGCTGATGTGCGCTCACATATTGTTTCAATAAATACAAGTACAGAATCAATGTTCACTGCCGATGGTAGCGCTATTAAAGATGATGAAACAAGGAAAGCTTCATTAAGTCCTCATTTTGCCTGCCTTGGTTGTCACAATGATGATTCTGGCGATGACATACCAGATAAAACAATCGAACAGGTTGCAGCAGCAGCGGCAGGAATGCATACAATTTATACCGCCGATGATTATCGCGGGTCAGAATCTTGTCAGGCATGCCACACCGAAAAATACAACGATTGGGCAGCTTCGGGCCACCCATACAAATTTACGGTTACTCCTGAGAATTTAGGGCCGGTTTATCCTGCTGAAGCCATTAATTTCCAATCTACATGGCTTGAAAACTTAGGGGATGGAACTCATAATTGGGGTGATGTTGCAGGAGTCATTGGAGGCTACGGATGGAAAACACGTTTTGTTGGCACCGATGGACATGTAATTGGAAGCGGAGGAAGCGCATTCAGTACCGGATTAGGGCATAACCAATTTAATTTTTATGGTGGGGAAGACCACGGTTGGGTTAACTATGAGACTAGTAATACAAATAAACTATACAATTACAGTTGTTTTAAATGCCACACCACGGGTGGAGATACTGAAGGTACGTGGTTGGAAGGTGTTGAAGGTCTTGGCACATTTACTGAGGGCGGTGTTGGATGCGAAGCTTGCCACGGCCCGGGCGCATTGCATGCCTCTGCTCCGACTAAAGAAAACATTGACCTTGTTTATGAGCAAGCTCATTTAGATAATTCCCTCGGTGGATTGTCGATAAATGGAGTAGTTCAAACGCCAGATGCAAATGGCAACGATGTAAACTTTATGTGCGGAACCTGCCATAACCGTAGTTATACCGATCCTATCAACTCGAGCGGTGGATTTATTAAACACCACGAACAATGGGATGAATTTACTGCGACCGAACATGGAGAATATGGATTTTCGTGCGTAACATGTCACGATCCGCACAAAAGGACTATCTGGGATGGCGATGGAATTACTAAAACTTGTGAATCCTGTCATGATTATCAATCGACGCATGTGAAACATTCTGCGGGTGTTTCCTGTATCGATTGCCATATGCCTTTTGCCGCAAAATCTGGTACTACCCGTGGCGAAAGTGGCTACAAAGGAGATGTGCGATCTCATTTATTTACTATTAATACGAGTACCGAATCGATGTTTACAGAAGATGGCAGTGCGGTAAAAGATGACGAAACAAGGGAAGCAGCATTAAGTCCTCATTTTGCTTGTTTAGGGTGCCACAATGATGATCCGAACGACAACATTCCTGATAAAACTATTGAACAAGCGGCTGCTTTCTCAAAAGAAATGCATGCATACCCAACTTCTGCAAACTTAACTGCATTTGATTCAGCATTAAAAATTTACCCGAATCCTTCAAAAGGCTCTTTCTATTTCAGTATGAAAATTGACGAACCGGGAAATGCTTATTTGAGGATATTTGACATTACCGGAAAAAATGTTTATACAACAATTCACGAAAATAACTTTGTTGGTATAAATGAAATTATCTGGGATGGAAAAGACGGTTGGGGAACAGATATTAATCCAGGCTTTTATTTTGTTGAAATTAATGTTGGAAATAAATCGTTTTCAGGAAAAATAATTAAACTTTAAAGAAATAAGAATAACATATTTTTTAAAAACGGAGAATTTACCAGTATATATTCTTAATGGGCTGCTTCAAAATTGAAGTAGCCTTTTTTTACTATTATGTTGTTTTTAAAAAAAAATCACAAAATTATTGATTAATGATTGAGTACATTTATTTCAAATAAAACTACTAATAATGCCTCGTTCCAAACATTAAACTACCTGTCTTCAGGTAATTTTATTCTTTCGTGATACTTCTGTGATAAACACAATGCACCTTGCGGTTGTTTATTGTTAAAAACAATTATGGAAAAAGTTTTAATTATTGAAGACGACAGAGATATTTCCGAACTAATCTCTATTCATCTGACGGATATGGATTTAGAAGTGGACAAAGCATACGATGGAAAAGAGGGCCTGATTAAAGCATTGAATAACTACTACCGTTTTATCCTGCTCGACATTCGTTTACCGTTACTCGATGGTTTTGAAGTTTGTAAACGTATCAGAATAGAGAAAATCAATACACCGATATTAATGTTGACATCAAAATCGGAAGAAATTGACAAAGTTTTAGGCTTGGAAATTGGAGCTGATGACTATATTACCAAACCTTTCAGTATCAGGGAATTATTAGCACGAATAAAAGCCGTTTTACGCCGCTCCGACATTAGTTCCCAAACCGATAAGGAAGATGAAATTGAAATTCGTTTTGATGGGCTTTACATTAATGTAGGTTTGCGAATAGTTGAAACAAAAGGCAAGCGGCAGGAACTATCACCAAAAGAATTTGATTTGCTTGTACATTTGGCTTCCAATCCAGGAAAAACATATACCCGAATGCAATTATTAAACCAGGTATGGGGCTACGAATTTGAAGGTTTTGAACATACTGTAAATTCGCATATTAACAGGTTGCGTGCTAAAATTGAAAAAAAGATGAGCCACCCGGAATATATTTTAACTACCTGGGGTGTAGGATATAAATTCAGGGAAGTTTGACAAACTGATAAAATTAATATCAAATGATAAAATCCAAAATATTTAACCGCTTATATCTGCAGATTTCGGTCATCTTTTTGATAGTACTTGTATTGTTTACAGCAATTGCACTGTTCATTTCTGTTCAGTCGGCCAATAATTATTCCATCGAGGTAAACCAAAAGTTAAACCGGGAACTGGCCAGCAGTATGGTAGATGTAATCAAACCCTTAATGAAAGACGGATTTACCAGCGAAGAAGCTATTGCAGATATAATGCACTCAATGATGGTAATAAATCCAATTGTAGAAGTGTATCTTCTTGATCAGCAAGGTAAAATATTAAAATATGTTGCACCCGATAAAGTAGTAAAACTTGAAAAGGTAAACATGGATCCTATTAAGCAATTCCTGGTCGATCACCAACATAACATTATTTATGGCGATGATCCACGTAATCCGGGTGAATACAAAACATTCTCCGCGGCAAGAGTAATAGAAGGGGATCAGTTGTTAGGATATATTTATATAGTACTTGCCAGCCAGGAATACATATCTGCAGCACAAACGTTGATGGGTAGTTATATTCTGGGATTGTCCATTCGGTCGGTAATTATTATCCTTGTTATTTCTTCACTGGTTGGATTACTCGCCATTTGGCTTATTACCAGAAAACTAAACCCTATAATAGAAGGAATAAACGAATTCGGAGAGGGTAAACTCTCAACCCGGATCTCTGTTAAAAATAATGGTGAATTGGATCGAATCGGTCAGGTATTTAACGAAATGGCTGAAACGATTGAAGAAAATATCAAGGAATTAAAAGGAGTAGATAATCTTAGACGCGAACTCATCAGTAATGTCTCCCATGATTTGCGAACTCCGGTGGCCTCAATTCAGGGTTATGCCGAAACGCTGTTATTGAAAAGAGATAATGTTTCTAAAGATGATCAGCAAAAGTACCTGGAGATTATTTACAAAAGTTGCGGCCGCTTGGAAAAATTGGTAGAAGAACTTTTCGAATTGTCGAAGTTGCAAACCCAACAGGTAAAAATTAATGCAGAGCCATTTTCTATTGCCGAATTGGTGTACGATATTGCAAATAAGTACCGAATAATTTCGCAAAAAAAAGGCATCAGTTTTAATACTGTTATTGCCAAAAATATCCCCCTTGTTGAGGCTGATATTTCCATGATTAACAGAGTACTGCAAAACCTGATTGATAATGCCATGAAATTCTGTAATGAAGGTGATACAATAAATATTGAAATTGATCCTAAACGACCTGAAAAGGTTGAGATTAAAGTTGCCGATTCGGGCCAGGGCATTAAACCAGAAGATTTGCCAAATGTTTTTCAACGCTATTACAAAGGGGGATATAACCAACAAAGCACTGGTCTTGGTTTGGCCATAGTCAAAAAAATTGCTGAACTGCACAACACCGAAGTAACAGTATTTAGCCAATATGGGAAGGGAACTACTTTTACCTTCGATCTACCAATAGCAGTTGTTGCATAAAAATTTTATAAAAATTTGAATTCTTTGTGATAATGCTGTGATACTCTATTAGGAATTTTGAATCAATTTAATTTTAAAATTTATCGCTATGAAAGTATTACAGTTATTAATGAGTTTTGTATTTGTTGCATTGTTATTTGTACAATGCCAAAAAGAGGAACCTGTTGAAATTCCAATGGGAGTGTTTACAGTTAGTATTGAAAATGTTTCAGAAACTTTCGAATTCTTTCAATCCGGAGTTTTTAATACACCTGCTGGTGCTACAGATCCAGGGCCACTTTTGCCGGGAAGTTCCTATTCATTTTCGTTTCATGCAAGCAAGGGGCATAAATTATCATTTACTACGATGTTCGTAAAATCAAACGATCTGTTTTATGGAACATCAGATGACGGATTGGATCTTTTTGATGGAGATAATCCGGTTATGGGAGATATTACTTCAATGATCAGTTTGTGGGACGCCGGAACAGAAGTAAACCAGGAACCTGGTGTAGGATCAAATCAGCCACTAAATCAAACTGGTGCTAATACCGGTCCTGATGAAAGTGGAAATGTTATGATGGTAAATGACGGATTTACCTATCCTAATGTTGATCAAACAATTAAAGTGATGTTGGATTACGATGGCAGCAGTATGTTTACCGTAACCATTGAGAATCTGGCTTTGAGTACATCGCCACTTGCTCCGGGGGTTTGGGTAGTTCATGATACGCCCTACGCCTTGTTTAAAAGTGACACTCCTGATTATGGAAATGGACTTGAAGGCCTTGCTGAAGATGGATCTGCCGGTTTATTGGGAGATTATCTGGGAATGAATAGTGGATACACTTCTCCTTTGGCTCCCGGTGTTTGGGTTGTAGGATCATCAAATGACATGTCAATATTTAATGAAAACATGGCTGATTATGGAGATGGTCTTGAAGATTTGGCTGAAAATGGAGATCCGTCGAAGTTGGCAACATCCATACAGGCAGCTGGTTACGAAAGTGGTATTTTTAGCACACCTAATGGAACTGGTGGTCCGGGGCCACTTTTACCAGGAGAAAAATATAGTTTTACTTTTAATGGAGAAGAGGGTGAATACCTACAGTTTGCAAGCATGCTGGTACACACCAACGATCTGTTTTTTGCTCCCGATGAAATGGGTATTAAATTATTTACAGGGTCAGTAGCAACAAATGGGGATATTACTGCAATGATCAAATTATGGGATGCGGGAACCGAAGTAAATGAATTTCCGGGAGCCGGAATTCATCAACCAGCCCGGTTAAATGGAGGAATGGATGAAAATGGAAATGTAGTGATGGTAAATGATGGATTTATTTATCCGAACGTCGATCAAATTATCAAAGTAACCATTACGAGTTATTAGGCGCTTATTTCTAATATTCCCCGATAAAACGAGGCTGTGTTTTTTTATACAGAAAATGACAAATAACAATTATCA
Source organism: Prolixibacteraceae bacterium (assembly GCA_018648265.1). Lineage (GTDB taxonomy): Bacteria > Bacteroidota > Bacteroidia > Bacteroidales > Prolixibacteraceae > Draconibacterium. The sequence goes on along the minus strand of JABGRN010000106.1, from coordinate 840 downwards.
AATTACAAATTGCTTGAAACATTATAAAGAATAGTTTAGAATTTGAAAATTTAATTAATTGGAACTTATTTGTTTTTTATTTTTTGAGATTTGTCTTTTCCAATTTATCTGAGTTAGGGTTTAAATGAATTTGATATTTTTAAAAATCCATCGGTGTAATTTTAGGCCGGTGGTTTTTTTGTTCAAAGAAATTAGGGAGTTAATAATTTGTCGCGTATTTTAGATTTACTATCTCATCTAATAATATCTTCAGCACATTATAAAACCCGTAATTGGCTTTTATAAATCCTATCAAAAGTGTGTTGAACATTTTTCTATTTTAATGAGGTATCAAAAGTAATTTACAGTAGTTGTTTACTTACGAATAGAATATTATTATTTTCAGACCCCCTAAATCCCACAAAGGGGGACTAAGAGATTGTCTTAAAAATAATTTCAGCTAAAGTTTATTTCCAATTTAAAAATTATGTTTGCTTTTTGACCCCCTAAATCCCCCAATTTAAGGGGACAACTCCTCCCCTTTGGGGAGGTCGGGTGGGGTCGTTTGATTACAAATTGAAAATTCAATTTGTAATGTTAAACCTTTTGAAAGGCCCCGGGAAGAAAAGCCCACCCACACCGTTAGGATTATGAAACTTGTAATTTCTGCTCATTTGTTAAGTAAAAGAAAATTTCTTTGAACCTAACTATTTAGTTGTGCAATAGCTGGGAACTAAACCACACAATACAATCGTGCAATAACGGGGGACTTAGAAAGCCCGGCTCCCGGGTGTGGCGGATTCCGATCCGCCATTTAAACCCAGTAAAATTTAAATGAATTTTGTAAACCTGAATTTACAC
>JABGRN010000105.1 GCA_018648265.1 Prolixibacteraceae bacterium | reverse complement strand
AAAGATAAAAGAAAACTTTTTATCCCACCAACCCGATAATTAAACTGATCCCAAAGGTGTACGAAAATTCTCCACTTTTACAGAAGGATTGGAAGAGGCTTCCAAATATTTAAAACTTGAAGGAACAGAAATATCTTGTTGATTTTTAATATTTAGTACTATAACTTGTAATAAACATTTCGAAACCTCATTTTGGAAAAAATTACGGGCGCTTCTCACGCAACTCATCCATTATTTCAAGTAAACGACTAAAAGCTTCTATTTTATTGCATCATTATTTATTAATTCAAGGGTAAAGATGGTGAATTTAACTATTATGAATTTATAAATACCAGGCAAACCGGGAACACTTTTTATTTTTTAACAAGCTTATACTTTTGTGACCTTTCATTTAAATTAACCTCAAGCAAATAAACCCCACTATTCAAAAATGAAATATCAGAATTTACATTATGCTGCCCATTATTATACATCCCAATGTCGGTGGTCTTTATAAGTTTCCCTGAAATATCATACAACTTAAGCTCCACTTTGGTTTGGGTTTCAACTATAAAACTAATAGTAAATTTGTCGTTTACAGGATTAGGATAAAGTTTGATATTATTATCAAAATTGTTTATCAGATCAACCGATACCAAATAAGTATTTACTTCAGAAACAATTGGCACACTCTTTTCCTGGTTATCTACATTATCGGTTGATATTGCATAAAAGCGAAAATTATGCCTTGTTGAATCAGAAATACTATATGGTATCGAATTTTCAAAACTTTCTCCAACAAAATTAAACGGTCCATTATCTACCGAAGCATAAAACTTATAAGCATTTATTCCAGAGCCATTTTCATTATCAATGGCAGAACATGAAACATTTAACAAAGTATCGCCTGACGAAAAATTAATTTGATTCATTGTAGTAGATGGTGCAATAGTGTCCAATACATTTAACCAGGTATTGGTTGTAATTGGCTCATTCACATCAAAAATGATTGTTGCATTGTTTTCAATATTGACGCCTGATTCCAGACCATCAATCAGGTCAACTGAAAAAGAAACATATCCCTCACCTTCAGGTGGATTTGCATTTGGTGGTAATTCTATTCCTTCGATATCCCATTTTAGGATATTACCAGTCCGTTCCATTTTCCAGTTATATTGTTCTCCAGAGTGACTTGTTGTACCAAATTTGACCGATTCCTGATTAAATACAGCGGATAAGGTATCAATAACTTGTACTCGGTATGCAGCAGCGGTAGCTTCTTTTTTATTTTCGAATTTGATGGTATAATTCATTTTACCAGCGCTGGTTATAAAATTAGATTCACCATAACCTGTTGGCCCCAGTTTTTCATTTGGATCCCACGAGGTAACAATTTTCCCATCTACATTTTTCCCACTGATCACTTTAACCTCATCTACACCATACAGGCCAACTTCTTTATACAACCAATGCCATATCCTTCTTCGAACGGAATCTTTAATTTTTCCAACTCTTTCAATAGTATTGCCAATTTTAAAAACAACATTGGTCAACGGATTTGTTTTTGAGGCTTGCTCCACAGCATATTTTACAGTAGTTTTAAAAGCCCATACACCTCGCCCATCCTTTTGCTTCTTCATTTCTAACTGCTTTACAGTTATTCCCATCCCACGTGCATACTCATCGGCTTCATGCTCATCTAAATCTGCAGCTTCATTAATTTTTTTCACATAATAGTCCTCAATTTCCCCATCAATTGCAGAGTTCCCTAGCCCAACAACTGTCAGTGAAGGGGCAGCTGTGGCACTCTTAGTTCCTTCATTCGCACCTAAAACGATAATGTCGAAAGAGTATTCTTCTCTTGGTTCTAGATAGGGTACGAAAAACAGTTCAGTATGATCTTGAGGTGTACTTATCGAATCAATGGGAATAATTTCTACACCTTCATTTGTTGGGATTTCAACCTGTTTAAACACAATATCGTCGGTTACGGTTACGGCAGCCATAAACGACCTTGACCTTGAAATGCCAACATTTTCCATATGAACCGAAAAACGGTTCGGTGCCCCTAATCGGATATCCTGGCTTCCTGTTAAGTTCACAATTATAGGCGAAGGGATAGGGACAGTTCCATCGCCAGAACTAATTACAAAATCACCAAATTCATCAAGCATCGAATCAGCATCGCTCCACTTCCCTATGCTTATCGAATTTTCTACCGTATCCAATACAGCATGCTCTCCAATAGAAACAACTTCCCAGTTTTCACCTTTATCGGTTGAACGGAAAACATGCAAATTTTCTTCCTTTTGTCCATTTAAAATCGAATCGCCGTAATAAAATTTCAAAATAATTTGGGTAGGTAAGCCCTCTCCAACAGGCGAAAGGCGCCACCATCTTTTTACCGATCCCGGAAGTCCCGGATATGTATCTCCGTTAAACACGGCAACATCAACTCCTTCAATACGTCCTTCCCAGTCCCATATCTCATAATCAACACTTGTCCAGGGTTGGTTTTCATACTTCCTGTCACCCCAATCGTTATTCATATAGTAATAACTTGACATATTACCATGGTTTGTAATACTACCTTCTTCGGCTCTCACATAAAGGCGTCTCCAATCTCTATTTAATAAGTTTAAGGTAGCTCCCTCTTGTATTTCAAGGGCTGCATATACTTCAAGTCTACCAAAAATATTTACTTCATCGCTTATTAAAACTTTTCCACCCGGAGTTTCACTGCCATCCGATTGCTGTAATTTAACATCCCCCTGATAATTGCCCGATATAAGCCTGGTTTCACCATTAGTGTAAATATAAATTTCAGTAATTCCAGAATTACCATCATTACTTGCATTCCCGTTTATAAAAACTTTCATCCTTTTGGGTGGAAGTTGCAGTGAACTAACATTGATTGTGTCACTATTCAACTTTCCATAATTTGTATAATTACCATTTATTGTTAAATTCTGTAAATCTCTGTAACTACTTATTTTTGCATCCTCCGCAATAGTTACGTCACCCTCAACTATCATATCTTTTATAAAACCAAAGGTAGGGCTATCCAGAATTACATTTCCAGAAATTGGGCAAGCAATAATTGCCTTGTCTAAAACGACAGTCCCGGTTCCATCGAATTTTAAAGGAATACTAATTGATGATGAGTTAGTTATTTTTCCGTAATAAGAATCGTGGGAAATACTATCGTTACTCAAGCTGAGACTGAATGGCCCCATATTCAATTGCTTTGTCCCATTTTTGGGTAAATCGCAATTCCTAAAAAGAAGATTTGAACTTGCAATCACCTCATTATCTGTCATTTGAAAATTGAAAGTTATGCATTCAATTGCCATATTGGTAGAAATATGTTGATTTTCCCCTTTTAAATTAATAATGCGAGGCTTTAATGTGCCGTTATTTTCCAGATTGCCATACAGATTGATATCAAAGTAATTGATATAATCAATAATTTCGCCATTGTTAACCAGATTACCATAAATCTCTAGATTATACTTTCCCGAAGCACTTGCTTCTCTAAGAATTTTCCCACCTGTATTTACTGTTAAATTATTCATTTTAAGCGTACGGGTAGTGTAACTAACATTTCCGGTAGTAACAACTGAATTTATGATAACATCATCGGTTTGTGTAGGAATTACCCCACCTACCCAGGTTGTTGTTTCATTCCAAAGCCCGCCCTGAGAGCTTGATGTAATAGTTGAAGCTTGAGTAGAAAAAATTGCAAACACTAAAATTGAAAATAAAATCCAGAAAGACTTCGTGTAATGAATCTGTTTCATAAGGTTTTAAATTGAATAAGATTTTTTATTTTAAATAGAATTTTCAATTTAACAAAAAAAAATCTAGGTTGCAATTTTTAAATACTTTTATTTATGGGCATCTCTAATAACTACTTTATCTCAATTTGATTTAACCTGATTTTTGCGTTTTAGGATAATTTCAAAACTTGATTTACTGCATTTTGAATAACAATTGGAATTATTTGTATTTTGGGGCTTGTCAATTGAGATTTTTATTATTTGTTTAATTTCACACTTTAAATACAGAAACTAAAATGGACAATAACGACATAATTCGCCGAATCCGTTACTCCTTCGATTTTAACGATTCGAAAATGATTGAAATCTTTGGATTAGCCGATCATCAGGTAACGAGGGCACAAATTAGCGACTGGTTAAAAAGAGATGTTGATCCGGATTATGAGGAAATGCCAGACAAACAACTAGCCATATTCTTAAATGGGCTGATAATAGATAAACGCGGCAAAAAAGAAGGGCCAAAACCAATTCCTGAAAATCGGCTAAATAATAACATTATTTTCAGGAAATTAAGAATCGCATTAAACTTGAAAGATGATGATATTTTAAAGATTCTCGAGTTGGCAGATTTTAAAATGAGCAAACACGAATTAAGTGCATTTTTCCGAAAACCCGGTCAAAGCCAATACCGCGAATGTAAAGATCAGGTTTTACGAAATTTTATAAGCGGAATGCAGTTGAAATATAGGGAGAATAAGAAGTTGTAAAATTCGAGCTTTGAGCTATGAATTTTTGCACACATAGAGTTTTAAATCAGGACAAATTACATCCCAATTATTTAGGGCATCTCTAAAATCAATTAAAATAAAGTTGATTACATTTTGTAGTTTTGCTTTTCAATATAATTTTAAAACCGATGAAATCAATATTTTTCGTTTTTCTGCTTTTCTGTTTATCATTAAGTCAAAGTAAGGCACAGGATATTTATAAACTTTGGGAGGGTGAGAAAAAACCTTTCTACAAAGAGAATAACATCAAAGAATACGAGGAAGAAGCCTGGGAAACCAGATGTGTATTTAAAGTTACAGAACCAACCTTAACAGTTTATAAAGCACGGGGAGCTAACACCGGGAAAGCAGTCATTGTCATTCCGGGCGGAGGTTATTCATTGCTTGCAATGTACCACGAAGGATATGATGTTGCCAAAGCACTGTCGGAACTGGGAATAACAGCCGCAGTTCTTAAATACAGGTTGCCTAATCCTGAGTCATCAAACCAACCTCATTTAGTACCGATAACAGATTTAAGGAGAGCACTAAAATTATTGCGAAAAAATGCTACAAAATATGGCATCGACAAAACCAAAGTAGGAGTTGTTGGTTTTTCAGCAGGCAGCCATTTAGCAACTGTCAACTGCCTGTGGAAAAGTGACGACAAAGAGGAAAATCCAAACTTTTCGGGATTGATTTATGGAGTTACTAATCTTTCAGACAATAATTTGAAATGGCTGGAAGAGAGTTTGTATTTCAGGAAATTAACAAAAGAGGAAATTACACAAAACACATTACTGGATTTGGTTTCAAAAGATACGCCACCGGCTTTTTTGGTTCATGCTTATGACGATGATGTTTGCAAGGTTGAAGAATCGCTACTTTACGCCGAAAAGCTTTTCGAAAATAATGTTTTAGTTGAAATGCACCTATTTCCAAAGGGTGCCCACGGTTTTGGTTTAGGCAGAAAAGATGGAATTACTGACCAGTGGTTACCTTTGTTTGCAAACTGGGTAAAAACCAATTTCTAATCGAAATAATAAAATAGTATTAAGCAAATCAAACCTTTTATGAAAACAATAGGATTAATTGGCGGAATGAGCTGGGAATCGTCAGCTGTTTACTACGATTTAATAAATAAAAAAGTACGCGAAAAGTTAGGCGGTTTTCATTCTTGCAAAAATATAATGGTTACTGTAGATTTTGCTGAAATTGAAAAATTACAACATTTGGATGATTGGGAAACTTTAGATAAAATGATGGTTACCTCGGCTAAACAATTAGAAGCTGCCGGAGCCGACATTGTTGTTCTTTGTACAAATACAATGCATTTATGTAGTCCCGCAATTATCGAAAATATTTCAATTCCTTTTCTACATATTGCTGAAGCAACTGGTTTGGAAATAGTAAAAAAAGGACTAAAAAAGGTGGCACTTTTAGGTACGAAATTCACAATGGAAAAAGACTTTTACAAAAAGTATATTCTCGATAATTTTGGAGTTGAAGTAATTATTCCCGCTGATGATAACCGGGAACAAATTCATACAATTATTTATAATGAACTGGTACAAGGTAAAATTAAAAATGAATCGAGAAAAATCTACAAACAAATTATTGGCAAATTGGAGCAACAAGGTGCAGAAGGTATAATTCTTGGTTGCACCGAAATCCCGCTATTAATTTCCGGAAAGGATGTTAATATTCCAATTTTTGATACTACAACCATCCATGCCGAAAAAGCAGTTGAGTGGGCATTAAAACAATAAATTTACTATTGGGTTTTCAACTGTCACCATTTTTTAAATTGAACAAACAAATAAACAGTTTATATTTATTGAATATAACTTTTAAAAAAGGCGATCAGGCATTTTTATAATGGAAAAGGAATCGGTTTCAAATCGAAAATTGCATCTCATTTAAACTGCGGTAAGCTCCACTTGAAATCTTCATTAGTTCTTCGTGAGTACCGGTTTCCACTATTTCGCCATTTTCTAAAACAACTATTTTATCGGCATTTCTAATTGTTGACAAACGGTGTGCAATTACGATCGACGTCCTGTTTTTCATCAACTTCTCCAAAGCATTTTGTACAAGTTGTTCCGATTCAGAATCAAGGGAAGAAGTCGCCTCATCGAGAATCAGGATTTTCGGGTCTTTCAAAATAGCCCGGGCAATAGCAATACGTTGACGCTGACCACCCGAAAGTTGTGTTCCACGTTCACCAACAACCGTATCGAGCCTTTCTTTAAACCGATCGATAAATTCCAGTGCATTTGCTTTTCGTGCAGCATCCAAAATCTCTTCATCGCTTGCATTTTGTTTTCCGTAAGAAATATTCTCCCGGATAGTTCCACCAAAAAGAAATATATCTTGTGGAACAAGAGCAATCTGACTTCGCAATGTGGTAAGGTTCAAATCAGTAATTAAATTATCATCGAAAATAATATCTCCCGATGTTGGTTCGTACAAGTGCAAAAGAAGTGTTGCAAAAGTAGATTTGCCAGCCCCACTTTTACCAACTAAAGCAAGCACTTTGCTGGGTTCAATCTCCAAATTAATATTTTTTAATACCGGCGATCCTGGACGGGCGGGGTACGCAAAAGTCAGATTTTTGAAGTTAATTCTTCCACTAAGTAAAATTTTATTTCCAACAGCAGGTAGTTCAGAAAGTTTCTCTTGTTCCGATTCAAAAATCTCAAATAAATCTTCGGTAGCACCAATAAATTTTTGCATCCGGGTAACAACCGCGGCGACCCCACCAATTGTTCCACCAATGTAACCCGAGTAAATAACAAACGAAAACAACTCGCCCGTTTCCATTTGCCCGTTTGCGAGTAACAATGCACCGCGCCAAATTACTGCTACCAAAGTCCCAAACAATCCAATTATCAAAGTTGAACTAAACAAACCACGATAAATTCCGGCCTTCATCCCGGCTGCAGCAACTTCATCAATTTTGTTGCTATACCTTTTCATCTCAAAAAACTCGTTGGTGTATGATTTTACACTTCTGATTCCTTGCAAAGTTTCTTCAACAATAGTATTCGATTCAGCAGTCTTCTTCTGCGCTAAGCGGGACAAATTGCGTATAAACCGACCAAAAAACCGAATCGATAAAATAACTACCGGCAAAATAGCAAGCATAAAAACAGTAAGTTGTGGCGAGGTATAAATCAATAATCCAATTCCCCCAAAAATCACAACCATTTGGCGGATAAAATCTGCCAGAGTTGTTGTAAATGTTTCGTGAAGCATTGAAATATCAGAAGAAATGCGGCTGTTCAGCTCCCCCACCCTGTGTTTATCGAAAAAGCTCAGCGGTAGTTTAATCAAATGGTTATAGGTAAACCTCCTGATATCTGCCATTGTTTTTTCGGTTACGTTGGCAAATAAAACAGCCCTGAAATATGAAAACAAAGCCTGAATAACTAAAATGGCTACCAACAATAAAACCAGACGATTTAACACCGTCGATAAGGTTCCTTTATTACCGGCATCAACCAAATCGCCAAGAAGTTTCGGAAAAGCAAGGTTTGCAAGGCTCGCACCAATCAGAAAAAACATTCCTGCCGCATATTCCAATTGGTAAGGTTTTACATAGGCAAAAAGTTTCAGCACATTTTTTAAACCCTCTTTTGTTATTTTCTTTTTATTGTCGTACTCAGCAGTTGCAGTTCTTCCGTGTCCGTTCATTTTTGAGATCTTATATAATTGGTATAATTGCTTGAATAAAATTATCAAAAAAAGTCTAACCGCAATTAAAACAAAATATAAACAGGTAAGTTTTTTATTCTATCTTTTTTAGATCATTCCTATTTAACTACTGCAATATTATTAGTTTTAATAATTAGCCAATGATTTAAAAATAATTGTAGCTTCGAAATTTTTATCGAGTTTTAGGTTAAAAAAACTAAATAAACTCCTTTATTTTTATGAAACAACTACTTAAAAAAAACAGGTTCTTTTTTATTCCACATTTGTTTTTCCTGCTTGTTTTCACAGTTTTACTTGTTAGCATTCCAAAAGCAGAACTGCATATCATTTCAAACCGGGCTAACAATATTTTTTTCGATTATTTTTTCAAATATGCAACCTACCTTGGCGACGGGACAATGATTGCAATTTTGTTCATAGCCCTTCTCTTTATTAAATATCGATACGCCTTTGTATTTTTAACGGGAAGTTTATTTACGGGAATTGTGGTACAACTGTTTAAACAAGTACTTTTTGAAGATATGTTCCGGCCTTCAAAATATTTCGAATTGTTCGAGACATACCAACTCCATTTCGTCGAGGGTGTAAATCTTCATTCTCATAATAGTTTTCCTTCGGGGCACACAGCAACTGCTTTTAACCTTTTTTTTATGCTTGCTTTGACGGTGAAAAATAACACATTAAAATTTTTGCTTTTTATATTGGCTGCACTGGTTGGATATTCAAGGGTTTATTTGTCGCAACATTTTTTAATCGATATAACAATAGGATCTATTATCGGTGTGTTGTTGATGCTTCTACCTTTTTTGTGGTTCGAAAAGTCGGGAAAAAGATGGTTAAACAAATCTCTGTTTTCAAATAGGTAGAAATTTAAACCCAAAGAATTCAAATTACATTTAGGATTTTAATTCTAATATCCGCGTGTTTTTTTGGCAGAAAATAACAAATACCAATTATCAAATTACAAATAAATCACAAAAATCAAAATTACAAATTGTGTGCAACATAATAAAGTATAGTTTGGAATTTTAATATTAAAAAATTGGAATCTATTTGTTTTTTTGTTTTTGAGATTTGTCTTTTCCAGTTTATCTCGATTAGGGTTTATTCCAATTTTGCCATACCTTTTATTTTAACATCTTTTTATAATAATCCGCTTTCTTTCCATCACCAAAACGAGCGTAAATATTGGCAAAATAACTGGCGTATTTTTTACCTGGTTCAATTTTCCATAACTTATCAAAATATGGAAGTGATTTTTTAAAATCGGCTGTTACCAAATCCAGTTCATTTAAAAGAATTTTATATTGTCGGTTGGTTTTCTTTTTATCATAAACCGACATTTCGCGCTGATAGCGATTTTCGCCAAGCCAATAATATTTTTTAGCATTCCATTCCAAAGCTTCAACATTTTCTGGATTGATTTCTAATAAGGCCATAGAAACTGAGTCGCAAATCGTTGTATCTTTTAATTCTTTTTGAATTAAAAAGTAGCTATTCAAATTTACAGCCTTGCTTTTATCTGCTTTATTCAAATTCGGCCAAATCATCAATGCTTTTTCATTTTCCCCAATTTCAGAATAAACTTCAAAAAGCCGGTTATTTATTTCCTGTGAATTTTTATTAAAATTTTCAATACAAAATTCAAGTGCAGTTAATTCTTTCGAAATATTATTTTCTTTCTGGTAAATTTGTGAAAGCGTTAAATACATTTCAGCATCGGAATAATCTTTATAACGTGCCTGATCAAACCAATTAACAGCCAATTCTGCACGACCAGCCCTAAATGCTGTTTTTGCCGCATTTGCATAATCCAGGCCTTCAACTTCTTCAATTGCCTGTTGATAAAAATATTTTTGCCACAATTCCACAGCTTGTGTAAAATTGCCCAGGTTTTCTTCTTTCAGTGCTAAATCCCTTTGGGTTTCCAAAACTTTTGGCCCACTACAACTAAAAAATAAAAGTATTAATAACATTCCCCACAAAAAATCCCTCATTTCCCTTTTTTGAATTTAAGAGCGCAAAGCTAAATAAATAATTATTACAAAACCGTTTATCGTTGATTAGTCAGGCAGTAAATCAAAACAAAAACAAATTACTTACGTATATAATCTGAAAAACAAATACTTATGGCATGTTAATTGGATAATCAAAACAACAAAAACTACTAACAATGAAAACAATAACTTTCACTCAACAATGGCGCACAATTAATTTTTTCCTGCTTTTTGTATTGATTTTATGTGCGTTTCAAATGTCAGCCCAAAACAATCTGAAAAACGACGAAAATATTACGAAACACGAGTTTGACACGCCAAAAGGTAAAATAACGGTTTATTTGCCGACACAGATTTCAAGCGGCGACGTTATTTCCGGAAAAGTTGTAGCCGAACCAAAAGGCAACAGCTCTAAAAAGCAACAACAAAATGCTAAAATCATTAACGGATACGTTTTTGATATTGAAGAAATTCAAACAAACCCAGAAGGAGGGACCGTCCGTTTTTTAATTCCGGAAATTATCAGTTCCGGGGTGGCGAAGATTTCGTTGAGAGACACAAAAGGAAAAATACTTTCAAAAATAGAATTACCGGTTTCTGCAAATGCCCCTTTTGAATTTCCTGAATTGGGACATGAAACTTTTATACCCATTTTACCACAACATTTTGAAAGCGGAACCCCGGTTTCAATAACAGGGCCGTTTGATGGTGATTTCTCCACAAGCGGAATTACTATTGACGGTCAGGCAATTGAGCCACTTGCCGAATCGCCACGTGAACTATTTTTTAATTGTCCTGAAAACATTTCCGGGGTAAATGATATTTCAATTTCAGAGGAAGATCAGGTTTTTGAAAGCGAAATAAGGATTGTTGACCTGAATTTAGCAGCCTCCAAAACCCGCTTAAAACCTGGCGAAAAAACAGTAATTCAAATGGAAGTTATTGGTTTGGAAAATCTAAATTCAGATATCACCTTAAATTCAACAAATTTAACTCCTACCGTTTTAGTTGTTGAAGGTGGAAATAATCAAGAGATAATAATTACCCCCGAAATGGTTGCCGATAACGGAACATGGAGTGGAACTCTTTCTGGACAATCAGTTCGTGCCGGAGATTTCTCGATACAGGTACAAATTGAACAAGCCCCTCAAAACTTTATTATCCCTGTTTATCCTACTGGCGAAATTCCGAATGTTCAACCTATTGAGTTTTTATGGGATCCTATAAACTTACATGAAAACTCAAATTTCGATTTAATAATTTCAAAACAAAACCTGGTAGCCGGCCATCCCTTAGAAACGGTTCAATTACAAACAATAACAGGGATAAATCAAAATTCATATCCATTTCCCGACGAGCTGCCACCCATCAGTCCGGGAGAAACTTACGTGTGGCAGGTTCAGGCAAACGATCCATCCGGAATGATTTCAAGCCCTTCCCTCTCCTGGGTTTTTGGACCCGAGGAGCCTATGGAATTCCCCCCCGGTCCAGGTGACCCTTGCGAAGATCCCAAATACGTTGAAAATGAGGAAAAACAATGTGCCGATATAGTTGACGAAAAAGTTAATAAACCTTTTCATATCGGACCAGAACTGGATTTTGACAATTTTAAAGATGATTGGCAGGAGTACTTCCGTATGCTTTCTCAAACTATGCTGCAATTCGATTTACATTTAAGTATGATAAAATACTGGATTGGCGAAGGTGATAAGATTGATAAGCAGGCCCAACAAGTTCAAAAACTGGCAGGCCTTATTAAAAACGGTATTGGAAAAGGTGTAAAAGCTTTTAAAAAAGGTGGTGAAGAAGTGATGAAAGACATGGCACAGGAATATGCCGAGGACAAGGTAAAAGAATTTGAACAATATGCTGTTGGTCAGGTTTCTGAAACTTTAGGTGCGTTATACGATTTGGAAGATATGGCAATCCGTCAAATTGGACTAGGAATTGCGAAAGGAATTACGGGTGTTTATCCCGATAAAATGGCCGACCACTTCCGAAGGAAACTACAAATTAATACAACAGAACTTTCTGAATGGGTATCAAACAGTAGAAACCGAAATGCTTTTGGTGCACACCCAACTTTGCAAAATGGGATTGAAGACATGTGTGATATATTAAACCAACTTGATAAGATTGAAGAAGATTTTGAAAAAGCCGTTGAAGCTGCCGGGTTTATTTGTATCGAATGCGAAATTCCTGATTGGTTAAAAGACGAAATAGAAAAATTAAGGCAAGATATAGAAACTCATATCCGGATGTTTGGTGATACGATCGACCAGATTCGCCAACGTTTAGTCGAAGCTCGCGGAATTGCAAATAACAAAAAAGCTTACGAAGATATTGCCAGGCTGGGTTCTTTCCAGGCCAACAGTGCAAGACAAACACGCGAAATAAACTATGTTTTAAAAGAAAGTAAAGCTGAATTTGAAGAGGCTTTAAGTCATCGTAAATAACTATTGTTAAGTCAAGCATAAATCATCTGCTCGTCATGCTGAATTCATTTCAGCATCTTTACTTAAAGCAACAGATTCCGAAACAAGTTCGGAATAACGTACCCGAACTTAGAGACTTCACTTAACACTAGTAATTGAGCTAAATTAAAACAGCCCGACTTTTGCCGGGCTGTTTTACACTACAAGAATTTATTATCTTCTTCGCTGTCTTCTCTCAATTTCAAATTCCTTTTCTTCTAAAAACCCATCTCCTTTTATTTGAAGTTTAAAAGTACCGGCTTCCACCATATTTTCTTCGTCGAGCATTAAATCCCATGCCACAAAATTTAAACCTTTTTCACCCTCCAGTTTTATTTCTTTCACTGAATTATTATCAGCATCGATAACATTTACCGACACTTCTCCGCCAGCTTTCAAATAAAATGGTGCATTTAACTCTTTGGCAGTCCGTCGATACCAATATCCCGGACGAATTGGGAGTTGACAGTTTTCAAAATCCATGATCTTGCATATTACATCTACATCCATTTCTGAAATTTCCCGGATAAACCGGACATCGAGCACATAAACACCGCGACCATGAGTTCCAATAACCGCAATATCATCTCGTGGGTGAATGACCAAATCGTGTACATAAGTGGTTGGCAATTCGCCGGGTAAGCTTTCCCAGCTTTCTCCTCTATTCAACGAAACATAAACTCCAAAATCAGTTCCAACGTAAAGTATATTTTCATTTTTAGGATCTTCGCGAATTACATTTGCAGGCCCGCATGGAATATTTGATGAAATGTCAATCCACGTTTTTCCGAAATCCTCCGATTTCCAGACATAAGCAGCAAAATCATCTTCACGTTTTCCATTTTGAGTCATATAAACTCTGCCTTCAATAAAACGTGACGCTTCCATTTGCGACACCCATTTTCCAAACGGCAATCCTTTATTTATTTCTTTCCAATCAGTTCCACTGTTTTTAGTTATCCAAACCCTGCCATCGTCGGTTCCTGCGTAAATCACACCAAACTTTATGGGCGATTCTGAAATGGTAAAAATGGTTTGGTATGGAATATCCCCTTTTTTTGCATCATCATTGTATGTTAAATCGGGGCTAATTTTCTCCCAGGTTTCACCTTCATTCATCGACCGGTGAATAAACTGGGTTCCGTGATAAATTATTCCAGGATTATGTGGCGATAAAATAAAAGGTGCGAGCCACTGCCCACGCAACCTATCAACACCTTCCGGAGTTTCTGGCATAATGTTTTGACTCTCATTTGTTGCCATATTTGTTTTCGAAATAGTTCCGTAAAAACCAGCTGAATAAACTTTGTCCGAATTTTTAGGGTCAATAAAATGATTGCTTCCCTCACCGCCCGGTGCACGTTCAAATTCAACTTGGGGAATATTATTTCGTCCCTGACTTAAATCAACCACTCCCCGATAACTTCCATGATCCTGAACAGAACCATAAACCCGGAAAGGTTCAGCCATATCAACATTTATATTAAAAAACTGAACCAGCGGCAGATTATCGTAGAATGTACGGAAGTTCTCGCCATCGTACGAAATGGCAACTCCGCCATCATTAACATTCACAATATATTTTGGATTTTCGGGATCAATCCACAAACCGTGGTGGTCGCCGTGCATTCCGCGTAGTGGTCGGAAAGTTTTCCCACCGTCTTCAGAAAGATTTAACGCAAGCCCCATCACATAAATTTTATCAGGATTAACAGGGTCAACACGCATTTGCCCGAATACCCAACCATAAGTTCCCGAAAGTCCTTCCATGTAACTGTTTTGTTCGCTAACTTGTTTCCAGTTTTCACCCCCGTTGTTTGAGCGATAAACAGTGGCACCTTTTATTCTTCCGCTACTTGGCCGCCCGTAGGCATCGGTAGTTGCATTTAGTTCGTTTTCTTCTTTTAATTTTTCATAATTATCGACAAAAGCATAAATTACATCTGGCGAACCTTTACAAAGGTCAATCCCAATTCGACCACGATATTTTGGTTCGGGTAATCCCTTGTTTATTTTATTCCAGTTTTTACCACCGTCGGTAGTTTTATAAATACTGGTTTCTTTATAATCCAGTTCAGTTCTTGGGTCGTTCCATTTTTTACGAATGCGTTGCCAGGTTGTAGCATAAATTATATCTGGATTTTCGGGGTGCATTACCAAATCGTAAGCCCCGGTTTTATCATCAACAAATAAAATTTTTTCCCAATTTTTACCGCCATCCTTTGTTTGATAAACACCGCGTTCGTTATTGTCAGTCCATTCGTTTCCACCGGCTGCAACAAAAACCACATCCGAATTATTTGGATGAACCAGTATCCTCGAAATGGTATTAGTATTTGTTAAACCCAAGTGTTCCCAGCTTTCACCTGCATTTTTCGATAAGTAAATTCCGGCACCTACATTCGAACTTCTGAAAATATTTGCTTCTCCGGTTCCTGCCCAAATTGTATTCTGGTTTTGCGGATCAAGTGCTAAGTCTCCAAACGCCGTTGACATGCCATGTTCAAAAATCGGATTCCAGGTTATTCCTTCATTATCAGTTTTCCAAATCCCTCCTGAAGCACCAGCTACATAAATTGTGTAATTTTCACCTTTGGGAGAAACTACTTCAACATCAGACATGCGGCCGCTAACATTTGTTGGCCCAACAAACTGCCAGGGTAGATTTTTAAATACTGAATTTTCTTTTAATTCAACATGATTTTTATACCATTGGACACGTTGTTCTTCATCTGTTTTTTCAATAACTTTTTGTGCATTCGTCGAAAAACAAATTACTATAAAAAGTATGAACACAATTATTAACTTATTCATTCCTGTTTTTAAAAATCTGCGTAACATGATAAAAATTTTATTTGGTTTAAATACTTCGAATTTTTGATGTGCAATCTAACAATAAATGAACAATATCATTTGAAAAAAGCTTATAAAATCAGTATTTTAGCTGCCTGAGAAGTATAAAATCTCAAAATTATTTTTTCTGAATTTAAGTACAATGAATGAAATAAATACTATACATATTTTAGGAATCAGGGTTGATGAGCCAATTGTAACATTAACCGATTTAATTGTCTCCTTTTTGTGCTTGTATTTTTTTTACAGAATTCAGAAATCCGGCAAAAAGGAAAAAGTATTTATCTATTTCAAAATATATTTTTTAAATATGGGAATTGCCACATTGCTCGGCGGTTTGATTGGTCATGCATTTTTATATAATTTTAGTTTTTATTGGAAATTGCCGGGATGGATTATGAGTATGATTTCCATAATGTTTGTTGAACGTGCTGCAATTGAACACACGCGGATTTGGTTAAACGAATCGATTGTAAAAGTACTGGGAGTAATTAATATCCTCGAATTCCTAACATTTTTAACACTAACCATTTTTACCCTCAATTTCTTTTTTGTTGAATTTCATTCAGGTTACGGGTTAATGTTTGTAGTACTTTCGCTCGAAGGATTTCTATTCCTGAAAACAAAAAACAAAGCTTCAAAATACATGCTTGTTGGAGTAGGTTTTGCAGCAATTGCGGCCCTATTTTTTATGAATAAAATCTCACCACACCAGTGGTTCAATTATCTTTCGATTAGCCATGTTTTAATGGCAGTTGCAGCTACATTTTTTTATATCGGGACTACAAAAATCGATATGTCGGCGGTTAAAACGAATACTCGCTAATTGGTAATTTTTTAGGATTTTTTAAGGAAGACATCTTTTTATTGGCAACGGAAAATTGTATGAGTAGTGGCAGATTGCGTGATAGTTTCCTGTCAAACCGCTACGCAGTTTGAGCGGGCTACAAACCTTGATATTAAACACTTCCCCTGCCATTACTTATACAAAGTGTTGTGCGTTCGTGCTTTAAAATCAGACTGTATGACGCTATCCATAAAATGGGATAACTTCTCTGCACCAAATTCTGAAAGATGACTTGCATCCCAAAAATCACTAAGAATGTATTGATTATCTGACATTAAATCAAAATAAATACAGTTATTGTACTCGTCAGCGATATCAGTAGTTGCACGAAAAGTTCTAGACAACTGCTCTTTATTCAAGTTATTACGATATGTTTTATATGCTGGTAGTGTAAATAATAAAACTTTTACATTATTGTTTTTGCTCCATTGAAGAATTGACCTTAATATTGAGAGGTTCTCCTTGAATATTTTATTATTTTTTTCAGATTTAATATTTTCAATCGTCTGCCATTCTAAAGTCTCATATGCGGTTTGTGTTAAATCGCGAGTCTGTTTAGAATTAAACGCTGTTGACCAACCAAGCTTAGTGCAGTTATATTTCATAGTTTTGTTAATGTAGGAAGCTTTCAATTTTCTTAAATTATGAATAAGTCTATTATTCATAATTTCAAACGAGGGGTACTTCCAAAAGCCAAAGTAATAACCATAATTGCTTTGACAGTGAGAAATGTGTTTAATTTCATAATTTGCAAAAAGAGTAGGATATGCAATTGGTAATATAATTGTTTTTAACTTACCAAGCCTACTCTTGTACTTTTCTAGTATTTTATTGTCATAATAAAGCAGCTGCGCATTATGTCCTGCATTAAAAGTATTTGATGAAAATAATTCAGGATTTAAACCGCCATAGGTATGAGAACTTCCTAGGATTAATGTTTCTATGTCTTCGGAATATTTGTCTAAGTATTCTTTTTTATAACTGTATTCATTGGGAATATACCATAACATTACTTCAAGTACGACTGCAATAATCAATAATGGGAATGAAAACAACAATGTTTTAAAGATAAACTTCTTCATGACTTAAAATTGAAAGTAAATAAATTCTTGAGCCGTTCCCATACAAACCAAAATGGAAATAATTATAATATAATAAAAAGACAAGCGAATTGGTTGTTTCCATTTAAGTCCAAGTTTTTCGATACCGTATCTGTTATCTCGTCCATACCACTCAATAATAAAAAATATTAATGTTATAATAATAGTGAATAGTGCTCTTCTCATACCATTAAAATGAGGAATTGAAAATAACGATGAGGAAAAAATTCCTAATATATAACTTACTGCATGGTTAAAATTTTCGGCTCTGAAAAAGGGCATTGAAAGCACTAATAAACTAAATGTGGTAAAAATACTAAGAGCTTCTTTAAGTGAAGGGAAAATTCTTCCTTTTGCAATACTTCCAATATTTTTCTGCTTTTTCTTTCTTAATAATGAAGGCAGAAATAATATAGCATGTACCACCCCCCAGATAATAAATGTCCAATTTGCTCCATGCCAAAAGCCAATAATTATAAATTGAATAAAAACAGTTACTATCTTCCATATGTTTTTTCTGTTTTTATTGAGTTTTACCATGGGAATAAACAAGTAGTCTCGAAACCATGTAGTTAAAGAAATATGCCATCGTCGCCAAAATTCAGCAAAATCTCTAGAGAAATAGGGAAATGCAAAATTTTGAGTTAAATTAAACCCAAATAATCTTGATGTGCCAATAGCAATATCAGAGTAGCCTGAAAAATCTCCATAAATTTGAAACGTAAAGAATAAAGCACCCAAGGCAAGAGTGCTACCATTCATATCTGCAGAATCATTAAAAATTTGATTTGCGTAATAAGCACAATTGTCTGCAATTACAATTTTCTTGAATAATCCCCAAAGAATTTGACGCATTCCGTCAATAGCTTTTGAATAGTCAAAAGTTCGCTTCTTATAAAATTGAGGAAGTAAATGTGTCGCCCGTTCAATTGGACCAGCAACCAATTGGGGAAAGAAACTCACAAATACTGAAAAGGCAATAAAGTCTCTTGTCGGTTCTAGTTTTCGTTTATAAACATCTATTGTATAGCTCAATGTTTGGAATGTATAGAAGCTAATTCCAACAGGTAAAATAATGTTCAGTGAATTTGATTTTATTTCAGTTCCAAAAAATGAGAAAGCTGTTATAAAATTATCTAAGAAAAAATTATAATATTTGAAGAAACCAAGAAAACCAAGATTAACTAAAATACTTGTCCAAAGTAAAATTTTTCTTTTGGTTTGATTTTCTTCTATTCTTAGTTTTCGACCAACAGTATAGTCAACAACGGTACTGAATAATATCAGTGATAAAAATCTCCAGTCCCACCAACCATAGAATAAATAACTAGCTGCAACTATTAGTGGATATTTCGGTGAAGCTGACCCCCCGGATTCGGAGTTAAAACTGGTTG
>JABGRN010000104.1 GCA_018648265.1 Prolixibacteraceae bacterium | reverse complement strand
ATAAATTTGGATCTTATCACAGTATCTGCCCCGTTTTATCGGGGTATATTAGAAATTAGAAACTAAAAGTACAATCCCCGACTAAAGTTATTCCGCACATAAATTTATATGGCCAGATCGGTATTCAAACTGAATAGTAAGATGCCCAATATCAAATTCATCGTTCAACACTTTATTAATAGATTCAAAAATTTCATTTGTTTCTGAAACTCTAATGTCATCTTTTAATTCAATGTGGCATTCAAAATGTATCAATTTATCTGTCAGGTTCCAAACATGAATGTGGTGAATATTTTTTATAGACTGATTTTGCATCATCCGGTTTTCAATATCACTAACTTCTAAATCGATAGGTGCCATTTGCATTAAAATAGTAACAGACTCTTTTAACAATTTTATGGTATGAATAAAAAGATAAATGCTAATCAATATCGTAATCAACGGATCAGCCCAGTAAATTTTAAAAACCCAAATTAAAACTGCCCCTAAAATAACAGCGAGAGAAGTTAATGCATCGCCCATCAAATGGAGATAAGCCGCTTTAATATTGAGGTTTTTGTTTTTTTCGCGTTCAAGTACTAATACCGAAATCCCGTTGGCAAATAAACCAAGGACCCCCAGCCAAAACATCCATCTGGCATCTATTTCCATTGGATTCTGAAACCGGTCAACTGCCTCAAAAACCAAAAAAACCGAAATTCCGATTAATGCAAGTGCATTTATAAAAGCAGCCAATATTTCGGCACGTTTGTACCCAAAAGTAGATTTTCGCGTGACTGGCTTTTGGCTTAAAACTTGTGCAAAATAGGCAAGGATAACCGAAACCGAATCACTAAAATTATGAATGGCATCTGAAATCAGTGCTAAACTACCTGAAACAATTCCACCAATAAGTTGTGCAATTGTTATTAAAATATTCAGAAAAATAGTAAATAACAGTTTGGGTAACGAAACCCCGTCTGACTTATGTTTATGTGCCATCTTATTTTTTATTTACAACACCAGGCTGCAATTTTGGTTTAATATTTGTAATATTAACCAATCGAAAAATATTAAAATTTAAGCAATGAAAAAATATTTATTAACCATAGTAGTAGCTTCTATCTTCTCTTCTTCCTTTTCTCAAACAATTTATGAAGTCAGGCGGGCAATGGATTTTTTCGAGTCGAATAAAATGCAATCCGGCGACTGGAAAAACCCACTTTCTGAAAGTGAGATTGAGGGAACACCTTATTTAAACGATGAATTTATTGCCGGGTCTATTTATACTGTTATGAAGCATCAATATGTTGATATTCCGTTGCGATATAATATTTACAACGATAATATTGAATTCAAATCGGGGGATAAAATACAAGCCCTGGCAGCCCCGGAAATTGTTGAGCGCATTAAATTTGGTGAATATCAAATGGTTTACATTCCATATTCAAATTTAAAAAAAATCAGGAAAGGCTTTTTTATTGTTTTGGAAGAAGGCAAAGCTTCGTTATACACAAAACTTGAAACTGAATTTAAAAAATCGACTGAACCTGGCGCTTACAAAGAAGCAGAACCTCCTAAATTCGTAAGGAAAAATGACCAGCATTACATAAGAATAGGAATGGAACAGGCAAAAAAAGTTGGGAATAAAAAAGAACTGATAGAAGGTTTTCCCGACAACAAGGATAATATTGAAGCATTTATTAAAAAGAATAAGGTAAAAACCTCAAAACTTGAAAGTATAAAAAAATTGGTGCAATATTATAATTCATTGTAAAGGTCAGGCTATTGACACCAATGGGAGATGCAAGAATAATTCTCCCTCAATTAAATAAATTTATCAGGATAATTCTCCAAAACACAAATCAATCCTAACAATATTTATACAATTACCAATCTGGTTAAAACTTCTCTTAAAAACATTTTAACTGCTCAACATTCAACTTTCCAACAATTTTAAAACGATAACTGGAAAAACAAAAAATAATCCCAAACGTATGCAACATTAAAATATTGCTCACGTCATTGAAACAGAATTAAAAGTATTGGAAGCACTTTACAAAAATATTCATCAGGAAATTATTGACCAATGTAAACAGGGCAATCAAAAAGCCCAGTTTCAAATGTACAAACTATATTACAAAGCAATGTACAGTATAAGTTTGCGGATAGTTAACGATGAAATGGAAGCTGAAGATGTGATGCAGGAAGCTTTTTTGAACGCCTTTAATAAAATTGAAACATACAAAGGTGAGGTTAGTTTCGGGGCATGGCTAAAGAAAATTGTTGTAAACCGTTCATTGGATTATTTAAAAAAGAGAAAGGTTCAGTTTGAAGAGGTAAACGAAAAGACAGCTCAAATTTTAGATTACCAAATGGGAACTAAAGAAATTGATTTAAATTCAATAAAAACAGCTATCAAGAGTTTACCCGACGGATACCGTGTTGTATTGAGCCTGTACTTGATTGAGGGTTACGACCACGAAGAGATAAGCCAGATTCTGGGCATTACAAATTCGGCATCGCGAACACAGTTTTTAAGGGCTAAAAATAAATTACGAGAAATATTAAAAGACAAAGAAATATTTTCATACAACTAAAATGAAAGCAAAAGATAACATAGAAGAATTGATTTTGAAAAACCGGGAAAGGTTAAACGAAATGGAGCCAACGGAAGGTCATTTCGAACGGTTCGAAGCAAAATTAAGACTTCAGCAAAAAAAGAAAAAGATAACCTTAAATGTGGTTTGGAAAGTTGCAGTGGCAATAATTTTTGTTTTACTGGCAACCAACCAGGCATTTATCTATTTTTCTCCAAATAGCCAACGTTCCCTTTTTCCTGCGGCCAATAAAAGCGAATTTACGCTGTCCTCAGTATCACCCGAATACCAGGAAGTTGAATTTTATTTTACCAATTCAATTAACAATGGGATGAACCAATGGAACACATTAACAGAGGACGGTTTTATTTCGAAAGAAGAACAAAAAATGATGGATTCGGAAATGGACGAATTTGAAGAATTGTATAAAAACCTTCAAAAAGACCTTGAAGCAAATCCGAACGACGAACGTATAATAAACGCCATGCTTGAATTCTACCAGGCCAAGCTTAGTGTTATAAATATAATAGTGAATAAATTACAGGAAGTAAAACAAACAAATACAAGTTATGAAACGAACAATGAAATTTAAAATTTTTGCAGTGCTGTTTATTCTTGGAGCATTAACGACAGGGATTAAAGCAATTGCCGAAGAAAAAACTAAAGAGTACAACGAATCGTGGCCGGCAAGCGGTGTTCAAACCCTTGAGGTTGTAAACAAATTTGGTGAAGTAAAAGTAAATAACGATGGGGGGGATCAGATTACTATCGACGTGGTAATTACTGTAGAAGCACCAAACGAAAAAAAAGCCAACGATCTTTTAGAACAAATTGAAGTTAATTTTAGCAAAAACGGGGGTATAGTTAAAGCCCAAACTAAAATTACCAGTGATTTTAAAAGCAGGCAGAAATTCAGCATCGACTACACTATTAATGTGCCATCGGACAAAAACCTGAATATTACCAATAAGTATGGAAATACAATTGTTAACGAATTAAATGCAAACGGGGATTTCGATATTCGCTACGGAAACTTTACGGCCAATATTTTAGATGCGCCCGAAAATGGTAAAATGGATATTTACCTCGCATACGGAAAATCCAATGTTAGTTTGGCAACCGATTTAAAAGTAAAAGTATCATACTCTACAATGAATTTTAGTGAAATTAAAAACTTAGAACTCGAATCGAAATATTCGGTAATAAATATTGAAGAAGGTGGTTCAGTTTTGGCAGAGTCGAAATACGACACCTTTAATTTTGAAGAGGTTCAATCTGTTAGTTCAACAACAAAGTACAGCCACTTTAAAATAGAAGAGCTGAAAAAAAGTTTAAAAATTGACGCAGGGTACGGCGGGATCAGAGTTGATGAAGTTGGTTCAGATTTCGAATCAATTTCTATTACAAATAGCTACGGGCAAATAAAACTAGGCCTCGACGATAAAAGTTACTCTTTAGATGCAAGTTGCAATTATTGTGGGGTATCGTACAATGAAGATGATTTTAGCGGTGATAAAATAAAAGAAAAACATACTCAAATTGTAAAAGGGAAAGTAGGGACAGGAAATGGCGGAACTGTTTATGTGAGGAGCAGATATGGAGAAATAAAACTTCGCCATTAAAAAGCCAGAAACAAGCAAAAAACAGAAACAGAAACTTAAAGGACCGTTCTTAACAAAGAACGGTCCTTTTATTTTAATGTCGAATAATACCCAATTTTATACAAATCGAAAAAAAACAATTGAGGCCTTTTTCCGGTCAGGTTTTTTTCCATTAAAAAACGGGTTGCCCTATAAAATACCCGAAAAATCAATGCCGGGATTATTCGGGTAATTTTTACAAACTTATTTAAAAAATACACCTGATCCAGAAACTGCCCATCGCCATCTAATAATTCATTCGAGATAAAATAAAGGTTTTTTAAAGCAATTCTGGTTTTCTCCAAAAATACCCGGCCAGCTTCTAAACCAGTGTGTTCCAGCCGATTATCGATGTGTAATATTTTAATCCCATTTTTAAACAAATCGTAGCCCAGCAAAGTATCTTCGTGCCCGTACATTTTTATATTTCCCCTGAAATGAAACTTACTAAAAATTTCCTTCTCGATTAAAAAATTATTTGAAGTTATTATAAATCCTTTGTTACTGTTCCTGATTTCAGCAGAAACCGCTTCCCTTTTTGTACCATAAACCCAACGTAACAATTTATCCGCCTCTGCTGGTTTTGTTTGTTGGTACCACGTTCCTCCACATAAAACACAATTTGGTTTTATGTTTTGCAAATAATTTTCCAGATAATTTTCGCTTATCGGTTTAGAGTCCGCATCAATAAAAAGCAGGTATTTGAATATTGAATCAAAACCCATTTTATTTCTGATAGCAGCCCTGCCAAGATTTTCCTTTAATTCGTAATAAATAATATTTGAATGCCCTGAAAATTTGCGATTTTTTACTTTTACTACACCATCAGAACCGTCGTCATAAATCCTGATTTCATACTTGCAATCTAACTTTTCAGCCTGTACTAAAATTGCTAAAACCAAATCGCCTATTTCGATGTTATAAACTGGAATGTTTATTGATAGCATAAACAAATTTTTGAATCTGGTTGAAAGTACATAAAGAATCTGAATCAATCATTTTTCAACAACTATTTATGTAAAAACAATATTTTGATGAAAATATTTTAATTTTGAATTTTTTAATTTTGAATGTTATGATAAAATATGTTTTACCCGTTTTGTTTTTTATTTCGAACTTTACTTTTGGGCAGAATTATCAAATTAAGGTTGATTTGAAATCGGCTGCAAACAAAGAAGTTTTTCTGGCAAATTACTACATCAGCAATATTTATTTAAAAGATACCATCCAATTGGATAATAACGGAACTGGAGTGTTTAAGAGCGATTCGTTGTTGCCACAAGGTTTGTACAAAATTTATTTGGACGATAAAAACCACTTCGATTTTATTTTAGGGGCAGATCAGGAATTTACCCTTTCCAACAAATCTTTTTCGGCGCAAACCGCGGTTGTTAATGGTGCTGTGGAAACAGAAGAATTTCTAAAATATGTAGTTTTCCTGAAAGGCCTGCAAACAAAAAGTGCAGAAATCAGAGAGAAACTTAAAACTGCCACCGAAGGGGAAAAAAAGAATTTGAATGATGAAATGGCCAAACTTAACCCTTTGTTGCACAGCTACTGGGAAAATATCGGGAATAAATACCCAAATACATTTCTTGCCAAATTTTTAATGTCGAACAATACACCAGCATTAAATATATCAACTGTTTCGCAAGAGGTTCGAAATAATGATTCGCTTTTATTATTGGCACGGTTCAATTACCAAAAAGAACATTATTGGGATAATTTCGACTACACCGACGAGCGCTTTTTATACACTCCACTTTTAAAACCCAAGCTCGAAACCTGGTTTACCAAAGTATTGCACCAGGACTACGACCGGATAAAACCCGAAGTGTTTGAATTTATTGAAAATGTTCGTCCCCAAAAACGCATTTTCCAATTTGTAACTTCCTGGTTTTTAAACAGCAGCATTAACAGCAATATTATGGGGATGGATGCACTGTTTGTTGATTTGGCAAAAAAATATTACCTCTCGGGAGACGCTTTTTGGGCGACCCCCAAATCAATTGAAAAAATCAAAGAAAACTTACTTTTTGCCGAAAGTAATTTAATTGGTAAAACTGCCCCCGACTTAACCCTCGAAAGTGTTGACGGCGAATATTTTAACCTTCACCAAATTGATGCAAAATACACAGCCTTGCTAATTTACGAACCCGATTGTTCGCACTGTAAGATTTTTGTACCAGAATTTCATAAAGAAGTTTATCAAAAATTTAAAGACAAAGGCTTGAAAGTTTTCGCCATTTATTCAATGGATAATAAAAAATTATGGGTTGAATTTTTAACCAAACACAACATGTACGACTGGATAAATGTTTGGGACGAACATCATGTTTCGCGGTTTAAAATTTTGTACGATGCACGAAAAACCCCTGGAATTTATATCCTGGATGAAAACAAAAAAATAGTAGCAAAAAAGATGACGGTCGAACAAGCAAAAAAACTAATGGAAAGTGAATTAAATTAAGGTCTAATTTATAAAAACCGGTTTTCAAATTTGAATTAAGCTATTCCTTGCAATAATGTTTGGTGGAATCTAAATGTTTACTAAACGCTAGTTAATTCCAGCAACAATAATTACAAGCATTAAAACTTCCCCTGTATTAAAGCTTTTGTTTTTGGGATTTGATTTTTATTGTAACTACGTCGGTAGTTCAGATTTACATAATATATTAAATGTCAATTATAAATACATTTCTCGCAAAGAACGCAAAATTCTTACGCAAAGTCCGCAAAGCACAAATTGTGAACCCTTTGCGATTTTAGCGTTCTTTTTATTTTGCGTCCTTTGCGGGGAATAGGATTCTCTAATTATTTAAATTTCAATATATTAAACTACCTGAGTAGTTACTTTTTATTTGATTTTCAATAATTGAGTTTTTTTTTGTAGAAATAATTTTTTAACAAAATCCACCTCCACACTCACCCGATAAATACATTTCCTGAAACATACAATTTAAAGCCGTAAATAGTTGTTAATTGTGTAATTTCCAACATTAAAAATTATATGAAATTACATGACTAAGACAATTACTAAAAAAGATATTGAACAAGCCCAGCAAAAATGGGGAGGAAGCCTGGTACAAATAGGAAAAACCTTTTCAGGAAATAAAGATTACAAAAAAGAGGCTGAAATCCATGTTTCAAAATTTTACGGTTATCGTGAAAAAACAGTGCTTTTTAAACCTACAAAAGCAAGTAAAAATCAATTTCGTTTAACCACAGAAAGTGCGGTTTCGTATTTTGTGGGTGGCAACCCCGAATTCTCTGAAGATCATGGTTTTGCCCTCCAACCATGGACAAGTGTACGTTTCGAAAATGCCGGATTTATATTTTCCAAGCAATTTTCAGTTGCCATGGGAAATTACTTTTTTACTGATGCAGACGGTAACGAAACCAAAGTAGAATATACTTTTGGATATTACCGTGCGGAAGATGGAACTTTAAAAATAAACCTTCATCACTCATCATTGCCTTTTAAAAACTAACTTAAAATAAACCAAAATGAAATCTGTATTTTTTCACCTTGCTATTTTTATGATGTTTTTTTCGACAAACATCCTTGCACAAACCGATGCCGAAATTGCCAGTGGAATTTCGTTTATTGAAACCCAAACTTATACACCTGAAGAAAATATTGAGTTACTTAAACTTTACGAAAACCTTCGCGTAGCTGATGTTTCGGATGGAATGGACATGGTTGGACTTCCTAATACCGGATTAGTAGATCCGGCAATTCATCCCGACTGGGTTGATCATGAAAATTTATCGCACATTATTCGCGGAATTGCAGTTACTGCCCGGTATGTTCCTACACAAAAACCTGATCGCCCGAAACCTGATGAAGATTTTTTAGCCTGGGAAGGGCATTTTTACGGAACCTATTCGCACGAGGCTTTTACAAAAGCTATTCAAAAAGGCTCTGTTGTTGTACTCGACGATGTGGAAGACAAAGACATTGGTTCAATCGGGTCTAACAATATTTTAGGTTGGTTCAAAGCCGGCGCCGTTGGGGTTGTAACAGATGCCAGCTCGCGCGATACAGACGAAATAGCCATACAAAAAGTACCACTTTACCTGCGTAAAAAAGGACGGGGAATAAGGCCGGGAAGAAACGAACTTGAATCGGTAAATCGCCCGGTAGTAATTGGCGGGGTTTTGGTTTGCCCCGGCGATGTGGTTGTTGCCGATGGAGACGGGGTTGTTGTTGTCCCCCGCAAAGTAGCAAAACAAGTTGCCGAATTTGCACAGGAAGTTTTAACAAAAGACAAAGCAGGCCGGTTAAATTTGTATAAAAGTTTAGGGTTGCCCCTGGATAAAACAGTGAAATAAAAAACAAAGGTTATTGTTTAGAAAAATTCCCTACTACCTCAAAAAAGCTAAAAGTTGATAAATTGAATTAAAAACCTGGGTAGATTTTTTCAATTTTAATTCCCACGAATTTTCGTTTACAAAAACATAAAAATCGGGTTCGGCCTGAATTACAATCTGGTATCCCATCCTGTTTAAAGCACGCAAAGTCCAGGTTAAAGCAAGCCCCTCGCCCACCACTTTTACTTTGGCCTTAAATTCCTTTTTAAAAAAATATTCCCCTTCCTGTAAATCAAAACCAACGTGTTTGTTTTTAAATAGCTGGTTTAACCAACCATTCAAAACGGCATCTTCTGGTGCTCCCTGAAAATTGTTGTTTTCTGTAACTATCCATAATTTATCTACTTCGCGCAAAGCGATGTTTAAATCGTGTGTCGAGAGCACAATTGTTTTTCCTTTCTCCCTTGACAGAATCTGCAAAAGATGAAATATTTCGTATTTGTTGCTCACATCCAGAAACGCAGTTGGTTCGTCAAGAATAATTACTGAAGTGTCTTGTGAAACAGCACGGGCAATCATTGCACGCTGACGTTCACCATCGCTAATTTGTGTAATTAAACGGTTTTCAAATCCAGAAAGCCCTACTTTTTCAATGGCTTCTTCAACTATGTTTTTGTCATTGTTAGTTAATTTCCCAATCCAGTTTGTGTACGGAAACCGCCCATAAGCAACTAAATCAAAAACCGTCATGTTTGCAACCCTCACATTGTCGGTTGATACAAAACTCATAATTTGCGCCACTTCCTTTGCCCCAAATTCATTCAGCTCTTTTCCATTAAACTTAATATTTCCCGAGAAATATTTCAAAAATCCAACCATCGAACGCAAAAGTGTGCTTTTCCCAATTCCATTACTACCGATTAAAGCAACCATTTCGCCAGATTCAGCCGTAAAATTCATTCCCTTTAAAATTTCCAAGGGAACACCATCGGGCTGTTCGTAACCAACCGTAAGATTTATAAGTTCAATGTTAGAGCGGGTTTCCAGTTTCATGCTACCGAAGTAAATTTTTTATTTCTGATAATCATCCACATTATAACAGGAATACCGATAATTGCAGTAACCGAATTAATTGGCAGTGTGGTTTGCATTCCAGGCAGTTGCGATAAAATATCACTAAAAAGCATAACAATACTTCCTGT
Source organism: Prolixibacteraceae bacterium (assembly GCA_018648265.1). Taxonomy (GTDB): domain Bacteria; phylum Bacteroidota; class Bacteroidia; order Bacteroidales; family Prolixibacteraceae; genus Draconibacterium. Next base: position 9,353 of record JABGRN010000104.1, on the reverse strand, counting down.
TAAAATAACCGCCGGAATTAATATTAAATGATTTGAAGTTTTAAATATCACACGGCAAATATGAGGCACTGCAATACCTATAAAACCTATTGGACCGCAAAATGCTGTAATTGTCCCGGCAAGTAAACTGGTACTTAAAAAAATAATTATGCGGCTTTTTATAATCCTGACACCCAGCGATCGGGCATAATTTTCACCCAAAAGAAAAGCATTTAGATCTTTAATTTTTACAAGTGCCAGAATTATCCCGGCCAAGATTGCAGGTGTCAAAACAGACAATTGAGAATTTGTTACACTTCCGAGACTTCCCATTGTCCAAATAACAAAAGCTTTCAACATCGATTCGTTGCTGAAATATTGAAGAATGCTGACAATGGCTGCAACCGCACTGGAAAAAAGAATTCCGAGGATCAAAATTGTCATAATATCGTTTACCCTGGCCGAAACGTACAAAACCAACAACATAACCAGAAAAGATCCTGTCCATGCAACAATTGCCAATGTCCAGGCTCCGGTTACCGAAACCAGGCCAAACACCAACACCGACGAAAAGCCAAGTACAAAAAGGGCGACTCCTAAACTGGCACCCGCACTAATCCCCAATACAAAAGGGCCAGCCAAAGGATTCCGAAATACCGTTTGCATTTGTAATCCACTAACTGACAGTGCGGCCCCGGTTAAAATGGCTGTCAAAGCCTTTGGTAACCTAAATTCCAATATTATCGTCCTGAATGTTTCGTTGGTTTCGGCGGTTGGGAAAAATACCAAAACAATTTGTTTTAAAGGGATTATTATTGAACCCAATAACAGATCGGAAATAAAAAGAAGAATAAAAAGTATGCCCAGTAATATAAATACCCAGCGGATCGATTTCCTTTTATTTTCCTCTTTCATTTAATTTCTTTGTAATATACCAATTCTTCTTCTACCAAACCTGGATAAAAAATAGTAATCAAATCGCGCAGAACCAAATTTGGGAAAACGGTCCCGCTTTCCCAAAAATCGTTTCCACCGTTTTCGCTCATTTTGTTAATGTTGTTAAATAGTTTCCCATCTTTTAACACCTTAAAATTTTCGAACCTTTCGTCTGCAGATAAAACTTCATTTTTCGACGACAGGTTCCCCATATTAATCCAAACGTCAGCTTCATTTGCCCAAACAAATGCATTTTCGAATGATATTACATAACTTTCGTGCGACAGATTTGATTTTCCCAAATAATCGCCACCGGCATCGGAAATCAAATTTGCGAGATAAGAATTTCCACCGGGCACCCACCACGAATCTTTGTAAGGCGAACCCACCAAAACTTTTGGCCGGTTTGTTTTATTATAAACCTTTTTTTGCAATGCAATATAGTCGCTTTTTATTTCATCGAAAAATCGCCCAGCCTCATTTTCTTTTTCAAACAAAGCACCTACAAACTTAATCCATTCGGCTTTCCCCAACGGGGATTCTTCAAGGTACTCGGCATTCATAATTACCGGAATTCCTAATTCCTCCAACTTTTTAGTATAAGTTGTAACTTCGCTGCCAATACCATAAACCATCACCAAATCGGTATGTTGGTTCACAATTACCTCATAATTAAGGTTTTGCCCGTAACCTACATCAACAATTTCACCTGAATTTATTCTTTTTAAAATATCAGCATTCGAGATATAATTACTCCCTGAAACACCAACTACAGCACGGTTTTCGTTTAAAACATCGATAAAACCAAGATGCGAAGTTGATAAACAAATTATGTTTTTTATTGGGGTACGAATAATTTTTTTGGAAGAAAGGGAATCAGGAACAGGTAAATTTTTATTGACTAAAAAATATTCAAGCGAAATATTTTGGGCTTTTTCCCAGGGATTAAAAACAGTTAATTTTGTTATATCACCACTTTTTTTGATTTGAAAACCCCGCGCAAAATGGTTCGAATTACCCCCCGTTTCCGCCTGGTTTATCTTATTTGAACAACCAGCAAGCAAAAATACCAAAATGTAAAAAATAATAATCCGTTGCATAAGACATTTCTACCAGGGAACAAAAGAAACCTTTTTAGTGACATAATTTTCGCCATTATTAAAACGTACAAAATAAACTCCGGGAACATTGCCCGATAAATCAATCAATACTTTTTTCAGGCTGGTGTTTTCCATTTTTACCGCTACCGATTTACCAAGCAGGTTAAAAACTGAAATATTTTCACTAAAAACCTGTTGCCCACTTTCAAGGGTAAAAGCAGCGTTGGTAGGATTTGGATACACCAATATTTCAAGGGGGTTATTTACCAAAGGTGTGTCCACAATATTTTCGTCAACATTACAGGCAATAAGTTCAAAAACATTGGAAATGGAATAATTGTTACTATTCGATTCTTTAAAATTAAACCACTGTTTATCCTGTTTAAAATAAAAGTAGTTTTCTTTACTGGCTTGCCTTATCGATTGATAAACAGCAAAAGTATCTTGCTGCTGTACACTGCTCAATTCGAAACCAACAAAAAAGGTGTCGGCTGGTTCCACAACCTGGCTAAACCCAATAAAATTCATAGCATCGTTAACCAGTGTGTTAATTTTTACAATTTCAGAATAAATCTCTGTTTCAGGAAATTCAGTTCCGTTATATATTTTCACTTTTATTTCGCTTCCGCCCAGTCCTATGTCGTCTACAACTTTACCAACTCCCATCGATATTCCATAGAGTTGTTCATTCCCATAAATTGAAAATCGTTCAACAAATTCTGTAATTCCAATGGAATTTGTCCCCCCCCAATAACCCGAAAAAACATCTGAACTAATTAAAAAAACAATTTGATGTTCGTCTTCATTATTAAGGTTTGTAAATGCCTGGCAAAATTTTTCACCCGTATTAAACCGTTCTCCATTTAAACTTTGGATATCAATATTTATCGGATCGAGCCAATATTTTAGTTGTTTTGCTGAATCAGACCTATAATCCCAAGCCATTTCGAAACGTGCGAAGAAGTCGTTTACAGGGTTGGAACACGTAGCTGCACCACCTGTTAAAGTTCCAATTATATTTTTTTTATTATTAAAAAGTGGTCCACCAGAAGATCCTGCTTCTGTAACACCAGCATCCCAGCGCAAAATTTTAATAAAACCATTATCAATGTAACTTGAATTAAAATCGGACAAAAGAGGGGAATGATTGTCGATTGCAATTTTTTTAATATCGCCCTGCGGGTGATGAATGCTTACGGTAGAATCAGAAAGGTTTCCCGACCGATCCCAGCCTGCGAAATATGGGCGAAAAACTGGTGGGGGTTCTAAACTCATTTCTGCCAAAGCAAAATCAAGGCTATCGAACTGGGCTTTCATAACTGCCCCCGAAATAGAATGGGACGGATCGCCATCTAACGGTGCACAAAACGGGCTTTCATAATTAAACGCATAAATGGTAGTTTCGGCAAATTCCCATTTATCGTAGCAATGTGCTGCTGATAAAATATAGGGTTTCTGGTTTTCTGAAGTATTGTTGACCAATGTCCCGGTGCAAATTTCCCTACCGTCAACAATTAAACGGCACACCGCATCTTTTTCCTTTCCCCAACCCTTTGCAAGATCGCAGTTGATATCTATATTACACTCACCAGCAATTTTTCCCAGGGGCCGGCGGTCGTCTGATTTTACAATTCCCACAAAATCGTGGTTTACTTTACTAATTACAAAATCCGAATCACCAGAATTTTTTGTGGGAACTTCATATTGAATGGTCAATTCATCGCCTGCAACGGGCAAAACGGCAAATTTCCCCGAAAGTTTGTTATTGTACGATGTAAACGCCCCAAGAAGATGATTTTCTTTTTCGTTAATAAGGAATAGCCGTGCTTCCTTTGGAAGGTTAAAATCATTAAAAATTAAATTTATCGACTTTGCTCCTTTCGAAAGTATTTTTAACCTCCAAACCTGCCAACCATCACCAGCAGAAACCCAGTTTCCGGAATTTTGTGTAGTTAAATGAACTTCAAACTGATGGGCAAAACGAAAAGGTTTTACTACAGGTTCAGAATCCTGTTCAATTAATACCTGCTCTAACAATGTTTCATTATTTAATAAAGGCATTTCAACAAGCTGGACATTGCCACTTTTCAATTCTGGAAATTCCAATGGTTTTCCTCCTTGAGAAATCTGTCCAAATGATAATTCCCCAAATAAAATAATGCTTGCAAGAATCAATAGAATTAAACGCATCTTAAAACATTTTCGTCAAAGTTAATATTTAAATCAAAAGGTAATGACCCAATAATTTGAATTAAATAACACAAAAAAGCGTATTCCGTTCAACATTAAAACGTAATTTGCGTTTAATTTTATTAATGACGGTAAATTGAAAATTAAATTGTTTCATAATTAAAAACTTATAAAATGAAAAAAAATCATGTGTTTCCTGTTTTGGTACTTACATTTGTATTTGCAGCTTTTATTTTAATGGCTTCTGAAAAACCGGCTCCAACAAAAGCAAAAGGCGAAATGCCAGAAAATGTTAAGGCAATAGTTGAAAAATCTTGTTTTGGGTGTCACAACACCGACTCGCGTAATGAAGATGCCAAAGAAGATCTTGATTTTAAAACTTTCGATAAACTCTCGAAAATTAAAAAAATTGGAAAATTGAAACATATTATTGAGACCGTTGAAGAAGCTAAAATGCCGCCAAAAAAATTCCTGGAAAAATACCCTGATAAAAAATTAACTGCAGATGAAGCAAAGATATTAACGGAATGGGCAAAAAATGAGGCGGCTTCATTAATAAAACAATAACTCCACCCTGTCTATTCAAAAACAAAAAGGGCGAAAAATAAAAACCCAATTTAAAATTCAGCGAATTCTATATTTCAAATAATTGTCATGAAGAAATTAATGCGTTTTATAGTTTTGTCGTTATTGTTTGTATTTGTAATTATCCAGTTTTTTCAGCCTGAAAAAAATCAGGGCGACATTACAACAAATCATATTTTTGAACAGGAAATAATATCTGATGAAATAATTAGCATTTTGGAAAATGCCTGTCTCGATTGTCATTCTAACCAAACAGAATACTTGTGGTACCATAAAATTGCACCTGTTTCGTGGATGGTCAGCAAACATGTTGACGAGGGGAAAAAAGAATTAAATCTTTCGGAATGGGGACAAATGGATGTATTTGATAAAATTGGCAACCTTCAAGAAATTTGTGAGGAAGTGCAAGACAACAAAATGCCTATAAAAAGCTATGTTAAAATGCACAAAAAAGCAGATCTTTCGAAAACACAAATCGATGCATTGTGTGCCTGGACAGAAAAACTGAGTGAAGAAATGCTTACCAAAATAAATTGAATGAAAGTATTAGTAATGTACGTTGACGAATTTGGATATACCCCGGCACAGAAAACGCTGGAATCGGCAGAAGATGTTTCGGAGGGCGCAACATTTAACGATGCTATTGCAGCATTTATCCAGGTAGAAGTGAGCGATGAAGAAAAAGATGTTAAAAGCCGCGAAAAAAAACTTGTGAACCACCTTAAATGGACTGCCCGTAAAAACAATTGCACAAAAGTAATCCTTCACTCTTTTGCCCATCTTTCTGAATCGAAAGCCTCGATTGAATTTACCAAAGAGCTTTTCGATTTGGCTGAAAAAAGGCTACAAAATGCTGAATTTACAACTGCGCAAACTCCTTTTGGATACTTCCTCGACTTAAAATTAAAAGCTCCGGGATATTCACTGGCAAGGATTTGGGCGACTTTGTGAAATAAATAAAGACATCTCAGACTTCATTAAAGGAAAATAAATAATTATACAATCAAATAACCTTAATTTCAAATCTGGTTTACTTTCCTAATTGTCGGGCATAAAACTATCTTTGCAAAAAGAAACTGTTAAAAATGAAGTTCGAAGAATATTCTATTTCATTCGAAATTAAAAAGAACTTGCAAAAACAAGGGTTCCGAAGGCCAACCGACATCCAATTCAAAGCTATTCCGCCAATTTTAAAAGGGGAGGATGTTTTGGCAATTGCACAAACCGGAACAGGTAAAACCGCGGCATTTGCAATTCCGGTGGTACATAAAATACAGGTTGGGAAAATGATAAAGCGGGCGGACGGGATAAAATGCCTTGTAATGGTCCCTACACACGAACTTGCCCAGCAAATTACAGAAGTTTTCAAAATTATTGGCCGTAATACAGGCGTTAAATCCACCGGGATTTTTGGTGGGGTTGAACAAGATCCACAAATTTCTGAACTTGAAAATGGGGTTGATATACTAGTTGCCACACCTGGACGTTTATTCGATCTGGTAAGCCAGGGTCATTTGAAATTACATCGGGTGGAAATCCTAATCCTCGATGAAGCCGATCATATGCTCGACCTCGGCTTTATAAAAGATATTAACGACCTGATAAGACATCTGCCAAATAAAAGACAAACCTTGTTTTTTTCTGCAACCATCGACAATAAAATTAAAAAGTTGGCCTATTCATTAGTAAACAAACCAATTAGAATTCAGGTTTCGCCAAAAGATCCTGTGGCAAAAAATATCGAACACTCGGTTGCTTTTATTGAAATGGACGATAAACGTGCTTTCCTGGAAAGGCTGATAAACGAAAATCCTGAAAGCAAAATCCTGGTTTTTGTGCGCACAAAAGTGCGGGCAGAAAGGGTGAAAAAAGCCATGGAAAGGGTAGAAATAAAAGGCAATACAATTCACAGCGACAAAGAACAAAAGGATCGCTCGCAAACATTGGATGAATTTAAAAAAGGCACTGTAAAATTGTTAATCGCCACCGATGTAAGTGCGAGGGGAATTGATATCCCAAACGTTGATTTTGTAGTTAATTACGACCTGCCCGAAGTGTCGGCAAATTATGTACACCGAGTTGGGAGGACCGGCCGCGGAACAAAAAAAGGCCAGGCAGTTTCGTTTTGCAGCACCGGGGAAAAAGAAATTTTAGCCGACATTGAAACTTTTATGGACAAGGATATTACAATACTGGAAATTGAGAAAAACAGCTATCGGGAAACCCTCGATTTTACAAAAGACAGCGGTTCGAACTGGAAAAAACTGATGCGGGAAAACGAAAAGGAGTTGGCCGAAAGAAAAAAGAAAAAGAAAAAAAATTAATTTTCTAGTTCCTTAACCCTGATATTTCGCAATGCAGCTTTTGTGTTCCACGAGGCAATTCCAAAAGGAATTGATTGATCAACTTCGGGCCTTATCGACAACTTCTGTTCTAAAATTTCAAAATCCACAACTTTTTCATTATCAATCCAGGCAATAATTTTTTGGGGACTTACCTTCAAACGAATTTTATACCAGGTATTTTTCTCTAACTTCTTTAGAATTTTAGTACTGTTCTCCGAAGCATCTACACCATCGATAGTACTTAAACCAACAACCGGACCGCCCCATCCGCCAACAATAAACGAACAAAAATCATCATTCACCGGGAAAGTTATCCCACAAAAAAAATCATTCCCCGATATCTTCATCGCCTCCAGCGAAACTTCATAATTTATTTTTGGGAACTCCTTTACCCATGTTATTCCGGTAAGGCCGTCACCCATTCCAAGAACAATTTTACCATCATAGATATCAACAGGACCTTGTGTGCCAAATTGTGAAATTTCCCAACCATCGAAAGTTTTACCATCGAAAAGAGAAATTCCTTCAGACACTTCATTTTGATTGACCGGCTTTCGGTTATTGCAAGCTATCCCAAGTATAAAAAGAATTAGAATACCAAACTTCCAGATTTTCATAACACTATTATTGATAAATTAATTTGCTTAAATTTAAACCTATTTCTACAAAAATATACTATTTAATATCGATTTTGTTACATCATTTATTATCACTTCTCAAAGCATTTCTAGATGCTCTGTCAACAAGTGTGAAAATTCTGTCAATATTGTCTTTTTGATGAGATACGATATGGCCACGAACTTTAACAAATTCACAATGAAGCTGATCTGTCATTCGATAAAACTCTTGATACAACTTATAATTGTTGAGTCTCCTTTTCTTATTTGAATGATAATCATTTTGCTCAAACCTTTCGCGCCGTCCTTTCAGGCCCATTATGTTTTGAGAATCTGAATAAACAATCACTTTCTTCCCAAGAGGCTTTATTTCTTTTAACGCCCACAATAAAGTTTGCAATTCCAGTTTCGTTGAAGAAGTTTGCTCAAATCGTTTAACGATCACACTCATTTTTAAATTATCTAATGAAATTCCGTGATCAGGCACAATAAGGTAAGCACCAAATCCTGTTTTTGATTTGGTGTTCACACTTCCATCAGTAAATAGCATAAAGTTATCCATCTTTCTGAAATCCTATTTTATGAACTACTATTTTATTTTAAAAGTAATTATACTACAATTTTTTTAGCTTTTTTAAAATAATCTGCAATCAATATTACGGGCACAAAAATAACAAAAGCCACCCGTTATAACGAGTGGCTTTTGTGGGAACTACTGGATTGGAATTTTGCAATACTTCATCTTAATGTAATCTTTGATTTCTTTGAGCAAGGACGTCAAATACAAATATATCAATATATTAGAATAAATTACAATATTGCATGATGAATTGTTGCATGGAGAAAAAACAACATCCCGAACAGTTGTATATAAGTTAATGGGGTACTTTCATTTGCTAAAAAAGCAGGAAAAGGAAGACTTACAAATGGCTGTAAAAAAGCATAAGACCACGGTAAATACAACTATCGGATTATAAAGGAAATACTTGAACACGGATTTGATACCATTGTTGACAAAGAACCCGACAACCGGAACTGCCGGAACACAAGAACATAGGGGGAACAAATATTATAATTAAAAACACAATTTAAAAAGGCCAGATAAGATAAAACTGCTCTTCAACTGCTAAACACCAGAAATGAGAAAGCCCGGAATTAAAAGTACCCATTTGTACAAAATAAGAATTTGAGAGATAAAACACATACCACAAAACAGTTGATCTAAGCCCATCAATATTCAGAATAAACCATAACAAAATAACCAAATAGGACAATGGGTGGATATTCTCACGAATCTTCTAATATAAAACTGTTTCCAGATAAATATTTTATTGGTTTTTCCATTTTCAACGGCTTCTTTACTTTTCAATAAAATTCCTGTAATTAAGAATCCACTTTTTAAAAAAATAATTGCACCTCTATATTCCATGGTATGCCAAATTGAATATCCTTTGGAGCCCAATGAAACACGGCTACCCTAGATAGTGCAAAAAATCGAAGGCCATCCAGTTGGATCATATAATTCATATTTTGACTCATTATAACCTTTGGCTGTTTACTAAAATAGGATAGATAAATAAGAATTACTACCTTGTTCTCTC
>JABGRN010000103.1 GCA_018648265.1 Prolixibacteraceae bacterium | reverse complement strand
ATAATCTATCTATTAGCCAACTCCATAAAGTTAAAATGTCCGTTATTGCAAGATGCGAAGCAATCCTACATCGCTGTAAATGTGATTGTTGAGATTGTTTCATTTCGTCACCAATAACATATCTTAATTTTAGAGATCCCGAAACGAGTTCGGGATGACGTTCAAAACTTAGACTTTAGTTAATAATATCGTCATGCTGAACTTGTTTCAGCATCTCTGTCTTTACCTCATTATGCCCATTCAAAAAAATGGGTGTCCACTTGAAATGACGGACATTTTAAATTTTTGGAGTAACCTCATCTATTACTTTGAAGAGAAAAAATAATAATTTGATACCGATTGGATAGTAAGTAATGAATCAAGGGCAACTGTTTATTTGGTATTTTCTTAAAAGGCTAAATTATTTACTTTTGTTTTTACAATCCATAGTTTTTTACATGAACAAAAAAGTAAACCGGGAAATCAAAAAAAGTACAGCCAAGAATATCAATATTTCCTTACATGTTACAGAAAATGTGGGACTTATGAATTTTCTGATTGCAAAAATGCCAAATAATAGCCGAAATAAAATTAAATCACTGTTAGGTAATAAACAGGTTTTGGTCGATGGGCAGGTAATATCGCAGTTTAACCACGGGCTTGTTCCGGGGCAAAAAATTGAAATCAGCAAAAACAGGGTTGAGCCGGAAAAAAGGTCACGTGAATTTACAATTGTATTTGAAGACAATGATCTTGTAGTTATAGAAAAACAGGCGGGTTTGCTTTCTATTTCCACTGAAAAAGAAAAACGTTATACAGCCTACAGTTTGTTGAGCGATCATGTAAAAAAACAGGACATTAATAATAAAATTTTTATTGTTCACCGGCTCGACCGGGAAACTTCAGGATTAATGCTGTTCGCAAAAAACGAAGAGGTTAAACGTCGTCTTCAGGATTCGTGGAACGATACTGTTATTGAAAGAAGTTATATTGCCGTTGTTGAAGGTAGGTTTGAAAAACAGGAAGGGGTAATTACTTCGTATTTAGTTGAAGGAAAAACATTTAAAGTGCATTCGTCGCAAGACCCAAAAAGAGGGAAAAAGGCAGTTACAAATTACAAAGTTTTAAAAAAGAGCAAAGATTATTCTTTGTTGAAAGTAAACCTTGAGACGGGCCGCAAAAACCAAATTCGGGTGCACATGCAGGATCTGGGGCACAGTGTAATTGGCGACAAAAAATACGGGGCAAATGGTAGCCCAATAAAAAGGCTCGGACTCCATGCGCAACAACTTTTGTTTATTCATCCAATTACCGGTAAAAAAATGGAGTTTGAAACTAAAATTCCTGTCGCCTTTTTGAGGCTATTTTAACGTGAGTTAGATATAAGAAAAATTATTTGGAATGGGGGCAGATAACGTTTAACTATCTGGTTGCCTGAATAGTTGGGGCGTTGCCCCAAACCCCACTTCATTTCTTTTCCTAGATGAAAAGAAATGAAGCAAAGAAAAATCATGTCAAAATTAACCTTAGAGTTTTTTCATCGCAACCAACTATCCCGATTTACGGAATTTTGACGCGCCCGCACAAGCTAAAATATTGGCATTAAGGTCTTTACTCAATTTTTTAAAGTCACGCTCAAGTTGTTTAGATTTTATTTTGAAGAGATCAGTATTAAGAGAAATAGAAAAACGAGTTGTTCCTAAAAGCAACTCGTTTTTATTTGAATCTGTTAAACTATTATTCCCAAGGAACCAATGCCGAACGATAAAAATTAATATCCAAGGCATCAAATCTTTTTCCGTGGTGAGCTAGTCGGAGTTTATACTCGCCCCAGTTTCTGGTTGCCGGTGCAGACCAACCAATTTCGGCGTAACCCGGCAATCTGGGGAAAACCAAATATTCAATATGATCCATTTCAGAAACAGTTTCTGACCAAAGTGGGGCTTCAATTCCTAAAATATTTTCTTTGGTAATGCCCGTAACATACGTTGCCGGATTCCATGAATAACCTTCATCTACTTCAATGTAAGCTGCCCAATGCAATCCGAATGTGGAAGTTGAATCGTACTGCATATCCATGTACGCTTTTTTTGCCGGCGACATAATTACTTTTGCTCCTTGTTCAACTCCCATTGTTGTGTTTTTTACATCTGCCCAGAATTGCACAGTGGCATTTTCAACAAGTGAAGCATTTGCAATTTCATCCCATCCAATAACTTTTTTCCCATGCGAAACCACAATTTCTTGTGTACGGTTTATAAATGGAATATAATCTTCCATTGGTGTAACATGCGATTCGTCACCACCAATGTGGATGTACGGACCGGGCGATAATTCTGCCAGTTCACGTACAACATCATCAATAAATTTGTAGGTTATTTCTTTGTCGGTACAAAGTGTGCTAAAGCCAACTTCAGTGCCCGTGTATAATTCGGTAGCTTTTCCGTCGCAATTTAATTCGGCGTACGAAGCCAGTGCTGCATTTGTGTGTCCGGGCAAGTCTATTTCAGGAATTATTGTAATGTTTCTTTCCAAGGCGTAGTTTACAATTTCAGCGTATTGTTCATGTGTGTAGAAACCACCTTCGCCACCACCAACTTCTGTGCTTCCGCCGTAAGTTGTTAGATTTGGCCACGATTTTATTTCAATACGCCAACCCTGATCGTCTGATAAGTGCAAATGCAGAACATTCATTTTATACGCTGCCAGAAAATCGATGTATCTTTTTACATCTTCAACATCAAAAAAATGACGTGCCACATCGAGCATTGCACCTCGGAAACCATACTCCGGGAAATCGTGAATTACTCCTGTTGCAATTTTCAATTCTTCATCGGAGTTTGCTTTTACGGGTAAAGTTTGTAATAAAGTTTGGATTCCATTAAAACAACCTGCCGAATTATTAGCCGAAATGCGTATTAATTTTTTATCGATGGTTAATTCGTAACCTTCTTCGCCTAAATTGTTTTCACCTTCAGAAATAGAAATGTAAATACCTTTGCCAGGTTCTTTATCGGTAGTTTTTACTTCAGGTTTTAAACCGGCAATGCCATTTAATTCGTTACTCAGGTATTCGCCGGATTGCTGAGTTTCATCCTGTACAAATATTACAGTCGATTTAGTAAGTTCAAATTCATTTCCAGTCGCGGTAATTTTTACTGGTTTTGGAATAAAACTGGTTTTTGTAAGATCGGTTGGTGTTTCTGTTGTACACGACATTTGAATCAATAGACCTGCTATTATGGTCAATGTTAAAAATATTTTGTTTTTCATAATAGTATTGAGATTATATATTTATTTGAGTTTGTAAAATTATCTAATAAAATTCAGTATTGTCGTAAATTTTTAATTGAATTTTAGAGAAATAATTTTATCTGTCAAAAGTCGGACAAGTTTGTATTTTGTTGCTTTAATTTAAAACTTAACCATTAACTTTTCATCTTGATTAACCGAAGGCAAAACCTCATTCACAATCCTGACAACATCGTTTTCTGTATCGGTGAGTGTAATTTTATAAGTGCTTTGTTTAAATACTTTAGGCTTAAATTCATTGCCTTTAATTCTTACGCAATAAATTAATTCTCCGGTTATTTCATCTCTTATTTCAACTACAGGATTTTCAACACCTTCGACTGAAATTGTTGGTAAGTGAGCCAATGCTTTTTTTCCATAATTATCGAACTGACTGATTGTTTTTGGCCATCCCTCGTATTGTTGTTCCTCTTGTAAAGGGTTTGCATAACGTGGCCAACACTCCATTCTAATTGTCCTGTTTTTCTTGTTCATTTTAACAATTCCATAACCGGGCATTTTATCGTGAATGGTCAGAGGTTCGTGGTTTGTAGATATTTTTGTAAAAGCGGTGGGGTTTGTAACGCCATAAACTGTTACGAAATTTCCAAAACCGTCTTTATGTTTCCCAATATTTTGAAGAGTATTTTCGGGCCTGTCGAAACCAATACTTTCGGGCCACCAGGCACGCGGATAAAAATTGGCAATTGATGGTACACAAAAAGAATAAATTCCATCGTCCCAATCGTCAGTCCCATGGTGTACAATTGAAGCTAAATGCTGATCGCCTGCCAAATGGAAAACAAAAGCTTTTCGAAGTGCGTCAATAGCTTTGTTCCGGCCGCTTTGAGGCCATCCGTTTGAATCCAGGTCGGCTATCAACCGAAAAAGATTACCACCATGGTGCGTAGCCATATTTGCAAAAATAGTTTGCGACAAAGCAATCTTCATTTCTTGGCCTTTCCAATTAGTTGCCCAGTTATCCAAAAAATCCAACTGGCGTTCGCCAAGCAATTTTTTCCCGGGAAGATCAATTTTCCTGACATCAAATTCAGGATCGACTACATGGTCGGGCCTGCCCTGCGTAATGAAAGGATTATCGGCACAACCCGATTTGAATTTACGATCTTCTATAACTGCAAAACCAATTCCGCCATAATTTAAAGAGGTATAATAAACCCCAATATTCTGCTCAATTGGAGTTGGATCATAAGGATCGGGAAGATTGCTGCATTGAGTTCGTTCCACCATTTGGGCAAACCATGCAGGATGAACATATCCACCTTTATTATCTACATCAACCGCACGGCCACCCTGCCCCCATATATTTCCCTGGTAAACATCGTGGTCGTCGGGAATTGAAATGGTTGGTATGTCTTTGGTTAAGTCGCGGTACGCAATACAATACAAATACCATTTATATAAATAATCTAATTCAAAATTATCCCTGTCAGGGAATGTAGGACTGTCACCTTCATAAACCTGGTCGCCGCTAAAAAACAGTACATCAGGATTAATTATTTTAATGTTATCAACTATTTGTGTGTGTGGATACCAAATCCCACTGGAATCGAAGTTGAAAGTTCCATTTAGTCTGGATAATCCGGGATGTGCAATATTATGATTTCCGGTAAAACCTGCAATTGTAATTTCTTCTTTCTCTACGGGATCATGTCTGACAGTCCCTTCCCAAAAAGTAATTTCGTTGTCGTTTTTAGATGACGGGTAAATATATTTTACCCTGTAAGGAATATCGCTTGAAGAATCCCAGTTTGTTACTTTAAATGTTGCAGTATAACCGGGAGTAATTATTTGGGTTTTTGACACTTCCTGCCAACTGCCATCTTTTTTTGTTTCCAGGGTTACTTCCTTCGGATCGGTTTCTCCGACAGGGGTCAATTGTGCGGTTAGTTTAAGAATATCGTTGCTAAGTGTGTATTGTGTACTTATAATTGGCCCGGCTGTTTCATCAAGTTTTATTAGTTTGCTACCCCCAATCTTAAGGTTGTTAAACCAAAACGAACCGGGATTATCTCCAGTCCCCGGATGAGAAACCAAGGCTATGTTTCCGATTAATTTTTCTTTGTTGATATCTGGTAAAGATAATTCTGAGTCTCCATATTTTATTGTTAAAGTACAACTTGAATTTTTATGATTAGCTTCAATTTGCATGCTGTTACTTTCGTTCATTTTGGTTTTGACAACTTTAAGAATATCGCCACTTTCCATATCTTTTACAAATAAATCACCATCAACAGAAATACCTGCAAAAAGCCCTGCTCCGGGACCAATATTTTGTTGAATTAAAGATGCACCCCAAACATCGAGCTTCGGTCCTGCGCCCAATAGAAAACCAGATGCCGCATCACTGTTTTGGTTTGTCTGAAGGGAACCCATTTCAACTTCTCCAAAGAAATCACCATCTGTATTTGTCAATCTGTGGTTAATTAAATGAGTCGTTCTCATTAAAAGCCTTTGATTGTTGGCTATACATTCTAATCGCCCGTTTTGTATTTTCCAGTCGTGTAACCGGTTTGACCAAAATTCACTTCCAACCCAAACCCGGTCGTTTAAATTTGTCCATGATTTTTCGAATGAATTTTTACGTGTTCCGCACGAGACGAGCAATAAAACAGCAGTTGTTAAGATTAGTATTTTCTTCATTTTATTTTTTCTTATAAGTTAACGATTTCAAAATGAGTATGGAAAAATGTTGTGTTTTCATTGAAATGTAAATTTAGTAAAAGTTCGCTAAGTTTTTGTTTCTGCATACTACAAATGAAAGTCAAAAATAACTTATAAATAAAAGGGCACTACTAAATTTTAGCAGTGCCCTTTTATAAATAAAAAATCTTTAAATATTAATTACTATCCAGCCTTAAGTTCAATTACAATTATGCCGGAATCGGTATCTCCTGAAAATACTATGGTTACTTCATCACCTACTTCCAGAAGGCCTGCTTCTGCTTTTGTATAGGTTACCGAAGTTTTTAGGTCACCTCCAACAGTAATGCTTTTTTCACTTCCTGCAAGCGGAAGTAGTTGCAATTCACCACCTGGGTCCCAACTGGGAATCTGACGCTTTAATACAGTGGATGTCATAACATCACCTGATTTTGCGTTAGGAAAATAACAGTCGATAGTAACAGATGCATCTGCTGTCGTAACGCCATCCGAGGTGATTACCGATATGTCGGAAAAGTAAACTTCACCATTCTCGTAAGGAATGTCAAAATAGGGTTGATCAGTGCAACTCATCATTAATCCTATTGTAAAGATTAATGTTAATGATCTTATAATTTTTGTTTTCATATTTGTCATAATTTAATAATTTTAATATTTCTCTATCAATTATTGAGGCAAATACCCAAAATTCTGTGTCATTGAACCATTATTGATCATTTCCTCGCCAGCTATTGGAGATAATAGATGTTGTGAAGTAAATGCAAAGTTGAAAAGCTGAGGCTTGTGGCCAATAAAATCTTCGATTGCAGAAATTTCGCCATCTCCATAAACAACACATTTTCTTGTGCGACGTTGATCCCAAAGCATTTTATTTTCAAAAATCAATTCCCATGCTCTTTCGCTCAATATATCTTTAAGTGTAATACTAGCCCCATCTAAAGGAGCAAGGTTTGCTCTCTCCCGTACTTCGTTGATTCCTTTTGCGATATCTGTAGCTGACCCGCCTAATGCCCAGTTTACTTCAGTAAGCATTAATAAAATATCAGCATAACGGTAATGTGTCCAATTTAATCCAGAACCATTTACTGATTTTACAGCAGCCGGATCATAATACTTAAACAAATGGGGTACATCAAAATTAACAATAATTGATTCATCGTTAATGTGGGTGTCGGAGGTAAAGAACATTTGACGTTCCTCTGTACGTTTGTCACCAGCTGTATAAGAATTGTAATAACCAACCCATGGAGTAAATGATCCATATTCGGATGATTTGGAAATTGCTGACAACAAAGGAAGGGCACATTGTACTATTCCATTGGTAAAACCTGCTTCAGATGAGTACTGTACCTGGAAGATTGCTTCTCCTGAATTATTCATTGCAGGATCGTGTAAATCATCATAAGTTCCCAGTGTATATTGTCCGTACAGTGCATCAAGTTCAACCTTAGCCTTTTCTAAGAATGGCCTCCCACTTGTTACAGGATAAGTTTGCATTGACCATGAGCCAGATACACACCAGTCTTGTTCAGGGTTGGTAGCTACTTCCTGGTAAGGATAACCTGCACAGGTAAGATAAACATCCGCCAGTATTGCCCTTGCAACATGCTGTGTTACGCGTCCATCTGTTGATTTTCCCGCAGGAAGTTTGTTTATAGAAGCTTCAAGGTCAGGGATAATTAAATCGTCATATATCTCTTTCAGGCTATTACGTGGCAATTCTGCTTGAAGTACATCACTAATTGATTCTGTAAGAAGAATAGCATCTCCCCAGTACCGGACAATACAAAAATAATAGAATGCCCTTAAAACACGTACTTCCGCATCAAATTGATTATATTCCAAATCGGAAAGTTCTACTTCAGGAAGATTCTCAAGTGCAGTGTTACAATACTGTACCCCGCGGAACCAATTCCTGTATTGATTATCGAAATTACCCAATAAATCTCCCGTTACCTGGTTGGTTTGGTATTTATCCCAACGGGTATGGGGCTCTGTTGTAAACGATCCGCCGGTGGGGTGTTCCAGTGTATTTGGAAGTTGGTTGCCCCAGTCGTCTGCACCACCACACCATTCTCTCAACTGGTAGTAAGCACCCATTGTAAAGGCCAGACCATACTCTTTTTCTGTAAGATCCGCTGCAGTGGTTAGTTCTCCTGTAGGTACCTCCTCTAAAAACTTCTCGCAACCACTTACCGAAAGTAAAAATACAACTAAAAACATAGTGTATTTTATCAACTTAATATCTATTTTATATTTCATTGTTCAAACTTTTTAAAATTAGAAACTTACGTTAACACCTAAACTGAAGGTTGTAGGATTAGGGTATTGATATTTATCAATATTTGGTACATTCGCGCGAATTTTACCCTGAGAACTACCTTCTGGATCATACCCTTCAAGCTCAATTGCTGTCCATAGGAAGAAATTTTCAGCACTGGCATAAACCCGTAATCTGTCTAAGCCAAATCTATCGTTAAAGGTATATCCTAATGAAGCCACAGTACCTCTAATATATGCAGCGTTATATATCTCGTGCGTATCAGTGAATGAGTCATAACGTGCACCTGCATTACCTGCACGTACCTGTGCTACCATTGTATTATCCTGATGGTTTGGGCGCCATGCATTCATAACCCTGTTCACCATTCCAGAAACAAACTGGCGGTCTTCAGCAGATTCATGTACGATAGCTTTGTCAACCCCTCCTACAAACTGAAAATCGACACTGGCATCAAAATTTTTGTAACTGATAGTATTGTTCAAACCTCCATAAAATTTAGGGTATGCATGTCCAATAACGTCACCGTCAGATCTAAGTTGAATCTTTCCATCCTGGTTTACATCTTCAAATTTTAAATCTCCGGGTACCCTGCCATAACGTGCAGCCTCTACAGCTTCGTCTGTGCCATAAACACCCATACGGTTCAATCCAAAGAATGTTCCGATTGGTTCTCCAATCCGATATACACTGGTTGCGTTTCCTGCACCTTCATCTACGTAAACGTCAGCACCTGTGGGCCCAAGTTCCATAATCTCATTTTTATTCGAAGATAATGTCAGGCGCGTATCCCATGTAAAGCTTTTCGATTCGAAATTGCGGCTTGACACTTCAAATTCGACACCGGTATTTTTAACCGAACCATAGTTTACGAACGAATTACTTGGCGTAGTTGAACGCGGCAATGGAAGATTAAACAACATGTCGTCTGTTAACTTATAATACAGGTCAACTACCACGTTAATCCTGTTTCTCCAAAGGCCAAGGTCAATACCCACATCGTATTGTGTTGTAGTTTCCCATTTTAGGTTAGGGTTACCTGTTGAACCGGGATAGAGTGCGGCATGTTTGCCATCACCCAACATAACAATGGCACTACTAATATACCTTTGCGTTATAAAACTACCAATTTCCTGGTTACCGGTTTGACCAACACTTGCACGTAATTTAAAGTTAGACACTGCTCCGATGTCATCCATAAAACCCTCTTCAGATATCCTCCAGGCACCACCAACAGAAGGGAAGAAACCATATTTTTCGTTCTCTCCAAATTTGGATGAACCGTCAATACGGCCGGTTGCCGTTAGCATATATTTACCCAGGTAGCTGTAATTAGCACGGGCAAAGTATGAGTTCAATGCACCCCTGGAATTGCCGGAATACGCCCTCGGTGTATCAGCACCTGCCCTTAAATTATTCCACGAGTAGAAATTTGAGGAAAAATTATAGGCTCTTGCTTCTACTGCGTCATAAATATTTTCAGACCATGAAAGTCCAAGGATACCAGAAATTACATGATCACCAATTGTTTTGTTATAGTTGAAATAGTTTTGGTTTTGCCAATACAAATAATTTTGGTTACTGCCATAAGCACGCGCTGTCCTGTTACCCTGATAAACTCCTCTAAAATGTCTGCCGTCCCTACTTCTGTTATCCATCGAGAAGTCAGTTTTAAAACTTAAATCTTCTGTCAATTTAACATTCAATACTAAACTTCCTGTAAATTGGTTTTCCAGGTAATAGCCTTCCGTTTGATCCAT
The DNA here is from genome assembly GCA_018648265.1 of Prolixibacteraceae bacterium. Taxonomy (GTDB): domain Bacteria; phylum Bacteroidota; class Bacteroidia; order Bacteroidales; family Prolixibacteraceae; genus Draconibacterium. The sequence continues at coordinate 9,128 of JABGRN010000103.1, read as the reverse complement.
TGTATAATTTATACCTCTCCAGTTCTCTCCAACATTGAAGTCCTTACCGGTAGCCCATTGGCCCGCATATATTCCATATACCTCTTCATCTGGATATCGATGCGATGGCAGAATAGGCCATGTTTCCGAGACGGTTCTGGTTTCATCATCTTCTCTTGAAGTTTTGGTACGGTTATACGACACATTTGTACTTAAATCAAGCCAATCGTTAATTTTAATATCCCCTGTCATTCTGGTATTCATACGATTTTTGTAAGATTCAAGCATAAGTCCTTCCTGGTTGGTGCTACCCACAGCGAAAGAGAATTTTGCATTTTCCGATCCTCCACTCACATCAACATGGTGGTTATGCGAAAGGGCAGGATTAAAAGCCTCATCTTCCCAGTCTGTATAAAATCTTGGTTTATAGTAATTTCCGTCGTTACCAATCACGTCCATAAAATATCCACCCGGTTGAACCTGTTCAAACAAATGTGGTAAATCTTCCCATCCGGTGGGTCCTTGTCCTTGTCGGAAATCCTTGCTTGTATTTAAAGTCCCATATTTTGGTGTATTGGTAAATGCCTGTTCGTAGAGATACATAAACTGGTCGGCAGTAACAGTATAGTTGTGCCTTGTCATTATACCGTAAGATACTGAACCTGAATAATTGACCAGAGTTTCTCCTGCAGCTCCACGTTTGGTTTCAATAATGATAACACCGTTTGCCCCACGTGTACCATAAATGGCAGTGGCCGATGCATCTTTTAAAACATCGATGCTCTCTATATCCTCAGGGTTTATGTTTGCCATTGCATTACTCACCCCAACAATCCCATCTACTACAAATAAAGGTTCGGCACTGGTATTAATGGAGTTTGTACCCCTGATTCGAATTTGGGGGTCGCCTCCCGGTTCCCCAACAGATTGCTTAATTACCTGAACTCCTGCGATTTTATTCTGAAGGGCCTGTCCAACATTAATGAGTGGCCTGTCAACCAGTTGTTCGGGCGTAACGCTGGCCACCGAACCTGTCAGGTCACTTTTTTTCATTGTACCGTATCCTATCGCAACAACTTCTTCAATGCCAATAAAATCGGGATCCATTGTAACATTAATTTGTGTTTGTCCTGTAACATTTATCTCCTGAGAGATCATTCCGATAAACGAAAATACAAGTGTTGCATTATCAGGCACAGATGTCAAGGAATAATTCCCATCAATATCTGTTACAGTTCCCTGGGTAGTTCCTTTCACAACAACTGTGACACCTGGGAGAGGTTCCCCTTCGGAGATTATCTTCCCGGAAACTGTATTTTGTTGCTGAATACTAGCCACTGCTGAAACCTGCATCAAACATATTAGTAAGATTACAAATTTTGTGGTTAATAATAACTTTTTCACTTTTCTGCAATGCAGAAAAGAATAAATACCATTTTTATTCATAAATTTGAAATGTTTTGATTAATAGCATTATAGGTGGTTTTCCACCTTTTTTTAGAAACAAATATTGCCGGGAGGAGTGTCAGCAACTTCCGGTATTTTATTAGTTAGATTTAATTCATTACCACCTCCTTTTTTTTAAGTTTATTAGGTTAAGTTTATTTTTTCACTTTATATTTCATAAAATTGAATATGTAAAATGCAAGTCCGTTTTTAAAATATGATTTGTTCGTAGTCTAATGTTTTTTCAAGATCGTTAGATACAGTTAATATCAACATAATTTGGAGGTCGATCCTGCTTTTTAAAACCGCCCGAAAAACGGGCGGCCTTAAACTAACTAATTAACTAACAAACCTAAGACTTATGCTATCTTGCTTAATTTCAGAGACTCGAAATTGAGCTACTTTAGTAATACGCATAGTATCGGCTATTTACTCATTGGGTTGAATAAAAAATTGAAATCGTTGTTTTTATGGATTTAAACTTTTGGACTAAAATTTTGTGTACTAATCAGTGTGTAATAATATAAATTGATTTGTACTTTATCGTTTGCCGAACAATGGTGAATTATAATTTTATTTTTTAGGATTGACATTTAGGGAAATAGTTCGGTATTAATAACCAGGGTTTTGGGTCAATTTAGGATTTCGCTGTCTTTCATTTTCCGAAATTGGAAAGAGTAAATGTTTTTCGTTAAATAATTTCCCCCAAATGGTTGTATGTCCAACTACATCGACAAACGAAACTGTTCCTTTGTTTGTTTCTCTGGTAACCGGATATTTACGAGTACGCTGTACATCAGACCAAATTTTATATTCCAACGAAAATTCGCGCAAGCGTTCAGTCCAAACCTGTTGAATAAAATCGTCCTCCGATAAACCGGTCAATTCATCAACAATAACGTTTCTCTCAGTTTGCCAATATGCCCTGCTGCGTACATCAGCCAAATATCCAATAGCTTCCGGAGTAACACCTTCAGTTTTAGCGATAGCTTCAGCGGCAATTAAAAGAACCTCGGCATATCTGTAAACAACAATGTCTTTATCTGTTTTCCCTGTTTCAAAAAGCGCATCGTCGTCGTGCCACAAATAAGGAGCAGTTTCAAAAGTTTTTGTTATTTCAATTTCATTTTCCAGATATGTTAAACTTGAATGGAAAAATTGCTTTTCTTGAATCCTGAGATCTTTTTCATCATCGTAAATCCATAGAAATTCGTTGGTAGGTTTGTACGCATTATTTGTAACAGAATATTTGAATATACCCCATGAAGTTGCTTCACTTGGATAACAAATTGAGGGTTGCCAGTAACTCGATGAAATGCTTGAATTGTATTCAATACTGTACATGTATTCATCTTTATTGTCCGACTGCCTCATAATATTAAACGCACTTTTATTATTGGTTGTACCATTGGTGATTAAAGAATAATTCCCACTACTGATAATTTCCCTTGTAATTGATGCAGCATTAGCATATCTATTTTCCAAAACTGGATAACCACCCATATTTAAATATACATCGGCTAATAAAGTAGCCGCAGAACCCTTCGAAATCCGGAACTCATTTTTTGGCATTGCCACATCATTTAATCCACCTTGTTCTACTGCTTGTTCTACTGCAAATTTTAAATCTTCTACAATTTGAAAATAAACCTGAATCGATGGCGAACGTTCAACATAGATGTTTTCTAACGAAGAATATTCTTCCAAAATCAGAGGCACATTACCAAATGTTTTTACCAAATAATAATAGTTGAATGCTCTGAAAAATTTAGCTTGAGCAGTTAAATTGTTTATTTCAAGATCAGTCAATCCGGGTGTTTGAGAAATGTTATTAATAAGAAAGTTTGCTTTTGAAATGGCATCGTAACATGCATCCCAGGCACCATCGAAATAAGCAGATAAATTATCTCCATTCAGTGTAAGATCCTGACAATGCTGAACGTGAACCTCCTGTCCTTTATAATCATTATCGAATAAACCAGAAATATAACCTCCAAGCATTGCCCGGCTACCCGAATAAACGCCGGTCCGGTAAAAATCGGTACATCCACTTCTGTAAAGAATATTAACGGCATTGTAGGCATGTGTTGGATTAGTAAAAAATTGGTCCACACTCATTTCGCTTTTGGGTTCCTCTGTAAGAAAACCATTGCAAGCGGTAAGAACCACCAGACCTAATAAAACTATAAATATTCGTTTCATCTTTTTTCTCAGTTTAACTTCTGGCCTTAAAATTTAACATTCATACCAAAAGTGATTGTTGTTGGCTTCGGGTATTGGAAGAAGAAAATATTCTGCCCCCATTGATTTTCGCCCCACGAAGTAGCTTCCGGATCGTATCCGTTAAAATCTTTTGAATGAATAACAAATGCATTATCCACATTGGCGAAGAGCCTACATGAATTTAATTTGATTTTATCAAGAACAACTTCTTTAAAAGTATATCCTAACGAGAACAGACTGCCTCTAATGTACGAACCATCAACAACCCAATGATCGTCAACTTCACTGTTTTGCCCGTTTAAAGGGGCGTTTCTTATTTGTTGAACCATGGTATTTTGGTTTGTCACAGTCCAACCGTCGTAAAGAATTGTAGAAAGCCCGTTGGAGTATCCCGTGCGATCTTCAATTGAATGGGTGAATTGTTGCATAATTTCAGCACCTTGAGAAAACTGAATGTCAACTATAAAATCGAAATTCTTAAACTCAAACCGGTTAATAAAACTGCCGGTCAGATCCGGTACTCCTTTCCCAATAATTTCCCTTTCTGATGACCGTTTTGCAACTCCCGGGATTGCTCCAACAGCAGCTGCTTCTTCGGCTTCATCGAGTCCCCAGGTTCCCAACCTTTTATATCCCCAAAAAGATCCCAAAGGTTCGCCAATTCGGAGGATGGTCTGGCTTCCTGATACCCAAAATGGCCCCGGAAAAATATCTTCATCATTTTCACCAAGTTCTTCAATCCTGTTTTTGTTGAAGTTAAGGTTTATTGTCGTTTCCCAATTGAATTCACTGTTTTGAATGTTTTGAATTGTAAATAAAAAATCAACCCCCTGGTTTGATACCGAGCCGATATTATCCATTACCGATGAAAAACCAGTAGAATGTGGAATAGGGCGGGCAAGAAGTAAGTCGCTGGTAAGTTTGTGGTAGTAATCTAATTCTGCCGAAACACGATTTTGGAACATTGAAAGTTCTATACCAATATTGAATTGGGAAGTTTTTTCCCATTCTAAATCAGGGTTTGGTAATTTGCTTACTTCGCTATAGTTTGCCCGCTCACCATTTAAAAGTACCGTTCCACTGCTTACAGTTGCCAACGAACGATAAGTTCCCAATTCTGTATTGCCGGTAATTCCGTAACTTGTTCTTAATTTCAAATAATTGAGAAACGATATATTAGTTAAAAAATCGTCGTTTGAAATTACCCATCCAAAACCAGCTGAAGGGAAAAACCCATATTTGTTATTTTCACCAAAACGCGAAGATCCATCGATCCTGGCAGTAATTGTTGCCATTAATTTATTATTTAACGAGTAATTTATTCGGGAAAAATAGGAGTTCATTGCCCATTTTTCAAACCCGGATGTTGGAGCATCAGGATCATTGGCAGCACCAATATTGTTGTATTTGTAAAAGTCGTCTGAAAAACCTGAAGTACTTAATGAATTAAATCGGTAAGTACGTTCTTGCCAACTTAATCCCAACACGGCATTAATCCGTTGGCCTTTTGTTGAATTGTTGTAAGTAAGGAAAGTTTCCTCTTGCCAGTACATGCTTTCAAAAATATCAATATCGGCACTGGCATTTGGATATGAGATATTTAATAAATCTGTCGGACTGTATTCTTTGTATTCAGCAATTTGATTATCAATACCAAACTGTGTTTTTAACTCAAGCCCTGGCAGAATGTGGATGTTTAAGAAAGTATTGCCAAAAAATTGTTTGCGGTTTCTCAATCTTTCCTGAGTAGTTAAAACATGTACAGGATTTGCCATTCCTTCTAAAGCAAAATTATTGGTACTTGACGAATTGCTCCAATTGCCATTTGGAAATTTAACAGGTAAAACAGGAACAAATTCAATCATTGTACGACGGGGCATTTGATAGCCGCTGCCTTCTTCTATTTCATTTTCCCAGGTTTTGTTGATTAACATGTTTATGCCAAAACCTAACCAATCATTTGGTTTTGCATCGTAAGTTATTTTTGCATTTACACGTTTTAGCCATGAGTTTAACATAATTCCTTCATTGTCGGAATAGTTAAGAAAAGCCCCTGTTGAAGATTTTTCATTTCCTTGCTGAATGCTAAACTGATGATTATGAGAAACAGCTGTTCTGGTTGCTTCCTCCTGCCAATCTGTGTCGTAAAGTGGATTCTCGTTTGAGTCGAAAAGCAATGGGTCGGTAAAACTTATAGATGGATAGTTGCCATCATCGTATTGGCTGTATTTTGGTGCATTCTCGTAACCTCTTTTTATAACTTCAAGCCACTCTTCTGAATTTAACAAATCCATTTTTCTCCTTATTCTACCTACACATATATAACTATCATAGCTTATTATAACTTCATCGTTTTTTGCCCCTCTTTTTGTTGTCACCAAAATTACCCCATTCGCGCCGCGTGAACCATAAATTGCCGCCGATGAGGCATCTTTCAAAACCTCAATATGTTCAATGTCGTTTGGATTAAGCAGATGAAAATTTTCCATTACCACGCCATCTACAACATAAAGAGGATCAGAGGTGGTTTCAATCGAGTTCATGCCGCGAATTATAACCCTTGTGCTTCCTGTTGGTGAACCTGAATTTGAAAAAATATTTACTCCGGCAATCTTGCCTTGAATTCCCTGCAAGGCATTAAAAGAATGTCTTTCTAAAATAACATTTGCATCGACCATTCCCACTGAACCGGTAACATCAATTTTTCGTTGAACCCCATATCCAAGAGCTATCACTTCTTCAATGCCAATTGCATTAAATATCATTTTAATATCTATTTTGGTTCTTCCTGAAACAACTATTTCTTGTTTACTCATTCCAACAAATGAAAATACAAGTATGTCATTTTTTAAAATATTTGAGATGGAATAATTCCCATTTGAATCAGAAACGGTTCCCTGCGAAGTTCCTTTTATATAAATAGTAACCCCGGGCAAAGTTTGATTAAATTCATCGGTGATTGTTCCTGAGATGGATTTCTGCATTTGAACGTTATTTGTTTTTATATAAGTTATATCTTCAGGACTTAGCAGTATTAGAAAATCTTCCATTACCTGAAAATTTATGCCTTGCCTTTTAAATAACTCTTCAAGGATATCATCAATTGTTGCCTGGTTTGCTTTTATTGAAACTACACGTTCTACATTTACCTGCTCGCGAATATAGAAAAACCTGTATTTGCTGGATTCTTCAATTTCTTTAAGCACTTCAACTATCCGTTTATTTTTGATGTTCAGGTTAAATTTTGTACCCTGAGAATAAACTTTTGTTGAAACCTGTAATAAGCTTACAAATAGTATTACAATAGTTAGTTTCATCTATAATAAAAACTTTGTTAACTTTTCTATTCACCAGAAAAAAGTTAATCCATTTTTTTTAATAAATTTAAAATGTTTTTATCGACAGAATTTTGGGTGGTCCGCTACCTTGATTTTCGAAAAACTCAAAGTCGGTTGGTGTGTCCGCACCTTCCGGCTTTTTTTAACAAATTTTGTTAATAAGAGCTTATCCATTTTATGAATTGGCTCCTTAGATTTTAATTAGCGCTAATTTCAATTTTTTGCTCTGTTATTTTATAGTTTACAGGCAATGTCTTTTTAATTATCTCAAGGATTTCAAGAATTGTTTCGTTTTTTATGGTTCCATCAAAATGAAGGTCGAGGAGAGCATCGTTCTTCACTTCAATATCAACACCATATTTTCGCTCCAATAATACGATTAAATCTTTTAAACTCATGTTTACAAATATGAGTTTGTTGTCTTTCCATGAAGTAAACCATTTTGTATTTACAGTTTTAATAATCGCTTTTTTGGTGTCCTTGTTTAATACAACTTGTTCTCCCGGTGTAAGAGTAATTTCATTTTCAAGGTTGAAGTTTTCTGATGAACTGATTCGAACTTCCCCTTCTTCCAATGTTGTAGTAATTTTATCGTCCGTTTCATAAGCTTTTACATCAAATTGGGTTCCGGTAACATTTATATCGTAAAAAGGGGTATGCACAATAAAAGGTTTCTTTTTGTCTTTTTTTACATCAAACCAGGCTTCTCCCTGGAGGTGAACTTCGCGTATTCCTTTTTTATCATCGCATTTATATTGAATTCGTGAATCGGAATTCAAAAAAATTATAGATTCATCGGGAAGTATAATTTCTGAAATTGAACCTCTCGGAGAATGCGCAGAATAATAAATTGGGGCATTGTCTGTTTTTAAATAAGCAAAGTAAAATCCAACAAAAAGTCCAATTACAACAGCTGCTGCTATTTTTATAAAACTGTTTACTTTAATAATTCTGGGTTCTTTCTTCTTTTCGTTAATTTTCGACCAAAGCCGATTAAAAAGCTGATTAAAATTGGCAGAAGAGGAATCGGGCAATTCTGTTTTTTCCAATTCTTCAAGCAAATTGCCTTTTAATTCATATTCATTTTCTGCCTGATGAAAAAGGGCAAACATTTTTTGTTTGTCTTTTGCATTACTATCAATTGCGCTACCTTTTTTTAATATGTCTTTTAGAAACTTCCCCATTATTACGACCACAACTTAAAAAAATTTTTGCAATATATACATTCCTAATTAATTTTTACTTTTTAAAAAACCGTCCATAAAAAAATCAGACGGTTTTTGTTTTTAAAATAACAAACCAATGCGGTTGGGTAATTTTACTATGCTGTAAAATTGATTTCTGACTGTAATACGAAGAACAGTTATGATTTACTCATTACCGGGTAAAATTTCTTGAAATAGTATTGGAACACAACTGACGGAATTGCAATGTTCGATTTTGCAATAATTTAAAACAGTATTGAATAGTTTGTTAAAGTTAGAAGAAGGGCGAGCATTGTTTCTTTTTTAAAATGTTCCTTTAAAAATGCTATTGCGCGGTATAGCTGGTTTTCAACGGTTCGCTTTGAAATGTCCAGTTTTTTTGCAATTTCCTCATTTGTTAACCCTTTTCTTTTACTTAAATGAAATACTCTCCTTTGTTGATCTGGCATTTGAGTAACTAATTCATTGAGGTTTGAAAGCATGTCATTGAAAATCACTTTGTTCCATGTAGAATTAGAACTTTTGTCATAATTTACTTGTGCAAAATCGTTGAATGCATTTTCAATATTTTTATGCCTTACAAAGTCGTAAATCGTGTTTACAGCTATTTTAAAAATGTAGGCCTTAATATTCTGCGAAGCGTCAAGTATTTCGCGTTTTTCCCAAATTTTCAAAAAAACATCCTGGACCAGTTCTTCAGCATCCATTTCATTTTTTAAATAAGAAAGGGAAAAGTAATATATTTTCGGGGCATATTTATTATATAGTTCCTCATAGGATTCCTTATCACCATATTTAACTCGATGAGCTAAATTAGCATCGTTTATTTTTTCAAAATTGTTCAATTTCCAGTTAAGTTTAACTTAATACAAATGTAGTTTATTTTAAATACTCCCTTCCTTTAGACAACGATCTTTCAAAGTTAAGTTAGATTTTC
>JABGRN010000102.1 GCA_018648265.1 Prolixibacteraceae bacterium | reverse complement strand
AAAGATAAAAGAAAACTTTTTATCCCACCAACCCGATAATTAAACTGATCCGTTATATTGGTATTAATACCTAAAAAATATTAACAAATTAAAAGAAAAAAAAGCCGGTTCATTATTACTGAACCGGCTTTCCCTTAAAAAGATATCTTAAATTATTTTGCTTCAACAACATTAATATTTTTGTCAACAAGAATACGTCCGCAGTACTCGCAAACAATAATTTTCTTGCGGTTGGCAATGTCTAATTGCCTTTGTGGTGGTATTTTATTAAAACAACCACCGCAAGCATCGCGCTGAATGGTAACAACGGCTAACCCGTTTCGTGCATTTTTCCTGATACGTTTAAAAGCAGTAACTAAACGCGGTTCAATAAACGATTCAATTTTTTCCGATTTTGCTTTTAGCTTTTCTTCTTCAATTTTTGTTTCCTCAGTAATTTCCTGAAGCTCTTTTTTCTTTCTTTCCAGATCGTCTTCACGTTCTGCTAATAACGTTGTCGATGTTGAAATAGCCTCTTTTTTCTCATTCATTTCAAAGGTAAATTCCTTAATTCTTTTTTCGGAAAGTTCGATTTCCAAATTTTGAAATTCTATTTCCTTTGAAAGTGAATCGAATTCGCGGTTATTCCTGACATTGTTTTGTTGCTCGGTATATTTGGCAATTAATGCCTGCGACTCTTTAATTGATATTTTTTTATTATTGAGTGCAACATTTAAATTTTTAACTTCCTCGTCAAAATTTGTCAATCTGGTTTTTAAACCGGTAATCTCGTCTTCCAAATCTTGTACTTCCAATGGAAGTTCTCCACGGAGGATTTTTATTTTGTCAACTTCCGAAACCACACTTTGCAAATCATGCAGTGCGCGTAGTTTTTCTTCAATTGAAACGTCTTTTTCGTCTTTCTTTGAATAAGGTGCCTTCATTGCTTGTAATATTTAATTTCAAACTAAAAAATCAGAAGTAAAAAACCGGGTTGGTATTCACCTCTGAAAATTGGACTGCAAATTTAGGGAATTTTTTTGTAAGTAATTCATAAAAAAGTTCTTTAGTGAATTGCTCGCTTTCAAAATGCCCAATGTCAGCAATAACTAATTTATTTTCGGCATCGAAAAACTGATGGTATTTAAAATCGCCTGAAACAAAAAAATCGGCTTGCCTGGCAATGGCTGCTTTTAATAAGAATGATCCCGCCCCTCCACAAACAGCAACCGTTTTCACCGGGGTCCCTTTTAATTTTGTGTATTTTATACAACCTGTTTTAAAAGTGTTTTTTAATTGAAGTAAAAATTCTTCTTCTGTAATTGTGCGGGGAAGCGTTCCAATCATTCCCATTCCCACTTTTTCGTATTGGTTTTCAATTGGGTAGATATCGTAAGCAACCTCTTCGTAAGGATGCGATTTTAAGAGGGCTTGAATTATTTTACCCTGTAAATACCCCGGAAAGATTGTTTCAAACCGGGTTTCTTCTTCATAATGAATTTCACCCTTTTTACCTGCAAACGGATTTGTTTTATCGTTTCCACGGAAACTTCCCAGGCCTTCAGAATTGAACCCTGCAAAATCGTAATCGCCAATATTCCCGGCACCAGCATTAAAAATTGCATCGCGTACCTGGCCCGTAAACTTGACCGGAATAAAAGTAACCAGTTTTTTCAGATGGTCTCCAGCGGGTTGCAAAACCCGGCAATCCTGAAGTTCGAGTTTTTCACAGATTTTAGAATTAACTCCTCCCGTAATATTGTCGAGGTTTGTGTGTGCCGCGTATATTGCAATATCATTTTTAACAGCTTTCAACAAAGTACGCTCGACATAATTTTTACCGGTTATCTTTTTTAACCCGGAAAAAACAATCGGGTGGTGGGCAACAATTAGCTGAACCTTTTTTTCAATGGCTTCAGTAATTACATCCTCGGTTACATCGATGGTAACCAAAATTGAATCAATATCAGATTCAGGATCCCCAACAATTAACCCGGCATTGTCGTATGGCTCCTGCAAACTTATTGGAGCCACAGCTTCAAAAAAATTTGTAATCTCTTTTAATTTAACCATTCTATTCTTCAAGTTCGTCGCTAATTTCTTTTAATTGCTGCCTTACGTTTTGCAGGCGTTTTACAATCTCGTAATTGTTAACAGTTTCCTCCCGGTTTTCATTGATCTTTTTCTGCGCCCCTTTTAAAGTTAAACCGAGTTCTTTTACCAAATGAAATATCAAACCCACAAGCTCCTTGTCATCCTTGGTAAACAGGCGGTTGCCTTTTTTATTTTTGTGCGGTTTTAAAACGTCGAATTGATTTTCCCAATACCTGATAAGAGACGGCTTGACATTAAATTGTTCAGCGACTTCACTAATTGTGAAAAATACTTTCTCTATCTTAGGTTCTTTGTATGGCACGGATTGCTCAAATAACGATTGGAAAAATAACTCTTTGAAATTCTTGACCCCGGTATAATTTCACTTTTGCTATTACTCCAAATTAATCAAGTGTTTGACCAATATTCGAAGAAATGGCGATCATTTTATCGTACTCCTGCGGCGAGAGATCTTTGTAATAATAATATGAAGGATTTACCGGGTTACCGTTTTTATGCACCTCGTAGTGAAGATGTGGTGCTGTCGATCCTCCTGAATTACCAACATATCCGATAATATCCCCACGTTTAACTTTTTGCCTTTGTTTAACATTAAAAGCATTCAAATGTCCGTAAACAGTTTCATATCCAAAACCGTGATCAATTTTTATGACCAGGCCGAATCCAACACGGCTTCTTTTCGATCCTTTAACTTCAACCACTTTTCCATCGCCGGTTGCATAAATTGGTGTTCCAATAGGAGATGTAAAATCCATACCATAATGCATTTTGCGTACTTTATAAATGGGGTGCAAACGAACTCCCCAACCGGAAGCAGTTCTTTTCAAATCTTTATTTGAGATTGGCATAATTGCCGGAATACTGGCCAACATATTTTCTTTGTTCAAAGCCATTTTCATCACTTCGTCGTAGGATTTCGATTGTATGTAAGCTTCTTTTGCTACAATATCCAGTTTGCGTGCAGTTTCAATTACCAAAGCAGCATTATCGAGGCTTTCTAAATGTGAGTATTTATTCGAACCTCCAAAGCCCCCCATTCTTACCGAAGATGGAATAGGATCCGATTCAAAAATAACCCGGTAAATATTATCGTCCCTTTGTTGAAGTTCAGCTAAAACATTACCAACTTTATCCAAATCTTTGGCAATTAATTCATATTGACTTAACAAACGTTGGTTTTCCCTTTTTAATGCTTTGGTTTTCGGGGTTTCGTAAGTATTAATAAATACAACCACAATGATAATTGACAAAGCAAGGCTACTTAAAAAATAAGCCAGTATTTTGGTGAATCTCTCTTTTAATGAAATCCCGACCCTTTCGTAACTAAGGTTGTCCTGATTAAACTTGTACTTTCTTTTTGGCATAAAGTAAAGGCAATTTTTATTCCTGATTCTAACAAAATTAATTAAAACCTATAACTTTGCAAGAATTTTTAAATTTGTGGTTTTTTTCCACGCTGCAAATGTAAATAAATTACTGTCAGATAACTAATTTGTTTTGTTTGCATTAAATATTTTTAACGAAAACTAAAAAATGATTAAGACTTCGAAAGAGATACGCAAAGAATTTCTTGATTTTTTTGAGGAGAAAAAGCATCAAATTGTTGATTCGGCGCCGATGGTTGTAAAAGGAGATCCAACTTTAATGTTTACCAATGCCGGAATGAACCAGTTTAAAGATCTGTTTTTAGGGAATGAACCGGTGAAATGGAATCGGATTGCCGATACTCAAAAGTGCCTGCGTGTTTCAGGGAAACACAACGATTTGGAGGAAGTTGGCCTGGATACATACCACCACACAATGTTCGAAATGTTGGGTAATTGGTCGTTTGGCGATTATTTTAAAAAAGATGCAGTTAATTGGGCGTGGGAATTTTTGGTTGAAAAAATGGGTGTTTCTGCTGATCGTATTTATGCAACTGTTTTTGAAGGAAGTGCAGATGATAATTTACAGCGTGATGATGAAGCAGCCACTTATTGGGAAAAGTTTTTGCCGGCAGATCGAATTCTTAACGGAAGCAAAAAAGATAATTTTTGGGAAATGGGCGAAAGTGGTCCGTGTGGGCCATGTTCCGAAGTTCATGTTGATTTAAGGCCACAAAATGAAATTGATAAATTATCGGGTGCTGAGTTGGTAAACAAGGATCATCCGCTAGTAATTGAAATCTGGAATTTGGTTTTTATACAATTTAACCGAAAGTCAAACGGAAATCTGGAGGATCTACCAGACAAACACGTAGATACCGGAATGGGGTTCGAACGGCTTTGTATGGTTGTGCAAGGTGTAACTTCTAATTACGACACCGATGTTTTTCAGAATGTAATTGCAGAAATTGGAAAACTAAGTAAGATTGAATATGGCAAAAATGAAAAAACTGACATTGCCATGCGTGTTATTGCCGACCATTTGAGGGCAGTTGCGTTTGCCATTGCCGATGGTCAGTTGCCATCGAATAATAAAGCCGGTTATGTAATCCGACGGATTTTGCGACGTGCGGTTCGTTACGGATATACTTTCCTGGGATTTAAAACAGCGTTCATTTTTAAATTGGTTGAAGTTTTAAAAGAAACTATGGGCGATGCCTTTGCCGAATTGGTGAGCCAACAAAATTTAATCGAAAAGGTAATTAAAGAGGAAGAAGAATCGTTCTTGCGGACACTTTCTACCGGAATAAAATTGTTAGATGAAATAATCTCGAAAACTAAAACTGATAAAAAAGATACAATTCAAGGGAAAGAAGTTTTTGTATTGTACGATACTTTTGGTTTTCCGCTGGATTTAACTGAATTAATTGCCCGCGAAAATAGTTTGGGAGTGGATGAAAATGGTTTTAAAGTGGAAATGGAAGCACAGAAAAACCGTTCGAGAAATGCAGCTCAGCAAGAAACCGACGATTGGGTTGAAATCAGAAAAATTGAACAGACTGAATTTTTGGGTTACGATAATTTGGAAACAGAAATCAGAATTGCCCGTTACCGGAAAGTAACACAGAAAAAGAAAACATTTTACCAATTGGTTTTCGACCAAACACCTTTTTACGGAGAGTCTGGCGGACAAGTTGGCGATATCGGTTATATTGAATTTGATGGGGTAAAAACTTCAATTACCGATACTCAAAAAGAAAATAATCTTACTGTCCATTTGGTTGAAAAATTACCAGAAGATCCAAGCGGTTTTTTTAAAGCAGTAGTAAATTATGGCAGGCGCGATAAAATTGCAAATAACCACACTGCAACTCACTTGCTTCATGCAGCTTTGCGCGAAGTTTTAGGAACTCATGTTGAACAAAAAGGCTCGCTGGTAAATGCCGACCACCTTCGTTTCGATTTCTCTCATTTTCAGAAATTAAGCGATGAGGAAATTGAAAAGGTTGAGGAGATTGTAAACTTTAAAATTCGCGAAAATTCTTTTCAGGAAGAAAACCGGGAAATGCCAATTGAGGAAGCAAAAAACTCGGGTGCAATGATGCTTTTTGGCGAAAAATATGGTGATGCAGTTCGGGTAATTAAGTTTGGCGAATCGGTTGAATTATGTGGTGGAATTCATGTTAATGCCACCGGGCAAATCGGGATGTTGAAAATTGTATCGGAAGGTGCAATTGCTGCCGGGGTCCGAAGAATTGAAGCAATTACGGCTGCCCGTGCAGAGAAGTTTGTAAACGACCAACTAAAAATGCTGAAAGGAATTAAAGAAACCATAAAAGGTTCGAGAGATATTGTTGGTAGTGTAATGAATTTATTGCAGGAAAATACTGAGCTTTCAAAACAAATCGAGTTATTTAGAAAGGAAGGATTAAAAATTGTAAAAGCCAATTTAAAAAGTAAGGTTTTATTTGAGCGGGGAGTTAATATTATTGCCGACAAAATTGAAGTTGACAATGCAGGAATGGTAAAAGATCTGGCATTTCAATTAAAAGGTGAAGTAGATAATTTGTTCTTGGTTTTAGGTGCCGAAATTAATGGCAAACCAAATCTTACAATAATGATTTCGGAAAACCTGGTTGAGGAAAAAGGATTAAACGCCGGGCAAATTATTCGCGAAGCCGGACGCGAAATAAAAGGCGGCGGAGGTGGTCAGGCGTTTTATGCAACCGCCGGAGGAAAAGACGTTTCAGGTTTGCAGGCAGCCATCGAAAAAGCACTTTCGTTTTTACAATAGGGTGGTGCGAATTCCAATTCGCACATTTTTTTAACAGCGATTTGGAAATCGCTGCACTCAAAGAGAAAAGAACCGTTCCTTTTATACAGAAAAAAGAGGGGACAGTTCTTTTTTATTTTAAGTAAATTTGAAATTATACAGTTTTGAATTGTTCTAAATAAGAACTATTTTCAGCCTCTCAAAATTTATTGAATCTTCGGTCTTCTGACTTCGGTGCTTCTCTTCGGCTTTTATTCTCCCCCTGGGGGAGATGTCAGCAGGACAGAGGGGTGATTTCCGACTTCCGAGTTCCGTCCAAATTTTTATAACAGATGAAACGAATCTATCATTTTATAACATCACTGCCATTTATGGCATTTTTATTTTTGGCATTGGCATTTTCAATGGCAATTGCCACTTTTGTTGAAAGTAGTTATGGTACACCAACAGCTCAGGCATTAGTTTATAAAACGCACTGGTTCGAGTTGATATGGGCACTGCTTGCATTAAACCTTGTAAATAACTTATTGAAATATAAATTTTTTACAAAACAAAGGTTTACACTCGGATTGTTTCACATTTCGTTTTTGGTGATTCTACTGGGAGCGGCAATTACCCGTTATTTTAGTTACGAAGGAGTAATGCACATTCGCGAAAATCAAAGTTCTGATTTTATTCTTTCAACCGAAAGTTATTTTTACGCAGGTTTCGAAAAACAGCAAAAAGAGAAAAAAGTAAAATTTTCGGAGCTCTCGCCTAAACAATTTACTGCAAAATTCAATGTAAACGATAAAAGAGTAAAAGTAAAATCGATTGGTTTTATAGAAAATGCCGAGCGAAAGGCAATTCCGGCTGAAACAGGAATTCCGGTTATCGATTTTGTTTTTTCTGTACCCGGTCAACAAGGTATGCAATCGTTCCATTTCTCAACGGGGGATGTTTTGGATTACCAGGGTTTTACCGCCGGATTTGATTCGAAAGAGCAGACTGCTATACAATTTTTTCTGGAAGCAGGAAATTTGAAAATGACTTCGTTGGCGCCAATTGAAGAAACAACAATGGCAAGTCAGGAAACAGTAACTTTTATTCCGGGCGATACAATCCTTGTAAAAAATATGTTTTTATACGGATTTGGTGAATATCGTTTTCTGATAAGAAATTTTTTACCCAACGCATCTTTTACAGCTGTGAAAAGCACAAACGAAACGTATGAAGATGCAGTGATTATTCAAATTTCGGATGGAATTAATCAACAAACTATTCCAGTATTTGGACATTCGGGAGTAGCTTCCGACACTATTTCAGTTCCACTAAGTAATAATAATCTGAAGCTTGCATATGGTGCTATTCCATTAACTGTTCCGTTTAGTATTTATTTGAAAGATTTTGAATTGGAACGATATCCCGGTTCAGAATCTCCATCATCGTATGCATCAGAAGTTGTGCTAATTGATAAGCGTGTTGGATTGGAAGAAGATCATCGAATTTTTATGAATAATACATTAAATTACAAGGGTTACAAAATTTTTCAATCATTTTACGACTCAGATGAAAAAGGAACTATTTTATCTGTGAATCACGATTTTTGGGGAACCTGGATTACTTATCTTGGTTACGCCCTACTTATTTTGGGATTCATCCTTTCGCTTGTAAATAAAAACTCCTACTTCCAGTTTTTAACCCGGAAGTTAAAGCAGGGTGCTGTAAAATCTGTTCTACTTCTTTTTGCGATTGTAGGTTTTTCTATGAATACTTTTGCACAACCAGGTGTGGGTGCAGGCATTCCCGAAATTAACAGTGAATTGGTAAAAGAGTTCAGCGAATTATGGGTTCAGGGAGTTGATGGCAGAATCGAGCCGGTTTCAACACTCTCAAGCGAAATTGTGAGAAAGGTAAGTCGTAAATCAACGTTGTATGGAAAGTCTGCCGATGAAGTAGTAATTAGTATGATGGTGTATCCTGAAATATGGAGGTCGATGCCAATAATAAGAGTTTCGAATAAAACATTGGCAGCCCAATTAAATGCAAATGGAAAGTATGTAACAATTCAGCAACTTTTCGACGAGCAGGGTAATTATAAAATTATTGAGAATGTGCGTGCTGCTTATGCAAAAACACCTGCGTTTAGAAATAGGGTCGAAAAAGAATACATTTATTTAGATGAGCGTGTGAATGTTTGTTTTATGGTATTTGGTGGCTCTCTTTTTCATTTATATCCAAGAGAAAAACATGAAGAAAAATGGTACATTCCAGGATCTGTTGCTCTGGAATATTCTGGTGGCGACTCAATTTTTATAAAAAGTGGTTTTCAGCTTTTATTACAATCAGTTGCCGAGCAGCAAAATGCAGAAGCAATTCAGGTTGTAAAAGCGCTTGCTAATTTTCAACAAAAATTTGGAGCCGATTTATTGCCATCATCTACTAAAAAGAAACTAGAAATTCTTTACAACAAAGTAAATCCGTTTAAACGCATATTTCCTTACTATTTGATGTTTGGATTTTTGTTGTTGCTTGTTTTGTTTTTGAATATTTTCAGGCAGAAACCGTTGCCAAAAATTGTACGCTTTTCTTTTCTTAGTTTAATAATATTAGCATTTTTTATTCATTCTGCCGGATTGGTAATTAGATGGTATATTTCGGGGCACGCGCCCTGGAGTAATGGTTACGAATCGGTGGTTTATGTTGCCTGGGCTTCAATGTTGGCAGGGCTTGTTTTCGGTAGAAAATATCCGATGGTAATTGGAACAGCGTCATTTTTATCGGGAATTGCACTATTTGTGGCACATTTAAGTTGGATGAACCCGGAAGTTACAAACCTTGTTCCGGTACTTAAATCGTACTGGTTAACAATTCATGTTGCAATAATTACCGCCAGCTACGGATTTATTGGATTAAGTACTTTTTTAGGAATTTTGGTATTAATTTTAATCGTTCTTCGGAATAATGAAAACAAAGAAAAAGTTTCTGGATTTATTGAGCAACTAACAACCATTAACGAAATGTCGGCAACTGTTGGATTGTATTTTCTAACCATCGGCACCTTTTTGGGTGGTGTTTGGGCCAACGAAAGCTGGGGCCGTTATTGGGGCTGGGATCCGAAAGAAACATGGGCACTAATTACAGTTGTCATTTATTCCTTTATTGTTCACATGAGATTAATCCCATCATTAAAAGGAATTTTTAATTATAATATGGCTTCCATTTTAGGTTTCACTTCTGTTTTAATGACTTACTTTGGAGTGAATTATTATCTTTCGGGTTTACATTCATACGGAAAAGGAGTGGCTGATGGCGTAAATCCTGCGATACCGGTTATATTTGTTTTGTTGGGAGGATTGATGATTTGGGCCTACATTAAGGATTCGAAATTTGAGAAAGAGAAGACATCATAAAAATCAATATTTTTAACTTAAAAACTAATACCTATGAAAAAGATTATTAAAAACTTAGCCTTTATTTTATTTGTTGTTTTTGCTTTTGGCAGCAGCGCACAAACTCAACTTTTTAATGGCAAAACGTTAAATGGCTGGGAGAGTAAACCTGCTGAAAGAGTGGTTGATTGGGTAGTGGAAGCAGAGCAAATTGTGGGGGCAAATCCGCACAAAAAAGGCTCAATTCTTTGGACGGCAAAAAATTTCAAAGACTTTGATCTTACCCTTGAGTACATTACCGAAACCGATCATTATGATACCGGAGTTTTCGTAAGAGGTGAATCTCACCAGGTTCAAATCGGTATTTCCGGCTCACTAAAAAAAGATATGACTGGCTGTATTTATGCGCCTAAAGATGATAAGGGAAGCTATCCGGCACAAACCGATAAAATCGATGAATTCCACAAAGTTGGGAAATGGAATAAAATGCGAATTATAGCTACTGGTAAAAGAGTGCAAACTTTTCTTAACGATGAGCCTTTTGTTGACTATATCGGAGTTGTAATTCCTGAAGAAGGTCCGATTGGTTTACAGTTGCACCCAAATGTTGATATGAAAGTAAGATTCAGAAATATAAGTGTGAGGGAACTTTAGTTTTTTGAATTAATCTGCCAATAAATGGCAGGTTTTCTATGAAGTCCAACTTTTTACTGATTGGTAAAAAAGAACCGTTCCTTCTGTTTTCAAACTAAAAAGGAACGGTTTTTTTTTGTATTTAGTTAAAAGCAAAAACATGTTTTTAATTAGATATTTAAAAAATTGTGCTTAATTGTAGATTTCAGTTTCAAAACAAAATTTTCATAAATGATGGCTGTTTCGGATGATTTTTCAATTGAGACATTGAAGGTCTTGCTCAAAAAGGTCTATTTTTCAACAACCAACTTACTTGCAAAATATCATCTTTATATTTTTATAAAACCGTTCTGATTTCAGGGCGGTTTTTTTTATTTTTATAAAGGAAAAAGAATCTAATATTATGAATTTTCAAGTTCCTCTTTAGCCTGAATTATTCATGAGTTTTTCGTTATGAGAATTCAAAATGCACAGAATAAAGGGAAGCGCAGAGTTGAGCCTCGCAGAAATAGCCTTAGCTATTTTGAGAAGCGAGAATCGAGCATTCTCTTTATTCAAAGCAGTTTGATTTAGGAATAGATAAATTTATGAATAGTTCAGGTTAGGCAAGGTAAAAGCAAAGGTGCTTCCTTTTCCCAATTCACTTTCTAACCAAATTTTGCCATTGTTTTTTTCCACGAGCTCTTTACAAAGAATTAAACCTAAACCAGTACCAACTTCATTGTTTGTGCCAGTTGTTGAATAGTGAACGTCGATTTTAAATAGCCCTTCCCTATTCTTTTCACTTATCCCGATTCCGGTATCTGACACAGAAACAACTATTTCACCGGCTATGTTTTTAGCTTCTATTTTTACGACCCCTCCCTGTTCAGTAAATTTAATTGCATTTGAAATTAAATTCCGTAAAACCGTAGCTGTTGATTTTTCATCGGCAAAGGCAAGGGTATTTTTATTAACCTTGTTTTCTATTCTTATTTTTTTGTTATTGGCATTTGTACTTAGAAGCTCGATTACCTTAATGCTATTTTCATAAATATCAGTACTTTCAAACTTATATTCCATTCTATCTGTTTGAGTTTGGGCCCATTGCAACAAACCTTCCAACAATTCATAAGTATTTAACGATGACCTTTTCAGTAAAAGGATCATCTCTTTAATTTCCTTTGAAGAAAGCTGATCGTATTCTGATTCTAAAATTCCTGTTATTCCCAAAAGTCCGTTAAATGGACCTTTTAGATCGTGTGCAATAATTGAGAAAAACTTATCTTTATTGGCATTTGTTGCTAATAATTCTTTTTCAGATTTTTCAAGCCTTGTATTTAATTTTTTAAATGAAATCCGACTTTTGGAGATGAAAATTAAAATTATTAAAATAAGTATTGCCAAAACAATTAGAACCCCATTTAAAAATTTTTGCTCTTGAATAGTAAGCTCTTGAATCTTATTATTTTGTCGTAATTGAATATTTTCCTGCAACTGATGCTCCTGGTTATATCTTATTTGCAAATCGGTAAATTTTGCAATTTTCTCTTTGTTAAATATTGTATCTTTTAATGCTGATGCACTTTTAAAATACTTCAATGCATTCGAAATATTTCCTTTTTTTTCCTCTATTTCAGCCAGTGCAAATTGATTGTCTTTAATTAAACTGTTGTAATTATTTTGTTGAGAACTATTATAACTGGCATTAATAAGCAGGTTGGCAGAATCTATTTTGTTTAATTCAAGATAAGTTTTACCAAGGTTGTATTCTGCTATTGCAATCCTGTTTTTGTTATTTATTCTTATTGCATGAATTAACGATAACTTGAATTTAACAAGAGCTGAATCTAACTCCCCCATTTTACTATAAACCCCGCCAATATTTGTCAGGCAAAATGAAATAGATCGGCTATTTTTATCCTTTGCTACAAGATTCTTATGCCCTTTCTCATAATAATATAATGCTGTGTCGAGGTCTTTTTTACCTTCGTAACATTTCCCCACATTAGTATAGGAATAAGTTATTGCATCTGATTCCCTCAAATCCATTGCAATTCCCAATGCTTCGTTATGCCATTTCAAGGCATCATCATAAAGCCCCCAATCCTGATAAATCAGACCAATATTATTTTGAATGTTCGATACCCCTTTTAAATCATTAATGGCCCTCCTGATTTTTAACCCTTCCTGATAATACTTTAGGGCTTCATTACTGTTACCAAGCCCCCAATTTGCTGATGCTATATTATTATTGACCTTCCCTAACCATGTACTATCCTTCAAATCGGCAAATAAAACTAATGCTTCATTATAATGTACAATTGCCTCATCAAAATTTCCCAGTTGCCAATTGTAAAGACCAATTGTATCTAAAATAACAGCTCTTTTAAAATTGTTCGTTTCAAACTGTAATGCTTGCGAATAAAATTCGACAGATTTCTCCCTGTCTGAAGAGTTAAGATTATAAGAACGTGCAATCTGAAGAAGAATTTTTACTTTACCGGAATCATGTTTTGTTTCGGCTAGAATTTCCTTAACACTGTCAGCAGAAATGTCCTGAGAATAACCAGTATTTACAATAGCCAAACCTATTATTATGAATAAGATTTTTATATCTTTTGGTAGTTGCATTAAATTTCCCTTAAACTGAAATTAATTTTGGTTTGGCATTTGGCTGACGGGTGCTAAATTAGTCGAATTTGTTGGATATTAAAAAAGTTTGACAACGTAAAAACTTGCTTTATTTTGAAACTACTTTATAATTTCTTATTGTTATATTTACAATTTAAACAACTAATCCTAAATAGAAATGAAAAAACTGCTTACTCTTTCGATAATTATTTTCATCGCATTTTCAATTTCTGCACAAAAATTAACCATTAATCAGGATGAATACTTTGAGATGCCCGGATTGAATGTAATGGTATTTTACGATATTTATCCTGAAGGTCATCAGGGCGCAATCGGAATTATTCAGAATGGAACCCGCGTTGCTACAAACGGCGACATTCGTTTAGAACCAACTCCAGGGCAGTGGCAACCAATTCCGAAAACAGGAAAGAGGGAAGTTTTTCCGGAAAACAACGAAATTCGGATTAATTGCTCTTTCCCCGACGAAAGTAAAAATGCAAAAGGATTTAATCCGATATATTATCCCGATCTAAATTTTAGTTATAACGTTCGGGTTTTTGGTGAAGGTGAAAATTTCCGAATTGTTATCGATTTGGAAGAACCACTTCCCGATGAATGGATTGGAAAAGTAGGTTTTAATCTTGAATTTTTTCCTGCGATGCTTTTTGGTAAATCGTGGTACTTGGATAAAAAATCGGGTATTTTTCCGTTGCAGGCAAACGGACCGATGCAAAAAGATGCCGACGGAAATTGGCAGGCTTTTCCAATTGCAAGCGGAAAAAAACTTACAATTGCTCCCGACGTTGCCGAGCAAACCATGATTATTACAAGTTTGAAATCGGATTTGCAATTGCTTGACGGACGGTTTTACCACAATAATGGTTGGTTTGTAGTTCGTTCGGAAGTCCCAAGTGGTGCTACAAAAAATGCCATCGAATGGTTGATCGAACCAAACGTGGTCGATAATTTCAAACACAAACCGGTGGTGCATGTTAGTCAGGTAGGCTACCATACAAATCAACCCAAAATTGCAACTGTTGAATTGGATAAAACAGAAACCGAGATCAAGGAAATTTCGCTTTTAAGGCTTTCAGAAAATGGGGGATTTGAAACTGTAAAAAAAGGTGTTCCTGAAAAATGGGGGAAATACCTGCGTTTTAATTATTATCAATTCGATTTCTCTGAAATTAAAAACCCTGGAATTTACCAGGTTCAATATGAAAATTTTAAAACAGAACCTTTTAAAATCGATACCGACATTTTCGAACGACATGTTTGGCAGCCTACTTTGGAGTATTTTCTGCCCGTACAAATGTGCCACATGAGAATAAACGAGGGTTATCGTGTATGGCACGACCTCTGTCATACCGACGATGCATTAATGGCACCGGTTGATACAAATCATTTCGACGGTTACAAACAAGGTTCATCAACGTTAACCGATTTTGAACCTTTGGAACAAGTTCCCGGATTGGATGTTGGTGGCTGGCACGATGCCGGCGATTACGATTTGCGTGTTGAATCGCAGGCCGGAACAGTTTGGACACTGGCACTGGCTTACGAAGAGTTTGGAGTTGAATGGGATCAAACAACTGTTGATCAGGAAAATAAATTAGTGGAAATTCATTTACCCGATGGAAAACCCGATGTTCTTCAACAAATTGAACACGGAGTTTTGACTATTCTTGGAGCTTACGAAAATCTTGGAAGATTGTATCGTGGAATTATTTGCAGCGATTTGCGTCAGTACGTAATGTTAGGCGATGCAACTTCAATGACAGATGATTTAAAATATAATCCGGCACTGGCTGAAAACGAGAAAACGGCAACTGAATCTGGGAAACTCGACGACCGCCTTGTTTTTACTGAAGAAAATGCGGGGCACGAGTTTTCAGCAATCCAAGCGCTGGCTGCTGCTGCAAGAGTTCTTAAAAGTTACGACAAAGATTTAGCTAATCGATGTTTGGTGGCCGCCACCGAGCTTTACGATGTTGAAAGGGAAGTGAGTGGAAGAAGCAGTTCAGGCAAAATTAATGCCGCCGCCGAATTGCTAATCACAACTAACGATTTAAAATATCAAAAAGATATTTTTGAACTGAAAGATCAGGTTGTGAATAGTCTTTCTCAAACCGGAGCGTCTGTTGCAAGAATATTAAGCAGGTGCAAAAACGAAGAATTTAAGACAGAAGTTATGGCTGCTTTCAAAGTTTTAAACGGCCAGTTAGAGGAGAAACAAAATGAAAACCCGTTTGGAGTTCCCTACAATATTCGTGTTTGGGGCGACGGCTGGGGAATTCAACGATTAGGAATGCAGCAATATTTTCTTCATAAAAATTTGCCCGAATTATTCGAAAAAGATTTGTTATTGAATGCTTTGAATTTTATGCTCGGAAATCATCCTGGCGAAAATACATCTTCTTTTGCTTCAGGTGTTGGTTCGCGGTCGATCACTGAGGCTTATGGAATTAATCGCGCCGATCGATCTTTTATTCCCGGTGGGGTGGCTTCCGGAACAGGAATTATTCGTCCCGATTTTCCGGAGCTAAAAGAGTGGCCGTATTTTTGGCAACAAACCGAATATGTAATGGGTGGTGGCGCAACACATTTTATGTTTCTGGTTTTGGCGGCTGATAATTTGTTAAAATAATAGAATTATTTATTTACGTTTTACGAGTTAATCAAAAATATATTTTTGAATTAAAGAGTCATCCGGTTTAGGGTGACTCTTTTTTGACTGTTATTTTCTTCCAATATTTCTTTCTTTTCCTACACAAATCTTCATAATCAATCAGTGAATACAAGTTATTGCAACTAATAATGAACATCAAGAATAAATAAAAAACAATATTAAACAATAGGAAACAGTATTATAAATTAAATTCATTACATTTGTATTTCAACTTAAAAATCATGAGATATGAAAAATTCAAATGGAGTTATGGAAGTATTTAAAATATTCCAGAATACCGAATCGTATTTCAACGGTAGAAATAATAAACTGTCGAATAAACTTATTATTAATCAGGTTTTAATTATTTGCGCATTTACTTTTATTTACGGAGTTGTAATGGGCAGTTATCACAGTTTATTGCAATCTGTGGTTGCCGGGGTAAAAGTTATTGTTCTGTTTATATGCACTTTAATAGTATGTTTTCCATCGTTTTTTGTAATTCAACAAGTTTTAGGATCAAAAATGAATTTCAGGCAAATGATAATTATTGTTTTAAGTGGTTTTGTTCTTACATCTGCAATTGCATTATCTTTTTCGCCAATAATAATATTTTTTCAGATTACAGGCGATAACTATCATTTTTTGCAACTGCTCCACGTGGCAATATTCCTTTTCTCAGGATTCTTTGGAATGAGATTAATGATTGACGCTTTAAAATTTGCCTGCGAGAAAAAAAGTATTTATCCACAAATTGGAGTTTCGGTTTTTAGAATTTGGATTATAATTCTGGCATTTGTTGGTGTTCAACTTGCATGGAATTTAAGGCCGTTTTTGAGTGACAAAAATGAGGACTTTAAAATGTTCAGAAAATACGAAGGCAACTTTTACACAGCAATTTCTTATTCAGTAAAACAATTGTTGTCTAACGATGACGTTCCTGAAAACTATGAAATTAAACAACCTTTCCAATTTTTTGATTCAACTGCAACACAACAAAACGACACGACCAATGTTTTAAACAGGATGAAGTAATAAAATATGGAGGAAATATTAACACTTGAAGAAGTAGCAAAATACTTAAAAGTAAAACCACAAACCATATATACCTGGGCGCAATCGGGAAAAATTCCGGCTGCAAAACTTGGAAAAGAGTGGCGGTTCAGAAAATCGGTTATCGATAAGTGGTTTAATCAACACATCGATGATAAATTTTCAGATTATTTTTAAACAGTCTCTTATTGTAATAGTTAATTTGAATTTATCAAGAAACAAATATTTCATTGTTCCAACATTTTAAAGAAAAATATTAAAACCTACCTTCTCTTTAAACAAAAGCTCTTTCCCAAGGAATAGCAGCCAAAATCAATAATAACCCAATCGAGTAAAAAATTGCAGCGGTGCGATGCTTTTTCCATGGAACAGTTCCTTTTTTCGATTTTGCCCGTCCGATGTGTACAAGTACCAAAGCAATTACCATCATTAAAATGTGTTCGACTGCATAAAAGCGTAAATCAGCATTTCCCATTGCGGCACCGAAATCGGCAAATGCTGCTTTTGTGATTGGGCTTACAAAAGCATAAAGAATAATCCCAACTAAAAATTGGATATCCATGAAAATGGTTAGAAGCAACCCGATAAGATTATCTCTTTTTTTCCATTCCCGTTTTCCAAACCACCCGGCCAAAGCAAAAATGATGGCTGAAGCTAGCACGATTAAAACCAACCAGCGAAACATATTATGTGTGTGTAAAAGTCCTGTGTACATAATTTTAATTTCTGATTAGAACAGGTTTTTAATAGTTTGGTTCATCAATTATTTAAATTGAATGAATTTATTTGGGTTAACCGGATAATCCATTCCATGGCCCAGATAAAAACTTGTATGCGGTGGCTGGTTGTAAGCCACATTTTGCCAGGCAATACTCAAACGATAATGCGGATCGTGCATTAAAGTTACAAACCGATATTTTGTTGGAATTGTAGTTGTATAAATGCGCAGCGACTGATTATCTTCGGCGGCAAAAATTACTTCTTCGCGCCAGTCGCCAAACAAATCGGCACTTAAAGTGGGTGTGGCTTTCGAACCGTTATTCGAACGAAATTCTTCGGCATTTAGAAGAACCTCTCCTTTATATTTACTTATTTTATTTCGGTCGAGTAATTCACGCAAAAGGTCGCCATCCCACCAAATGGCAAAATTTGATGAATTAGGAGTTTCGCCAATAATTTCACCTTTGTTATTCCATAATCCACCACTTCCCGAACACCACATTTCAGCTCCAAAATGGGCAGAATCGATATCTGCTGCTACACCTCTTCCAACGTCTTTGCCGGGTAATTTTCCCCAAATAATTTCTCCCGTTCCGGCATCAAATAATGCTGCGCCAAAACCATTTCCGTAACCTTCAATTGGTGCTTCATTTTCGTGAATTCCCCAAACTTCCAATCCTGGCCGGGTTGGATCCAGATCAGAAACATGCAGTGCATCGCCGTGGCGCAAATGTGTTGAATACAATCCTGAACCATCGTCGTCAACAGTCATCGCCCCGTAAATAATCTCGTCTTTTCCATCGTTATCAACATCAGCAATTGATAAACTGTGATTTCCCATTCCCGAAAATTTTTCCAGTCCTGATTCCGCAGAATCGAATACCCATCTCGATTTTAACTCACCGTTTTTCCAATCCCAGGCTGCCAGCACTGAACGTCCGTAATATCCACGACACATAATTACACTTGGGTGAATACCATCTAAATAAGCTACTCCGGCCAAAAAACGGTCAACACGGTTGACACTGCTGTCGTTCCCTCCATTTCCTCCAACACCACCCCAACCGTCGAGTGGATAACGATTTGGGATGTAATCGGTAGTTGCTAATTCTTTTCCGGTCAATCCATCGAAAATCGTAAAAAACTCAGGTCCATCCAGAATTTTCCCATCTTCATTTACATAGTTAGCAATGGCGTCGCCAATTACTTTTCCCTGCCCGTCGATTGTTCCATCAGCAGTTTTGCAGGCAAACTCTGCTTTACCATCGCAGTCTAGATCGTACACCATAAATTGAGTGTAATGTGCGCCATCCC
Source organism: Prolixibacteraceae bacterium (assembly GCA_018648265.1). Classification (GTDB taxonomy): domain Bacteria; phylum Bacteroidota; class Bacteroidia; order Bacteroidales; family Prolixibacteraceae; genus Draconibacterium. The sequence continues at coordinate 815 of JABGRN010000102.1, read as the reverse complement.
TGATATTTTTTCCCAAATTAATTTCCCAAAGAAATGTTCCATCCATTTTATAAGCCTGAAAAATGGGTTCCGTGGTTTCGCCTTTGTGCGAGTTGTCGCGGCCTCGACCAACTTGATGTAAAATTATTTCATATTCGCCGTCACCATCTAAATCGCCAACCGATGCATCGTTGGGTTTATAAGCTTCGGGAGTTTTTAAGGGAATGTCTAAATAAGGTTTTGCGTTTGCAATCACTTTTTCATTTGAATGATTGATTTCTTTACCTTCAATAACTTTTACAACACGGTACAAATCGTTGGCAGCCCCTTTTTCGTCTAAAAAGCTGGTTGTATTTATAATCAGTTCAGAATTTATTTTTGTTTGATTTCGATAAACATTAAACGAAATATTCTGAGGGTCGGTGGCAAGCAATCGCCAGCTGATAAAAACACCGTTTGTACCGGAAACAACTGCAACCATTCCGCGGTTTAATTTTTCCATAATACGCTGGGCTGGAGAAAATACGGACAAAAACAAAAATCCTGCAATAAATAAAATGTGTACAAAACCAGATTTTAAAGACATGGTTTAGAATTTTAGCTTGAGTTTAAAAGTAGTAATTTTTATGATTTGTTGATTATGAATTTCCGGCTTGAGTCAAGTCAAACTTCAAGTTTCGGGTTCGTCATTCCGAGAGTTCACCTAATTTAATTAGGCATGATTAGAGAATGACAGAGATGCTGAAACAAGTTCAGCATGACGACTAAACATTTTAGTGCAAAAGTAAGTTAAGAACGTCACCCTGAAGCACGGAATATATGTATAATTCATAATA
>JABGRN010000010.1 GCA_018648265.1 Prolixibacteraceae bacterium | reverse complement strand
GAAAATCTAACTTAACTTTGAAAGATCGTTGTCTAAAGGAAGGGAGTATTTAAAACAGCCCTTTAATGGTAGGGGTACAACGCACAACAGCATCGTTGATGCAATGTTTCGAAGGGGAGACAAGAAAAATGGTTTATCCTGAATTAATAATGGATGAATAAACTTGACCGATTAAACCAATACCGTGTTATGTGGGTTTTTGTTTTTTTCGATTTACCAACCGATACAAAAAAAGATCGGCGTAATTATACAAGGTTTCGTAAAAACCTGCAAAAAGACGGGTTTACCATGTTGCAGTTTTCAATTTATACCCGCCATTCAAACAGCCGCGAAAATGCAGAAGTCCATATCCGGCGCGTAAAATCGTTTTTGCCGCCCAAGGGCGAAATCATTATTTTTACAATAACTGATAAACAATTTGGGATGATGGAGTTTTTCAGGGGCGAAGCAGAAGCAAATCGTCCCGAAACCCCGCAACAATTGGAACTTTTTTAAAATTTAAAAGTGTCGGTGTGACTCTCAGTCACGCCGACACTTACAAAAAAAACCGCCTGATTATTCAAAACCAGACGGTTACACAGCAATCTTTTTTTAATCCTGCTTTTCGACCTAAAACATTCTATCCCAATAACTTAGGGTAACAATACTGTGTCAAAGATCGATAAAATACAATTTGAAAGCAATTCACAACTGTTTGAATTGAAATATTAAAAATACGATTACTGTGTCAAAGATCGATAAAATACAATTTGAAAGCAATTCACAACAACGTTTAAACTCCCTGCTTGAGGAGAAGCACTGTGTCAAAGATCGATAAAATACAATTTGAAAGCAATTCACAACACGCGGTTAAACCTTGTTTTAGGGAAGTTTACTGTGTCAAAGATCGATAAAATACAATTTGAAAGCAATTCACAACCCAGCCCTGCATAGATCCTTTTTAAGGTATACTGTGTCAAAGATCGATAAAATACAATTTGAAAGCAATTCACAACGCCTGTTGTTATATGATCCCCAGCAAAAGACTGTGTCAAAGATCGATAAAATACAATTTGAAAGCAATTCACAACTACAAGCTGGATTCATGTTTTCAATTGTATACTGTGTCAAAGATCGATAAAATACAATTTGAAAGCAATTCACAACTGCTCCCGTAGTGGCCTGGTTCATTGCAAAACTGTGTCAAAGATCGATAAAATACAATTTGAAAGCAATTCACAACAGTAATCCCTCGTTAACTGTGTCGTAAACTACTGTGTCAAAGATCGATAAAATACAATTTGAAAGCAATTCACAACACAAGATGGCGAACCTAACTTTGATTGATAACTGTGTCAAAGATCGATAAAATACAATTTGAAAGCAATTCACAACCCTTTTTAAGAAGTGTCGTTAATTCTTGTAACTGTGTCAAAGATCGATAAAATACAATTTGAAAGCAATTCACAACTACGAAGGGACAAAGATTCGCCTGTAATTGACTGTGTCAAAGATCGATAAAATACAATTTGAAAGCAATTCACAACACATAGATGACAATACTGTTGACAGGTCTGACTGTGTCAAAGATCGATAAAATACAATTTGAAAGCAATTCACAACCCAAAATATCGTTGCACGCTTTGTCCAGGCACTGTGTCAAAGATCGATAAAATACAATTTGAAAGCAATTCACAACCCAAGTAGCCGCCTTTCATGAGTTAATTTTACTGTGTCAAAGATCGATAAAATACAATTTGAAAGCAATTCACAACGGATTTGTGTGTGCGCCCAAAATTCAAAATACTGTGTCAAAGATCGATAAAATACAATTTGAAAGCAATTCACAACGTACTGTGCCAGTTCTCATTCAGAAATATTACTGTGTCAAAGATCTATAAAATACAATTTGAAAGCAATTCACAAAGTGTTATCACGAATTCTTGTTTACGGATTTTAATATCTCTATGGTTTTTCTTATTTTTAGCTCAAATTAAAATCAAAGGAATCATGTTAAAAGAAAAAATGCTAAATGCGCTTAACGAGCAAATAAATGCAGAACAATATTCCGCATTTCTTTATCTTTCAATGTCGGCGTATTTAAACGATAAAGGTTTGCCAGGTTTTGCCAACTGGATGTATATTCAGTACCAGGAAGAATTAACCCACGCCAATAAATTTTTTAATTATGTGAACGAGCGTGGTGGAAAAGTGGAAATTAAGGCAATAAAACAGGTTGATATAGAATTTGAAAGTGTAATTGATGTAGTAGAAAAAACACTTGAACACGAACAACTTGTAACCAGTTTGGTTAATAATTTGGTTGATATCGCAATCTCGGAAAGCGACCATGCAACCCAAAGTTTCCTTCGTTGGTTTGTTGACGAACAAGTAGAAGAAGAAGCTAACGTACAGGAAATTCTCGACACCTTAAAATTGATTAATGGCCAGGGAAATGGTATATTTATGCTCGATCGCGAAATGCGCCAGCGTACTTTTGTAGATGAAACACAAGCAGCAGGATAAGGATTTTTAATATACAATTCATTGAAAGGCTGCTAATTTGCAGCCTTTTTTGTTTTGAAAAAGAATGTTTCGATCTGGAACCTGAAAGTTACAAAAGGGGAGGGTGTAAAAATTTGGTAGCCAAAGTGCACCTTTTGGGGATTTATGGGCTTAAGAATCTATGACAGAATTGAACAAAGTTTATGGAAACGGAAGAACAGATATTAACGAGATTTGATGATTTAAAAGAGTTTTGCAAGTCAAACTGGGATGGAAATGCGTTAAGCAAATTTGAAAAAGCTTTTCAGTATGCGCGTTTAATAATTGGCGAAAATAAATTTAAAACAGGGGAGGTCATTTTAAATCATTCGCTGGAAGTCGCTACCATTATTGCAATGGAGATTGGTCTGGAACCCGATTCAGTTATTACCGGAATGCTCCACAATGTTATGTATGCCGGGCTTGATAAAAAAGCAACTCATGCGGACATTGAAAAGGAATTTGGAACTCATATTTTTTCTATTCTCGATGGAATATCTAAAATCAATGCCCTTAGCACTGAAACAGTTGATATTCATTCTGAAAATTATCGAAAGTTGTTGTTGGCGTTGGCAGGCGATGTACGGGTGATTATAATAAAAATTGCTGATCGTTTGCAGGTAATGCGTAATTTAGAATTGTATGATGTTGAGGGCCAGAAACGCATGGCTACCGAAACTTCGCATTTATATGCTCCACTTGCCCATCGTTTAGGATTGCATGCTATCAATTCTGAGTTACAGGATTTGTGCCTTAAATTCGAAAAACCCGATGCATTTAATTACGTAGTTCAGCGGTTAAAAGAAACCGAAAAAGAGCGGGCTGGTTTTGTTGCTGAATTTGTTAAACCTGTCGAAAAGAAGCTGAAAAAGAAAGGTTTTACGTTTTCAATGAAAGCGCGTACAAAATCCATTTTTTCTATTTGGAATAAAATGCAAAAGAAAGATGTTTCTTTTGATGAAGTGATGGATTTATTTGCAATCCGTATTATTTTGGATTCAAAGCCAGAAGATGAAAAATCGGACTGCTGGATTGCTTATTCTTTTGTTACTGAGGAATATCAAACTAATCCCGATCGATTGCGTGACTGGATTTCGATTCCAAAATCGAATGGATATGAATCGCTGCACACCACCGTTTTAGGACCGCAGGGGAAATGGGTAGAAATTCAAATTCGTACGAGGCGGATGGACGATATAGCTGAAAAAGGATTGGCGGCCCACTGGAAATACAAAGGGGGAAAAGAGAGCTCAGGTTTTGATTCATGGTTGGTGGGAATACGTGATATTTTGGAAAACCCGGAATTGAGTGTAATTGATTTTATTGACCAGTTTAGGTTGGATATTTACAGCGACGAGATTTTTGTGTTTACTCCCAAAGGCGATTTGAAAAAACTTCCACAAGGAGCAACTATGCTTGATTTTGCATATGATATTCATTCGCAGTTGGGCGATACGTGTATGGGAGGAAAGGTCAATGGCAAAAAGGTTACCCTGAAATACAAATTAAAAAATGGCGATCAAATAACGATTGACACATCAAACAGCCAGAAACCAAAATTAGACTGGCTTGATTTTTTAGTGACCTCAAAAGCAAAAAACAAAGTTAAGGCAAGTTTAAATGAAGAGCGAAATAACCAGGCAGCACAAGGACGCGAAATATTAATCCGCAAATTTAAAAACTGGAAAATTGATTTGAATGATGATGCTATTCGTAAAATTCTTAAAAAATATGGCTTTAAACTAGCCGTCGATTTTTACTACGACCTGGCAATTGGAAAAATTGATGCCTTGGATGTTAAATCTATTTTTACTGAAAAAGTAGAAGAAAATGCCAAGTTGAAAATCGAAGAAATCCTTCCTAAAAAGGAAGTTAAGGATTTGACTTTTGACGGTGGAGATGATTTTTTGGTAATCGACAACAACCTCAAAAACATGAATTACAAATTGGCACCATGTTGCAACCCGGTTTTTGGCGATTCTATTTATGGTTTTGTAACTATAAAAGAAGGAATTAAAATTCATCGGAATAATTGTCCGAATGCACCGCAAATGAAAGAACGATTTCCATACAGGGTAATTAAAGCAAGGTGGAAAGATACAACAAGCCGGAGTTCGTTTTTAACAACTTTATTTGTTTCAGGTACCGACGAGTTGGGAATAGTTTCCGAAATTTCGCATATTATTGCCAAAGATATTGGAACTCAAATGCGATCGATTAATATTGAGTCTGACAAAGGCCTGTTTGAAGGGATATTGAAAGTTTTGGTTTATAATCTCGATCATCTTGAGTTTTTGATTCATAAATTGGAAAAAGTTAAAGGGGTAATTTCGGTAACACGGGGAGAAAAATGAAAATATTAGTTGCACCAAATTCGATGAAAGGAAGCATTAATGCTTTCGATTTTGCTGATGTTGTTGAAGATGCATTTTTGAGTTGTTCGCAAGAATTTATAATTCGAAAAGTTCCGGTGGCCGATGGCGGCGATTTTACCGGCGAAATTTTGAAACGAAAAATGAAAGCCGAAGAAATCAGGGTTAATGTGCAAGGACCTTTTGGAGAAATGGTACAATCGAAATATGCTGTCTCAGGGAATACGGCAATTATTGAAATGGCTGATGCTTCGGGAATTAAATTGGTAAAAAATCAGGAACTGAATCCATATAAAGCTTCAAGTTTTGGAACAGGTCAACTTATTTCAGATGCTATTGAAAAAGGGTGCGATCAGATTTTTTTAGGAATCGGTGGAAGTGCCACCGTTGACGGAGGTTTTGGAATGATGGAAGCTTTGGGCTTTCAATTTTTTAACGAAAATGGGAAAAAACTACCAGGTAATGGAAAAAATTTGATTGAGATTAGTAAAATTCAGAAACCGGGAATTCCCAAGAATATTTCAATAAAAATCATTTGCGATGTTGATAATCCCCTGCTAGGTACAAATGGAGCAGCAGCAGTTTTCGGACCCCAAAAAGGCGCAACTCCCGAAATGATCCCCGTTTTAGAAGAAGGCCTAAAAAATTGGGCCAGGACTATTTACGATGAAAGCAGAAAAGATTTGATAAATGTTGAGGGTGGGGGTGCAGCCGGTGGAATTGCAGTTCCGTTACTCGCATTTTTTAGTGCTGAAATTGTGCCGGGAGCAAATTTTATTTTGTCGCAACTTAATTTTGCTGAACATGTAAAATGGGCCGATATTGTAATTACCGGCGAGGGAAAAATAGATGGACAAACATTAAATAATAAAGCTCCTTTTGCAGTTGCAGAGATGGCCCGAAAATATAGAAAACCTGTTTTCGCCATTGCCGGAAGTGTGGAACAAAAAGCTTCATCGGCATTCGACGGTATTTACAGCATTGTAAACCAACCAATGGCACTTGAAGAAGCCATGAAAGATGTACAAAAACTTCTGTATAATTTTTGTTATGAATTTGCAAAGTCGATAAAAAAATTGGCTGTCAATTTATAATGCAATTAAAGAGATAATTAAGGTTTTTTGTTACTGAATATTGTTAAACCTGCATCCAATATTATTTATCCTAAACTTTTAGTCACCCAAAATGTTTAAATATTGTTTTAAGTTTTTATGCCTGAAAATTGAGTTTAGAAAACAAAATTAGTTTAAAAAATATTTTTGGGGAAATTGAAAAACAGGACCAATGTCAATAAAACCTTTAAACTTTCATAATTGTTTTAGGTTTTAAGTTCAGAATTAGTATTTTTGGGCTTTTCTAAAAAATAGTAGTTAAAGTATTAAAATAAAGTAAGTTAAATTTAAAGTAAGATTCTAAGATGAAAAAAGTAGTATTGTTAACAGTAGCAGTTTTTTTTACGATATTTTCGTTTGCCCAGGATGCAGCGGAAAAACTTAATCAGGCAAACGAAGCACTAAAAGCACAGGATTATGCCACAGCATTTACCCTTTACGATGAGGCAATGAACAATATTGGAGATGTTCAGGTAGATGTGTCAATTAATTATAATATTGGTTTTGCAGCTTACAAAGCTGAAAATTTGGAAGGGGCAGTAAAATATTTCGACAAAGCAATTGAAGCAGGTACAAATGTTTCGAAATGTCACGAATACAAAGCATTAGCATATAATAAAGTTAAAGATTATAAAAATGCAGTTGGTTGTTTTAAACAAGCAATTGAAACTTCTGAAGGGGATACAAAAGCTATGGTTTATAACGCTGCAATTGCTTCGTACCGTGGTAGTTTACTCGACGATGCTGTTGCTCTTTTTAGTCAGTCGGTGGAAAACAATTACAAAGGTGAAACTGCATTGTATTACAAAGCAGTTGTTTTAAATAAACAAAAGAAATCGGATGAATACAAAGCTACTTTGGAAGAAGGGGCTGTAAAATTTCCAGGTGACAGTAAAATTGCTCCTGCACTTGCAAAAATTTATGTTACCGAAGGTAATAATTTGTACAAAAAAGGTGCAGCAATTTTAGGTGCTGCCAATCAGAAAGTTAACGATGGCACTTTAAAAACTGACGATGCTGCTTACACCGCGGAAGTTGAAAAAGCTAAAGTGGAATTTTCTGCAGCAGTTGAAATACTTGAAAAGGCTAAAGCATTGGATGCAACAAATGTAAATGCACAAAAGTTGATCGATGCTTGTACGGCAGTTTTATAGTTGATATAAAATATTTTGAAAAAGCCGCTTAAATTGAGTTTAAGCGGCTTTTTTATTGTCGAAAAACCTGATTCATTGTAATATGTATATAAAAAAACGGGATTATCTTTTAAAGGACGACCCCGTAATAATTTTAATAACTTGTTTTTACAAGTCCTTTTTTGCCAAATAAAAGTCAACCATTTCGTAGTCACTTTTTTCGCGTTCTTCCATTTCTGCAACGGTTTTTGGTGGAGGCACAATAACTTTTTCTCCCGGTTGCCAGTTTAGTGGCATGGCAACACCATGTTTGTCAGATGTTTGTAAGGCAATAAGCGAGCGCATAATTTCATCCATATTCCGGCCAACATTTAGCGGGTAATACATCATTAACCTGATTTTTCCGACCGGGTCGATAAAAAATACGGCACGAACAGCAGCCGTTTCACTTTCATTTGGCTGAAGCATTCCATAAATTTTTGAAACTTTCATGTCGATATCAGCAATAATCGGAAAGTTAAACAACACACCAGTGTTTTTCTTTACATTGTTAACCCAGGCAATGTGCGAGTGGATACTGTCGATACTTAAACCGATAAGTTTTGTGTTTAACGCGTCAAATTCATCGCTTCTTAATGCAAAACCACTCATTTCGGTGGTGCAAACCGGTGTAAAATCTGCCGGGTGCGAAAATAAAATTACCCAGTTATCTTTTATAAATTCTGAAAACTGGATGGGGCCGTGAGTAGTGTTGGCTTTAAAATCGGGAGCCATATCACCAATCCTTGGCATCTGGTTTACTTTTTCTTCTTCCATAATAAAATGTCTTTTGTTAAAAATTAATTATATGCAATTTAAACATTCATTTCGAGAATAAGTTCACAAAAAAATATACTTTTATTAATTATATATGAAATCTGAATTAACTAAAGTATGTCTTGAGGCTATTCCGAAGAGTGATTTTTCGTCATTGCGAGTGGTCACCCATTTTTTTGAATGGGCATAATGAGGTAATGACAGAGATGCTGAAACAAGTTCAGCATGACGATATTATGAACTAAGGTCTGTGTTTTGAACGTCATCCCGAACTCGTTTCGGGATCTCTAAATTAAGATCTGTCGTTGGTAACGAAGTTAATCATTTTCAACAACCACACTTACAGAGATGCAGAATTTTTTCGTACCTAACAATGACGGATGTTTTGACTTTTCAGAGTAGGCTTATGTCTTTAAGCCTGAAATTATAACAAATAATAAAAATCTCAAATTACAAACTCCAATTGGCAAATATATTACAACCCCCAAAAACTTAATATTTAAAAAGCTTTTGCGCATTTGAAAATTGAGATTTTGAATTTATCCATCAGACGCAGGACAGGTTTGTTATGTGTGATTTGTTATTTGGTTCTTGTCTTCAAAAATTACCGAATTATGCAAGGACCTAAATTGAAATAGGTAAACCTGATTAGAAAGAACTGAATCCCATTTTAGAGATGCCCTTAAGTTGTATTTAGAGCTTGAATTTTTAAAGAACAATACAATTTATAATAAATTTGCAAACTTGATAAGTGAAAAAATTAGTTAACAATTAATTGTTAATTGTTTATCGAAAAACTTTGACAACTACTTGATTTTTTATTAAAAAAGTATTTCCTTTGCAAGCCGTTTAAATAAGGTGTTTGTTTTGATCATCAAGAAATTATAAAAATGTCAAGAGTTTGTCAAATAACAGGTAAGAGTTCGATGGTGGGCAACAATGTATCTCACTCGAAAAGGAGGACCAAAAGAAAGTTCGATGTCAACCTGTTTAAAAAGAAATTTTATTTCCCCGATGAAGATCGTTGGATACAATTAACAGTTTCTGCTGCGGGCATTCGTACCATTAATAAAAATGGGATGAAAGCTGCTTTAAAGACCGCAAAGGAAAAAGGTTTTATCGATAAATATTAAGGAGTTTAGCAATGGCAAAAAAAAGCAAAGGTAATAGGATTCAGGTTATTATTGAATGTACTGAACACAAAAACAGTGGGGTTCCGGGTACTTCGAGGTATATTACAACGAAAAACCGAAAAAATACCCCAGACCGCATGGAATTGAAAAAATATAACCGGATCCTGAAAAAGGTTACAGTTCATAAAGAAATTAAATAGGAAAAAGTTATGGCAAAGAAAACAGTTGCATCATTACAAAAAGGAGAGGGTAAAGGTTTTGCCAAAGTAATTAAAATGGTTAAATCGCCTAAAACAGGAGCGTATTCCTTTAAGGAAGAGGTAGTTCCAAACGACGACGTAAAAGATTATTTTAAAAAATAATACGAAATTCCGATTACAAGGAAAAGCTTTCATCAACGGTGGAAGCTTTTTTTGTTTTCTATCGGGAATAACTTAAAATGGAAGAAAAATAATATTATTTTTAGCTTCTGAAAATCAGTAAATTATGGCCTTATTCGGAAATTTCAGTAAAAATAAAAAAGAGAACCTTGAAAAAGGGCTTTCAAAAACCAAAGAAAGTGTATTTAAAAAATTAAGCCGGGCTGTAATTGGGAAATCAAAAGTTGACGATGAAGTGCTTGATAACCTGGAAGAAGTACTAATTACTTCGGATGTTGGTGTTGATACTACGCTGAAAATTATTGAACGGATTGAGGAACGTGTTGATAAGGAAAAATATTTGGGAGTGAGCGAATTAAACGTAATTTTAAAACAAGAAATTGCTGCTCTTTTAGAAGAAAATAACTCAGCCGATGTATCCGATTTTGAACTGCCCGAAACAGATGAGCCTTATGTAATTTTAGTTGTTGGGGTTAATGGAGTAGGAAAAACAACAACCATTGGAAAATTGGCCTACAATTTTAAGAAGGCCGGAAAATCGGTTGTTCTTGGAGCAGCAGACACATTTCGGGCTGCTGCCATCGATCAATTAGAAGTATGGGCAAAAAGGGTTGATGTCCCTTTGGTAAAACAAAAAATGGGTTCCGACCCGGCATCTGTAGCTTTTGATACGCTGGCTTCGGCAAAGGCAAACAATACCGACATCGTAATTATCGATACGGCAGGCAGGTTGCATAATAAAGTCAACTTAATGAATGAGCTCGCCAAAATAAAAAAGGTGATGCAAAAAATTATTCCCGATGCACCTCACGAAGTTTTATTGATTTTAGATGGCTCAACAGGGCAAAATGCATTTGAGCAGGCCAAACAATTTACTAAGGCAACCGAAGTTACATCTTTGGCTCTTACAAAACTCGACGGCACTGCAAAAGGTGGTGTAGTTATTGGAATATCCGATCAGTTTAAAATTCCGGTGAAATATATTGGAATTGGCGAAAAAATGGAACACCTGCAAATTTTCAGGAGACAAGAATTTGTTGAGTCACTTTTTTCGTAAATATTAAAGAATGTCAAAGATCAACAAAACGGAAGTTAAAATTAAGATTGAAACTGAAATTCAGAAAACTGAAAAGCAAATTTCGGAATACACTGAATTAACACGCCCGGTGGAGCCGGAAAATGCAATTGGAAGGATTTCGCGGATGGATGCAATTAACAATAAAAGTGTTACAGAAGCTGCCCTGCGAAATGCAAAAGAAAAATTGTTAAAACTTAATATTGCACTTTCGAAAATTGATGATAAAGATTTTGGTTTGTGCATAAATTGCAACCAGGCAATCCCGCTGGGGCGCATTTTAATTATGCCACAAGCACGTACCTGCGTAAATTGTTCCCGTTAGTTTTTTAATAATTGTGAAAACATAATTTCCTAAAGTCTATTTGTGTTTTCATTTGTTATTTATCACCGATTCAGAAATTGACACTTTTCCTGTTTGATTCTTAATTCAATGAACACTACACTGAACACTGCGACTGATAACTGATCACTCTTTTAACTGCCTGTGTTCTTTCAATTTATCCTGTATTTTATCAGATACCAATTCCCAACCAAGCGATTCAATTAGTTGCTTTATTACAGAAATTGTGTCGCTTGCCTGGTTCCGGGCAATTTGAATTAAATGGCTACTTTCTACTTTTTTGCGAATAAAGTCTTTCGATTTTTTATTCAGATTGGTTAAGTCTGAACCTGAAAATTTATTTATTATTCCTTTTTGCACATCGTAATATTCCAGATCGGTTTCTATGCTTAATATTTCAGGGGCTGGGAATTTCGTAAGTTTCACTTGTTTTTTATCAGCTACAATTTCAATATTTAATTTAGTGAGATCGAAACCAATTAGCACTTTTGCTTTAATAATAATTAATGCTTTTTTCTCAAGTTGTACAAGGTTAAAAAATGTACTTTTAATATCGCGGTGCGTAAATATTTCTGAGAATTCGCCTTCAACTGTTATTAATTTGCAAACCTGATTTATTTTTTCAAGTAAAATAACCGATTGTTCTTTTAACTGCCTGTTACTTTTATTTTTGAAAAAATAGGTAGTTGCAAATATACCTGCCGCCAAACCTAAAATAACTCCTAAAAAAATAAGTGATTCCATAAAAGTTTAATTTAAACCCTAACCCAGATAAACTGGAAAAGACAAATCTCAAAATAGCAATAAACAAATAAGTTTCAATTTTTTTAAATATTCAAATCCTAAACTATTCCTTATCGTGTTTCAAGCAATTTGTATTTTTGATATTTTTTTACGCGATTTATCAGTCAATTGCCAGCCAGGTTTGTAATTTTATAATTGATATTTGTCATTTTCCGTGAAAAAAACACGTATATTAGAAATAAGATACGTCTAAATTAAAACTTTTTAGAAAAACCTCAATCATTATTATTTTGAGATTCAGGTACAGTTAAAAATGGGACTGCCATTTTAAAAAGTGGAATACCGTCTGTGTTTCCGGTAATATTTATTGTTCCGGCCATTACTAATTTCTCATCCGGGAAAATCAGCAATGAAGCTCCTCCACCGGTTACATGCCCCGAACGGGCATAATATTTTCTGCCCGATTGGTCTTCTGAAACAACCCAGCCATTCGACAATTGTACCGGAAATCCCGATTGTAAAAAAACCGGGGTAAATATTCTCTCTTTAACATCTTCCGAAATGTAATCGGAATAGAGCATGGCATTTCCGAGTTTTGCCAGGTCTTCGGCATTCGAAAGGAATCCTTGCGAGGGAGCCCGGTATCGCAAGTCGATAAAATCTGCATTTTCCACATGCAACATAAAACCGTTATCATAAAAATCAGACCGGCCTTTTATAGTAATTAGCGGATTGTCAATCCCGGTATTTAACAAGTTTAGCGTATCTGTAACTAACTCTTTAATTATCTTATGAAATCTTTCTCCCTTTGCTTTTTCAATTACAGCTCCCAATAGGTTATAACTAAATGGCGAATTCTCATCATCCCATCCCGGATAAGAAATAAGTGGATCGTCTTTGAACATTTCGAGCCCTCTTTCAATACTAACATTTAAACCTTTCCAGTTTACTTCATCATTCGACGGTATTCGAATTCCAGAGGAATGATTTGAAAGATTATCGAGGGTAAGTTTGTGCTCTTTTTCGGGGAAATCAGGTAAATAGTGCTGAACAGCCGAATCTGAGTGAAGGGTGCCATTTTCGACCAAAAGATGGTAAGCCAAAGATGTGATTATTTCTGAAATTTCACCTATCCTGAATTTAGTATTCCGATTAACCGGAACATCTAAATCTTTCGACGCCAATCCTAATCCTTCGGAATAGATAAGTTTGCCATCTTTAGCAATGGCAAATGTGGCACCAGGAATAAAATCCCGGGCCATATAAAAACCGGCTTCCTTACGGGCTAATCTAATTTCCTCGATATACTTTTTGTCGTACAAAAGGCCGCTATCTGATTTCCTGCAATTTGAAAAACCTAATATAATTGTCAGTAAAATTACAATCTGAAATACTTTTTTCATTTTCCCTTTATTTTGAATTTTTGAGATATTTATAAAATCGTAGCAAAAATAGAAATTTCGTTAAAATAAGGATTTTAGAAATGAAAAATATTGTTAAAAATTGTTGGGCAAAAATGTAATAGATTGGCAGTCCGGTTATTTGGAATTAATAATTCAGATAAAATTTTTTTTATTCAGCAGATTGAAAAAAGCAACTTTGTAAGTATTGCTGACCGGAATTAATTTGTTCCGTATTTTTATTGCGTTATTTTCAATATAATCTATTTTATTAATGGCAATAATGTATGATTTGTGCACCCTCATAAATTTATGTGGATCCAATAATTCCTGGATTGTTTTAAAATTCAGGAGGGTCATAATCTTACTGTCTTCGGTGTGTATTTGAAGGTAATCGCGCATTCCTTCGATGTACAAAATTTTGTTGAAATAAATTTTAATGGTTTTGTTGCCCGATTTAATAAAAGTGTAAGTCGGTTTATCGGGTTGTGGTATATTATTGTCAATAGAAACTTGTTGTGTTTGTAGATTGGCCTCTTTTAGAAACCGCGCATAAACTTTCTCAACTGCTTTTATAAAACGTTCGAATGGAATAGGTTTTAGCAAATAATCGATAACATCCAACTCGTAAGCTTTTAGGGCGTATTCGTCGAAGGCGGTGGTTAGAATTACGTATGGGGGATCTTTAATGGTTTCGAGTAACTGTATCCCGGTGAATTCGTCCATTTGGATATCAAGAAAAATTAGATCTACTTTATTTTCACGGATAAAAGAAAATGTGGAAAGGGCGTTGTCGAATGTTCCGAGAAGATTCAGATAATCAATTTTTTCGGCATACCTTTTTATTTTTTTTAGTGCCAGGATTTCATCATCAACCGCAATACAATTCATCTTCATGACAAAGAAATTTTTATATACACATCAAATTTATCCATATCACGGTTAATATCAAAAATATAGTTTTCGCCGTACAGCAATTTTAAACGTTTTTCAACATTTTTTAAGCCGGAACATAAACTTTTGTCCGGGAGTTTAAAGTCGTTTCGTTTTACAAAATTTGATGTGTTGAGTTCGATAAAATCGTCTTCGACATTAAATTTAATTTGAATGCCAGGCGGATTTGCCTTTTTATTGCAATGTTTTATCGTGTTTTCAATAATTGGAATAAAAAGAAGGGGCGGGATTTGTTTCGAGTTTATATTTCCGGCGCTGCTGAATTTAAGGAATTTTGGGTCTTTGAAACTTAACTTTGCCAATTCCAGGTAATCCTTGATGTAATCAAGCTCCTTACTAAGCATTACTTTTTCTTCTGATGATTCCTGCAACATAAAACGCATAATTTTCGATAAAAGGAAAATGGCGTTGGAAGCTTTTTCTTTGTCTTCAAAAATAAGGGCGTCGATGTTATTCAGTACATTAAACAGGAAATGTGGATTGACCTGCGAACGCAAAATTCCAAGTTCCGACTGAATGCTTCTTTTCTTTAATTCTGTTTGTGTTAACTGAATGTTGTACGTATATCGTAAAATTTTTAATGCTGAGGCCATGCCAACAATCATGAAGTTCGAGAGCAGCGAATAAAACAGGTCTGACACCAACGGTCGGCGCGCCACCCAAAATCCCAATGAAGGTTGAATATTGTATTTTATATATTGCGATATTACAATATTCAAAGAAATAACCATTACCGTTCCAAACAGGAAAATAAACAGATTTCTTTTTTTGAATAAGAAACGAGGAATTAAAAATTCAATAACAAAGCAAACTGCTAATATATCAAATGGAATATAAATAAGGTTGATAAAGGCTTCAAAACTAAAACCGAATGATAGTATAAGAGGAATGGTATAAAACGAAAAAATTAATATCCAAAATAGGATATGATTTAAAATTCGGTATTTAAAAATTTTCATCTCGGGCTAAAATGCATTTCTATTGCAATTGTACGGGTTTTATTGAAATTAAATAATGATTTTCTGCCAATTGTATTATTTATTCGCCCAATAAAAGTTGTCGATTAGTAAATAGGTTTTGCAGATTATTTTTAATATTTCGTAGTTATCTGTATTATTCTAACGCCACATTTGTTATCTCTTTTTCCGACCGTGCAATGGTAACAGCGCCGCAACTGTCGCTCCAAACATTTACTGACGTGCGCAGCATGTCCAGAACCCTGTCAACTGCTAAAATAAGCCCTATTCCTTCAAGTGGTAATCCAATTGCCGTTAAAACAACAGTAATCATTACCAATCCGGCCATTGGAATTCCTGCTGCGCCAATCGATGCCAGCAATGCAGTAACAACAACAATTGCCTGCTCGCCAAACGATAAATCGACACCATAAGCCTGAGCAATAAACATGGCCGCCACACATTCATAAAGTGCTGTCCCATCCATATTTATTGTGGCTCCCAATGGTAATGTAAAGCTGGTAACTTTGTTCGACACACCACTTTTATGTTCCAGTGCCTCCATGGTAAGTGGTAAAGTGGCACTCGACGACGATGTTGAAAATGCTGTCAACAACGGGGTAGCCATATTTCTGAAATGTGTAAAAGGTTTTGCCTTGCCAACAAACCGTACAATTAGCGGAAGAAAAATAAACGCATGTATTAATAATCCAGCAACAACGCACACACTGTATATCGCAAGACTTCCGGCAATATTCCCCAATTGGTCGCCGTTTCGTGCAACTTCTTTGGCAACAATTCCGAAAATGCCAAGGGGAGTGAATTTGATAATAAAAAGGGTTATTTTCATCATCACTTCAAAAACTGCATCGAAAAAAGTGGTAAGCGATTCTTTGTATTTTTTATCTACAGTTGTAATAAAATATCCGAAAATAATGGCAAAAAATATGACCGATAAAATGGTTCCCTGTGCCATGGCATCAACAATATTTTCAGGAACAATGCGGTATAGAATGTCTTTCATCGAACCTGCTTTTTCTGCCAGGCCTTCTACCGATTCTGAAAAACCCAGGTCAACACCGACGCCCGGTTTCACGAGGTTTACAATTATCAACCCGGTTAAAATTGCCAGTGTGCTGGTGGCTAAATAATAGGAGAGTGTTTTTAGTCCCATTCGGCCAAGGTTATTTCCTTCTCCCATGCTGGTTACGCCACTAATTATTGAGCTAAAAATTAGGGGAATGATTACCATTTTTAATGCACGCAGAAAAATGTCGCCCATCCATGCTACATAAGTAACTCCGCTTGGAATATAGTATCCGAACAGTACTGCTAAAATTAATGCAATAAGAATTTGCCAGTGAAGTTTTAATTTAAAAATTTTCACGCTTTAGATTTTAAAGGTTTTAAAAAAAGAAGTTGCTAATTTATCTCTTTTTAAAGATTTTGCAAATTATACTTTTAGGGGTGTGATTTTTTTGGTAGCCTGAATTATTCATGAGTTTTTCGTTATGAGAATTCAAAATGCACAGAATAAAGGGAAGCACAGAGTTGAGCACTGCAGAAATAGCCTTAGCATTTTGAGAATCGAGAATCGAGGATTTTCTTTATTCAAAGTAGTTTGAATTCAGAATAGATAAATTTATGAATAGTTCTGGTTAGATGCTTTTTGAAAAATACGATTTAATTAAGGGCATCTCTAAAACTAACGTTTTATTATTAACTTTTTAGAAAAGTTTTGGTCCCCGCTTTTTATTCTGATAAAATATAACCCGTTTTGCAGATTTGAAATATCTATTCCATTTTGGATTGAGAAATAAGTTTTATTCAAAACCAATTGTCCGTTAATGTTAATTATCGAAATTTCATTAATATCAAGTAACGAGTTGTTTTTTATAAACAGCCTATTTTTTGCGGGATTTGGATAAATAACCAAATCGATAAGTTTTTCTACCGGGCTACTTTGAAGCAGGCCTTGTTTGTAAACAATGTTTATAATTAGCTGACCCCCATTACTTTCAATAATTATTTTTGTCGAGTCATTTTCAAAATAGCCAGGAGTATGATATATTGAAAAAGTATAATCTTCGGCACCTGCCAACTTAGTATTTAAATCAAAATTGTTTGTAATTTCGTGTATATCGTCAAACGAAACTGATGCAAAAGTTAAGGTATCGTTAGCCCGGTTGGTTAATGTTACTTCAATAGTATCGGTTGAACCGGTAATATTCGTATCATCTGAAGTTTCAAAGTAAGAAACCAGCATTAGCTTTGGTTCATGTACCGAAGTTGTTGGATAAGAATTTGCTTTCCAGCTACCCATTCCACCAATCATATCATATACTTCAGAAAAACCAAGTGTCTGCATTTTTGCAAAAGCTCCCCCGCTTCTGCCTCCCGACTGACAATGAATTAAAAAGATTTTATTCTTTGGTAAAGCATCGAGCTGCGCTTCAAAACCGGGGTCGTAATAATTTCGGTTTATTGAACCGTTTAAATGATCAGGGTTCCACTCTGTGGATCTTCGAACATCGAGGATTACAAAATTAGGGTTGGTTTCGTTGGCCTTTATTAAACTATCACACGAGGCAACCGATATTTTTTTGTAGATATTTTCGGAAAAAACTTTTGTGATGTTTGCTGTTAAAACGAACAAACTCAAAAATGAAAAAACTATTATTCGGATTTTAATTTGGTTCATTATGGTTTTATTTTTATAGGGTTTCTAATTTAAGTTTTAACAAAAAAGCAATTCTTACTTCCGAGTAATCTGAGTGAAAAATTATTTTTTCGACAATGTACAAATTTAAGGTGTATTAGTAAATCAACTTTAAGAATTTTCTTTATTCTGAACTTTGTTAGTTACAGTTGATTGAAAATGATAAGCAGTACCCAAAAGACGAATATTGCTATTTGGGATTTATCCTCTATTATCTGGACAGATTTGTAATTTGAGTTTTGTTAATTGGCACATTTTTTAAAACATTGCTTACTTTATATTGCATTAATCTTCATTCGTTTTTATACATCTGACTGAAAGCCCATAAGTTTTAGGAAAAGTATTCGCCCTTCCTATTCCACCTGCATTCTTATCGAGGCATCTTCGCCAGGCATTGTTCCCGTATTCATTTGATGTCCAAATATATTCCATACAATCGATCATGTCGTAACTTCCAGTGTAAGAACGCCTTCCTGACAATTGGGCTTCGTAACCCGAGCTGCCACCAAATTTTAACCTGGTACCTACGTCCTTACTCCTCCACATGTTCGACTGGTCAGCTTCTTCCGGTGTCATTCCCAAAAATATCTCCAGTTCTTTGAATTCTTCATCGCTGGGGATGTGCCAACCACTCGGGCAAATTCCCTGTGATTTTTCTTCATTTAAACCATTCATTGCTGTATTCCAGGTATATAACCTACCATAAATTTCTACATAACTTGTGTCGTCGTTATACCCGTGGCTTTCAATTATTGTACTGTCGGGAGTACGCTTTACCTTCAGGTTTTCTCCCATCCAAATTTGATTTCCAATTTTAATTTTTGAATAAATATTTTTGTCGATATCTATTATGTAGTCTATTAATGTTACACTGTCGGTTCGTGTTTGTCCTTTACTGTCTGTTATTGTTAAAATATAAATTCCTGTACTTAAGTTTGTCATATCTTTTGCATCAGAGCCATTGGACCATAAAAAACTAAAGGGTGGAAATCCACCTTCTAATACCGTGTTAATTGAGCCATCGTTTGCACCAGTCTCCGAGGGACTGGTAATTTCAAACGTAACAATTATTGGGTCAGGTTCGGGTTGCGTAACATCAAATGTGTCGGATTTGAAAAAATTGTCGGAATCTGTTACTATTATTGAGTAAACCCCAACTGCTAAACCGGTAATATCTTCGCTTGTCTGGTTATTCGACCATTTAAATTCATAGGGCTGTGAGCCTCCAGAAACAGTTATGTCAATTTCTCCGTCGTTATTTCCAAATTCACTGACATTTTTTATTGTAGAATATATTTGAATCGGATGGTATATTTCCACAATATCTTTTTTGCAATTAATAAAAAACAGGGTAATCAGGACTATCAAAATTTTTAGTATTGTTTTATTCATGGCTAAATGAATTTAAGTTATTTGAAATTTGATTTCCAAGGTGAATTTAAGTGGAATAACAACTTCGAATGACAATATTCAATTCTGGTTTTTTAATAAGTTCATTGGGCTGAACAGGCCCTGAGTCTGAAAGCGGGAATTTTACGAATTAAATCCCGGTCAGTAAGTAATAGTTCATTTTTTTGTTTTTTGCTTACGAAATAAAATTTTTTTTGTAAAAAAATAATTAAGTTGTAGAATAAATACCCTTAAAGAACGTCTAAAATATGTGCAAATAAAATGTGCTAGTAAAGTTTGATTTGAAGAATTTACGCTATTTTGGTGTAAATGGTTGCATCAGGCATGATGCTCTAAAGTATCTTTTAATTGAGAATGCGATTAATTGTTAGAGTTTTGATTTATAACCCGGAGATGGAGAATTTTACAATTATACTTTCAAATTTGCTCTTTTTAAATCCTGCAAAAACCCCAATATTACCAGCAAAAAACAGGCTGTTTAAACTGTACCCGGTTTCCCAATAATTTTTCAAATCAATGGTGGTGAGATAGTTGAGGTGAATACTTTCGCTCCAGGTCCGTTTGTTAAAAAGCGATAAATAACGCAGGAAAATATATTCAAAGCGGAATTCAGAACCTATATTAAAATAACTTTTATTTGAACTGAATTTATAGTCGTTCAACATCTGAAAGGTGTGGGTAAACGCGGTAAACGGTATTAATATTTCTGCCGTCTTAAAATGTTTGAATTGTGAAAAATGCAATTGGTTTGATTCAAAAAAATGCCCGACATTAACTTGCCAATCGATACCAGCGCTGGGCGAAATATTTGCCTGTTGGTGAAAGCTAAAATCAATCTGCTTAAAATCGGAAACTGAAGAAAATACATTTTTGATGCCTTGTTTGTACTGAAGGTTAAATGAATAAAAATCATTCATAAATAAAAACGGAGATTCTTCCAGCCAGGGCTTTTCCTGATTTTTTCGATAGCCTGCACCTATTCCATAAACAAAA
Source organism: Prolixibacteraceae bacterium (assembly GCA_018648265.1). Classification (GTDB taxonomy): domain Bacteria; phylum Bacteroidota; class Bacteroidia; order Bacteroidales; family Prolixibacteraceae; genus Draconibacterium. The sequence continues at coordinate 67,192 of JABGRN010000010.1, read as the reverse complement.
CTTTTCTGTTCAATTAATTCATTGCTTTCGTTATTAAATCCGGCCGGGATGTTTGGTGAATATTCTTTATTATCGGAAAGGGAATACGAAATGTTGTTTACTAAAGGATAAAAGTGATTGTAATCAAGCAAAACATTCAAACTAAAATTTTTAATTATTTGTTGCGAAATATTCATTTTGAAAAATGAAGTTTCATACAATTTCATGTAATTGCGGGCAAAAAACCATGAACTAATTGAATTTAGGCCCGGGTTAATTCCCAGCAGTCCGGGTTTAAAGTTGCGGCTTTCTTTTCCAAAACCAATTTGAAAAGTATTACCATTCAAAAAAATATTTCGGAACCGGCTATTAAGCGATCCAAAAACGGCTTTCCGGTTAAAAGCAAAACCTATTTCAGGAACAACATAAATATATTTTCCCGAATCGGGATTTAGCCTTAATTGAAAATGTTGTTTGTATTTGTATCCGTCAACCGTATTAAAGTCAAAGTTTTCAGGAGAAATTAAACCGTTGTAACTTAAGCGAATCAAGGAATCTTTGCACAAATCGTAATGCCCTGTAATTATTTTTGAAAATATCGCTTTCCCTTTTTTCTTTCTCTCGCCGGTAATTGAATCGATTTCCATTTTTTCTAACGAAATTAGTGAATCGGCTAATTGATAACTTTCAATTTCTAATGGTGTTAGTGGAATTGCCCGAATGGTGTCCCATGAAATATTGTTGTTCAGCGAATCTTTTTTATCGTCAATATTATAATCTGAGTAGCTTGGAGCTGCAATCGTAGAATCAATGTATTGTTCCTTTAATATTTTCCGGTTCAGGCGAGCTACTTTTTTTACATCGTTGTTCGATAATTCTTCTTTTGCCGTTATTAGTTCAACTTCTTTTCTGAGATTTTTTTCTTTTTCGCCTTTTTCCTTTATAAGGAGTGTTGCTTTCTCCATGTTTTCAAAAGTGGTTATTTCTTGCTCCTCCAACATAAAATTTTCGCGAATAGAATGGTATTTTACTGAAGCACCATAATAAAATTCCCCACGTAATCCGAGCATTCTAAAGCTACCATCGATATTGTGTGAAACCGGAAGCCAGTTCTCATTTCCCAAATTTTCAAATTGTTGTTTTATCCTGTAATTGAAAAATTCAAAACTCGAATTAAAATCAAGGCTGTAAATACACCATAACTGGTCAACGATATAAATGTAGCCTTCTACCAATTCATCACTTTTTCGTTTAGGACTTACTTTAATTTTAAAAACATCAAAAATCCCCACTGTAATAAATCCTTCGTATCGATATTTATAGTGTTTTAATGCCAACGACGAAAGTGGTGAAATAACCTGGTTAGGGCGTTCATCGTAGAAACTGGCAGTCATTAGGCCCATTACAGGCGGCTCGTCAAAGCCAACCAACGAACTCTTTTTGCTGATTACTTTTTGGTCGTATTTATTCGGATAATCGTACACCAGTTTATTCTGAGATTCAATTAGGTAGGTTACATCTTCCTTAAAGTAATCCTTTAGTTTTTTGTCTTCAATTTGAATTTTGTTTTGGTATATTTTGGGAATGTTGGTAAAAATAAAATTACTTTTTATATACAAATCAGCTTCATAATGTTTTATTTTTTCACGATAAAAAGGAGCTTTTGCCATTGCTTTCCGAATAATAAAATAAGCCGGATCCTCCTTCCCCGGAAATACTTTTATCTCTTTGATTTCAAATTCCTGACTTTGCAATGTTATATTTAAATGAATACTATCGGTGTTTACTTCTACTTCTTTTTCAATCTGAAAATAACCAAGAGAACGGACAGTGAAATGATAAACGCCCTTATTTAACTGAATATTGAAGTTACCTTCGGAGTTAGTAATTGTTCCTTCTTTTGTTTCGTGGATAAAAATTGTAGCGTAAGGGACTATCTCATTTTTTTCATTTACGATTCGCCCTGTAACAACCTGCCCGTGCGAAACAGAAGAAAACAAGCTTGAAAAAAAATATATTATAATAGTTAACAGGTTTCTAAAATACATAATTTTGAATTTGTTGTTTTAAACCATATTTTTCAAAAATAGGCCAAAAATGTTGATTAACATCCTTCCGGTTTATAAATATTTTTAACTTGCACACAGTACAGCATAACACAAATTAAATGAATGATTGAATACAAATCCAAGAATTTTTATCTTGATATTTGTATCTTTTTTATCTTGATATTTATTATAAAATACTAATATCTAAATATTAAAAAATATGTCAAACAGATTAATTGGAAGGCTTCCAAAAGTTGGAATCCGCCCCGTAATTGATGGGCGCGAAGAAGGAGTTCGTGAATCGCTCGAAGTGCAAACCATGAACATGGCAAAAGCAGCGCTTAAACTTATTGAAGGAAATTTGCGTTTCCCAGGTGGCGAAAAAGTGGAATGTGTAATAGCAGATTCTACCATTGGTGGAGTCGCGGAAGCTGCAATGTGTTCTGATAAATTTGAGCGGGAAGGTGTTGGAGTTTCATTAACAGTTACTCCTGCCTGGTGTTATGGTACTGAAGTTATGGATTCGAATTCTTCAATACCAAAAGCGGTTTGGGGATTTAATGGAACTGAGCGTCCGGGAGCAGTTTATTTAGCTGCTGCATTGGCTGGTTATACACAAAAAGGATTACCTGCATTTGGGATTTATGGCCGCGATGTGCAGGATGCCGGCGACGAAACTATTCCTGAAGATGTAATAGAGAAAGTACTTCGTTTTGTTAATTCGGCTTTGGCGGTTGCTCAAATGAAAGGTAAAACCTATTTGTCTTTGGGTTACACATCAATGGGAATTGCGGGTTCGATGGTAAACCCTGATTTCTTTCAAGAGTATTTAGGAATGCGTACCGAGTTTGTTGATATGGTGGAAATAAAACGCCGCATCGATGATAATATTTTTGATAAAGAAGAATATGATAAGGCACTGGCGTGGACAAAAGAAATTATAATTGAAGGTGATGATTACAATGATCCTTCCATTCAGTCGGATCGTAAAAGAAAAGATTGGGAGTGGGAAGTTGTGGTAAAAATGACTTTGATTTTTCGTGATTTGATGATTGGAAACCCAAAGTTGAAGGAAGCTGGGTTTGGTGAAGAAGCACTTGGAAGAAATGCAATTGCAGGTGGTTTTCAGGGGCAACGCCAATGGACAGATTACTATCCCAATGGTGATTTTTCTGAAACTATACTGAACACTTCCTTCGATTGGAATGGAGTACGTGAAGCCTTTGTTTTTGCCACTGAAAACGACAGCTTAAATGCTGTTCCAATGTTATTCGGTCACTTATTAACAAATACGGCTCAGATTTTTTCAGATGTACGAACTTATTGGAGTCCCGATGCTGTAAAACGTGTTACAGGAAAAGAGTTGACCGGATTGGCTAAAGATGGAATTATTCATTTAATTAATTCTGGTTCAACTACAATGGACGCCACGGCACAACAAAAAGATGCCAATGGAAATCCGGTAATGAAACCCTTCTGGGAAATTACTAACGAAGATGTAAAAGCTTGTTTGGAAAATACACGTTTTTGCCCTGGTGATAAAGGATATTTCCGTGGAGGTGGTTATTCCAGCCAGTTTAAAACTGCAGGCCAAATGCCAGTCACAATGTCGCGCGTAAATTTAGTAAAAGGCTTGGGTCCCGTGATGCAAATTGCTGAGGGTTACACTGTTGAGTTGGAAGATGATGTACACGATATTTTAGATAAACGTACTAACCCAACCTGGCCGACAACTTGGTTTGTACCTAAATTAACTGGTGCTGGCGCTTTTAAAGATGTATATTCTGTTATGGCAAACTGGGGGGCGAATCACGGTGCAATAAGTTACGGGCATATTGGAGCGGACCTGATTACCATGGCGTCAATGTTGCGAATTCCGGTTAGCATGCACAATGTCGATGATGAAGAGGTTTTTAGGCCAAGTGCGTGGAATGCTTTTGGTGAAAATAAAGAGGGTGCAGATTATCGGGCTTGTGAAAATTTTGGATCATTGTATAAATAGTTCGTTTAATATGTAGCTTATCTGACTTTGAACAAGTGAACACTAAAAAAAGCTTATCAATGAAACATTTTGCAATTCTTCTCCTTGTTACTGTTTTTGCATGTTCAAATTCAGGACAGAAAAATAAATCAGAATCAAAAATGGTAACTTTTGAAAAAGGGACTTATGGTTACGATTTAAAAGTTTTACAGGAAAATACAAAACCTGTGGAATTAAAAAGTGGTAATGCCCGCATTTTAATCTCCCCTGAATTTCAGGGACGAGTGATGACCAGTACTTCGGAAGGGAAAGAGGGCAAAAGTTATGGTTGGATTAATCACGATTTAATTGCATCGGGCAATGTGTTGGAACAAATAAACCCGGTTGGCGGTGAAGAACGTTTTTGGCTGGGGCCTGAAGGTGGTCAGTTTTCAATATTTTTTAAAAAGGGCGATTCCTTTGATTTTGAAAATTGGGCAACTCCAGCCAGTTTAGACACCGAATCATTTGAACTGGTTGCAACCAGTGAAACTGAAGCTGAGTTTTCAAAATCAATTCAGCTAAAAAACTACAGCGATTTTTTGTTTCAATTTGATGTAAACCGTAAAATTGTTTTATTAAATCAGGACGAAATAAAAAACAAACTTGGGATTTATTATCAGGAAACTGTAAAAAGTGTAGGTTATCAATCTGTTAATGAGCTTAAAAATACCGGCGAAAAAGAATGGACAAAAGAAAACGGGCTACTTTCAATTTGGTTGCTTGGGATGTTTAATCCTTCGCCTACTGTTACAATTATTATCCCTTATAAAACCGATGCTGAATCGGATTACATTGTAAAAGACGATTATTTTGGAAAAGTTTCGGAAGACAGATTGGTTGTGAAAAACGGGTTTATTTTTTTTAAGGGCGATGGAAAGCAACGCGGGAAAATTGGAATTCTTCCACAGAGGGCTTTACCGGTTTTAGGAAGTTACGATGCTGAGAATAAATTACTCACAATTGTAAAATGCGAAATTCCTGAGGGGGTATCAGAGTATGTGAATTCGGCGTGGGAAATACAGGAATTCCCTTTTAAAGGCGACGCTATTAATTCGTACAACGATGGCCCACTTGAAGACGGTGGGCAATTAGGACCATTTTATGAACTTGAAACTTCGTCGCCGGCCTTGGCCTTGAAATCAAAAGAAGCGGCTGTTTTCAAACAAACAACTGCTCATTTCGAAGGGACTGAAGAAGAACTAAATGCGATTTGCCAACAGGTTTTTGATATTTCGCTTGAGGAAATAATTGAGATTTTCTAAAAATTGGGTTTTTTACGTATTACTTTGAAAGTGAAAAATAATAGTCAACAGGCAAAGTCTTCTGAATAAAATACTATTTTTCCGATGTTTAAATAATAAGTTTTTTAAATTTAATTTTTTAGATTGAAAATACATTTAGATGTTAACTTTTGAATTCAAAATCATTAGTTTTAGCGTTTTAAAATTTTATATAAAATGGTTAAAAATACTTTATTACCTATTCTGGTTTTCTTAATTTCATTTACAACTCAGGCACAACAAATGTTTCAAAATTACGATGGATACGATGTTGGTAACCCAAAACTTAAGGGCAATTTTAAGTTAGATGAGAAAATGCAAAAATTTGAGTTGCAAGGTGCTGGTTATAATGTTTGGTTTGAAAGGGATGAGTTTTATTTTGTGTCGCAGGAAGTTGAGGGTGATTTTATAATCTCTGCCAATTTGGATTTTATCGGAAAAGGTATCGATCCACATCGGAAAATTGGCTTAATGATTAGAAACTCAAAAGAAGAAAATGCAATTTATATGGATGGTGCGGTTCACGGCGATGGTTTAACATCATTGCAATACCGCGAAAAGAATGGTGGTGAAACCCTGGAAAAATCTGCTGAAATAAAGGACCCTGAATTTGTACAATTAGAAAGAAAAGGGAATGAGTTTATATTCCGGATTTCGAAGGATGGACAACCTTTAACCGAAGTTGGAAAAGTAGTTATAGAAACAGGTGAAACTGTTTTAGCCGGAATGTTTATTTCTTCTCATAACGAAGTTGTGAAAGAGAAGGCGGATTTTTGGAATGTAAGAATAGAGAAACCTGCCGGCGAAAATGTTGATGGTTATCAGAAACCTTCGCCAAGCAGGTTGGAGGTTATAGATTTGGAAACCGGATTAAGAAATGTTATTTACGAAACCGAAACCCATATTGAAGCTCCAAATTGGTCGGTCGATGGGAAATATTTAATTTATAATTCAGGTGGAAAACTTTTTAAATTCGATTTAAAAGAGAAAAAACCAAAAGAAATTTATACAGGTGATATAACAGCCAATAATAACGACCATGGAATTTCATTCGATGGTAAAACCCTGGCAATTAGTAGTAGTACTGAAGACGATGGCAAAAACCGTTCGATTATTTACACAGTTCCTGTTGACGGTGGAACTCCGGAGCGTGTTACTAAAAAGGGGCCTTCGTATTGGCATGGCTGGTCGCCCGATGGAAATTGGCTTACATACTGTGCCGAAAGAAACGGGAACTACGACGTTTATAAAATCCCAACAAAAGGAGGAACAGAAATTCGTTTAACATCAACCGAAGGTCTGGACGATGGACCTGAATATTCGCCCGACGGAAAGTACATTTATTTCAATTCAACCCGGACCGGAATGATGCAGATTTGGAGAATGAAACCTGATGGATCAGATCAAGAACAAGTAACTTTTGATAATTATCAAAACTGGTTTGCACATCCATCGCCCGATGGTAAACAACTGATATTTATATCGTATTTGCCAGAAGTACCAGCCGGTTCACATCCTCGAAACAAAAATGTAATGTTGCGAATAATGCCTGTTGGAGGCGGTATTATTGAAACCGTTGCATTTTTGTATGGCGGACAGGGAACAATAAATGTCCCTTCCTGGAGTCCTGATTCAAAAAAAGTTGCATTTGTATCTTTTACCTATTAACCTGAGTTAGATTATAAATATTGAACACAGAAAGTCTGACTTTTCCTTCGGATTTAGTTATTTTTTGCATAAATCGCTCCAAATTTTCTCGAATTATCCCGACTTTTCTTGCCACAGGCAAAAAAGTAGTCCTTCAAAAATCTGTTTCAATTTCTGCTAAAAAATAACTTAAACTGTGATGATATTTATAATCGAACTCAGGTTATTAATACCGATTTGACAACATTATATCGCAAACTTCACTTTGTTCAATCTGCTTCTTTCTTGTATTATCGGTATTAACTCTCGAAATAGATTCGGGACAGGCTATTGTAATTTCAAAATTTGCTAAGCGGCATTTTGAAGAGCAATTGGTATTATTGTGACATGCATTTGGAATAATAAAGTTTTTTCATATTTCGATGGAATTCATTGGATATTTTATCATGAAAAAACGGATATAGAAACCAGTCGCGAAACGTAGAATTGCTTTTATAAAAACTGGTGTGCAAAATTAAAGTGTGCCCTTTTGGGGTTTCCGAAAACTGCAGCCGTTGCTTTCCCTCGGTAATGTTACCTTCAATATAGCTAAATTCGATTATTCGATTTTCCTTGTCAATATTTGTAAATTCAAAAACAGTCGCAAGGTTGGCTATACCTTTTAATAATTTTAAATTTAAATAAACAACCTGCCCGGTATCGATTTGCGAAATAGATTCGTTGCAATATACAATCCTTTTATCTTTTTTTGAAAATAACATCCCGAATGATACTTTCCTGCCATTCCACGAATCACCAGGATTTGTATTTAAATAATGTTTCCAAATTTTATTCAAACTATCCTTCAAAAAGTATTCTTTTACATGATTTCTGTACCCTTCAATTTTCATATTAGTTCTTAAAGAGGGTTTGATATCTGTTAACGACAGAATATGATTGTTCTGCTGGCCAATTAAATACTCTCGTACTTTTTTTTGGGGGACTTTATTAAAGTTTATTTCGTTTATGGATACCTGGCTTTTACATTGAAACACACTCAATGTAAAAACAAGTAAAAGAATATATTTGAAAACAGGCATTTTAATTCTTTAATCTATTAGGCAGCTGGTTAAAAGAAATAGCATTCTTACATTTTTTTCACAAATATTCTATTCCCGTTTTTTCTTTTTTGGTGAATAAAAATTTATGATTACAAAGGAAAAATAAAAATTGAATAAGAATAAATATTGCTACTATTATTTTGGAAGCTGTACTTTCAAATAAATTAATTTTTATTTAAAATTACCCGTTTTACAATCATCCCAATTCCAAAGAAAATAAAAAGTATTCCAATCGAAAAAATCTCCCAACTAAAACGTGTTGGAATATAAGTTGTTAGTTCTTTTAGAAATTCCGGATTTTCGGGGATTGCAAAAAAATCAGACAGGTATCCACCTTTTAAAATCAACATTCCAAAGTCGTAAGTAAAAGCGAAAGATATTATTACGGCGCCCACAACCATAAAAATGAATTCTGCCCGCTTTATTTCATTTAGTTTTTTTGTCAAATAAAACCGTTCGAATATTACTGCCATTAAAATCATTAATGCCGAACAAATTATGGGAGCTAAAACAGGACCCACCCAGGTAATTGGGATGAGGAATAGGATATCCCAGGTAAGTAACGATTCGGGCCAATCGAGGAAGAGCTTTAATGCAACATAGTAAATTATATCCCAAACTCCGAAAGAAAAAAGGAATGCCGATAACCGCCGGAGCGAAGTTTTTGCTGTTAGCCAGGCAACTGATCCCAGCATTAGAAGGGTACAAATTTCGCGGATTATTTCGATGCTTATTAAATTCGCTGGCAAGGCATTTAATGGAAAGGCAAATCCTTCGGGATAATATAATTCTCTGACATAAATTACAACTATTGCTTCCAGAAATCCCATGGAAACCGCGAAAATGAAGAGTGCGAAATAATTTATTTTATTTTTTAAAGCGGTTTGGTTCATCTTCTATTTCTTTTGATTTTTGAAATTCATCTCAATTTCTAACTAAAAATTTTGATTTGCAAGATTTTTTGAGTTTACCTCTACTATTTGTTGATGTTTGATTAATACCGATTTAACAATCAAATGTCGCATACTTTCGTTTTACTCAGCATACTCCTTTGTTGTAGTATCGGCATTAACCATTATAAACTTCGAAATTGCCATGCGGCATTTCAAAGTACAATTGGTATAATGGGATTCTATAGAGAAATATGCTGTTTATTAAACAAGGTTTTTTTATTTGAAATAATTTTTTGTAGCATTCGATGTTTTATTGCTGATTTTCTTATAATTCCGTAACTTAGTTTCGACATTTTCTTCTGCAAGAGAAAATCAAAGTGTTCGTATAAAATCTAAACCTAAAATCATGGCAAATCGAAGATTCACCCGTCGTCAGGTAATTGCAACAACTTCTGTTGGGGCACTTGGTACATTTGCAAATTTACCTCTTACTTCATTTAGTTCAAATAATACGAGGAAACTCGCCATTCATGGCGGCGAAAAAGTAAGAACAGCACATTGGCCAGAATGGCCGGTTTGGGATCAGTCGGCAGAAAAAGAAACTTTGGAAATGTTACGAAGTGGCCGTTGGTGGCGGGGCAGGGGAGAATCGGTAGCCGATTTTGAACAGAAATATGCCGAATTAATGGGAGCAAAACGATGCCTTGCAACTGCCAGTGGAACTACCGCACTTTTAGTTGCTTTGCAGGTTTTAGGTGTCGATGCTGGTGATGAAGTTTTGGTTTCGCCATTTACATTTATTGCAACTTACAATTCAATTTTTATGAACAAAGCTCTGCCAGTTTTTGTAGATACCGACCCGGAAACATTCTTAATTGATCCTTCGAAAATAGAAGAAAAAATTACCGACCGGACATCTGCAATATTGCCCGTGCATATTTATGGTTTGCCTGTTGATATGGACAAAGTGAATGCAGTGGCAAAAAAGCATGATTTAAAAGTTATTGAAGATGCGTGCCAGGCGTGGCTGGGAGAGTACAAAGGTAAAAAGTTGGGGACACTTGGTGATTTAGGCTGTTTCAGTTTTCAGAATTCTAAAAACCTACCGGCTGGCGAAGGAGGCGCGGTTATTGGCAACAACGATGAATTAATGGATCAGTGTTATTCGTTTCATAATTGCGGACGGCCTTTTGGAAGCGTTCAGCGAACTTCAGATTACCCAATGCGTGGAAGTAACCGGCGAATGCAGCAAATGCAGGCAATTACACTTTTATCGCAAATGAAACGCATACAAAAAGATGCCGATATTCGCTTGGAAAATGCACTATATTTGGATAAAAAGCTAAATGAAATTCCCGGAATTCACACCTGTAAATTGGTAGAAGGAAATAATAGATCTGCATATCACATGTATCCATTTCGGTTTGTATCCAAAGAATTTGGTAATGTTACAAGAGAACAATTTTTAAAAGCTTTGCGTGCTGAAGGAATCCCATGTTCATCGGGTTATGGGAAACAAAATAAAGATGGCTTGATTGAAGAAGCATTAAATTCAAGAGGATACAAACGATTGTTTTCTGAAAAACGGCTGAAACAATGGCGCGAGGAAAATTATTTACCCGGTAACGACCAACTTGCAAAAGAAGCGGTAACATTTTATCAGAGCATTTTGCTGGGCAGCAAATCAGACATGGATGACATTGTAAATGCTATCACCAAAATTTACGAGAACCGTGATTCGTTGGCAGGTTAATTTTACTTCGAAAAATTATTTCAAACAAAAGTGTGACACTTTTTAAAATTTATTTTTAGATATCTGCGTCATCCGTTTTTTTTGGTTTTACTATTCGTTACTTTAGCCAGAATAATTTTAAAATCAAAAAAATGAACCTTTCAAAATCGGTAATCAGTAAAATTATATTTGCAATATTCTTAATTGCAGTTGTTATTTCGTGCAATTCAAAAAAGGACTTCGATCCAACCGCTTTTGTTGATCCCAATATTGGAGGGGTGGGGCATATTTTACAACCAACGCGTCCGACAGTACAATTGCCAAACCAAATGATAAGGATGTACCCAAACCGGAAAGATTATTTGGATGATCAGATTTCTTCTTTTCCCCTTTCCTTAATTTCACACCGAAACGGGCAACTTTTCAGGTTAATGCCTTTTGTAGGAAATATGCAGGAAAATGTAAATCCGGTTTCTTCGTGGGATCAGCAAAATGAAACAGCAACTCCATATTATTATTTGGTTTGGCTCGAAGATTATAATGCCACTCTCGAATTTGTTCCAGGTGCAAAAACAGGTTTTTTTAGGATTGAATTCCCGGAATCTGCACAACCAAAATTAAATTTATCCATAGTAAATTCTGGAAGCTGGATTCAGGAAGATAAAAATTCAATTTCTGGAGTTGAATCATTTAAGGGAATGAAAGCTTATGTTTTTGGTGAATTTGATGCTCCAATATTATCATCCCAGCAGTTGAATAACGATAAAAAACTGGTTCTTACTTTTTTAGAAAAAAGTGAAAACAATATGATTAATTTCAAATATGGTATGTCATTTATTAGTCTTGAACAGGCAAAGAAAAATCTGGATAATGAAATGCCTGACTGGATGTTTGATAAATACAAAAATGAAGCACAAAAAATATGGGCGGAAACTTTAGGACAAATTGAAGTTGTTGGCGGTTCGGAGTCGCGCAAAAGAACTTTTTACACCGCTCTTTATCGTTGCTATGAGCGAATGAACAACATTACCGAAGATGGAAAATATTACAGCAACTACGACGGCAAAATTCATGAAGATGAACAGGATTTTTACATCGACGATTGGGTGTGGGATTCGTATCTGACACATCATCCGCTGCGTGCATTGCTTGATCCTGATTTGGAAAATGATATGATGGCATCGTACGTCAGGATGTATGAACAAAGTGGGTGGATGCCCCAGTTTTGTTTGCTTTGGGGCGAAAATCCATGTATGAACGGTTTTCATTCTACCATAACTTTTCTCGATAATTACCGCAAAAATGTTCTTCAGTTTGACATGAATTCTGCTTACGATGGAATGAAAAAAAATGCTTTAAATGGCACAATGTTGCCCTGGAAAATTGGAGCGGCAGGTTCATTAGATAGTCTTTATCATGTACTAAATTATTTTCCGGCCTTGCATCCGGGCGAATTGGAAACTGAACCGATGGTACATTCGTTTGAAAAGCGACAGGCTGTGGCTGTTACCCTTGGCCATAGTTACGACGATTGGGCGTTGGCACAATTTGCAAATGAATTTGATAAGAATGATGATTATGAACTTTTTTTGAAAAAAGCAAATAATTATAAAAATCTTTATTGGAAAGAAAAGGGATTTTTTATGCCAAAAGATGCATTGGGGAACTGGATTGACATCGATCCAAAATTCGACGGTGGGATGGGCGCCCGCGATTATTACGATGAAAATAATGGCTGGACTTACCTTTGGCAGGTGCAGCATGATATTCCGGGTTTAATGGATTTAATGGGGGGAATGCAAAATTTTGAACAAGGGCTCGACCAACTTTTCCGCGAGGGACTTGACCGGAGTAAATACCAGACTTGGGCAAAACTACCTGATTTCACTGGTATTGTTGGACAGTTTTCAATGGGGAATGAACCAAGTTTTCACATTCCGTATCTCTACAATTTTACCGGTTCGCCATGGAAAACGCAGAAAAAAATCAGAATGCTTTTAGACACCTGGTTTCCCGATAATATTTTTGGAATTCCCGGAGACGAAGATGGAGGTGGGATGTCGGCATTTGTGGTTTTTTCGAGTATCGGAATTTATCCTGTAATTCCCGGAGTACCTCTTTATACAATTGGAAGCCCTGTATTTGAAGAAGTAACCATTAATCTAGACAGCGGTAAAAAATTTAAAATTGTAGCCGATAATTGTTCCGATGAAAACAAATACATTCAGAAAGCCTGGTTAAACGGCGAAGCTCTCGACGGACCCTGGATTACACATCAGAATGTAATCGACGGAGGCGAACTAAAGTTTGAAATGGGAATAAGACCAAATAAGGATTGGGGTAACCCGGAATTGTTTTTTAAATTGGCAGAATCATATTTAAATTAGGGCAATAAAAATATCTCACTCAGTCAAAATATCATGGTTTGATACTGTATTTTTTCCTCTTTTTGCGTGTGATATTTTTATCGGAATTATTTTAATTGAATTTTTATGAAAAAAATTGTGCTTTTTACCCTGGTAACTCTTTTATCAGTTGGTTATTTATTTGCCAAAGAGGGAATGTGGATTCCCATTTTACTTGAAAAATATAATCTTGCTGAAATGCAGGAAATGGGTTTTAAACTCAATGCTCAGGATATTTACGATGTGAATAATGCATGCATGAAAGATGCCGTGGTTATTTTTGGTGGCGGTTGCACTGGCGAATTGATTTCCGGCGACGGATTACTGATTACAAATCATCATTGCGGTTATCGAAATATTCAGTCGCACAGTTCGGTTGAAAACGATTATTTAACCGATGGATTTTGGGCGATGAATCGCAGCGAGGAGTTGTCGAATCCGGGTTTAACTGTTCGTTTTTTAGAATACATGGAAGATGTTACAGAGAAAGTTTTGGAGGGAACAGAAAGTATTTCTGAGGAAGAAAAGCAAAATCAAATAAAGAAAAACTCATCTGCAATTCAGAAAGAGGCTGCGATTGACGGAAAATTTAGTACTCAAATAAAACCTCTCTTTTATGGTAATCAATACTTTCTTTATGTGTATAAAATTTATAAAGATGTTCGTTTGGTAGGTGCTCCGCCATCGGCAATTGGTAAATTTGGCGGCGACACCGATAATTGGATGTGGCCACGTCATACTGGTGATTTTTCACTTTTCCGGGTTTATGCCGATAAAAACAATGAACCGGCTGAATATTCGGAGGATAATGTTCCTTTCAAACCAAAAAAGTTTTTCCCGATTTCAATGAAAGGAGTTCAGGAAAACGATTTTACCATGGTTTTTGGTTACCCCGGAAGCACAATGCAATACTGGCCTTCGAAGGAAGTTGATATTACAATGAACCAGCGCGACCCGAATCGGATTAAAATACGCGACACAAAATTAGAAATTATTGGTGCGGATATGGAAGCTGATCCGAAAGTTAGAATTCAGTACGCAGCAAAATATGCTGGCATTAGTAATGCATGGAAAAAATGGCAAGGCGAAATTAAAGGTTTGAAACGATTGGATGCTGTAAACAGCAAACTTGCTTTTGAAAAGGAATTTAAAAAATGGGCACTGGAAAACGGTGAGTGGGAAAGTGATTATCAAGAGGTTTTTAGCAATTTTGAAACTCTTTATGCACAGTATAAAAAATACATTCATGCTTCCGATTATTATTCGGAAATAGTGTTTCGGGGAGTCGAAATTTTTAGACTGGCAGGGCAGGCAAATTCCATTGTAAATAACATCGAAAATAAACAAACGGATAAAGTTAAATTATCGCGTAAAACTATGTTAGGTAGTTTGCCCAGGTTTTTCAAAGATTTTAATCAAACCACCGATGAGAAATTGTTTGCCGAATTAATGCCAATGTTGGTTGAAGGTGTTGATGATACTTTTTTGCCATTGGATTTTGCTGAATCAATCAATAAATTCCAATCAGATAAATTAATTAAAAAAGTATATCAGAAATCGATTTTAGCTGATAAAGAAAAGTTAACTGATTTAATAGAAAATGGTTCAGAAAAGCAATTGTTGAAATTGAGAAAAGATCCCCTCTTTTTGATGTACAACAAATTGAGAATGAAAAGCGAAATGGATATTTCTCCAAAAGTAAGATCCATAAATGATGAAATTACTGCAAATATGAAAAAGTACATGGCCGGGATTATGGACATGAAAAACGGAGAACCTTTGCCTGCCGATGCTAACATGACTTTGCGTGTGGCTTATGGAAAAGTGGAAGGTTATTTGCCAAAAGACGGTGTTGCTTACAAACATTACACAACTTTATCGGGAATTATGGAAAAGGACAATCCGGAGATTTACGATTACGATGTGCCCGATCGGTTAAAAGAAATTTTCAATTCTGGCGACTTTGGTAAATACGAAGTAAACGGTGATGTTCCGGTTTGTTTTACCGCTTCGAATCATACAACCGGTGGAAATTCCGGAAGTCCGGTGGTAAACGCAAATGGCGAGTTAATTGGCGTAAACTTCGACCGTGGTTGGGAAGGAACAATGAGCGATATTATGTTCGACCCTGACCAATGCAGAAACATTGCCATCGATATTCGTTATGCACTTTTTCTCATCGATAGGTTTGCAGGTGCCGGTTATTTGTTGGATGAAATGGAGATTGTGGAGTAGGGAAGCCTCCCCCAGCCCCTCCAAAGGAGTGGAGTGAAAAGTAAGGATACCATCTTTCTAAGTTTTGAAATGAGAGATGGTATCCTTTTTAATTCAGTTTACACTGAGAAGAAGGATGACATCTCTTTAAGTTTAAAATAAAAAGATGTCATCCTTAGTTTTTTTAGAATTCAACATTTAATTTACCACTAGTTTTAAAGTAGAAACTCCTTCTGTTGTTGCCAGACGGCAAAAATATACTCCATTCGTTTGAATGTGTTTTCCTAATGGAATTGAGTGATTTCCTTGGGACATATTTTTATCCAGAACAGTGCAGATTTTCCTTCCTTGTAAATCGAAAATTGAAAGGTTTATATTTTCTGTTTTTGTATTTGTAAATGAAATTATTGATGTATTGGTTATAGGGTTTGGATAAATTCTATAATCATTTTTTGAATGTTCATTTAGAGGTACATTTGTAATATTTCCATTAACTTTGAAATTATCGATATAAAGTTGAAGGTGTTGTTCTCCGGTTGATTTTTTTTGTAATCCAATAAAAACTGTGTCTGGTGGATTAGATATGGTTATTTCTCCAGAATTACTCCATCCCCAGTCATTTGGCATTGTAATTCTATTTGCTGAGGTCCAATTCGTACTATCTGTATATCCTTTAAAACTATTGGTGTAAAAAACTTCTAATTCTATTCCTTCACCATATCGTGCAAAATCGAATGATAATTTAATTTGCTCCATATTTTCAGCATTTAATGGTGGAGAAATTAACCATGATTCAATTGGTTCACTTGTATCACTGTGAGTATAGAATCTAGCGCAATTACCTCCATCAAATCCTCCATCATTAATTTGCCAATTATCTGGGTTATTAAAATTGGGTTTTGACCAGCCATTAAAAAAATTGTCGAATTGTTCGTCAAAGGGTATTTCAACGAGAGTGTCTGGTGGAGCATAGTTCACAAGACTTTTAAGGTAATTGATATAACCTTTTTCAATCTCTTCATATGCTACATTAATGGCTAACCAGTCGCATCTTCCTAAAAAGAAATTTTTGACTTCTATGTAACTTGCAACATCAGGAATTAAATAGTTGAAAAATATCTGCCCGAACAAATAAGGTTCAACAACTTGCGGATTATTCATAATATATTCCAGTGTAGGCTCGGTTGAATTTTCGTTGTAATAATTATAAAGTAGCTCTTCAACTTTCCAGAGGTCGTGAACTGTTCGCACCATATCAATAGTTCCCTCACGCATATAATCAGCCATACCTTCCATAATAAAATATCCCCCGGAATATCCATTGTAGGGTCGCATATGAAAATGAACAACGTGCCAAAATTCGTGAGCAAGAAGTCCTCCAGCGGCTGCTGCTTCCATTGGATTGTCAGCGGTGTGTGGCGAAAGTACATTTAATAAATCACCACCTTGTGCAGAACCAATACTGTAACTTTCGCCATTTAAACCAGTCGCTGTTTCAATATCCGGATATATAACAATATTAATACGACAATGAATATTCAACTCAAAAAGAGAAGTATAATGAATAAATAGTTCTTCAAGCTGTTGAATCATTAGTTTATTATAAATTGTATCGCGCGCGATGCTATAAATATCGAAATGTGTTGAAGATGTTTTTAATCCCATTCTATTTTCTTCTTCCGCCTGATAGTAGTATTTGAGATGAGCTTGCCACCCTTCTTCATGACCATGATACAAACTTTGATAGGAGAGAGACAACACTAGTGACTCTATGTAAGATACAAGTAAATCCTTTTTATAAGTATTATTAATACCTGCAACATTTTCGATATCGCTAAGCATTGGAAGTCGTCCAAGTTCATTAATAGCATGTAGGATAGAATCCCTGTTTGGTCTGTAACCACTTTGGTATAATCCAAACGCTTCTGAATAATAGTCTGTTAAATAACCTCCATGATCTCTGTTATTTCTTTTTTTCAAGACAAACTGACTAAATATATTCTTAACTAATAGCTTAAAAGAATCTTCATAAATATCATTATCACCGCCAGGGGGGATAGCAACGTAAATCTCATCGGGTAATTTATATCCACCATATTTCCAATCAGGAGTAGTAATACCAATTTGTTCGTCTATTTGATTTTTGTCTGTTAGGTAAATTTTTACTTTTTCACTTTCGAGAAATAGTGGATCGGTTTGGGGTCTGTCCCAAAATGAACAAAGTTCTTTAAACCAATCATCGACTGAGGCTGAAATAGTATCCCAATAATTTGCCTGTTCAGAAGTTGCATAAAACTCAAAATGTTCAGATTCTCCAACTTTATCATAGACAAGAGGTGCATAATTTTGGGCTTTGAAATTATCGAATAAAAAATAAATAGCCTCTTCTGGTGTAGCATTGTATTGAAAGGCAAAATAAAGTGTGTCTCCAGGATTTTCAATAATTATGTCGCCTGAATTATACCATTCATTTTCATTCTCTCCAAGTGAGTAATTAATTTCATTCCAACTGCTTTCACTTGCGAGACCATTATAATGATTGGTGTAATATAATTTTGGTTTTAGACCTTGTGCAAAGTAAAAATGGTCAAAATTGATTAAAATATTCTCGATGTTATTACCAACAACTTGCTTTGTAATTAACCAATCGTTTTGAGCGATATCTGTTTTTTCAAATCGCATAACATGTCCACCGCCAGCAACAATATGCCAGTAATGCCATCCTTCAAGATTTTCTGTTGTCCATTTAGAAAAATCAATGTTGTCCTCATCTTCAAAATCATCATAAAATAATACTTCAGAAGTATTTGAAGATTGTTGACTTTTTAATTCTTGGGATAATACAAATGATGAAATAAACAAAAACAGGAAGAGAATCCCGGTAGTTTTGGTTAGTTTGATGGTTTTCATATAGATAAGATTTTAATTGGGCGTTTTAAAGTTAAATAATAAATTGAATATTTGAGACTAATGTTCAATTATTATTGTTAACAATAAACTCTCATATAATATCATAAGTTCATAAATTCTAAAAATTTCAATGGTTTATCGAATTACAATTCTCATTTGTTTTATCAATTTAAAAAGGGAAACGTACTTTTCAGAACAAAAAAAAGCCCGGCATTTTGCCGGGCTTTTAAATCAACCTAAACTAAACTATCACTCAAAACCAAACTTATGAAATCTTAATATCTACCGGAGCTTTTTCCAAAGCTTCTTCTTTTTTCGGAAGTACAATGTTTAATACTCCGTTTTCGAATTGTGCACTAATTTTTTCGTCGTTTACCGATTTAGGAATGCGGTATTGTTTCTCGAAATTAAATGCTCCAAATTCGCGGTGAACATATTTAAACTCTTCCGAATTTTCTTCTTTTACCTTATTTTCTACTTTAATGGTCAACAGATTTTTTTGATAATTCAGCGCAACATCTTCCTTTTTAAAGCCCGGCAACAATATTTCAATTTTGAAATCGTCTTCAGTTTCGAAAACATTTGTAGCAGGTTTCGATCTGCTTTTGTTTACGTAACTTTCGTGGTAATCGTTCCTGAAAAAATTATTGAATAACTCATCAACTAAAACTCTGTTTGTTTGGTAACGTGGGTTGTTAAATCTTACTAAATTCATGACTTTTTCTCCTTTATTCTTTGGTTAATATTTAAAAATTAAAATCTGCATTCCGTTATTCAATTCTTGTTCCACTAAGAAAAAACTGACAAATGTCAATTTTTAACAAATTAATTGCGCCACATTGTCTCCTTTGTTGAAATTTAACTGAAGAATTGTCATCATATATAAGTTTCTGGATATGTCTTAAGTTCATATTTCTTTTCCGGTTAAGAGTTATTTTTTATAATAATTGAGGGGAATCACAAAAAGACATTTTTACTGTTTTGCCTGAAATTAAAAAAGTTGTTTAACAACTCAATTATTAAATGTGCATAGGAAGAAGAGCTGGTTTTGTATCTCGATGAAAAATAATTTTTTGAGGGGCAAGCGAAAAGTTTTCTCTCAAAACAAAAACGGAATGTTAGCATCACGAATCCACACCGAAAAGTGATTTGTTTTGGTAATAATAAAATTGAGGTTAATCAATAGAACAATTAAAATTTCCGGGTAGAAGGAAATGGATTATATTTGAGCCTACTCCAAAAATTCAAAATGCCCGGCACTGTGAGATAAGAAGCAATCCTAAAATCGCTGTAAATGTGTCTGTTGAGATTGCTTCACTTCGTTCGCAATGACGAAAAATCACTTTTCAGTGTAGGCTCATAATTTTTAATTAACCTTATTTTTAATTCTGAACCTTAGTAGCAAATTTTTGTATTAAGGATTATAAAACCTTATTTTCAAGATAAAAATCGAATACAACCCTTTGCAATGCCATTTCCTGTATCAAATCTGATTTGGATAAAGTTTTTAGCAAATTCTGAATCAACGGAGTCAGAGTAATTAATTTTAATCTTTAATACATCTAACACTAAATCCATTATTATAGCCACCCCAATTTCGCATGAAATAATTAGATTGGTATTTTAATTGTCTAGTCCAGGCATCTTGAATGGCATATAAACCACTATCATACTGCGTTCTTGACCACCAATAACCACCGTTTCCTTCGAGACTATAACCTCCCAGAAAAGAACGATGGCCTGCCGGGAGACCTGAGAATCCACTACTGTTGTTGCTTGCCGGGTCATTTCCGGTGTCTCCCGGAGAAAAACAATAATCCCAATTTGTTGTTGCTGCTAAGGCCTTTGAAATATCAATCCCACTTCCCTGATAACCATAACCGTTGTCAATAAGGAAATCTGATAATGTTTCCCATTCCAGATCGCTGGGAACATGCCAACCGCTTGGGCAAAGATCGACATACCCTGCAGCATACCAGTTATACAGGGCTCCGTATAAATCTTTATAACTTTCATCATTATCATACCAACAATATGCGTCACCCGAATGTGGTCCTTTTTCTGCCCATTCCTTATCATCGGTTGTCGGTTTCCATGCTATTCCGGGGATAGTTCCGGTGTATTTTAGGTTTTCGGCCATCCATGTTTGGGTCCCAATTTCTATTGTTTTGTAGGTTTGCCCATCGCGTGTGTCGGTAATACTTCCGTAAGTAACCTTATCTTTTATATACCTGACTGAAAAGCCATAATCTTTAATACTATTCCCCATGCCCATTTCATTATTGTCGCTGGTTAATTTTCTCATATGTGCTCTGGTTGGTTCCGATTCTGTTCCGGTCCAGAAATAAGATGAAGTGCCAACGCCATAAAATGTACCATTTAAAAACCATCGTGCCCCCCCTGGAATCGCAGCAAATCCACTGGCATTTGTTCCATTGCCAGAATTTCCATTTTCTCCGGGCAGCCATCCCGAATCTTTCTTTAATGCGCTAACTAAATTATCGTTACTGTTTCCTTCCAGGAATTCCTGTAATTGAACCCATTCATCTACCGAAGGTAAATGCCATCCATCTGGTGCATTTTCCATTGCAGCTTCCCACGTGTATAAACGACCGTAAGTTGCTACATTGTTTTCATCATTATCGAAAGCCCAGGAACCAAAGTCGGTTTCGCAGGAAAAGTTTTCTGCCATCCAGATTTGATCTCCTATTTCACATGTGGTATAACTATTTCCATTTTTATCGCTACAAGGTGTAAATTTAAAAGTAAAAACATTATTTTCTTCAATTTCAGGTTCTTTAGTCATTGAAAATCCGCGTGAAACCACGAACTTATTTCCTCCCCATCCCCACAGTAATATGTTATCGTCGTTATAATAAGGAAGAAATTTATAGAGTGCACGCCCACTTTTTTCAATTAGTTCAGTTTTGGGTTCAGGGCTATAACCTTGGTATATTATTTCCGCTTCTCCTGAATTCTGATTAAAACTAAATATTTTTGCAGATTGAAAAAAGCTTGCCGAACGAAGCCGAACAATATACATACCTTGTGGAATACCATTTATTTGAAAATAATGATTGCCCGGTTCAACATATTCGACTTTTGAAGTGTTTAGCTTCCCTGATAAATCATATATTTGAATAGTAATATTTTCTGATTTTAGTGTGGAAAACTCAAGTTGGCAACGCTTTGTAAATGGATTTGGGTATATAAGAAGTGGAAAATTTGAATCCCTATTTATAGAATTGATACCGGTGGTCATTTTTGTCAACATAAGTGTATCTGTTCCTGACATTTTTATCGAAGTCCCCTGAGTCAGATTCTCAACTAAAATAGAATCTACTGTATTGCTGGCTCCCGATCCTACAAATGTTATTTCATAGTCCTGGGCAAAAACTAAGATGAATTGTAGCATAAAAGTTAATAGGAAAGTGTATTTTTTCATAATGAAACAATTTTTATGAATGAACCTTAAAATCGAAATCTCTATGATAATTTTTCAAAATTGGACTTACTCTAAACAAAACAATTGCATTTATTAAAGCAGATGATTTTGGCAGGTACATAATTTTGAAATTTAATTGACCCTTAAATTTAATGATATTATAAATATGAAAAAATATGTTACTTAACTTTTTTTACAAATTGTTCTAAAATTTTTATTTTGAAATGACAAATAGTTTCTGGTAACAAAATTATTTAGTCTTTTTTTTGTTGATCAAATCTTTTTATTTTGTTTAGGGCATCTCTAAAAACTCTGAATACCCTTCGGGAATGAAGATAATAAACAATCTGACTGCGTGATAATTTTTTGAAATAGCTAAGGCTATTCTAAAAAATTATGCCTTGCATATTATTCATTATCTTCATTTTTTGAAAGAAATGAGTTTTTAGAGATGTCCTTAATTTACAATCACTTTTTTAATTTTACTTGAATGTTCTGATTTACACTTAACTAAATAAACCCCTCGCCGCCCAATTGGAATTTCAAAATTTGTTGAAAAGTGAAATCCAGAATAAATTAATTGTCCTGCTACATTGAAGATTTCAATGTGTATATTTTCAGAAATTTCAGCTCGAATCTCCACTTTTTTATTTAAACCTAATATTCTGATATTTTCGTTATTTGTAAGTTTTATTACGTTATTTCCTGTTCCTATTTCAAAATCGGACAATCTTCTGGCGGTTAAAAAAGCACCATTGTTTGAATTTAAAATTCCGGTAATATCAAATATCATTGTTAAAACTTCGGTTCCAATGTAATCGACATCGTAAAACGAAGTGCGGAAGCGCAAATTAAACCAATCAATCAATCCACTGGTTAACCAAACTTGTTGCACATCGTAAACAATCCTGTTTTCAAAAATTGTTTCATAAATTGGATCAAACATTAGGTTTGGGATTTTTACAAGTCGTGCTTCATTTTCTTCAAACCAGGCAGAGTCAATTTCATAAAAATTAACCATTTCAAAAGTATCTATTTGCAAGCCGCATGCAAAAGGTCCGCCCGGATCAATTTCCGGTATAAATTCCAACATTCCATTAAATTCGTTTAACTTTCCAATCAGGTTTGTAATTCCGTCACCTTCAAAATAAGGCTCAGAAATAAGGGCATCAGGATCGTCAATTAAAATAGCCCCGGTGCTGTCTTGAATAAATTTTTGGTTGCGGTAATTTTGTGTAAAAGTAACCACTGCCTGCCCGGTATATTTGTACACTTGCCCGGTTTCTTTTTTACGCAATTCCGAAAGATTTGCTACTTCGGTAATTGGGGTTTCATTTAATAAATCGACCCTGATCACATTTGAATTTTCGCTGGTTCCGAGATTATTAGAAGCTCTTATCCGATAAAAATAGGTTAGTAATCCCAAATTATTCACCTCGATCAGGGTAGTATCACCAACTCCAAGATTTTGATAACCCGGAATATAAGAACCTGCCAAAATGCTTTTATTTACATTGTGTGAGCCTAAATTCGAGAAATCATCTTTCTGAAAAGTTGTCCATTCGTTAATATTCCACGTCAGATTTCCAGAAGTTATTTCTGAATTTCGGACAAACGTTTGGTCTTTGGCAAAATCAGTACCGCCGGATAAACCAAAATGATCGATCAAAGTACCGTCAAGTTTTACCAATCGTACCTGGTCGTTTCCATTAAAATTGATAAGCCAACCATTTTGTAAATCGGTTGTTTTCTTTATAGCATCCCCGGCACTTGTGTGGCAAACAATAAAAACATCGTTGTTTTGTAAAATTCCTGTTAGTATAACTTCGGTTGAATAATCGTTATTTCCATTAACATCTTTTTGAAGTTTGAATTCCGATAAATCGACCGGTTCGCCGGTACCATTGTAAAGTTCAATGGCTTTGTTGTAACTACTGCCTTCGATGTATTCAGAAATAAAAATCCCGGAGGTTTTTGTCCCATTTTCGGTAAATAGCGAATCTCTTGCCACATCGATAAAGTAATTAGTTGCAAAAGCCGAAGTGTCCCAATTGGCAATAAATGACGAATTTGTATGGCCGGTTGATTTTAATGCTACCGGTGCTGGGGGGATTTGTACAATAAACGGGGCGGTAGTTTGTACTTCTATAAGTTGGAAACCATCAGTTTTAAAGTCGATATCTGTTAACTCGTTTGAAAAAGGGAAAACTGCCAGTTTATAATTTGTTTCCGGTGAACAATTAGTAAATACAAAAGTAGTTGTTCCTGCTGGTACTTTCACCTGGCCTGAACCATCGGATAAATCGAAATCGGAATCTATCGGGTCGAAACTGTCAATTGGTGGAATTATTTCAAAAGTGTCTGCAATAATTAAATAACCGTTTGGTAAATTCCCTTCGTCATTTTCAACCCACGAAATTTCGAATGAATTTTGTGTTACATTTTCAATTGAAACAGTTAGATCGGAAACATGATTTGAAGGTTCCGGCAAAATTGTCTCAACCACCGATTTCAGGTAAAACGGTTTACTCTCCAATTTATAATTTCTTGTTATTTCATGTCCGGCAATTTCGAGAGTAAGTTGTGAAAAATCTACATCAAAATCGTTATTCTGAAAATCAAAAACTACAGTTGCGTTTGTAGAATTATGATAATTAACCGACTCTATTTCCAGACCTGGCGGTGCATTTTTTAAAATAAATGAAGACGCTGGCAAAGTCCCATCAACAAAAGCAGTAAATACCAAACCAATATTTACTTCTGCGCCATGGAGCGAATCTTCGCAAATTGTGTCCGATTTTACTGTTAAATAAGCAAGTGGGGGGTCCGCGGTTTTTACATGAATAATATCGGAGGAAACCGTTGTTTCGTACTCGCTTTGGGCGCGAAGCCTGTAATAATAATCGGATAGTGCATAAAGTCGGGAAACCTCAAACTGTGTTGTTTTCCCTACATCAAACTGATAAAAACCGTTGACAAATATATTCGGGATCGAGTTGTCTATGATATGCGATCCGAGATAACCAAACAGATCTTTAGGTAACTTTTTCCATTCATCAACTCTATATGAAGCAGAGGCAGAAGAAATATTTTTGAGTCTCACAAAAGTTAAATCTTTGTTGAAATCAAAATTTTCAGGTTTTCCAAAATGATCGATCACGGTGGAATTTTTTACTAATCTTAACTGGTCGTTGCCATTGAAATTACAAATTATATTTTCAATATTTGCCTTTTTTTTAATGGCTGAACCAGCTCTTGAATGACATAATATAAAAGTTTTGTTGTTTTCAAGTATCCCGAAAAGTGCAAACTCATGTACAAAATTATTATCACCATTATAATCGCGTTGGATTTTATATTCCCTTAAATCGATTGGCACCCCGGTTCCGTTAAAAATTTCAATGGCTTTATTATAACTGCTTCCTTCAATTACTTCAGAAATAATTAACCCATTTGGGTTGATTTTAGTACTTCCCTCAAAATTGGGGTCAGTTGAAACATCGATTAAATAGTTTGTTGCACCAGGAACAACATTCCAATTGGCCTTAAAGTTATCGTTTTTAATACTTATTGCTGGCAAAGCTATCGGGATTCCCAGAGGTGGTACGGTAACAAAATAACTTTGCTCCGGTGAATTGGAAATAGCATTATCATTGTCTCTTGCCTGAACCTGGTAAAAGACTTCTCCAACTTTTTGTGGAGGAATGGAACCGATAAAAGTATCCCCTACAGAGTTGTCCATAATTTCGGTATTGGTTAAATTACCCGCTGTTGTCCCCCATTTTATCTCAGCCGAAACTACGTGTAGATCATCAGTAATATTGGCAATTATTACAACAGTTTCGGCAGTATCGGGATTTAGGGGAGTTTGAATAATATTGGTAATTAGCGGTGGCGGACTCAAGTAATTATAAGTTGCGGTTGACACAGTACTACTATCGGTGCCATTGTGCGAAATGGCCTTTATTGTTGTTGTTCCCGATATTGGTATTGGAGCCGAATAATTTAATGAAAGACTGGTTGGAGACGATTTGTCGAGAGTATAATAAATAGTTGCATTTTCGGCAGTGGTACTTAATTCAACATTAATCGGGAAAAAGAAATCTTTTTCAGGTGGATTAAAAACAGGTGCAGCCAATACAGTGGCAATTCCAGATCCGGAAAGTGTTAAATTATCAATGGCAATATCTTCATCGCCAGCATCATTGTTGAAAATAATTTTTAAATCCAAACCAGATCCGGTTTCAGGGATTGCAACCGTAAATTCGGTGAAAACCGGGGAGATTTCATCGCCATCACCATCGCCATTAAAATCCGTGTCAATAAATGCGGCACTGTTATATTTATTACCATCGTTTTCTATCCAAAGTAATTCCTGAAAACTGCTACCATCAATGCTATATTGAAAATGAATGTAATCGGAACTGTCCCAATCTTCAACCCCGTCAGATGCATCATCTTCGGCCAAATGAACAGAAAACCTGATCCCGGTTTTACCAGAAATATCAATTCCCGTAATATCAATAAACAATGGTTTTGTTGCGCCTTCGCCATCAATATCCTGGGCAGCAAAATAATAGTTTCCCTGATGATTTGAATAATCAACAACACTACTAATATTAGTTCCATCAGTTCGTGTAAAATAATCTCCTGAACCATCAGAAAATTCAGCGACACTTGTTAAATATCCACCTGGAGATTCAAAATCCAATGTCCAGAATTCTTGCGCAATTATAAATGTTACACAGCTAAAAAATAAAATCGAGATGAGTAAAATTTTTTTCATAACAATTTTTATTGAGGTTAATATTCTATTAATAATTTTTGTTTTAAATATTGGGGAATTAGGATTTTCATACTATATTTTTGAGAAGCATTTATATATGTTTTCGGAAGTTTTGGAATTGTTATTCTGAAATTAAGATTTTATTAAATGAACGAAAATGCTGTGAATCAGGAATTAACAATAAAATAAAAATTTATTTCCGAATGTATTCAAGTTACGATCTTTAAGTCTATCCTACAAATTAATATTACACTTTGCGCGATATTTATAAATGCATTCAAATTTGTACTTCCGATAACAGAAAGTTAGAAGACAGATTTAATATTTATATTTGCGGCAAATTAAGAAGCTGATTTTTAATCAAAAAAGCATGAAAAACATTAAATATATTACTGCTGCAGAAGCTGTAAAAGTTGTAAAATCAAACGACCGAATCCATTTGCACAGTGTTGCGGTAACGCCTCACCCGTTAATAAATGCGTTGTGCGACAGGGGGCGAAATAAGGAGTTCAGGAATGTCCGCATCCAGCACATTCATACCGAAGGGCCAGCACCATACGCCGATAAGGAATTTGAAGGAATTTTTCTGCTTGAATCTTTTTTTGTAGGCGGAAATGTCAGGAAACAAACACAAGCCGGTTACGCTGATTATATCCCGGTTTTCCTTCACGAAACACAACGATTAATCCGTGAGGGACATTTAAAAGTGAATGTTGCCATGATTCAGGTTTCTGTTCCCGATAAATTTGGGTATGTTTCACTGGGAACTTCGGTTGAGGCGACTCTTGCCGCAGTTGAAAAAGCCGATACGGTAATTGCAATAGTAAATCCAAATGTGCCGCGTGCTTTTGGCGATGCGATGATTCATATCAACGAAATTGATCTTTTTATTGAAGACGACAGTCCGTTGATAACTGCTGATCCCGGACCAATTTCTGACAATGACCGTAAAATTGGAAGGTACGTAGCAGAATTGGTTGAAGACGGGGCAACCCTGCAAATGGGGATTGGGGCAATTCCAAACGCTGTTTTAACGATGCTGGGGAATCATAAAGATCTTGGCGTACATTCTGAAATGTTTGCCGATGGAATTTTGCCACTGGTTGACAAAGGTGTTGTTAACGGTAAAAATAAAGCCATCGACATTGGCAGGATGGTGGCTACTTTTTTGATGGGCACAAAAAGACTTTACGATTTTGTTGACGACAATCCCGGCGTAGCTATGCAAGATGTAAAATATACTAACCGGGTGAATATTATTGCAACAAACCCAAAAGTAACGGCAATAAATTCTGCGCTGCAAATTGATATTACGGGTCAGGTTTGTGCCGATTCAATTGGTACGAAATTTTATTCGGGTGTTGGTGGCCAAATCGACTTTTTAAGAGGCGCGTCGCTTAGTAAAGGTGGAAAACCAATTATTGCAATTCCGTCAATTACCAAAAAAGGAATTAGCAAAATCGCACCCATCCTAACTCCCGGCGCAGGTGTTGTCAGTACACGTGCAAACATCCACTGGCTGGTTACTGAATACGGAGCTGTTAATCTTTATGGAAGGAGTTTGCAAGACCGTGCAAAACTTATTATTTCGATTTCGCACCCCGATCATCAGGAAGAATTGGACAAAGCGGCTTTTGACAGGTTCGGCCCTCATTTCCATTTTGTTTGGGACGAGGAGTAAAACATGACGAATATTACAAACCAATTTCTAATCTATTTTTGACAAAATAATTTAAACAAAAATGAATATTTCTCATATTGAACACATTGGAATAGCGGTTACCAGTTTGGATGAAGCAATCCCTTTTTACGAAAATACATTTGGGATGAAATGTTACGCTGTTGAAGAGGTTTCAGATCAGAAAGTAAAAACCGCTTTTTTTATGGTTGGGCAAACAAAAATTGAATTGCTCGAATCGACCGATCCGGAGGGGCCAATTGGAAGATTTATTGAAAAAAAAGGACCCGGTGTTCATCACCTGGCATTTGCGGTTGACAATGTTAATAATTCGCTAAACGAATTGGAAGAAAAAGGCGTTCGTTTGATCGACAAAACGGCCAGAAAAGGTGCAGAAGGATTAAATATTGGTTTTCTTCACCCGAAATCGACGTTGGGCGTTTTAACCGAAATTTGTGGGAAATAGATTTAATTCATAACAAAACCAAGTACTAAAACCCCTAAGTTATTTTATTATTTTTTGAATCTTTTTATCACTCATTTTTCCGGAATAAACCAGCAACGAATATTTTAAGATAAGTGGTTTTGTGGTTGACACAGCAATTGTTTTATTTCCCGGATAAGCGGCATTTTGCATACTCCTTTGTTTTCTGAGAATCCACGATTGCGGATAACCCGGGTTTTCCGGATTGTCCATCATTACAATTCCACCTTTTTTATCATTTTCCAATAAACTACCTGAAACATTTACATAATCAAGCGATTCAACCGCTGTATTTTGCGGCTCGATTTCTCCTTCTGGTCCGGTGAAAAGAACATCGTTGGGCAAAACCATTCGAACGGAAAAACCACTGTAACCTTTTACATCTTCTGAACCTCCAATTCTTAGGTTTTCTGCCATGGCCAGCAATTGAATTTCAAAATCAATTTTTCTGTAATTATCAGATTTTGGATGAATCGTTATTGTTGTATTTTCTTTTAGGTAAGGAATTTTTTCACCTTGTTTTTTCCATTTGTCCGATTTCCAATCAACTTCGGTTTTTAAAATCGCAGTCCCATTTTTCCTGGCTGAATATTCTACATCTGTTATTTCCTGGTCAAATTCTTTTATTTCCCAGGGATCGCCAATTCGTTGCTCTCCAACCCAAACCTGGTGCCAGGTCCAGAAAATACCACGGTGGTGCAAATGGTCAGCAGGGAAGTCTTCAGTTAAAACCGTCCCATCAATTCCCCAAAGCGGATGAATATAATTGCAACGTTCGTATTCACCTTCGTGATTTTTGGGTTCAATCTGGTAAAACAAAATATTTTCATTTCCCTCGGTAAAAATCAAACCGCCCTCCGACTTTTGCATTTTAACCTGGGCGTTTACTGAAACCCCTAATATCACAAAAAATAAAAACCAGATAAGTCGATTCATATTTCTATTTTTTTTGAATCAAACCGGCAATTCCCCAAAATATCAACCTGAAAATTAATACCAAAATATAAATTGCGATGGCAACCAGAATCACAACATGGAGTTGACCAAATAATTCGCTCCAGTCGGTTTTAAACTTTGCGATTGAGAATATATTTAAAATTATCGCAGCGAGAAGACTGACCACTGCAATGATTATTTCTTTTTTTATCCTTGAACCGGTAATTGTTATATCTTTCATTATAATCTTTTTTTTTGCTGATTTAGTATTTAAAATTTACCCTTTTCTATACATCCTTTTCCATAACGTATTCAGCGGGCCAGGCAACTATTTCGTTGGTATCCATCGCTTGCAATCCCAACAACACGGCAATGGTAGCATGATATCCTTCGCGCAACAAATTAGGGTAAGGTTTATTATTTTTTACAGCTTTTGCGAAACCAACAAATTGCAAAAAACTATCGTTATTTTCATAAGGAGCAATAACATCGCCACGATATTGAACCGCCGTTTCCGGTATCCAAGTTGCACCTCCAATTGGTATTACATCGAAAATACTAGATTCGATGTCGTGAACCAACTGACGAATCCCCGGAGCCTGAGGTGGATTCTCAGAATAAATACGGTTTATTTCCGGTTCGATTGTACCAAGGTTTCCCATAATTTGTTCTTCCAAACCATGATGTTTGTTGGCAATCATCGAATCGTAGGTACATTTTGATCCATCGGGATAATCGTAAACCAGTGCAACGTGATCGTAAACTTCGCGACCATCTTTCCAAAAGCAGATACTTCCGGATCCCATAACCTGTGTAGGAACTTTGTCGATATACCAGTTAGCAACCTGAACCTGGTGAGCCGCCAATTCGGTCATTAAACCACCGGAATACTCGTTGTACATCCGCCAATTTATTTTACGTTCCAATTCCGGGCTTGGAACCGGACGACGCCAGTCTGCATTGCGGTGCCAATAAGCACGCACCTGGGTAATCTGCCCGATTTCGCCTGCCCTGACTCTTTCCAATGCATTTAAATAAACAGGGTTAAATAAACGTTGTTGTCCGATTTGCAAAATTTTCCCCTTTGCAATTGCAGTGTCTGCCATTAATTTTGTATCCACGAGTGTTCGTGCCATTGCTTTTTCGCAGAACACGTGGATATCTGCATTCAGGCAATCAACAACAATATGGGCATGTTCGTGCAGAGGAGTGGCAACTACCACTGCATCGATATCTTTTACCGCGTCGATCATTTTTTTATGATCGTAAAAAGCTTTTGCCTTACCATCGGTTAATTCAATTGCGCGCGAATAATGTGGTTCGTAGTTATCGCAAACTGCAACAATTTCAACATTTTCAACTTGTTGCAAATTCATTAACAAAGCTCTGCCCCTGCTACCTACACCAATAACCGCTATTCGTACCCGATCTGACGCTGCAACATTTTTTCCATTTTCTTGTGCAAAAGCATCTAACCAGGGAATTGAAGCAAGGAATGCAGTAGAACTGGCATAAACTCCCATCTCTTTTAAAAAATCCCTTCTATTTTTGATCTTTGATTCCATAATCTATTTTAAAGTATTGTTAATTTTGATTTAAAGTTGTTGTCATCTAAATATTCCACCTCCAAAATTTCAATCTTTTTTAGTTTTTCGGATAGGATTATTTTATCGTTTTCTGGTAGTATTAAAAAGCTTGTCGATAAAAACTCTCCCAAGGTTGCTGATTCTGATTTTATTGATACTGCTTTGTTCACTTCCACCGGTAATCCTGAAACAGGACTAATAATGTGTTTTCTTTTTTTAACGCCCCCATCATCGGTATTTAAAATTGTAGCTGACGTTGTAATGGTTTCGTTACTGGTTGAAAAAACGTGAACAAATTTATTAAAATTGTACATATTTCTTATACCCAGAGGCCAGTTTTTTCCATTCGAATGTTTACCCAAAGCTAAAATTGAACTTTCGCCAAAACTAATAATTCCGTTTTCAATACCTTGTTTCAAAATTATTGGTTTTATTGAATCAAGAGCAAGCCCTTTTCCAATTGCACCCAAATCGAATTCAAGCCCATCAGTCTTAAATTTTATCTTCTGGTTTTCAAAATCAAATTCCACTTTATCAAAACCACTAATTTGTTTTGCCTTTTCAATTTCATCTTTAGTAGGAGGTTTATTACTTTTCCAAAGCTTGATTATTGGTGCAGCGGTAATATCAAAAGCCCCGTTACTCATTTGATAAAAATCGAAACAGATGGTCAGGATATTCCATAAATCATCGGTTACTGGAATCCATTCATTTTTACCGGCTTTATTTAATTCCGATAAAGGAGAATCAGGTATAAAACGACTCATCCGATGCTCTAAATGTGTCACCTCATTTTTTATAAGATGGAATATTTGCTCACCAAATTCCTGTTCGATATTTAAAAATACAACATCGCAGCGGGTTCCCATGGCAAAAAAAGAGTCGTTAAAAATTGGTTGTTCGCTCATTTACTTTTTAAGTTTCTCAAATAGCCAATCATTTTTTAATTCGTGCTGTTCTGGGAAAGTCCAATGTTGCGTTTCCTGAAAAATATGCAATTCTTTTTCAGCTTGAATTACATTGTAAGCAGCATAAGTTGAAGTTGGCGGACAAACATTATCGTTGTATCCCCAACTGTACCAACCCGGAACTTGAACAAAACGAGCGAAGTTAACAACATCGTAATATTTCGAGGTTTCAATTTTTTCAGGTTTGTTGGTGTAATCGTTTCTAAAAATTTGTGGCCAGCCGCCAGCTCTTTCATGCAAAAATCCGGTAAAGTCGGACAATGCCGGATAAAATGCTGCGAGGTAATCAATCCGATCGTCCAAACCGGCTGTGACAATTGAAAGCGCACCACCCTGACTTCCACCGGTTACGCCAATATTTTCGCCATCAAAACAATCAAGGGTTTCGATAAAATCAACCGCTCGAACACATCCCAGATAAACCCGTTTGTAATAGTAATTATCTTTGTCATCCATATTTGTAGTCCAGTATCCGTTTAAAGCACCCTGCATTAAATCGTTGTAAACAACAGGATCCAGGTTTACAGGAATACCATGAATTCCAATGGTAAATGAAACAAAACCTGCTTCGGCTTCCCAGACATCACCGTAGTAAGGACGAATTCCGGCCCCAGGAACATGTAAAATAGCCGGATATTTTCCTTCCTTTTTGGGTTTGCATAAAATCCCGTAAATTTTCCCTTTAATGTTATTGATGCTTACATGATATACATCCACTTTATCCGTGCATCTTTCGGGCATCAAAGTCATAACCTGATTTATAGCAACTTTAGAAAGTTCTTCTTTTCCATTATTCCAAAACTCCTCAAAATCTTCGGGTAAAGTTGTGGTTGGTTCAATCTTTTCAGGTGAAAAACCTGCCGTGGCATACGACGTGTAGGTTTTTCCATCAACTTCAACCGAAGCGTGACATCGAAGGAAACCGGGCTCTTTAAATTTTTTCGCTTTTATTGTTGCAGTCCCTTTTTTTAAGGTGATTTTACCTTCATCCCAAACTTCTACTTTTTCTGGTTGAATTTTATAGTTTACTTCAATTCCATCTAATCTTACATTATTTTTTATAACTGAAATTGAAAATTCAGCCCTTTCTCCGGTTTTGTATGTCCAATCAGTTTTATCGGGAGTTACAATAACTTTAACCAGTTCGCGACGTGGCTGTGCAAAAATTTGAACAGAAATAAATAGCACAAAAAGAAATGAAAAAAATATTTTAGTTTTCATAATTTAAGTTTGATATTTTAGAAAAGTTAAATAATAATCTAGTAAAAATAGAAATAAAAAAAACTCCCTGATAATTTTTATCAAGGAGTCTTCTAATCTATTAACCTGAGTTCGATTAAAAATATGCACACAGCTTTAGATAATTTTTCAATAGGCAACTTAAATTTTTGAAGGTTTATCGGGATAATTCAAGAAAATTTAAGGAAGGATATTGGAAAATTATCGAAGTCTAAATGAAAAAGTCTATGTTGCACTATCTTCGAATTAAAAAAACCTCAGAATAACCCGTTATTATTTCATTTTTTTTAATCCAAATCTAGCACAACATCGACTTTCTGTGTGATATTTTTTTAATCGAACTCAGGTTATTAAAATATTTTCTCTACAATTTGTAAAACTGTTCCCAACCTAAGCGTGGTGGTGTTCCTTCCAGTAACTGGTTTGCCACTTTATTATTGGTAATTTGTTTTGTTTTCCTGTCAAATTTAATTTTAGTGTTTAAACGTTGTGCAATGGTTCCTAAGCAGAAAACCTGACTTAAAGGACCGGATACTTCGAAAGGGGAATTTGTTTTTTCTGTGCCCTGGATTGCTCTTTGGAAATTCTCGAAATGGTTTGATGGAGCTTCCGGCACCTCTGGCAATTTAGATTCCATGTCTTTTGCCGCTTCAGGTGGAATAATTGTCAAAGTCCTTCCATGCGAACCACCTTTAAAAGTAAGGTCTTTCCCATAAATTTCTTTACCTGCGCCTAATTTTGCAGGTTGCATTACACCATTACTTGCAGGCGGAATATTTGGGTCAATTTCTAATTCGCCATAACCTTCTGGTACTTGTGGAATATTGTTTTGTCCGTCGTACCATGTTATTGTACAAGCCGGCATTTTTTTCCTTTTAGGAAATTTAAAATCCAGCGTGGTTTCCATTGGAAAAAACAATTTATTATGTCCTTCAATTCTAACCGGATCAACTTCATAAGGCATTCCTAAATCAAGAAATTGATGTGCTGTATCGATAATATGAGCTCCCCAGTCGCCCAGTGCGCCCATCCCGTGTTCGTACCAACATCGCCATTGTCCGTTTACAAAATCTTCATGGTAACCGTGTTTTTTCGCCGTCATTAACCAAACGTCCCAATCTAATGTTTCAGGAACAACAGGGTTAACCGGGTAATTTTTCATGTTAACTTCGAAACCGTGCCAACGGCGTTTGCCATTCATGTGGGCAGTAATTTTAGTAACATCTTTAATAATGCCGTTTTCAACCCACGATTTAAATTGATAATAATTTCCCTCGGAGTGTCCTTGATTTCCCATCTGAGTAACAACTCCATATTTTTTTTCAGCTTTAATCAACAACTCCGATTCGTTAAAAGTCCGGGTTAATGGCTTTTCAACATATACATGTTTTCCTTGAGACATGGCCAGAATTGTAATTGGGAAATGCGAAAAATCAGGAGTTCCGACACACACAGCATCAAACTCTTTTGCCGATTTTTCAAACATTTCGCGGAAGTCCTGATATTGTTTTGCTTTTGGATAAGCTTCCAAAGTTCTCAATGTGTGCTTGGCTCCCATATCCACATCACACAGAACAGTTGTATTAATCATTCCGGTTTCGTTGTGCGCTCTTAGAATCTGTCCACCACGGTTTCCAATTCCACAAAATGCCATATTTACTTTATCGCTTGGTGCAACAATTCTTGGTTGAACTAATTCACCGGTAGCATTTCTAATTTCATCTTTGGCAAATAGAACATGACCTGGGACAATCGTAAAAGCCCCAATCGTTGCAGCCGATCTCTTTATAAATTTTCTTCTTGAAGTCATTAGGTTTAATTTTTAAGTTAAAGAAGTAAAGTAAAAAAAAGGATTTCCATTTCTGAAAATCCTTTCAAATTAGGTTTTATAATGTTGGTTCCCATCCGGGTTCATAAGTACGACTCCACAATTTCATGGCGTCTCTATCGTACATCCTTCCAGAAACAGTATCAATATCAAATCCTTTGTCAATCCGATAAGCTACATTTGAATAATGCACCATTGCCTGGCTAATTAAACCCTCAGCAATGTGGGCATTTAATTTCCCTTTTCCACGAATTCCTTCGAACCAGTTCACAACGTGTCCGGTTGTCATATCACCACCGCCGCCAAGAGCTGTTCCGGCTTCGTTTGAAGTGGATTGATTATCTTTTACTTTTTTTCCGTTTCTGTCGTATAAAATATATTTACCACGATCTACAAAAACAGAACCTTCGCTACCATAAATAATTGTACCACGTCCGCCGCCATAAGTATCATGACCGGTACGACTTTTTCCGTCCCAGTTAATTACAGTGTCATTATCGAATTTAAATGTGGCAAACATTGTATCGTACATTTCCCAACCATCGTTTTTAAAATGTCGTTTACCAGCATCAACATCAACACGATTTGGATAATCAACCTGCAAAGCCCAACGTGCGACATCCAATTCATGTGTACCATTGTTACCCGATTCAGCTGTTCCAAAATCCCAACCGTACCAGTGCCAATTGTAATCCCACGATTCTTCGGTATATTCGCGGCGAGGTGCAGGTCCCTGGAAAAGATCCCAATCCAAACCTTGACGAACCGGTACTTTTTTCTGCACAGGAACTTCTCCACGTTTGTTTGTGTAAAATGCAAGTGCTTTGTATGGAGTACCAATAATTCCGTTGTGAATTTCTTTAATAATTTCTTGAGTATGACCCGATGAACGTTGTTGGTTACCCATTTGTACCACTTTATTGTACTTTTTCTGAGCGTCAACAAGTAATTCACTTTCATTCATATTATGGCTACCGGGTTTTTCAACATAAACATGTTTTCCACCTTTTAACGCCATTATAGCACCGGGAGCATGCCAATGGTCGGGAGTAGCATTTATTATCGCATCAACTTTAGGATCGGCAATAATTTTACGGAAATCATTTTCGAGTTTTGGTTTATAATCGATGTGTTTTGAAAATCTTTCAGCGGCTCTTTCGCGCTGGCTTTCCATTACATCGCACAAATACAACAATTCAACATTGTTTTCTTTCTGACCGATTGGCTCATAATAAGCACCCAAACGGCGTCCCAAACCCAAAATTGCAACATTTATTCGTTCGTTAGCACCAATTATTCTACCATAACTTCGCGCCGACATTCCCATTGCCGAACCACCAACTGCAACTCCAGCAGCACCAGCTGTTACTTTTCTTAAAAAATCTCTTCTATTTGAACTCATATTTTTTTTATTTGAATTTACATTGTTGCTAAAACACCTTTTACAAAACCAAAACTTTCCATCATTCCCGGAAGTGGTGCTTCTGCATCTGCTTCGTATTCTAAAGCCAAAGTTCCGCTATATCCCAAATCAATAACCGTTTTTAGGAATTTAACTAATTCTATATTTCCACGTCCCATTATGCAAGTTGTTCCCTCCGGATGATCATCTGTTGGAAACACATCTTTAATATGAATATCGAAAATGCGATCGTAATAATCTTTAAGATCCTGAATAGGATCTCGATTAATTCGTTGGGTGTGGCCAATATCTAAGCACATTCCCATTCGTTTATCCATATTTTTGATTTTATCATTTATGCTTTCGGCACTTGGATAAAGATCATCGCCTGGTCCGTGATTGTGGATGGCGAGTTTAATATCGTTCTCTTTCACCAATTTCTCAACATATTCCAATACTGGTGGATGTGGAACACCAATGATCATATCTAAACCGGCAGCTTTTGCATACGCAAATGCCTGGTCGGCATCTTCTTTTGTCCGCATGGTTATAACACCGGCGCCATACAAAGTAATACCCTTCTTTTTGCATAAAGCCAAAGTGCTTTTAATTGTCGAAGCTCCTGAATCAAGCGGGAGGTGCATGCTTTTAAATGTTATCCGGTTTACACCGCACCTTAAAGTCATGTCTAACGCTTGTTCGGTAGAAAATTTACGAAGTGTATAAGAAGCAACCCCAAGTGTAAATTTGAATTTACCTTTTGCTGGTACAGCTTGCGAAACTGATGCTTTTGCTAAACCGGGAACTGCAGCAGCAGCCATTCCCAATCCGGCAGCCTTTAAAAATTTTCTTCTGTTTGTCATGATTATAATTCTCTAATTTTTATACTTTTAAATTGCACAAAATTGTTATGATCCTGAATTAAGATCGGACCCTTTTCTGCCACACCAAAATCTTCATGTTTTGCATATTTACTTCTTGCAACCAACGCTTTATAAATGGCATCACCACGTTTGTATTCCACAACTTTTCGGCCATTTAACCAATGTTGAACTGTTCCGCAAGGATAAACAATAATCCTACCGCGATTCCAATCTCCGGCACCTTTAATAAACCTACGCTCTTTAACCGCAGGAATTAAATCATACAATGAAGCCAAAGTACGATTTCCCGCAGCACCCATTTTTGCATCGGGGTGTTTTGCATCGTCAAGAATTTGATACTCCAAACCTAAACTTGGACCATTATTACCAAGTCCGTATTTAATACCACTATTTGCACCTTCTGAAAAATTAAAATCAAATTTTAATTCAAAAGCACCAAACTCTTTTTTGGTAACAATATCACCACCTTTTTTAGTTTTGTCGCCACTATTATCCAGCACAGATAAAACTCCGTCTTTCACTTCCCAACCTTGCTTAGGAAACTCATCGGCATTTGCACTTTTCCAACATTTTGTTGATTCACCATCAAACAACAATGAAAATCCTTGTTCTTTTTCCCAATCGCTTAAATTATTTGCAAGAAGATTTTCTACATAAATTCCTTCGCCCTTAGAAGGTTTTAGGTTTTCGGTTTTAATACGAACATTTTTCCATTTGATTTGCTGGCCCTCTTTTTCTTTGTTCGTTCCAATTCCATGAACCTGCAAAGCTATAAATCCTTCGGGTGTCATGTCGTCGATAATATGAGCCACGGCAACATCATTTAACCAGGTTTTAATTGAACTTCCAATACATTCGACCCTGTATTTATTCCATTTACCCATTTTTAATGCCGACTGTGCATCCGGGTTTAAAGTCAGTGGATATAACCAACCACGACGGGCTTCATCGTAAATTCCTGCACTCCACGCACGTTCCGAAGGATCCACTTCACACTGGTAACCATGCACCCGATAATTATTGTAATCGGCTTTGCTTTCGCTTCGAAACTGAATCCCTGAATTCATATTTTCTTCAACCAAGAGATCCACCTCAAATACAAAATCGGAATACACTTTTGCGGTACGGATAAATGAATTAGGTGTATTCATAACAGTCGTCCCCACTATCATTCCGTCAACGACATCATATTTTGCTTCGCCATTAAGTTGTTCCCAGCCGGTAAGATCTTTACCGTTAAATAGATTTGTCCAACCGTCTTGTGCAACGGTTACTCCGCTCATAATGAATACAAACAGAATTAAAAAAGAGAAGATTTTTTTCATTATTACTTTGAATTTAAGTTATATTTTATTGATTTAAGTTAATTCCCGTGTGCGAACACGACAATCACAAAATTAACTATTTTTCAATGTGTTGTTTGATGTTGCACAACACAAAAATAGTATTCGTACTGTTTTTTTACTTAAAAATTTTTGAACTTATCTCAGAATGTTCTCAAACACTTCCAATCTTGGAGATTTTACATCTTTTTCCCATTCATTCAATTTAGTTTTTAATTCTTCAGCTTTTTCGTCTGAGGATTTTAATAAATCATTTAATTCAGAAGGATCGGTTTTTAGGTTGAATAACTTTTCGTCGGAAATGGAATCATTGTCTAATCTAATAAGATATTTAAAATCGCCATCGCGTATTGCTTTTTGAATCCGGTCTCCCCTTTTTGCCCGCCAGAAAAGAGAGCGATCAAAGTCTGGTTTATTTTGAATTACGTGATTTAAAATGTCGTATCCATCTAATTCCAGACTTTCATTTTCAGAATCGAGCAGATTTATTACCGACTTGGTTAAATCCATTGAAATGCATGTTTGCTTTGAAGTTGAATTTGCTTGCACTTTTCCAGGCCATCGTATTATACATGGCACATGAATTCCTCCTTCGTAAACCTGACCTTTAAATCCCGAAAAGATTCCATTATTGGCAAATTTAGTTCCACCATTATCTGAAACGAAAATCACCAGGGTTTCCTCATCCAATTCGTTTTCAGTTAAATAATTGAGAATTTTACCAATTCCATTATCCAGTGCCTCTGTCATTTCTATGTAAGTCTCGCGGCTTCCCAAGTTCCATTCATCTGCTTTCAATGGCCGCTCGATTTTATCATTTGGTCCCTGATATGGTGAGTGTGGCGCGGTATAAGGCATGTAAAGTAAAAAAGGATTTTCTTTGTTTCTATTTTGCAACCAAGCAACTGCTTTATTCGAAATTAAATCAGTAAAATATTCTCCGGTATAATCGACTTCTTTTCCATTTTCGGCCAAAGTGTGCATTCCTGTAAAATCTGACAAGCCATGATTAACCTGCTCGGTATGATAAAAATAATCGCCGCCATAACCAATCGGGCCAAATGAGTAATCGAATCCCTGCTTATTCGGGCGAAATTTCTTTTCGTAACCCAAATGCCATTTCCCAAACATTGCAGTTTCGTAACCAACTCGTTTTACGGTTTGCACCAAAGAGTTTTCAGAAACCGGCAAACCCAGCTCTTTTTGTTCACTCAACCAAATTGCTTCGTCGTATCGACCAACATTTCCTGCTCCCAGAGCACATTCTAATCCTCCCGCACGTTGCTGATACCGACCGGTTAAAAGTGCAACACGGGTTGGAGTACACTCCGGTCCGTTGGTATAAAAATTAGTAAACCGTACTCCTTGTTTTGCCAGCTTGTCGATGTTGGGTGTTTGAATATCGGTACATCCGTAACTACCTAAATCGCCATAACCCAAATCGTCGGCAACAAAAATTATAATATTTAGTTGTTTTTTCTTTTGTGTGCAATTCACATTAAAAATGGCTAAAAAACCGATAAGCAGAAAAGAAATAATTAACTGATGGTTTAGTTTCATTTTGAATTAGTTTAAACTTCTTACAAGATAATTATTTAAGTTTAAATACATTTCAAAACGGGATTAATGCAAAAAAAAAGCCTTCCTAAAAAGGAAAGCTTTTATAAAAAATTATATGGTTTGATTATTCTATTCCTAATTGATCAAAAATAAATGCATATTCAAGTGCAGTGTCTTTTATCCATTGAAAACGGCCAGAAGCTCCGCCATGCCCGAAATCCATGTTAATATGAAACAGTAACAAATTATCATCGGTTTTTAGCTCGCGCAATTTTGCAACCCATTTTGCAGGTTCCCAATATTGCACTTGCGAATCGTGCAAACCTGTTGTTACCAACATTGCCGGGTAATCTTTTGCCACAACATTATCGATTGGCGAATACGATTTCATGTAATAATAGAATTTTTCAATTTTAGGATTTCCCCACTCGTCGAATTCACTGGTTGTTAAAGGAATTGTTTCATCTAACATTGTGGTTACCACATCGACAAATGGAACAGCGGCAATAATTCCCTGATATAAATCGGGTTTTAGATTCACACAAGTTCCCATTAAAAGACCGCCGGCACTACCACCTTTGGCAAAAAGTTTTTCAGAACTGGTATATTTTTCGTCAATTAAAAATTGGGCGCAATCGTTAAAATCGGTAAAAGTATTCATCTTTTTTAGCAGTTTTCCATCTTCGTACCATGCGCGCCCGTTAACCTGCCCGCCACGAATATGTGCAATTGCATATACAAAACCGCGGTCGAGAAGTGGCAAAATTGAAAGACTGAACGAGGGATCTCTTGTATATCCGTACGAACCATAACCATAAATAACAGCCGGGTTATTTCCATTTTTTTCCATTCCTTTTCGGTAAACAACCGACATCGGAATTTTTGTTCCATCCATTGCAGTTGCATAAATGCGTTTGGTTTCGTAATTGCTTTTATCAAAACCGCCTAAAACTTCAGTCTGTTTTAATAATTCGCGTTCTTTTGTTTTTAAATTAAAATCGAAAATTGAATTCGGAGTGGTCATAGATGTGTAAGAAAACCTAAAAACGTCGGTATCGAAATCGAGATTTACATTCGAACGAACGGTATAAACCTCTTCTTCAAAATCGATAAAATATTCCTGACCTTCCCAAGGCATAACTCGCAATTGAGTAATTCCTTCTTTTCGTTCAGAAACTACCAGATAGTCTTTTAAGATATCAAAATCGGAAAAATAAACATCGCGACGATGAGCAATTACTTCCTGCCAATTTTCTTTTTCGGTTGCTGTAACTGGTGTTTTTACCAGTTTGAAATTCAACGCATCCAAATTAGTCCGAATGTAAAAATCATTTCCAAAATGGTCAACAGAATATTCTAATTCACGGGTACGTGGTTGAACAATTTTAAATTCCCCATCCGGATTATTTGCATCAAGAAAACGAAACTCCGAAGTCAAAGTACTTTGACTCCCAATAATTAAATAATCTTCTGATTTTGTTTTATAAATAAAGGTTGAAAAAGTTTCATCATCTTCATAAAAAACTTCAACATCATCGTTAACCGGTGTTCCCAAAGTATGTTTCATAATTTTCATTGAACGCAGGGTAACATCGTCTTTTAAAACATAATATACTGTTTTATTGTCGTTTGCCCAGGTTGCTCCTCCAGTTGTTAGCGGAATTGCATCCTTCAAAATTTCACCGGTTTCCAGGTTTTTAAAATGAATGGTATATTTCCGGCGGCTTACTTTATCAACACCGTAAGCAAGCAATTTATTATCGGGACTAACAGAAGATCGGCCAACTGCAAAATATTCATGGCCATCCGCCATTTCATTCACATTAAGCATTATTTCTTCATCTGCAGCCATTGTTTCCTTTTTTCGGCAGACTAAATTATACTCTTTTTCAGGAACCGTTCTTGAATAATAAAAGTATCCGTTCTTTTTATAAGGCACCGATTCATCTTCTTGTTTAATCTTCGATTTTATCTCATCAAACAGTTTATCTTGAAGTGGTTGCGTGTGCATCATCACTTCATCTTTGTATGTATTTTCAGCTTCGAGATGTGCTATTACTTCCGGATCTTCTTGATCGTTCATCCAGTAATAATTGTCGATTCGTGTGTCGCCGTGTGTGGTTAGTTCTTTCGAAATCTTTTTCGCTTCGGGTGGCATAATTTTTTCTTTTGTTGTACAAGCTGCCAAAAATATTATTATGAATATTGGCAAGTAAATTATTCGTTTCATTCTTTTCGTTTTTAAGTGATTGCCGAAAATACAATATTGAAACATAAATTACGATATTTGTCGCATAAATTATGCAGACAGAAATTATCATAGCAGTCTATTTTGTGTTTATACTCGCTATTGGAGTTTATTCCGCATTTAAAATAAAAACACCTACCGATTATTATGTAGCAGGGAAAAAAGCTGGATTATTGCCGGTTTCGGGAAGTTTGCTGGCAACAATTTTAGGAGGTTCTGCCATTTTAGGCACCATTGAATTAAGCCAGAATATAGGTTGGGCGGCACTTTGGTTTTTGTTTTCCGCAGCATTTGGCTTGTTTCTTTTCATACCTATTTCGAAATATGTAAAACGATTTGGGAACTTTACTTTACCCGAACTATTGGGAACTTTTTACGGGAAAAAAGCTGAGATAATTTCTTCAGTTATCATTCCAATTTCTTGGGTGGGAATTGTGGCTGCACAAATAATTGCTGCCGCAAAAATTCTAAGTGGATTGGAATTTTTAAGCTACCCGGAAGCTGCAATAATTTCGGGTGTAATTTTTATAGTTTATACTTTGCTTGGCGGACAATTAAGTATTTTGAAAACCGATGCATTACAAGCATTTCTTATTGTAACAGGTTTGGGCGCACTGCTATATTTTGCTTCACAGAATAGTTTTGCAATGACAACTGAATCGCTTTCAATTAACACGTTGTTTAACAACTCTTTTTCTGCAATCGATTTATTAATTTTGATTTTAACCTACTCTGTAACTTTTGTTGTCGGACCAGATATTTACTCACGTATTTTTTGTGCTAAAAACGAAAAAACAGCAGCCCGGAGTATTTTGATTGTGGCACTTATTTTAATTCCAATCTCTTTCTCGTTAACGTGGCTGGGAATTTACTCTCAACAATTTCAAAATGAAGGAATAGTTTCGTTTGCACAAAACTTATTACCGGGTTGGGCGTACGGACTTTTTATTGCCGCGCTTCTTTCTGCAGTTATGTCTTCGGCAGATACTACGCTTTTAACTTCGTCGATGATATTAAATGAATTAATTACCGGGAATTTAAACCAAACAAAATCGCTAAAAACAACACGTATTTTTGTAATTTTTGTTGGCATTCTAAGTATTGTAATTTCACTTTTTGTAACTTCCATAATTCAGGCCTTACTTTTTGCACTCACCTTTTTTTCGGGTGCTTTTGTTATTCCAACTTTGGCGGGCTTACTAAATGTAAAGGTGATTAAGAAGAGGGTTGTTTTAGCAATGATTGCTGGTGGGTTTGTTGCTTTGGGCGGTAAAATAATTAATGTTTTTCACGAAGAATTATTGGGTAATCTAATTATCATTTCTTCTTTCATATTAAACTCAATTTTGCTGTTCTTCTCTTTTAATTCTATGTTAAAAAGAACTAAATAAATTAATTTGTTAACAAGCAAAGCTTACAGTTTTAACAAATATATTATCTTCAAACACAATTATATTTTGATATAATTTTCTGCCGGGTTTTTTGTGTATATAACTGGCTACAATTTTTTAAATTATAAAATGGAAGATCTTAAAAAATACAAAAGGTTAATTGAAAGTCTCGAAAATGAATATTTTTTCTATTCTCACGGGATGGACGGTAAATACCTTTACATTAGCCCATCGGTCGAAAAAGTACTTGGATATTCTGTTAAAGAGGCTTTCGAAGGGCTAGTAAAACACATGACTGACAGTGAATTGAATAGAAAAACTATTGAAACGCTGACAAAAAGTGCAAGTGGGGAAAAACAAAAAACATTTGAATTAGAACTTTATACAAAACAAAAAGATATTCGGGTAATCGAAATAACTGAGTCGCCACTTTACGATGATAACGGTGTAATTATATCGGTTGAGGGTGTTGCCCACGATATTACCGAGAGGAAGGATTCAGAAAAAATTATAACGGAGCAGAACCTTGAACTAAGGATTCAGAAGGATGAGCTTCAGGAAATTTTGCAAAACCTGAAAGATACCCAGGCCCAGTTAATTCAATCTGAAAAGATGGGGGCTTTGGGGAATTTAATTGCCGGGATTGCCCACGAAATTAATACTCCAATTGGCGCTATAAATGCTTCTGCCGGGAATATTTCTGTTTCCCTCGATTTATCGGTACAAAACCTCTATAAATTATTTACAAAACTTTCGAAAAAAGAATTGCTGGTTTTTTTACGAATAATGGATTTGATCAAAAAAGACAACCCATCATTGACTTCAAAAGAAAAAAG
Organism: Prolixibacteraceae bacterium; assembly: GCA_018648265.1. Taxonomy (GTDB): domain Bacteria; phylum Bacteroidota; class Bacteroidia; order Bacteroidales; family Prolixibacteraceae; genus Draconibacterium. The sequence goes on along the minus strand of JABGRN010000010.1, from coordinate 22,347 downwards.
ACAGCACAAAAAGGGTATCAATTCAAAACTATTGGAAAACGGATTCGAAAACGCCTATTCAATTACCGATTTGTTAATGTACCTCGACCTTTACGACCAGGTTGATAAAGTAATACCTTTGTTAAATGTTGATAACCCCGAATTTATACTGAAATCAATAAAGGATATTTATTCTGTCAGGAAAAATACAGAAAATATAAAACTTGCAGTTGACAAAGCTTCCAAGTTGATTTTTGCCCTAAAAAAATTCGTTCACAAAGATCGCAACGAAATTATGGATAAAGCTGATCTTATAGATAATATCGAAACCGTTTTGACACTTCAGCATAACCAGCTAAAACAAGGAATCGAGGTTGTAAAAGATTTTGACGATATACCTTTTATTAGTTGTTTTCCCGACGAATTGGTGCAGGTTTGGATTAACCTGATTTCAAATGCTATACATGCAATGGAAAATAAAGGGCGATTAACAATTGCTGTTAATAATCAAGGTAAAACAGTCAGAGTAAGTATTTCAGATACCGGGCCGGGAATACCCGAAGAAATAAAAACAAAGATTTTTGAGCCATTTTTTACAACTAAAAAATCGGGCGAGGGAACTGGAATCGGGCTCGATATTGTACAAAAAATTATTAAAAAACATCGTGCTTTGATAGAATTAGAAAGTACTGTTGGCGCAGGTACAACATTTCATGTTACTTTACCAATAAATTAATTATAATGTTAAAAAAAGCTATCGTTTGTGTTGATGATGAAAATATTATTCTTAATAGTCTTGGCGAACAGATTGAAAATATTTTTGGGGGCGAATTTATTTATGAATTTGCTGAAAATGCAAGCGAAGGGATGGAAGTGATAGAAGAACTTGCAAACGACGACATAAATGTTTTGATAATTGTTTCGGATTGGTTGATGCCAGGAAAAAAAGGTGATGAGTTTTTAATAGATGTCCACAAAAAATTCCCCAAAATTATTAAAGTAATGTTAACAGGGCAGGCCGACGAGTCGGCGGTGGAAAATGCTAAAAAAAATGCCAATCTTTTTGCGTATTTAAGTAAACCATGGACTACCGAGCAATTGGAAAAAGTAATAAAAGAAGGATTAAATAAAATTGAAGATTTTTGATTAAACAAAATGGGTAAAAAGGTTATTTTGTGTATTGACGACGAGGAAATTATTCTCCAGGCATTGGAGGAACAATTGAATAATATTTTTGGGGAAGAATATGAAATTGAAACCTCGGACAGCGGTGAAGATGCGTTAGAATATTTTAAAGAATTAATTGACGAAGGTATTAACGTGCCTGTAGTCATTTCCGATTATATTATGCCCGGAATGAAAGGTGATGAACTCCTTAAAGAAATTCATGCACTTTCTCCCGGTTCGCTAAAAATATTATTAACAGGCCAGGCAAATATCGAAGGAATTAGTAATGCCATAAATAATGCCCAACTTTACCGTTACATAGAAAAACCCTGGGACAAAGACGACCTTGTTTTAACTGTTAGGGAAGCAATAAAAAGTTTTTTGCAGGAGATAAAAATCATAAAACAAAACAAAGAATTATTGGTTCTTAACGCATCGCTCGAAGAAAAAGTAATACAACGGACAAAGGAATTAAGCGTAGCAAACGCATCGAAAGACAAATTTTTTTCGATTATTGCACACGACCTAAAAAGCCCGTTTAATGCAATATTTGGCCTTACAGAGATTATGATTGAAAATTGGGCGGATTTGCCTGATGAGGACAAAATCGATTTTATTAAAGATTTGAATTCTACATCAAAGAATACCTACAACCTGCTTCAAAACCTTTTGGAATGGTCCAGGGCCCAAACAGGGAATATACAAGTAGAACCTTCCCGTTTTTTACCTTTTGGCATTGTTGACGAAAATATTAAAGTGTTGATGAAAAACGCTGAAATAAAAAGTATTTCAATAATAAATAATATACCGGAAGATATTACTTGTTATGCCGATAAAAATATGATATCTACGGTTTTTAGGAATTTGATTTCAAATTCAACTAAATTTACCAACAACGGTGGAAGCATTGAAATTTCTGCTACTTCATCAAATAGTTTTCATCAGTTTTGTATTTCTGACAATGGTATTGGAATGGACCAGAAAACAGTTGAGAAGTTATTTATCCTTACTGAAAAAGTTCAAAGATCGGGTACAAATAATGAACAGGGAACCGGGCTGGGCCTGATCCTTTGTAAAGAATTTATTGAAAAGAACGGCGGTGAAATTTTTGTTGAAAGTGAACCAAACAAAGGCAGCAAATTCTTTTTTACGATTCCAAAATCCTAACCCAAATAAACTGGAAAAGACAAATCTCAAAAAACAAACCACAAACCTGTGCGGCTACTGACGCATAAGTTTGTGATTTGATAATTGTTATTTGTTATTTTCTTCCAAAAAACACGAATATTAGAAATAAGAAATTAAATAGGCATTGTCAGCATATCGAGAAACTCGTGTAACTCTTTTTTAAGAAGAGGTTTTAATTCATCGTTTACCTTTTTATGATAATTGTTCAACCAGGATTTTTCTTCAGGTGTTAAAAGTTCAATATTTATAAGTGAAGTGTCAATCGGACAAAGTGTGAGTGTTTCAAAACCAAGGAATTCTCCAAATCCGGTTTCCTCTTTTTCAACACAAACCATCATATTTTCTGTCCTTATCCCATACTCGCCTTCTCGATACAAAGCAGGTTCGTTTGAAAAAACCATTCCGGTTTCAATAGCATTTTTATTGTACTCCTGCCTGATTGAAACCGGCCCTTCGTGGACATTTAAAAAGTGCCCCACACCATGACCGGTTCCGTGGCCATAATTTAACCCATTCTCCCAGAGCGGTTTCCGGGCAAGAATATCAACATGACAACCTAAAGTTCCTTTTGGGAATTTTGCTTTTGAAAGTGCAATCATTCCTTTTAAAACCAATGTATAATCATTTTTTTGCTGATCCGAAATCTTACCAAGTGCCACAGTCCGTGTAATATCGGTTGTTCCTTCCAAATACTGGCCACCCGAATCAAAAAGCAAAATACCTTCCGGTTCGATGGGAAATGCATTTTTTGCATCAACGCTTAAATGGACAATTGCCCCGTGACTTTTATAACCCACAATTGGGGGGAAACTTTCGCCCCGATTACCCTCCTGTTTCGAACGAAATTCAGCCAATTTTCTTCCTATTAAATATTCCGTAATATTTCCTTTCGCCAAATTATTCTTTAACCAAAAAAGAAATTCTATCAATGCTACCCCGTCTTTTTTCATAGCCTGTTTAAAACCTGCCAATTCGGTATTATTTTTCCGGGCTTTCAAAAACGAAATTTCTGAGGTTCCTTCTACAACATTATTCTTATTTTTTAATGCTTCGAAAACGGCATAATTTGCAGATGAAGGATCAACAAAAAATGTTTTATTCTTTACACTTTTTAACCACGAATAAAATTGATTATAATTGAGAAGAACAATTTTTTCTTTTTCAAGTTTGACTTTTAAGTCTGGCGAAATTTTATTTTTATCAACAAATAATACCGATTCATTTTTGCCAACTACGCCAAAACCTGTAAATACCGGGTTATAATCAATGTCAGATCCCCTGAGATTAAAGGTCCAGGCTAACTCATCGAGCGTGGTCACTATATGAGAATCGGCTCCATATTTTTTTAGAGCGTCCGTAATTTGATTTTTCTTCTCTACTCGTGAAAACCCCGCGAACTCAATGCCCAATTCAAAAACTTTATTTTCAGGAATTTCGGGCCTCCCTCTCCAAATTTTATTGAATAAGTCGTTAGTTTGAACCAGTTCAATATCTTTTTCATTTAAAGTATTTTTAAGATTTCGGAATCCTGAAATTGAAATAGTTTGAGCATCAATTCCGACTTTGCTTCCTTCCGACAATTTATTTGTCAACCAAACATCAGGGGCAATTGAATTGGGAACCCGAAGTTTATACATTTTTATTCCCGTTCCTTTTAATTGTTCTTCGGCCTGCAAAAAATAACGGGTATCGGTCCATAACCCGGCTTCTTCGTTTGTAATAACAATAACACCATACGAACCTGTAAACCCTGAAATAAATTCCCGGGTTTGCCACCGTTTTGGTAAATATTCGTTTGCGTGCGGGTCGGTTCCCGAAATGTAACAGGCATCTAAATTCAGGTTGAGCATTTCAAATCGCAATGCTTCAATCCGGCTAGGTATTTCATTCATAATTTAAAAAATTGTTGTACAAAATTTCTTATTGAAGGAGCAGGAATATTGTTGTAATTAATTTCTTCTTTACTATAAAATTTAAAATCGAGAATATCATCCATTGGAATTAAACCTGCAAGTGATTCTGGAATTACTTTAAAAGCAAGGTCGGTAGTAAACACACTAAATTCAGAAAAAATATATTCATTGGGCGCCGAAGCAATATATTCTATTTCTTTCACTTCTAAACTCAACTCTTCAAAAAGCTCCCTCCGAACGGCATTTTCAGCATTTTCGCCGGGGTCAACAAAACCACCGGGAAGATCCAGTTTTCCGTAATCGGGTTCCACACCACGCTTTACCAGCATTAATTTTCCCTCGTCGTTTGCAATCAAGGCAGCCACCGCAGCCGCAGAATTAATAAAAAAATGAAACCTGCAATTTTTACATTTCAACGATCGTTCTCCCGAAACTTTAAATTCTGGCGATCCACATTTTGGGCAATATTTAATTACATTCAGAGGATGGGTCTTTCGCATTATTTAATTATTTTCTGGGCTTTCATCCAATCATAAAATAATTCAGGCCACTTGTCAACAGGCAAATTCTTTTTGTTCATTCCAAAACCATGTCCGCCTTCACTAAAAATATGCATTTCGGCGGGGACATTATTCTTTTTTAAAGCCAAATAAAATTCAACTGAATTTCGGGGGACCACTGCTTTGTCATCGTCTGCAAGCACCAGGAAAGTGGGAGGTGTTTCAGAAGAAACATGTAATTCGTTTGAATATTTTTTAACCAATTCCCAATTATTTCCTTCGCCAATCAGGTTTTTTCGAGATCCCATGTGCCCAAAAGCTTCATTAAAAGTAATAACCGGATAAAGGAGCAACATAAAATCGGGGCGGCTACTTATTTGTTCAATTAGTACAGAGCCCTGTTTTTCCTCTTTATCAAAACGGGTTCCCACCGTTGCGGCCAAATGCCCTCCAGCCGATGAACCGGCTATTCCAATTTTGTTTGGATCTATTCCCCAATCTTTTGCGTTCATCCGTACAATTCGCATCGCTTGCCGTGCATCTCCCGAAGGGATTTCGTGATGGCCATACGGAAGCCTGTATTTCAAAACAATTCCTGTCACTCCTTTTGATTTTAACCACTCTGCCATTTCAAAACCCTCGTGATCCATGGCTTCAATCCAATAACCCCCTCCCGGACAAATTACAACTGCTGCACCTGTATTATTTTTTTCTTCGGGCAGGTAAACATACATTTCAGCTTCAGAAACATTTCGAACGCGGACTCCTTCAAATTTCTCTTCGGGTTCGTCCATTCCATTGTGCTCAGGGGCTCCGTTTGGCCAAACTTTAATTACTTTATTCTGAGCAAAAGCAGCAATATTTATTACTACAAATACTAAAACTAAAATTTTTTTATTCATGTTTATTTTGATTTAACTCCCGAAAAATAATTTGATTTCTCTGAAAATAACACGTTAAAAGTTGTGAGGGAACCATAAATCCGGGTAATGTATTGTTGAAGGTTTACTTTGTCTTCGTCGGTTAAAACATGGTGGCTGTTAATATTCTGTTCTAAAACCCTCAACCGGTCGCGTAGCATAACTATTTTATGAAAAAATGTTTCAACCGGAATTTCTTTGGGCGATAAATCTTTGTTGGCAGGCTGTAAAAGCATAGTTCCCCCAATCCATTTTTCGCCAAGCGGAACAACTTCGTTTAAAGCTCCGTGTTTATCTAAAACATAATTAATTACTTCCTCGATTTCTGCAATTGAAAGCCCTGATTTTGGGATTGAATCCTCATTTTTTTCGATAACCGTTAAATCGGTATTTCGTTTTGTGATTTCAATTTTCCCTCCCCTTTCAAAAAAAATTTCGTAAGCAGTTAATTTATCCTTGCTGATAATACCTTCTCCGTATCTGGGATGATCAACTCGTGTCCCAATTGTTAGTTCTTCCATTTGACTATTTTTATTGACTAATTTTTTCAAATTTAGAAATATTTCTTTCAACAAAAATAAGTGGATCAAAAAAAGGTAGTTTCTTGTTTACACCATTTCGTACCAGTTAGTAAAAGTGTTAATTTTTGAAAGGAGGCACACAATAAAAAAACTCGGAACGAATAGGTGAGGTAAAAGGTGATGGATAAGGTTTTCAATAATTTATTTTAACATGGCTTCGATAAAGAAAAATTATCTGAAATAGGTGCAGATAATCTTTAACTATCTGGGTACCTGAATATTTGGGGCTTTGTCCCAAACCTCTTTTCATTTAACTTGGACTGATTTCCACATCGCTGCAATTCTTTTCCTGATGAAAATGAACGAAGCAAAGCAAAGAAAAATCAAATTACAAATAACATATTATTTTAGGTTCCTCCAATTCAAACTGTACCCTAAAATAAATATGGTTGTGAAAATGGCGTTGACCATTGAAAAAGCCTGGCCGTTTATCCATGCAACGGGTAAAAATAAAATTAGCGATTGTGCAATTAAATACAAAAAATAACCGTCGCGGTGCAGTTTCCACATCCTGATGGCCCCGATTAACGAAAGCGCAAAAAGTGCCATTAATGTTGTAAAATAAAACGGCGAAATTGTTTCTGCTGAATGCCAGGCTGAATATTTTATTATTAATTCGGTAGTCTTTTCAAAAAAAATGGATGCAATAAAATATGAGATAAATCCAAGGGTGTTACCCAAAAATGTCAATAAACACAGGGCGCTTAAAAGTGGAGGTCTTGTTTTTAGATTTTTATTCATAAAAATATTAATTATAAATGTCAATAAATGTCTCGTAAATTCTTATGATTATAATAATAAAGCTTTGTATTGCTACATTTCTAAAACAAAAAATTGCTTGATGTTTGTTTGACATTAATACAGATTATTAAAAATATTAAGTGGCCAAATTTAAAAAATTTAATATGATTTGGACTTTGTGAAAATAATAAGTGTTAATAAAATATTGCCTTAAAGTTTTAAAATTGTATTACTTTGAAACTGTTAAAATTCGAAGAAAGCTGATAGTTTGGTGTGCAGAAACAATTTCTGGTGCCAGAAAATTACAATTATGATGAAAAACACTGCATTAAAAGACCAACTCAGGAAACCACCTACAAAGAGCAAAACTTTGCTTTCAGATATTTGGTATTTTTTGTTGACCAGACCAAAAATGAATACGTTGATAAAATTTGTTTCCGAAGAAAAACGGCAAAAGTTTAATCAACAAATTATGCAAAGGGTGGGCATCGAGGTTGATCGGAATTCAGTTTTAAATATTCATAAAATTGGAATTGAAGCTCCTGTGAGTTACGTTTTTAATGAACTGTTAAATTGGAACGGCGATTCAACCTGTTGGCCAAACCATGTAGCAAAAGTTGAACGTGTTGGCGAAAAAATTGAAGAAATCAGGATTTTGCCTTTTGGATGGTCTAAATACCCATTTGGAATTAAAAAAGATTTTTTGGGATTAAATTTAATCCCATTGTTTTATTTGAATTCGATACGGATTAAAAAAACACCCGATGAATTTGATTTTGATAATGCACGTTATCTTTTGTATAAAAGTAGCGGTGGATATCCAATAGGCATTTTTACTATGTATGTTCGTTCGTCTATTGCCGGGCTGGGAGAGAAGGCACATTCGCAGTTGATTTTTGCCGTTAGTTTTAATTTTTATGGGAAAGAAAAACAAGCAAATAAATTAGTGAATAAGGCTTGGGAAAATACTCACAACCGGGTAACAGCAAATGTATTGAACCGGATAAAGCAGTTGAGTGAGTGGCGGATAGAGAAAATGGAGAACAACCAATATTTATAAAAAAAAGGAGTACTGAATTAGCACTCCTTTAATTAAACAGCATTATAGTTTAACAGACGTATTAATGTTTTTTGCTTTTTGCGATTCGTAGTTAAAAGTTATTTCTCCTTTTCCTTCAATTAAAAATTGATATTCAACTACTCCGTAACTTGGAACGGAAAGGAATTGAATTTCAGGTTTTTTCTCTTTGTAATTAACTTTATTCAATCGTTTATCGCTAATTTTACCGCCAGCTACAACCTTGCCGCCCGACACTGTCAACATATCTTGCGGATATAGTTTGCTACTTACCGAGTATGCCGACATTGATGGCAACCCTTTTGCATTTTGCAACCTTACACGTACCTGTTGAAGATTTTTGCCAATTTCTTTTACTTCAAATACATCTATCGAAATTTCGGGTGTTTGTAATGCTGAGAGAAAAACTACAGAAGCATTTCTGTGCACCAAATCTGGCAACATAAAAGGGTGGGGAAGACGGGAACTCATTTTTACCCAGCCACCGATTTCAATTTCACCATAAACTGGATGCTCGAATTTTTTCCAATCTTTGTACAATTCGCCCTGGGCCACATTATCGTTAAATTTTAATTGCTCGCGGCTTCGTTCTGTACGCGTACCCCTCATAAACGATTCCAATTCGTCTTCTTTAGGACCTTCTTTTTTAACGGTATAAGTTTCCTGGCTTCTCATAAATAGTTCGCCTACAAATGAATATATTCCGTGGATAAAAAACAGGTGCGAATCGAAATCTCCATAAGTTGGGTACAAATCGTAGGCAGGTTTATAAACATAGCCGGGCGTTATTTTTTCAGCTTCTTTTCCAATTACGTCGTAAGCTGCAATATCTGAAGCCGCAATCCCAGTTGATTTTTCGGCGGGAACACGCAACCACATTCCACCAGTGTTGTGAAAAGCATATCCGATAATTATGTTTGGGCGGTCAGAAATGTAGTCGTCAATTGCTTTCAAACCAACACCAGAAAGTGGAAAATTACCTGCACCCCGCTGTACATATGGAGGCATCCAGTTAAATCCCCAATTCCGGTTCGGATCCAAATAACCTTCAGCATCTTCGTTAATCCGGCCATCGTTATCGTTGTCTATCCCTTCGTATCCTAACATAGAATATTCCCCTTTTTCCCCTGGTTTAACAGGAACCAAAATCCGTTTATCTTCCGAGTCAATTTTGTATCTCCCGAAAGGGTCTTTTATCCGCATTTGACAAATGCTGCCGTCGCCATCTAAATCGTCGGGTGCATCTTCATCAAACAGTCCATCGCCATCGTCATCTTTGGCAACTCTTATACTTCGGTTCGAACTGGGTGTATTACCATCCTCAAAAAAGTGAAAACGCCCATCGACATTTACTACAGGAATAATGTAATGTGAATTTTTATCGACTGCTTTTGTAACTTTTTCATTTTCACCATATTTTGTTAAAAGCATGTTGGCATAATACAAACAAACTTCGCCTGCCTGAATTTCGTTGCCATGGATATTCCCATCGACATAAACACCGGGTTTGCTTAATTCGTCACCGGTTTTTGGGTTGTTAATGGTCAGTGCATAAATATCGCGTCCTTCTTCGCTTTGCCCAAGTACTTCCAATTTTGTTAGTTCGGGAAAAGCTTTGTTCAATACTTTAAGTGCTTCATTTACTTCGTCGTAGCTGTAGTACCTGTCGAAACGCAAGGGGACTTCAATTTTTCCTTTTTCGACTGAAAAACCAACAATTGCAAGTGAAAATAGTAGGGTGAATATTATAAATTTCTTCATGATTAACCTCCAATATTAATTTGTTTCACATTGTTTCCAAACACAGCCGAATCGATTTTAGCAGAAATCGTTGTTTTTTTATCTGCTTTAATAAGCCATGTTAATTTTTTTACCTGGTTGCCACCAATATTTCCCAGAGGTGTACGATTTTTCCCTTCCAGGATTTCAATGTCGCCTTCTAAAACAACAACTACCGGTGCAGGCTGGTTGTTGCGTTGCCCCATTGAAATTGGATAGGGCAAATATCCATTGTTTTCAATATAAATTTCAAGTTTATAAACCCCTGCACCCAAGTCGGTGACTTTTTCTTTTGCCGGCAGTATATTTGGCAGTTTTTTTGAAAGTTGCATTAACCAGGGAATTTGAACCTGTAAAAGTGAATCAATTTTATGTTGGTTTGGAGTTGATTTCAGGTAAGGAACATAGCCGCCAATTTCAACTTCGCCTAAGGTTGGGTGGGTTATTTTCTCCCATTCAGTAAAACCTTTTCCATCCCAATGTTTTTCAGACCACGCTAACAGTGCTTTGTCTGTTTCGCTAAGTTCATTTTCTTTTTCAGGTTTTGGCATATTCTTCATCATTCCAACCATTTGTTTTGGTGAGAACCTCCCCGACTTCATCATTTCAATTATTCCTTTTGCAGTGAATCGTTCTGGTGCATTATTTGCTTTTAGAAAACCTGCTATTTTATCTTCCCCAAGAGCTGAAAAATCATCGGCACTCATTTTTTCAACATCTTCCATCGAAACGGTTCCATCTTCTTTTTTCTTCTCTTCTTTTACTTTTGGAACAGAAAATAAGTTCATACTAAACGAAGGTATTCCGAGATGGTAATAAGCCCAAAGTTCAAAAGAGCCATTTTTAGCAGGAACGGGTGCAAGTGTTTCTGTGTTGAATTTTTTCGCTTTAAGGTATTCTTTATAATCTTCCGAGAATTTAGTATAAAATTTTAGATCGTCGTCGAGCGGATTAACAGCTGCCCCCAAACCTAAAAAACCTGCAACCATTGAAGGTGTAACTTCCATTCCGGCAGGTACGATTGTTTTCATTAATTCCACAACTTCATCCATTTTATAGGTTTTTGAAGCATCAACGCCCAACATTCTTGCGTATCGGCTTGGAATTTTTATACTTTCAAGATTTGCTCCCCCTCTTCGTCCCCCTTTGGGGGGAACCAAACAAAAATTTGAACTGCCCAAAGTATAAGCCATTGCAATATTGGGGCGGTCGAAAATAAACCTCAGCAAACCGTACACTTCAGGAGTTTGCCCAGGCCATATTCCTGCTTCTTTTATTTTGTGTGAAAAAAGGTGTGGGAACGCGATACCAACATTAATACCACCTTCGCCATCTTCGTTGTATTTTCCATCTTCATCGTTGTCAATACCTTCGGCATACATTTTATATTCACCACGTTCACCTTTTTTTGCATCGGCACGCACCATAATTCGTGGGTCGTTTTTCGAAACAAAGTGAGTTCCGCTCAAATCTTTAACACGCATTTGGGTGATAAAACCGTCGCCGTTTAAATCGTCGAAACCATCTTCGTTAGTTGCTTCGTCCATATCGTTGTTAACTACAAAATCGTTAACCGACCGATTGTTTTTTACACTGGCAAAAAAACCTTTTGCAGCGTCAGGGTTTGGTAGCGGTAAAATAAACCATTTTATATTTTCGGTATAAGACGAAGAATCGAGCAACATTTTTGCAAAATAGAGTGCCCCTTCGGTTGACAATGGAATATTACCTTCGAAATTAGCACCTACAAATATTGCCGGTGCATCATCGAGGTTTGAACCAATTTCTAAAACAGTAATTTGTTCACCGCCCGGACTTGTGGCAATGTTGTGCAGTTGAGTTTTAGCAGCATTGTTTTGATGCAATGTTTTTAAAATTTGCTGAACCTCATTTCCGCTGTGGTATTTGTTGAACAGAGGTTCGCTTTGTGCATTAAGTTGTTTTACTGAAACAATCAGAACACACAGCAATAAATAGCTAAGCAGTTTTTTGATCATACTAAGTTTTTTATCAATTATAAAATTAATATTAATTATTGTTTTGATAACCTTCGAGTTCTCAATATTGGTTTAGTTACCTTTTTAAATTTTTAGGACGGCAAATTACAATTTTTTTTGAGGTATAAAAGAAACTTTAAGGAGCTTTTTTTAATTTCGGCTGAAATCAAAAGTGGTTGCTGTATTTGAAATTAAATTAACGGTCGGTTATCTTAATTGAACCATTCGAATTCTCACATTTTTTTGGTCTGCATAAGAATTTTGACATTTTTGATAAATTGGATTCAGCTTTATAAAAGTACGAAAGCGATTTTGCAAACACACCAATTTGATTTGTATTATACCGATTTGACAACAAAATGTCGCAAATTTTCGCTTTGTTCAGTCTGCTTCTTTGACGTTTTATCGGCATTAACAATTGTAACTTCAAAATTTGCTATGCGGCATTTTGAAGTACAATTGATATTACTTTGTAGTTTTCCCCTCATACATATCGGTAAAAACCTGATCTACTGGTTCCCAAAGTTCGATTTTATTTTTTTCTGGGTCGAGAATGTGTATAAATTTTCCATATTCAAAAGTTTCTATTTCATCGCAAATAGTAACTCCTGCGTTACGAAGTTCAATTACCAGCTTTTCAATATTTTCAACCCTGTAATTAATCATAAATTCTTTTTCTGATGGCTCAAAATAATTGGTATTGTCATTAAAAGGACTCCACACAGAGTATCCTTTTTTCTTAGGTTCATCTGAACTTCTGAATTCGAAAACTGACCCATATTCGTTGGTTACCAATCCCAGGTTTTTATTGTACCAATCTTTCATTTTTTTGGGATCTTTGGTTTTGAAAAATATCCCGCCAATTCCTGTTACTTTTTTCATTTTTATTTCTTTTATAATAGAAATGAATATTTACATGAAAAGTTCATTTAAGAAAATCGATTGATGCTTTTCAAAAAGTAAATTTACTAATAAAATATATTTTAATATTTTTTCTCATATTTGCATCCTTAAAATTAGATGCAAAAAATTATGGAGAAAGTTTGTGTATTCTGTAAAAAAGACCAACAAGAAGTACCGTTGGTGCATGTTGAATTTAAAGACAACGATTTTTATATTTGTCCTCAACATATCCCGGTTTTAATTCACGACCCTGCTAAATTAGTTGGGCATTTACCAAATGCCGATGAAATTCAGGCGGGTTAAATTCTTTTCAACATTAATAGCCTGAAATCCATTACTTGTGAGCCTGTGATTTCGTGAGCTTTTAGTGTTAATGTACCCATCCCTTTTTTTAAATGAATTGTACCGATTTTAAGAGGTTTGAATTCTTTTACAAATGATTCAATTCGTGGATCGCGGTCGTTTTCCATTCCCGTTAATGGAGGATCGTGCGGTTCGGTTATTTTTGCTATTATCTTTTCATCGCCAAAACTAAGTTCAAAGGTTGATCCTACATTTTCGGCAGAGCAAGTATAATATATTTCCACTTCGAAATCACCGTCGGCCAAAACTTCTGCTTCCCATGTAATTTTATCTTCAACACCTGTCCAGTTGGTGAAAAAAGTACAATTTGGATGTCGGTTCGAGCGCAAAATATTTCCATGTGCTTTTCCATCTCGGGCAGGAATTTGTGTGAATTTATATTCAGGATGGCCAACCGTAAAAGTTCGTTCATCAATTTCAGTGAGTTCAATTAAAACTTCATTCTCCCATTTTTCTTTAGCCTGAATCAGTTGTTTTTTTATTTCAGGATTTTCACTCGAAATATCTGTGTTTTGTCCGGGGTCTTTTGTCATGTCAAACAATTGTCCTTCCCAACCTAATTTGTATTGTTGACTGCGTACACTGGTTCTTTGTCGCCACGAATTAATAATTACTCGATCTTGCCATTCCGGGTTTTCTTCCATTATTAAAGGTTTCAAACTAACTCCGTCTAATTGTTTTTCTGTTGTAAAATTTATTCCTGCTAAATCAGTTAAAGTTGGTAGCAAATCAATGGCACTGGCGATTTCAAAAATTGTTTTTCCTGCTTTCAATTTTCCGTCCCATTTCATAAACAATGGAGAGCGTACTCCGCCTTCGTCGGTTGATCCTTTTCTCCCTTTCATTCCATCGTTCCACCGCCAGCCATTTGGCCCGTTATCCGATAAATAAATTATAATTGTATTTTCAGCAAGTCCCAATTCCTTTACTTTTTCGGAAATACGGCCAACATTCCAATCGATGTTTTCGCACATTGCCAAAGCTGCTTTTGTGTGAAGAATATTTTCTTTTTCCGGGTCACGATTTTGCAAACCTAAGTCCATGTTTTCAAATTTGGTCCACCATTTTTTTGGAATCTGCATCGGAGAATGTGGTGTATTGTAGGGTAAGTAAAGAAAAAACGGATTGTCCTTGTTATTTTCCATAAACTGTAATCCGTGTTCAGTTAAATCATCGATAATAAAACCTTTTCCTTTTACAATTTCGCCGTTGTGTTCTAACATCGGGCTGAAATAATTCCCCCAATGACCAGAACAAAATCCATAATAATCATCAAACCCACGGGCATTCGGATGGTAGGGTGGCTGCATTCCGTTGTGCCATTTTCCGTAAGCTGCAGTAGAATATCCAGCTTCTTTAAAAATATCAGCAATTGTGATTTCGTCCAGATCTAGACGTTCACCTCCAGCCGAAGTTGAATAAACCCCACCACGAACATGGTATCTTCCGGTGAGTAACTCTGCACGGGTGGGAGAGCAAACGGGGCAAACATAAAACCGGTCGAAAGTAACTCCCGTTTCTGCCAGATTATCAATATTTGGAGTAGAAATGTTGGTATTTCCTTTACTACTTAAATCGCCCCAACCCTGATCGTCGGTCATAATCAAAACAATATTTGGTTGAGTTTGAGTTTCCTTTTTTGAACATGAAATCAAAAAAACAGAAATAGTTAAAAGAATCAGAATTTTATTCATGGTATTTTGGTTTAGTTTTTTGCTTGCGTTATTCATTAATAAAAAATTGCTATTCCTTTTTTAAGATGCCAATTTCTTCTTTAATTGTCAGGTAACGATCGATTTGAGGATTCTCATAAATTTCTTTCTTTCCGTTCGACCAATGTATTTCTATTTGATCAATTTTATTATTATTTCCCAAACCAATATGAACACGAGGATCGTTGTATGAAAGATAACTCGTTGCATTTTGGTTTACATAAACTTGTTTTTTATCTCCAATTTTTACAATAACCTTTGCACCGATTGCTGAAGCAGGACCGTTTTTGCCAATTAGTTTTAATCCAAGCCAATGATTTGAATTGCCACCGTCGTTTCTAAGAAGTGTAGCTGTAGCCTGAAGATCGATGTGAGATACAATTATATCCAAATCCCCGTCATTGTCGTAGTCCCAAACAGCGGCTGCCCGGGCTGATCTTTTTGTTGAAAAATAGTTGCTTTTTTCTTGTCCAATATCCTTGAAACGTCCATTGCCATCATTTTCCAACAACACCGGATGTTGAAGAATAAGTTCCTCGGCCGTACCATTTGCAGAAAATATATCGAGGTCACCATCGTTGTCATAGTCAAAAAATGCAGCACCCCAGGCACCTTTCCCTGCAAACGCTGATGCAATGCCACTTTTCTCAGTAATATCTTCAAACAACCCGTTGCCAATATTACGGTACATTGCGCCATATCTGAGATCGGTTACAAGTAAATCGATTAAGCCATCTCCGTCGATATCGCCAATGGAACCGTGCATTGATCCAGTTGGAACTCCGTGGCTGTTTGCTGCAACCCCACTTGCAATGGCAACATCAGTGTATTTTTGATTATCGTTTCTGAATAAGAAATTTAATTGATGATCGTTTCCCTGAAAAATATCCAGGTCGTCATCGTTGTCGTAATCGAAAATGGTAATTCCCATACATTTTGAATCGGGGAAAAACAAACCGTTTTCTTTTGTGACATCCTTAAATTTTCCATTGGGTAATTGTTGATATAGCATGGTTGCCTGTCCTTTGTATTCCGATGGATGAGGCATCATTTCGGGCGTTGTTGGTGAAATATAATTGGGATCAAATGCTAAAAAATTTCCAACCATGGCATCAATTCTATCGTCTGAATTAAAATCCCAAAAAGCAACACCAACACTCCATTTTGTAAACCCATTTAACAGAGTCGGTCCTTCAAGTTCCAGCGATTGTGTAATATCGCTAAAAGTTCCATCGCCATTGTTGCGAAAAAAAATATTGGGTCCGTAATTTAATAGATACAAATCTTCGTCTCCATCGTTATCAATATCAATTACACCAGCAGCCATACTCCAGTTCGGGTCGTCAACTCCTGCTTTATGCGCGACTTCAGAAAAAGTTCCATCTCCATTATTTTTATAGAGTTTATTGCGTGTGTTTTTAAATACTTTGCCATCCGGGTCGGATATTCCTTCGAGATAAGTCCCATTTAACATATATAAATCGGGAAGTTCGTCGTTGTTATAATCGAAAATGGTTATTCCCGAACCACTGCTTTCTAGAATATTTTCGTAAGTAAAGTCACCGAAAGTGTATCGGAAATCAATCCCGGCTTGTTCAGTAACATCAGTAAAATTAACCTTGCCATTTTGCGCATATAAATTTAGCAACGGCATAACTACGAACAAAATTGTTGAAAAAGAACGGATTGCTGTTTTTAGTATATTATAGCTTTCATCTGTGATTTTTAACTTCATTTATAAAAATTTATGTGTTATGTTAAATTGTTATTCATCGAGAATTATATTTGCTGCAATCTGCACCGCTTTTCGTACAACAGCACTGCATTGTGTTGTGGCATCTGCTTTCTGAAAATCTTTAAGTTCATCGGGGTTTGTTAAAATAAAACACCTACCAAATTTTTCATTTTGAATATCGTGGCACATTGTGCTACCATATTCTTTTTCAAAAAGAGTGCAAAATTTTCCGGATGGGATAAGTGATTCCCTGTAAACTTTCCAATCATTTAAATTGTTTTTATCGCGGCCATAAATTAACCCAAGTGCCATAAGCGGCCCGATTACGGCTCCGCAAGTTTCTCCTCGTTCTGCAATGCCGGTTAATGGAGTCAGAGCTTTTAATACATCATCTCCTTTCAATCCAAACTGTTCTTTTAATGCCAAAAAACTGCTTTGGGCACAATTATACGAGATTTCCATATAACTATTTACTTTCTGATCAAGTAATTTCATTACCAAATCCCGGGGCATTTTTTTGTTTTCAGAAATTTTGTTTTCAGGCTGAGCTAATGTAATTTTATTTGCTTCTTTTTTATTGTTGAAGCATGCTCCCAAAGTTGCACTTCCAACCATCGCAATTGAAACATTATATATAAACTTTCGACGCATTAAATTTTTCATTATTATATTAGCTTTCCCAGCGGTAACAAAGTTAGAAAATTATTAAACGAAACTATTTTTCAATTTCTCTTTTTCCTTTTCATTGTTAATTTTTATTTAATTTTTGCATGTTTAGCTATTTGAGGAATTTCAAAATTAATCTGTGCTTTTTCATAATATCATTTCTTTTTTTTGAAAGTTTTGCAAAGTAGTGAGTGCAAAAACAATCTTTAAATAGTGGCTTTTTCGAGCTTGTTTTGACAATTATTATTTGCACAATTATTAATTGTATTAGAAATTCTTTCTCCATTTTATTGTGATTTTATGTTTATTATGAAAAATGTAGCATTAAAAGAATGTGTTTTTGCAATCGTTTGCGGTAATTGTAAAGTGCAGTGTATCAGAAAATAACAGCTTGTTTAAAAACAATCTAAATTGCCGGGGGAGTTACTGGGATTATAAAAAAAAATGTAAATTTAAAGATATTATGGATAAAAAAGATTCAAAATTTTCAAGAAGCAGGAAATTCTATAACAAAAAATCATATTATTAATTTAAATTAACCTAACTATGCGAAATTTGCAAAATTCTCTCCTATGGAAAAGAAGTATTTTATTTCTTTTCTTTTTTGCCTTTGCGATTAGCTTTGCCCTGGCACAGGATAAAACGGTTACAGGTACGGTTACTTCGGAAGCGGAAGGTCCAATTCCAGGTGTTAGTATTGTAATCGAAGGAACCTTTGACGGTACGGCTACTAATTTTGATGGTAACTACAATTTAGTAGTGCCTGGATCTGACGCTGTTTTGGTATTCTCAGCAATTGGTTTCACTTCTCAAACGGTGGTTGTTGGTGATCGAACAACAGTCGATGTTGTTTTGGCTCCTTTTTTAGTTGCCTTAGATGAAGTTGTTGTAATTGGTTACGGTACTCAACAGAAAAAAGAAGTTACCAGTTCCGTTGCCAATGTTAAATCAGATGAATTCAACCAGGGTAATGTAACTAATCCCGAACAATTGATTCAGGGAAAAGTAGCCGGATTATCTATAAGCAGGCCAGGAGGTAACCCAAATCAGGGATACGATATCCGTTTAAGGGGACTTAGTACTGTAGGTGCTAACACTCAGCCTTTGATTGTTATTGATGGTGTAATCGGTGCATCACTCGACAATGTAGATCCAAACGACATTGAGGCAATGGATGTTTTAAAAGATGGTTCTGCTGCTGCTATTTATGGTACAAGGGGGTCGAGCGGTGTAATTCTTATAACTACTAAAAAAGGTAGACCAGGAACAGCACAGGTTGATTACAGTGCCTATGTTACTACTGAAATGATTGCCAAGACAACAGATGTAATGAATGCTACAGAATGGCGAGCTTTGTCACAAGAAACTGGTTTGGGAACAGATTTCGGAGGGGATACTGATTGGTTTGATGAAACCACGCAACAGTCTATATCTCAGGTTCACAACCTTTCATTATCGGGAGGAACAGATAAAACATCTTACCGGGCTTCTATTAATTACCGCGATGCAAATGGTGTTATGCTCAACACTGGCCGAACACAATTTAACGGCCGATTAAATCTTACACAAAAAGCATTAGATGATAAGTTGACCATAACCATGAATTTTAGTATTACACAGCGGGAATCAGAATACGGTTTTACTGATGCTTTTAGATATGCTTCTATTTATAACCCAACCGCTCCGGTAACAAGTCCGGATCCTGCATATGCCATTTACGATGGATATTTTCAGCAGGTTTTGTATGATTATTATAACCCTGTTCAAATTTTGGAACAAAATATTAATGAAGGAAAAGACAGGATCTCGAACATTTCTTTAAGAGGCGCTTATGAGCTTTTTGATGGCTTTGTAATTGATGCTTTCTATTCTATGCAAAGCGATAATGGTTTGAGTGGCCAGTATTATGATAAAAATAGTTATTGGACAGGTATGGACAGAAATGGTATGGCTGAAAGAAGTACCAATTCATCATCGAATCAACTTTTTGAATCAACTGCTAATTGGAAAGGAAGTTTATCTTCTTCAATAGATATTAGTGCAATGGGAGGTTATTCATACCAGGATTTTGTAAATGAAGGATTCAGGGCACGTGGTGGTGATTTTATTACCGATGCATTTACCTATAATAATCTTGGTGCAGCATTAGATTTTAACAATGGAATTGGTTCGGTAAGTAGTTATAAAAACTCTTCTAAACTTGTTGCATTTTTTGGTCGTGTAAACTTGAATTTTGATGATGTGTATTTTTTAACTGCCAGTGCCAGATATGAAGGTTCAACCAGATTCGGTGCAGACAACAAATGGGGTTTGTTCCCAGCCGTTGGAGGTGGAGTTGATTTATCAAGTTTCATTGATGCTGACTATATTGATAACCTCAAATTAAGAGCGAATTATGGTTTGACAGGAAATCAGCCATCTCAAAACTACCTTTCTTTACTTCGTTTTGGTCCACAAGGTAATTTCTTCTATAACGGGGCTTTTGTACCAGGTTACGGACCTGTTAGTAATGTAAATACAGACCTGCAATGGGAAAAGAAAGGTGAAATAGATGTTGGTGTTGATTTCTCATTCTTTAAATCTAAGTTATACGGTTCGATTGACTTTTATACAAGAACAACAACTGACTTATTATTTGAGTATGAAGTACCGGTTCCACCAAACCTATATAATATGGCATGGTTGAATTTAGGGGAAATTAAAAGCAGCGGTCTGGAAATGGCTCTTTCATGGAATGCAGTTCAGGAAACAGATTTTTCTTATAGTATGACTTTTACACCTTCATATAGTCTTGAAAATACACTTGTTTCTCTTTCGGGCGAATATAATGGTGCAGAGCTTTCTTATGGAGTACGCGACTTAGGTGGTATGGGTGCACCTGGCCAGAGTGATGTGCCTCTTGTAAGGGCAGAGGAAGGTCAACCGTTTGGTCAGTTGTGGGCGTTGGTTTTCAAAGAAGTAGATGCTGACGGAAATCTGATTTTTGAAGATATAAACGGGGATGGAACTATCGATCCCGCTGACAGGCAGGTAGTTGGTAATGGTTTGCCAGATTTTCAGTTTGGATTTGGAAATGATTTTACCTATAAAAACTGGGATATGAGTATTTTCTTCAATGGTGTATTTGGGCATGACCTTATAAATACTTATCGTGGTTTTTATGAAGTTCCTAATATGATCGGGTCTTATAATCTGCCTAGAACAGCAACAGATATGAGAAACGAATCAACAGGTACTCTTCTAAATAACTCTTCGGGTGTCCTGTCAAGTTATCACGTTGAAAATGCTTCTTTTGTTTCTCTTGACAACATGAGTATAGGTTATAACTTTAATTTGCCAGAAACTTCCGGCTTTAGAAATATCCGTGTGTATGTTGCAGGTAACAATTTATTCTATTTAACCGGTTATCAGGGTGTCGATCCGAATCCTAGATATTCAGACGGTGGAAATCCACTTATTCCTGGTGTTGATAGAAGAAACACATGGTTTAGGACCCGATCGGTATCATTTGGTGTGAAAGTTGGTTTATAATCCTGAAAATGAATATAATATGAAAACTAAAGAAAGATATATAATGAAAAAATCACTATTTCTAATCCTGTTTGCATTGATGGTGATTCCTTTTAATCAATCATGCACCAATATGGATGAAGAGTTGTTTGGAGAAGTTACACCCGACAATTTTTTCAATACGGATGAAGAAAATGTTTCAGCCTTAGGTGCTGCATATACGCAATTCGGAAATTTTGCCTCAGGTGATCCACTTTCACTTCAGGCTGTTAGTACCGATGAAATGGTAGTTCCCACAAGGGGGCAAGACTGGGATGATGGTGGTGAATGGAGAAGGCTCCATTTACATTCATGGACCAATGAAGATGGATATACAAATGGTGGATGGAACTTTGGATTTGGTGGCGTAAATACTGCCAATAGGTTGATCTATCAATTTTCTTCCCTTGTTGAAAGTGGTCAGGTAGAGCAAGCTACGGCAGATGCTTATATTGCCGAGTTGGAGGCAGTACGGGGATTTTTTTATTGGCAATTGATCGATTTATATGGAAATGTGCCACTTGCCCTTGATTTTACTGATCCAAATGCTTCACCTCCAACAGTACCAAGAGCAGAAGTTTATACTGCTATTGTCAGCAGTCTGGAAACTGCCGTCCCAAAAATGTCCAAAGCTGTGGATGGAACCACTTATGGACGTATGAATTTTTATGGTGGACAAACCTTGTTGGCTAAGTTATACCTTAATGCCGGTGTTTATGCCGGTTCTACCCAATGGGATAAAGTAATTGCTGCTTGTGACCAAGTAATCAATTCAGGAAAGTATTCCCTGGAAAATAATTATTTTGCCAATTTTAATGTTGAAAATTCAGGATCAAAAGAATTCATCTTTGCGATTCCTTATGATCAGGTATTTTATCAGGGATTTAACCTTGCAGTTAGGACGCTGCACTATGGTAGTCAGCAGACTTACGATTTAACTGCCCAGCCATGGAATGGTTTCTGTACTCTGGAGGAATTTTATAATTCATACGAAGATACCGATTTAAGAAAAGGTGATGCAGGAACAGCTGAAGGCCCGGCAGCCAGAAGGGGTAATTTTATTGCAGGATATCAGTATAACCTGGGTGGAACATATGTTATGGATGATGGATTTGAAACCCCTCAGCCAAATCGTTCACCTGTACCTCTGCTTGGAGACCCCGATGGTACTCCTCTTAATTTTGGTAACATTGGTTCAGACCAGGCCCAGATAAATGAATTGGGTCCTCAGGCTTATCGTCAGTCTGGTGTGAGAATTGGTAAATGGGAAATTGCAGTAGGAAGTATGCCCAATAATATGAGCAATGATTATGCTATATTCCGTTATGCTGATGTACTTTTGATGAAAGCTGAAGCTCTCTGGCGAAAAGGTCAAAATGCCGAGGCTTTAATTTTGGTCAACCAGATTAGAAATCGTGCCGGTGTTGCAGATCTGGCTTCTTTGGATGGAGCGTTGAGTTATGATTTGGAAGGCGGTGATGTAGCTGGCGGAGAATTATTTAATGAAATAGGACGTGAGATGTTTGCAGAGAACCACAGACGTCAGGATTTAATTCGTTGGGGATTTTTTACCGAC
>JABGRN010000101.1 GCA_018648265.1 Prolixibacteraceae bacterium | reverse complement strand
TTTTGTTACAGCCATTTGCAGAAAATGCAGTAATTCACGGACTGCAAAGCAAACCCGAAAACCGGAGATTAAAAATTGATATTTTAAAAGAAAGTACCGGAATAAAAGTTATTATCGAAGATAACGGAATTGGCCGCGATGCTGCCAAAAAAATTGCCAAAGCAAAAAATGGAAAAGGTTCAAAAATGATTCAGGAACGATTGAAAATACTTCAGGAAAAACAGGGAGAAAAATACAGTTTGGAAATTATTGATTTATCAGGAGAAAAAACCGGGACCAGAGTTGAGATTTTTATTCCGGAGGAAAAATAAAAAAGGTTCTCGCAAAGGCGCTAAGAAGCGCGAAGCTCGCTAAGAATATTTTTGCGTTCTCTGCGAAAACCTTGGCGCCCTTTGCGTGAAAACATTTTTTACATAACTTGTTCTCACTTAACAAAACACACAACAATGACTGAAAATGAAATTTCCTATAAAATAATTGGTGCTGCTCTTGAAATTCATAAAAATATCGGTCCCGGACTTTTAGAATCTGCATACGAAAGTGCGCTTGCTTTCGATTTGAGGGAATTAGGATTTAAAGTAAAACAACAAGTTCCGATGCCATTTATTTATAAAGGAATAAAACAAGATGTGGGATACCGGATTGATTTAATGGTAAATAATAAAGTTTTAATTGAAATAAAATCTGTTGAAACACTTGCTCCGGTACATTACTCTCAAACTCTGACTTATTTGAAATTGTCGGGACTAAAGTTGGCACTTCTAATAAATTTCAATACTAAAGTTTTAAAAGAAGGAGTTCATAGAATTGTAAATAATTTGTAATTTGGTTCACACAAAGCGGCAAAGTTTGCAAAGAATAATTTTGTAGCCTGTGCGAAAACCCTGGCGTCCTTTGCGTGAAATATTAAAATAAAAAAGGTTCTCGCAAAGGCGCAAAGAAGCGCAAAGCTCGCTAAGAAAACTTTTGCGTCCTTTTCGTGAAATATCTTAAAAATGAAAATAAAATCAATTATAGTTGATGATGAAAAACACGGTCGAGAGAACCTTGCTGGCATTTTGAATAAATACTGCCCCGAAGTTAATTTGCTTGGTGAATCCAACTCGGTTGAAACAGCCATTCCACTTATTCAATCTCAAAATCCTGACCTAGTTTTTCTTGATATTGAAATGCCCAAGGCAAACGGATTTCAACTGCTTGAATATTTTAAAGATTTTAGTTTCGAAGTAATTTTTGTAACTGCGTACGATAGTTATGCCATAAAAGCCATCCGGTTTTCTGCTGCCGATTACATTTTAAAACCAATTAATTTTAATCATTTAAAAAGTGCTGTTGAAAAGGTTGCTCGCCGAATTCAGCAAAAAGAGGAAAACCAACGGATTAAACAATTGTTTCGGAATATTCGACAACCTCAAAATCCTCGAATTGGCTTGCCCACAACCGATCGTATCGAATTTGCAGAGGTGAATAAAATTGTTCGCTGCCAGGGCGAAGGAAACTACACCCACTTTTATTTTGAGGGAAACAAACATTTGCTGGTTGCAAAAACGCTTGTGGAGTTTGAAGATTTATTGCAGGAATATTCCTTTGTAAGGGTTCACAAAACACATTTGGTAAACCTAAAACATGTTGTTGCGTATGTTAAATCTGGTGGCGGAATGTTGCAGCTTTCAAATGGAAATGAGGTTGCAGTTTCACGTCGTAGAAAAGATGATGTTTTGAAGCAGTTGAAGTTAATCAGCCGATCGTAAAAGTCTGTTTATAATTGCATTCTGTACGTGAACTCAAGTCGCCAGCGGAATAAATTTCTCGTTAGCTGATGAATATTGTCCATCTGGTTACCACAAACAAAAAACACCCAATAAAATTGAGTGTCTCCTTCTTGTCAAGGCGTATTTATTTTTTATAAAATGGTAATACAAAATAGGTGTAAATAATACATCCAACACAAATTCCAAGAGCAAATTCAAGCGATGCCAGGAACACGAGAATTCCGGCAACTACAATTGCAACATTGCCAAGGTCGAGTAAAAGTAATGTTGTAATTACCAGCGTCATTAGAAAACCAAGTCGGGCTGCAAAAATTTTCTGTGCTTTCCCGATTGGCTTTTTATTGAGGTTTAAAGCATTTGCAAGTTTTGAGCTTAAATAACTAATCGGACTGTATTTTAATCGTGTGAAGGCCCGAATATAAAAATCGGCCATAAGGAAAATAATAAAAATTGGCGAGTTAAATACAATTCCTGTAACGGTAAGCAAAACAGTTGCAAGCGCATTTATCCTGGTAATTCGTTCATTTATTTTTTCTTCTGATATTGGGCAAACCAGTTGTTTCATAATTTTCATGTGTTTATAATTGTTTGTTTTTTAACGGCAACACATGGAACTCGCCAAATAATCATCCTCTTGTGTGCCAATATTTGCCATGCTCATTTCATCTTTTTGTTTTTAATCGATTGTTATCTGCAATTTTACAGATAAAAAAGTATTTTATTCTCTTATGTGACGTTTGTCACACAGTTTCCTTACAATCATTTAACAAAGAAAATGTGAGAGAAGGATATTTTAATAAATTACAAATTTTTTAGTTGAAAGATTTCCATCGGTAAACAGAGCGCGTGCGATGTACATTCCTGGTTGAAAAGAAGAGATATTAAGTTTAATTGCGTCTTTTGAATAAATACGCTGTTTAAAACACAGTTTACCCAGTGTATTGTAAATTTCAATTTCCTTGAAATCTTTTTCAGAATTTAAATAAATTTCATCGGTTGCCGGGTTTGGGTAGATGGCAAGAATTTCATCGGTTTCATCATAGACATTTCCGTCGCAATTTCCAACCATATATTTATCGAGCCAAATTAAACGGATTGAAATCCAATTTTTTAGTTTTTCTACTTCTCCTGAATAAGTTTCGGGTTGCTCATCCACTTCGGGGGCACCAACATTTTGTCCTAAAATTGCGTATTTATTATAGTGTCTTTCCTGTGCATTTTCAACTAAATTGGCAAGCGAATCAATAAAATGACATATGTAATTTTCGGATAAAACATTTTCGCGAAGAGCAAAATACCTGCAATTAATTTGGTTTGCAAACGATTTATCCTGAAGTATTTTAATCATCCATCCCGGCGACTTAACACGGGGATTGCAATCGTTAACCTGGTATGCCCATCCCGAACCATTTGTGTTTTTAAAAATATTACACCCGTTTATATTCTTCCACGCCCAATCGAAATCCCACACCGGGCCTGCATTTATAACTCCGTTTTTATCTTTATGAAAATAACGACTTTTTTGAAACCCGTCGTTGTTGCGCGAAACTTCGCTGATTAGAAAATAGTCGATAAATGATAAATCGTTGATAAAAGATCGATAACCCGATTCAAGATCGGCTAATTCTTTATTGTAAAGGGCGTCTTCAAAATCGTCAACATAATTTTTCAAATAATTTTTTTGTTGTGGTGTAATGTCTTTTGTGTCGGGATAATAATAGATAAACCGGACTTTAAAATCGGGATGGTTGGGAGGCGAAAACATCGAAGTCCAATAATCGTCACCATCAGTATAATCTACTTTAAAAATATACCCGCCTGTTAATTCTTCACCCGAATTATCTACCAGAAGAAGTTTGGAAATATCAATCCGGTTTTTATCGCGTTTTAATTTTTCGCCAAACAAATAAATGCCTTGGTATTCATTATTTACGAAAACTTCGCATAAACAGGTTCGGGTAGCATAGTTCCCCATTTTTTCGAAAAGATGAAATGCCAACGAATTTCGTACAAACGATTTGTCGTTATAATTTGAAAGCAAAACCCAGTCGTTTTCTTCGGGCATGTCGAGCAAAGAAACATTGTTGTTTTCGCCCATCGAATCGCGGGTCTCAAAAAGATAGGGTTTTTGTGGGTAATGCGACGACGAAGCGCCACGGATTTCAATACCTACAAAACCGTTGTAATCGGTTGGAGCATCTGTAAAACGGTTGGTTTGGTTATTGCCGTTGTTTATTATTTTTAAAGTTGCGGTGGTTTTTGGTTCGTCAACAATTTCACGGCCGTTCGTATCAATAATAAAAATGGGCAATTCTGATTGAAAATCTGTGTTTTGACCAGCTCCCGTTAAATCAAAAAGAATTAAAACCAGAAAGAAAAAAAATATTTTAATCGATTTTTTCAAGGCTAATTTTATTTGTTTACAAAAAAAATTACATGCTATAGAAAGGAAATTTTACAATATAAAAGTGAAAATATGGATTGAGTTAAAGAGACAAAACATACTCCGTTAACTGCTCAACTTCCTCCTCAGTAAGCTCTTTGTTTAATCCGTGTTTTTCTTTAGAAAAAACATCTTTCATTGTTGCCGATCTGCCATCGTGTAAATAGGGCCCTGTGCGCCAGGTTTCAATTAAGGTAGGCGTGTCCCAGGTGTTTTGATGATCGAATTCTCCTTGTCTGCCCATTTTATGTTTTTTCAAATCGGTAAACCATTTGCCGGAGTGACAAATATTACACCCCACAATTTCAAAAATTTCTTTCCCTTTTTCAGCTATTTTGCTTAGTTCTCCATTTACTAAGTACGGACTTGGAACAGCTTTTAACGACCGTAAATATTTGTCAACGGCAGTTGCACGGGTTTCTTCGATTTGGGTAAACTGTATGTGTGTAAATCCGGCCCTGACCCCAGCCTCTGCATTTGGTCGGATTCCCGTAATCATTGCCGGCGGTGTTTCGTGGGCCAGCAACATACTTTTGCAGTTTTTTGGATTGCCCATTCCATCATTTAGCAAATCCCAGTTCAGTCCATCTGTTCTTGCATCGCTGGGGTGACAACCGTTGCACGACTGCCAACTTTGAAAACAGTATGTGGCATCGTTGAAATAAATTTCCCCCATTCGAACCTCATTAATTTCCTGGATTTCGTTTAAAACCAGTTTTCTATATTGCGAAGGTATTGGGTTGAGGATATTGACTACATCAATGTTGTCGGAAAAGTAGTTGGCAACGTAAACTAAATTATTCTCAGATTTTATAACCCGTGGCCCATTTCCTGTAACTTTTATTCGCTGCCTTATGCCTGATAAAAAACGCAAATCGTAGGAAAGTGTGTTTTTGTCCTCGGTATTATTTAGTTTTTCAATAAATTTTGGATAATCTATTACACTAAAATCGTGAGTGCCTGAATGTGCAACTATTATATGTTTGGGAGTACAATCAATTCCCCACGAGCCAGCTGCTCCTTTTTCCGGTTCGTCTAACAAAACAGTAGCAACAAATTCTAAATTGCTTGCATCGATTATACTAAGTGCGCTGGTATTCATCCATCCCTGTTCCAATTGTGTTGTTGGCACCTGAAACCTTCCCAGATTATGTGATATAAAAACATATTTTCCATCAGACGAAAGACAAATGCCACGCAAGGCATTACTCCCATTTGCCAAAGGAATGTTTTTAATAACCGTTTCTTTTTCAATATCGATTATACTAATTTCTGAAGTTACAGTATCGGCATCAGCTCTGCCTGATGTTAAAAAATTAGCCACAAAAAGGTACTTCCCGTTTTTCGATATTTCTAATTGCATAGGTTGGCGCAAAACCGGAATACGAGTAATTTCTTTTTGTAATTTTAAATCAACAAAAGAAACATCGTTTGAAAATTGGTTAGCAACAAAAGCTTTCGAAAAGTTGGCATTTGTTACAACATCGCATGCTCCAAAACCAACTTTTATTTTTGCTTTGTGTTTAAGTGTATTTTTGCTTACAACTAATAATTCTCCCGCTGAATTAGAACATGCAATTAAAATGTTTTCACCGGCAATTTTTATGGCCTTTGGTGTTAGTTCGGTTGAAAAAGATTTAAATAAATTGAAATCGGACAGATTGTAGGCACGAATTTCATTAGCAGTTTTCCCAACAACAAATATTTGGTTTGAAATTATTTCAATCTCAAAATCAGTTGGTGAAAAATATTTGTTTTTTTCTTGAGCAACTAAATTTGTAAAAGCCAGCAAGAAGCATATAAAATGAATGAATTTTTGTTTAAACATTTTAAAAAATAAATTAAAACTTTTGTGCTTTCAACTTGCCATTTTTTACGAGATTCTACTAAGGGTACATTTTTTTATCATAAATCAGATTCCCTTCTGAAACGGCTTTGTTATTTTCTTTTTCAACTTTTAAGCGGTTCATGTATTTTTTTAGTTGAACTTGTTGTTCTTCGCATGGTTCAAACCCTTCCATGTCGGCACGGGGTACTTTTTCCAGTTGTATTTTCCCAGCTTCAATAATTGCTAATGCTTCAAGATATTCAGCACCTTTCATTTGTATTGGCAGCAGGCAAGGACTCAGCTCTGGTCGTTCGAACGAAATTTGCGGTCCAAGTTTACGCTGATGATCTGCCAGCAGGCTAAAATTTACCCCGGTTAATTCTCCTAATCGTTTAAGTTGTTCAAAAGTCAAGGGGCTTCTTCCGGCCGGATTATCGGGGTAAGCCGATTCATATTCAGGATAATAAATGCCGTTTAAATCAATCCACAGATAAATGGTTTCCATTTCTTCTTGTGACAAATTAACTTTGTGATGACCTTTCTCAATAACTTTCACAAGATTGCTTGGATGGGAACCCCATGAAAATGCTTGTTGGATTTCTGCAGGGCCACCACCAACACTTGCGATTTGTTTTTTCAAGTGAATATCAATGTAAGAAGCATTGAAATATGGATTGCGATCACCTGCCAAAAGAAGTTTTTCTCCGGCCTCTTTTCCAAAATCGTGGCACTCAATGCAGTGTTTGTCAAAAATGGGTTGTAAATCGCGGGTGTAACTAAAAATTAAATTTTCCTTTAGATTTTCAGAAAGTTTATGCGGCTTTTTGCGCATGGCCAATGGCATTTTAGTTGTTACAGGAGGAACAGAAAGCCGGTCTTCGTGGCAACCAATACAACCATTTGTTTCGCCCGGATGAACAATAACGCCACTTCTCATCGATTGCACCATTTTTTTCTTTTCATCTAATAATTGAAAAAATAAAAACTTACCTGAAGGTGCTTCAAAATAAGCAGATCCATCACTTTCAACAGGAACAATCCCCAACACTCTTTTATTCTCGAAACTGTGCCAGTTGACACCCGGAGCTTGTTGTCCCTGACCATTCCACGAGGGTTGTGTAAAAGTTCTTTTCTCTGGTGATTCAACTACACGTAAATACTTTACTGAACCTGGTTCGACCTTGTCCATGTGGGTTCCTTCATAAACATTTTGCACATAAAAATATCCTGGCGATTCATCAAATTTTCTTGTAGTTGGAATTTCGCGGGGTAGAAAACGTGGAGTAAGTGGCATCGGATCAAAACAGCTCAGATTTTTGTCTTCATAAAGCAAAGTTTCATTACCTTCTGTGTCGAGTAAATAAATACCCATTTTCTCTATTTCAGGGTGGTCGTTTTTTTTCTTTTTTAAAATCTTCGATTTTGAAACTAAAAAGGCGGTATTCGAAAGTGGGAAAGGATCTTCATACCGAACATCCAATTGCATAAATGTGTCCCAGTTTCCTTTTCCTATTAAGTCGATTGCTTTTTCAGGCCAGATTTTAACAACCGCATCTTTACCATCTACACCTTTCGAACGGTCTAATAACGTGAGTGCTCCCCAGGGACGATCGTGGCATGAGCCAAATATGCAAAGTATCAAATTACTTTCCGGGAGTGGTCGGGGATCTATAATTCCTCCGGGCGAATTGGTGTTATTTCCGTAATAAATGGCGTGTTTGGTTCCATCAGGATTCATGGTCCATAAACCTTGAGCATCGCCAAAATTGCGATCGACATATTCCCAACGATCGTAAATAATTCGTCCATCATTCAACAACGCCGAATGTCCTTCAAATAAAGTACTTTTCCCTAATTGTACAATGTTAGATCCATCAGGGTTCATACGATACAAATTGGCCATAATATGGCGGTTGCACATACAATATTTTGGCTCGCGGGTTGAACTGAAAATTATTTGATTGTTAGGCAAATATAGCGGATCGATATCTGAAATTCCCAATGCAAAAGTAAGTTGCTTTAGATTTTTTCCATCAGAACCAATTTCGTAAATATGGTAATTATCGTCGATGTTTTTCCGGTACGAGAATATTATTTTTTTGCCACCGAAAGAAACTTCAGGATCGCGAATTACACCAGTTTTTGTTTCTAAAAGAGAACTTGTT
This sequence comes from Prolixibacteraceae bacterium, assembly GCA_018648265.1. Lineage (GTDB taxonomy): Bacteria > Bacteroidota > Bacteroidia > Bacteroidales > Prolixibacteraceae > Draconibacterium. Next base: position 11,431 of record JABGRN010000101.1, on the reverse strand, counting down.
TTTCCGGTTTTTACATTCAAAATTTTTAATGAAGCACCTGCCTCAAAACTTTGTGTGTTTACTTCTCCTGTTTGGAAAATTGTGGCTGTATTATGATGATCTTGCTTGTATTGATTACGTACCACAAAAATTATATTCTCCGGAATTTGAGAATTGGAAATTAGAAATTCCCTTTTTAACTTTTCCAGATAACCGGAGTTTTTCATAATTCCCAACGAGAAATTAACCGACACCAAATTAATAACGAGAAAAACAATAAGAAATTTAATTTTCATAATATATTTTCATAACATTTCTTCAGTTTCGAAATTATTAAAATTAATTCATTAATAGAATGCGACTAAAATTATTATTTTCACACAACAACAAATTTATTTATAATGAAATTTATAAAAGTATATTTTATCTTATTGGCAATTTTGTTTTCAAAAATGGTTTCAGCACAATCTATGTTGGAACGTTATCAAAAGGCAGAACAATTTCTTCCCAAGAATATTTCAAAATTAACGCGGAATGTTTCACTCCGGGCAAACCCAGTGGAAGAAACCAGCGATTTCTGGTATAAACTACAATCAGAAAAAGGGGAGAAATATTTTTATTTTGATGGTGAAAAAATTAAAACAAGAGAGGCTTTCGATCATATTCAACTGGCCGAGTCAATTCAACTGGAAACAGGGAAAAATATTTCTTCCGACTCATTAGAATTGCAGGATTTGAAGTTTAATTTAAAAGTTAATACAATTGAGTTTAAGATCGATACGATTTTTTATGAAGTAAGGCTGGATGACTATTCCATTGAAAAAATTAACAAAAAAAAGCCCATTAAAAAGAACCAGTCAGAATCTCCCGATAAAATGTGGATTGCCGAAGTCAGGGATTTTAACCTGTTTTTAATAAATGCAGAAACCGACGAAGAATTTCAATTGACAAGCGATGGTATTAAAAAATATGAATATGCCACTTCGCTTTCGTGGTATAAAATGGTAGATGAATCGGTGGGTGAAAAATACGATCCTTCCATATTTGTTTCCTGGTCGAATGATTCGAAAAAGCTGGTTACCTATCGTTTGGATAGGCGAAAAGTTGGAAAATTATTTCTATACCAAAGCCTCCCCGACAGCGGGATGCGGGCAAAAGCATGGTCGTACGAGCGGGCACTGCCGGGCGAAGATCCAATTACCATGGAATATTACATTTTTGATGTGGAACAAAAAACAAAGGTGAAGGTTGATTTGGAACCTTTTGCCGATTTTACTTCCAGTATTTACCCAACCTGGTTTGAAGATAATAAAGAGTTGTATTTTGCACGTTTCCAGCGTGGTTACAAGGCTATCGATTTGTTTAAAGTGAATGCAACAACCGGCGAAGTTGACACTTTATTAACCGATAAATCGGAAACTATGGTTGAATATCAAACCATAAAATGTAAGTGGTTAAAAGATGGCAGCGAGTTTTTCTGGACTTCCGAACGCGACGGTTGGAATCAGATTTACAGGTACGATAAAAACGGAAATTTGCTGAACCAGGTTACCAAAGGTGAATTTGTGGTTAATGATATTTTAAAGATTGATGAAGAAAAACGATTAGTTTACTTTATTGCAGGAGGAAAAGAATCTGCCATGGATCCGTATTACAAATTATTGTATGCGGTTAATTTTGACGGCGACAGCACCATCCTTTTAACAAAAGAAAAGGCTAACCACGAAGTTTGGATTCCTGAAAAAGGGAATTATTTTATTGATTCTTATTCCCGTGTTAATCGTCCAACAGATCATGTTGTACGGAGTTTGGAAGATGGTAAAATAATTTACAGGCTGGCATCGGCGAGTCTCGATTCATTATTTGCCACTGGTTGGAAATATCCTGAGCAGTTTAAAGTAAAGGCCCGCGACGGAGTTACAGATATTTACGGGGTAATTTATTATCCAACTAATTTTGATACAACAAAATCGTACCCTGTAATTGATGCTTCATATTCTGGTCCGCAAGCCGTGCGCACACCAAAATCTTTTGCTCGTGGATATAATAATTACGATCGTTCGATTGCAGAATTAGGTTTTATTGTAATTACTATTGATGGTTTAGGAATGGCCTGGCGCTCAAAAGCATTTCATGATTTTTCTTACAAAAACCTGGGTGATATTGGCGCCGAAGATCATATTGGAGGGATAAAACAATTAGCAAAAACACGCCCTTGGATGAATTTGGACAGAGTGGGGATTTATGGACATTCTGCTGGTGGCTACGATGCCGCCCGCGCTTTGCTTACACATCCTGAATTTTATAAAGTAGCTGTTTCGTCAGCCGGAAACCACGACCACCGAATTGCCAAAGCCTGGTGGCCGGAACAGTACATGGGAATGCCGGACAAACATTACGATGAGCAATCAAATTTCAATCTGGCAAAAAACCTAAAAGGGAAACTGTTACTTGTTCATGGCGACATGGACAATAATGTAAATACAGCTTCAAGTTTGCGTTTGGCTGCCGAACTGATTAAACACAACAAAGATTTTAAACTGCTAATTATTCCCAATCGAAACCATGGCTTGGCCGATCATCCTTATTTTATTCGCAATCGCTGGGATTGGTTTGTTGAACATTTATTGGAAGAAGAGCCGCAGAAAGAGTATGAAGTAAAAAGTTATAATTAAATTATTGGGAGATTAGATATAATGGCTATATTTGTACATATTTATGTACAAATAAGAACAATAAATGCTTACAACTACAATCTCAGATTTCCGAAAAGACATAAAAAAGTATTTAGACAGTGTGACTAAAAACTTTGAAACACTAATCATTAATCGCGGAAAAGATAGTGGTGTCGTTATAATATCATTGGATGAATATAATTCACTATACGCCACCCAACACGAAATGTCGTCGAAAACAAATGAAGCAAGATTAGATTCTGCCATCTCTAAATTAAAAAGTGGTTTTTCATTTCAAAAAGATATCATTGAATTATGAAATTAATTTTTGTCGATGAATCGTGGGAAGATTACTTGTATTGGCAAAAATCTGATAGAAAAATGTTAAAACAGATTAATGATTTGGTAAAAGATATTTCACGAAACCCTTTTTCAGGAATAGGGAAACCAGAACCTTTAAAACATAAATATAAAGGATTTTGGTCGCGGAGAATTAATGGCGAACACAGAATAATTTATCAAATCAAAGAAGATGAAATCCGCATTGCTAAATGTCGGTTTCATTATGAATGAATATAAACAAGTGCAAAATTCCAAATAACACTAAAATGTTTCAACAAAAAACTTATATAGAACGAAGAAAAACGCTAAAAGAAAAAGTAGGCAAGGGATTAATTTTATTCTTTGGGAATGATGAGTCTTCCATGAATTACGCAGATAATACATATCATTTCAGGCAAGACAGTACATTTCTTTATTACTTCGGAATTCAACATCCGGGTTTGGTTGCAATAATTGATATTGATAATGACCGCGAAATAATTTTTGGCGATGACTATACCATCGACGATATTGTTTGGATGGGACCCCAAGCAACTATTGCCAAACGTGCAGAAAGTTGTGGTGTAAAAAATGTACAGCCCATTCATAAACTTTCAACTTTTTTGGATTTGGCAAAACAAATGGGGCAGCCCGTTCATTTTCTTCCACTTTACCGTCCTGAAAATAAAATAAAACTGCAAGAATTAATTGGTATTTTTCCTAATGAAATACCATCTAAATTTTCAATTAATTTGGTTAAAGCTGTAGTTTCTCAACGCGAAATTAAATCAGCAAAAGAAATAATTGAAATTGGGAAAGCAGTAGATATTTCAGTAGATATGCACATTGCAGGAATGCGATATGCAAAGCCTGGAATGACAGAAGCTCAGGTAACAGCCGAGATTCATAAAATTGCAATTGCTGCAGGAGGAAATATTTCATTTCCGATAATTGCTACTAAAAACGGACAAACTTTGCACAATCATTACCACGGAAATACGATTAAAGAAGGCGATTTGTTTTTAATTGATGCCGGGTTTGAAACAGAAATGGCTTATGCAGGAGATTTGTCAAGCACATTTCCGGTGAGTAAAAAGTTTACACTTGTACAAAAAGAGATTTACCAAATTACTTTAGATGCACATCATGCAGCAATTGATGTACTCGAATTGGGAGCGCCATTTAAAAATGCACATATTGCCGCAAGCACAACTATTTTCGATGGATTAAAAACAATGGGATTTACCAAAGGAAATGCCAGCGATGCATTTGATGCTGGTGCTCATGCTTTGTTTTTCCCATGCGGAACTGGTCACATGATGGGATTGGATGTACACGACATGGAAGATTTAGGTGAAATTTGGGTTGGATACAACGGAAAACCAAAAAGCGAGCAATTTGGTTTAAAATCTTTGCGTCTGGCAAAACCGCTTCAAACAGGCCATGTTTTTACCATCGAGCCAGGGATTTATTTTATTCCTGAATTAATAGATTTGTGGCACTCGCAAAATAAATTCAACGATTTTATAAACTGGGAAAAAGTAAATAGCTATCGAAATTTTGGCGGTATAAGAAACGAAGAAGATTTTGTAATGACCAAAACCGGAGCAAAATTGCTTGGTAAACCAAAACCAAAAACGATTGCGGAAGTGGAGGCGTTGAGGGGATAAAAAGATTCTCGCGAAGACTCAAAAAAATTGGTTATTATTCTTACTTCGCGTCTCAGCAGCGACTTTGCGTGATAATTCTATATCTTATTGATCCCATATTTCAGTTTTCGGAATTCCCCTTTCCACAAAAACTCAGCTTCTATATTTTCAGGAACAAAAATTTCACCACTTACATTTGAGTTATTAAATTTCAGGTTCATTTTAATCTCCCCTTTTGGATGGGTAAAACTGGCATCGATAAATTTTAACTCACCGGGATTTGGTGCAATTCTGATTTTTTCAAAACCTGCTTCAATAGGTTGAATTCCACAAATTGTTTTGAAAAAATAAATATTCGGACTGCAACTCCAGGGGTGGCAATCAGACCGTTGTGTTCTGCTTCCGGTTAGTGCAACTTCAGTAAAAGTTGTAAGATTATTTTCAAGCATTTCTTTCCAGCCCGATAATTGATTTTGAAAACTTTCATCCATGCCGGTTTTATTGTAAGCCTCAAAAAGGTAGTGATGAAAATAGAGCCCGATTTCAGAAAGACCTTTTTCTGTAAATATTCTTGTAAGAATTTGTTGGGCTTTTTCACCTTCAACCGCACCAGCCAAAACTGCAAAAATATTTGTGTGTTGCGAATAAAACTTCATTTCAGGAGTATCGGAATACATTCCCTTTTCCTTATTAAAACAGAGTTGATTTACCGATTCAACTAAATTCGCTGCCTGTTTTTCATAAATATCTGCCATGTGTTCTTTGCCAATGAAACGATAAATTTTCGCGGCATTTTTTAATGTGTAAGAATAATGCAGCGTAAAAAGAGCCGAGTTTCCTTCCAATCCTCCGGGGGGAACACCGCTTTTCCAATCAACACACCAATCGGCATAAGCCCACCAATCGATTGGCCCGGTTAATCCGTTAGCCTCAATTTTTTTATTAAACCACTCCAAAATGGTATAAATTCCTATATCGAATTGCGATGTAAATTCTTTGTCGCCTGCCCACATCATGTGGTCGTAAATAATGTCAATCCAAACCAGCGAATAAATAGGAATAGTTAGGTTAAATCCATCGGGATAACAAGCGTGAGTCAATCCTTCCGGTATTTTCGACCAGTCGCCATGCAATATCATTTGTCGTACCAAATCATCATTCCCGGAAAAATATTGCAAGGCTTCGCCATGAATCCGGGCATCGCCAATGTATTGCATTTGCTCGTAGTAGGCATCGCTTATTAGCAAATCCTGAGCACACAACGAAGCAGTTCTCCAACCAGGCTCCATCAACTCATTAAAAAAATTATTGTCGGTTTTAAAAGATGCTTTTAATTCAATGGGATATTCCGATTTTTGCAGGTAATAATCTACTATTTCCAAAGGTTCATCTTCAGTTGAAATGTCTATTTGAATATACCTGAACGAGCGAAACCAGTTGGGACGAAACAATCTGTTTTTTCCACCGTCGGGTATAAAAATATCGGAGTAGCCAATCAGTTGGTTGCCAACTATTTTACTTCTGTCATCTTTTCCAAGTCGGTTTGAATGAAACAATGTTTCAGCATAAGAAACTTTAACATGACTATTTTCTCCACCTGTTAAAATCATTTCAGGAAATCCTAACGTCATTACTTCATTATCGATTAAAATACTCATTTTAGAATGTTCGGGAATTTTGAGATTTTTTAAAGTCTGAATTTTTTGTAATCCATCTAAATTGTAAAAAACGGGGAATTCTTCTTTCTTTTCGATCCTGTTTTTTATAGGGCGTTCGTACAAAAGCCATCCATCGGGATAAAAAATACCTGAAACATTATTGAATCGATAGGCAGAAATATCAAGATATTTTGCTGCTTTCCAATTACTATCATCGAAATCTGGATTTTGCCAACCCCATAAATATTTTTTGCCAACAATACTATCGGTTGGGTTTGCAACATACAAACCCATTGTAATATCAATTCGTTGTTGCCAGAGTACTTCTTTTGGAAAATATGCAAGATTATTTATAGCTTTCCAGCCGTTGTTGCCGGTATTTATAATTTGCTCTTTTTCTGTTTCGCCTTCCATTAAAAAAGCGGTAAGATGCGACAGTTGCGAAAACCCACGTGTTGGCCCAAAATTTACAACTTCGACGGCAAAAACATTTTCCCCCGATTTTAAATATTCAGCCAAATCAATCGTCTGATAATACCAGTGTTCTAAATCGCTTCGCCCCGGTCCTTTGCAAACATATTCGCCATTAACAAATAATCGATACTGGTTATCTGCCGAAATTTTCACTTTAAAATTGTCGGGCACAGAAGTTAGTTCAAACGATTTTCTTAAATGAATAACATTGTGTTCTTTTAATTCAATATTCTCTGCCGAAATCCAACTGGCACTAAATGTTACTTCCTGTGCAATAGAATTTATGGAAATCAGAATCAAAAAAATCAGGACTGAAGTTTTTAAATATACGTATTTCATTTTTTAGTTTAAGTTATTTCATTTTTATGGATCACATTCAATGGATTTTTTCCTGCTTCAAAAAAAGCCAGAATATTTTCAATAGACGTGTCATCCTGAACGTTGTGAGCCGGAGCAACTATGTAACCTCCTTTTTCACCAAAAATATTAACTCTGCGATTTATCTCTTTTTTAATTTCTATGGGCGTTTTATTGGGCAATAAATCCTGCACACAAACTCCACCAAAAAAAGTCAGATCGTTGCCGAAATCTGCTTTTAGTAATTCGGGTTCCATCCCTGCTGCCATTGGCTGAAGCGGATTTACAATGTCTAAACCAATTTCAATAAATTCGGGAATAAAAGGGCGGAAAGCGCCGCACGAATGCCAGGCTAATTTTACTTCCGGGTTTACTTTTTTGTACTCCGAAAACATATCTTTTATCCGTGGTTTAAAATATTTGCGAAAAGTTTCCATGTCCATAATTTGGCTTTGCTGTGTTCCAAAATCATCGCCACACCACAAAACATCGGCACCCAATTCAATTAATTTTTTACCGTAAACAGTGTGTATTTCCTGAATTTTATCAAGCAGTGGATTTATGTACTCTGCCTCCATCATTAAATCCATCAGAAATTTTTCCATGCCAACCAAATACCAAGCAGTTTCGAAAAGTGTAGTTTCTAAATCGGCAATAATACCATGGGTTTTACCATATTTTGCAATGGTTTTTTCAGCTTCTGTCCAGCGACCTTTTGCCAACGGGTCGGGAAATTTGTAGTTAAGAATGTCGTCCGCTGTTTCGGCATTTGCCAGCGGATAAATATGAAACTCGTTATACAATCCCATGGGTTTAAAAATCATTCCCCACTCGTTTTCAATTAACCCACTAACAAGTGTTTTTGTAGGAAAATTATCGGGTGCGCAAGCTGCAATTCCCACAGCATCGTTTCCCAGTTCAACCAATAAATCCATATGCGACGCCCGTGTAGAAAGCATTGAATCCAAAGGTTCTTCGTATGGTAAACCAAGGTGTTTCGACATTTTTTCGGCAACCTGGGGAGTAAACGTGGCAAAAATTGGTGGCCGGTCGGGAATCTCCTTATTAATTGTTTGCAAAAATCTTCTTCTGGAATCCATATATTTTTTTTAAATGTCTTTATATTTTCAAAGATTAAAATTACATTTAAATAGAAGTTTTAAAAACAAATTGTTTAATTGTTTAACATTATTAATTGCGTGTTGGCTAAGGTCAATTTTCTTGTATTTTTGCCACAAACATTTTAAATGAAACGCAACTTTTTTTTGATATTATTTTTTAGTTTTTATTTTCCAGTTTTTGCTCAAAACGAAGTTGACCCTGATGGGGATAAACTAATTTGGGTGTTTTTGCTTATTCTGGTACTGGTACTTCCGTTTTTCATATTCAAAAAATCAAAACAAAATAAAGTGGATTCCCCCAAAAATCCTTTTCCCCGTTTTATTCAAGTTGAAATTCAGGTTAAAAAAGACCGTTTGTACTATCCTGACAGATTAAGGTTAAGTGTAAAAAACAGTAGTAAGACTGACCTTGATTTAGACCGGCCAATGTTAGTTTTCGATAATTTCTGGATGAAACGAAAATTCAGGATAAATGGAATTGAAAACCGTTCGTTTTATCCACTTTATTTAGAAAAAGGAAAAACACATTCAATACCTATCGACCTGACCCGGTTTTACGCGCACGATAAAAGTCTTAAAAAATTCCCAAAAGCAAAAATTATTGTTTTTGATGTGAAAGGCAAGAGACTTGGAAGTAAATCTGTTTTTTTGCGTAAAACTTTATTTCGCTATTAAATGAGAAACTGGCGATTTAATCATATCGATTTTTCAACATACTCCTGTTACGATGGGAAAGATCTCGGTGTCTTTTGGGCCCCAGAAAAAACGGTGATAAAAATTTGGGCACCAACAGCCAAAATGGTTGAATTACGTTTATATAAAGACGGTAAATCGGGCGAAACATTTCATAAAACAAATTTACAGCAATCGGGTGGTGGTACGTGGTCAATAATACTTGTCGGGGATTATGAAAATAAATTTTATACATTCAGGATAAACGATGATGAATGGCTAAATGAGATTCCGGATATTTATGCCCGATGTGTGGGTGTAAATGGTAAACGAGGAATGATTTTTAATCCTTTAAAAACGAATCCCCAAAATTGGGAAAATGATAAAGGCCCCCGTTTAAAAAGTTTCACCGAAGCTGTTATTTACGAAACCCATGTTCGCGATTTTTCTGTTTCAGAAAATTCAGGAATAAATAATAAGGGGAAATTTTTAGGTTTTACAGAAGAGAATACGACATCAAAAAAAGGGAGTTTAACTGGCTTGGCCCACTTAAAAGAACTGGGAATTACTCACGTTCATCTTTTACCAGTAAACGATTTTTTTACAATTAACGAAGAAAAACCGTTTGAAAAATACAATTGGGGTTACGATCCTCAACATTTTAATGCGCTGGAAGGATCGTATTCTTCAAATCCTTACGATGGAAATGTTCGGATAAAAGAGTTTAAACAATTAGTCCTGTCACTTCATTCAGAAGGAATTGGGGTTATACTGGATGTAGTTTACAACCACACTTTTTTTGCAAAAGAATCGATCTTTAATCAAACAGTACCAGGATATTTTTATCGCCAGAAACCAGATGGCAGTTTTTCAAATGCGTCGGGTTGTGGAAATGAAATTGCATCAGAACGTAAAATGGTCCGCGAGTATATTATAGATTCATTAAAGTATTGGGTTGAGGAATTTCATGTCGATGGATTTCGTTTCGATCTAATGGGAATTTATGATTTAGAAACCATGAAGACTATCCGCTCAGAAATGGATAAACTAGATGATGGATTGTTTTTATATGGAGAGGGATGGATTGCCGATCAAAGCCCTATGAATGAACAATTACGTGCCATAAAAAAAAATATAGCACAACTGCCTGGGATAGGATGTTTTAACGACGATTTTCGTGATGCGCTAAAAGGAAACCACGGAAGCAAAAAAAATAAGGGTTTTATTAGTGGACTTGATTTACGAGAAGAAGCTGTAAAATTTGGTGTTGTAGGGGCTGTCGATCATCCACAAATTGTATATAATTTTGTTGAAACTTCGGAAAGAGCCTGGGCCACTGAACCCGATCAATGCATTAATTACGTTTCATGTCACGACAATTATACACTTTGGGACAAGTTAAAACTAAGTGCGACCAAAGCTACAGGAATAGAACTCCAAAAAATGGTGAAGCTTGCAGGTGCTTTAATACTTACTTCGCAGGGGGTACCATTTTTACATTCAGGAATTGAATTTTGCCGAACCAAGGCGGGAAGTGGGAATTCTTATAATTTGCCCGATTCGGTTAATCAAATCGATTGGGATAGAAAAGATAAATACCTCGATGTTTTTGAATACTATAAAAAGCTAATTCAATTACGAAAAAATCATCCCGCCTTTCGAATGACGACTTCTGAACAGATTCGAAATAATCTAAAATTTTGTACGCCCTATCAATTGGGAATTGTTTCTTATTGCATTCAAGGAAAAGAAGTTGGAGATTCCTGGGAAATTATCATCCTGATTTTCAACGGAAACAAAGGCAAAATTGTAATTCCAATTCCAGAAGGAATTTATAGAATTGTAGCGGAAGGAAATGAGATAAATGAATTTGAAACCGATAAAACTGTTTCCGACGAAGTGCAAGTTGAGGGAATTTCAATGACGATTTTGGTTAAAACAGAAGAGTAAAATCCTTGTCCTTCTTTTTAAATTTATCAATTTCTGCTTTAAAATATTTGATTTGTTGTGATGCAATAAAATTTCGAAATATTTCTGGACTATTTTTTTCTTCAGTTTCATTTAAAGCGGAAATATATTCTGCCCTGTCTTCGGTAAAAATTTTTATTAATGGCTCGATGTGATACAATTGGATGTAATTCATCATCAATCTGGAAACACGTCCATTTCCATCTCCCCACGGATGAATATTTACCAGATTGTAATGTAAATCAGCAGCAAGTTTTAAAACTTCAAGTCCTTCGCTCTTTTTCAATTTTTTATTTATTTCCTTACAAAGTTTTTCAAGAAGGAGAGGGACTTTTTTTAAATCAGGAAAATACTTTTTATTAACATAAACCTGTGCCAAACGTAGATCGCCTTTTGAAGAATCAAATTCGCCTGAAATTGTTTTTACAATCTCCCCCGTGTTTTTCATTGTTATAGCAGCTACTTCCTTTAGAAAATCAACCGATAGTTTTCGTTTTTTTAAGGCTTCATTTTTTATAAAAAGAAAAGCATCAAAGTGGTCTTTTACCATTAAGTGG
>JABGRN010000100.1 GCA_018648265.1 Prolixibacteraceae bacterium | reverse complement strand
AACGGCATTGTCATATTTGTAAAAAGAAAATCTATCTTATATTAGAATAGAGCCATAGGTTCTAAAGAGAGGGATAGTTTTCCGGCTTCAATTCGTGAAAGGTCTAACACTTCGTTTATTAATCCGAGTAGGTGTTTCCCGCTTTTTAGGATATGGTCAACGCCCCTTTTTTGAGGCGGATTAAGTTCGCCCAAATTTAAAAGTTGTGCAAAACCAAGAATAGAATTCATAGGAGTTCGAAGTTCGTGGCTCATGCGGGATAGGAATTCACTTTTTTCCTTGTTTGCCCGATCTGCTTCGTTTCGTGCCTTTTCAATCTCATTTTCAGCTTGTTTTCGCTTACTGATGTTGCTTATAGTTATACTGCAATTTTTTTTGCCGTTTGGCATCTGGTTCAAAATTCCCTCTAAATGTGCCCAGAATTGAGTACCATTTTCCCTTTTCATTCTCATTTCGCACGACTGTTTTTCAAACGTTTCGTTTAACTGTTTTTTGTGCTGGTAAAAAACGTCCCGATCTTCATTGATGATGAATTTAATAAAAGGTTTGTTTTTTAACTTTTCCATTTCTGAACCCAAAAGATTTGCTGCCATTATATTTGCTTCGATAATTAATCCGTATTCTGATATGGTTAAATAGCCAACCGGAGCAAGGTTATAAAGGTCGAAATATTTTTTTCGTGTTTCGTCAAGGTGTAGCTGAATCTGGAGCAGTTGTTCGTTTTGTGTTTGCATTTCAGCATTCTTTACTTCCAGTTCGTTTGACAACCTTTTTGTTTCAACAAGCTGTTCTTTAAGGTTATTGTTTGCACCGGCAAGTTGTTTGGTCCTTTGTTTTACTTTTATTTCGAGACTTGCATTCAGTTCTTTGATTTCTTCTTCTGCCCTTTTGCGTTGAATAGATGTGCTAATCTGGTCCGATATAAATTTAAGCAGTTCCATGTCCGATTTACCGAAAGCAAATTCATTGTTGTAATCCTGGACCACAATTACACCAATAACATTGCCCCCAGCATTTATCGGCACGCCAAGCCAGATTTTCGATAAAGTCCCTATATTTTCTATTTTACCTTCTTTTACAAGTTTTTTCTTTAAATCGATATTTGCCAGCAAGGGTTGTTTCGATTCAAGTACATACTTGCTTAAGGTTTTTTTTGCCGGTATATTTTTGAATTTGTCTTTTTCGTCGGAAAAGAGCGGCAAAGAAAAAGTATCGGTTTTTTTGTCGTAAAGTGCTACAAAAAAATTACTTGTGTCGATAATTGTCCCTATTTCCCTCTGTGCTATCTTAAGCATGTTTTTGAGATTATCGGTTGAATTAACGGCATTTGAAATATTATATAATACCTTTTGAATTTGCTCTGAACGTTTACGTTTGCTTATATCGCGTACAATACCACGCAACCCGATAATCTTTTCATTTTCTTTAATTAGGACCGAAGTAATATCAATATAAACGGTTTCCCCGTCAATCCGAATTGCTTTTATTTCAATTCCTTCAGATGTACCCCCCGTTTCGAATGCATTTCTGTATTTTGCCTTAATTTGAGCCTTTGTATCGCGGGGGATAAATTCCAAAAAATTACGGCCAATTATTTCTGTGTAATTATTGAACCCAAAAATCCCTGCAAGCGCTTTATTCGAAAATGTGATTATGCCTTGTTTGTCGGTAATATAAAAACCATCGTTAATTTCGTCAACAAGTTTACGGTATTTTTCTTCGCTTTCGAGTATTTCTTTTTCTGCCAGTTTTCTTTCGGTTATATCTTTGTCAACTCCCCTGTACCCGGTTAAATTCCCATTTTCATCGATAATCGGGAAGCCATTTGTCAATAAACATACGGGGGTGCCGTTTTTATGGATATTCCAATTTTCGAGGTCGATAATCGAACCTTTTTCCTCCATTAAGTTTAAAAAATAAGATAAATGCCATTCTTTTTCACTTGGCGGCATTAAATCGAAAGGCAGTTTGCCAATAACTTCATCGGGTGTGTAACCCAACATCTTTTCTACATTTTCCGATGCATAACAATATTTGCCTTCAATATCGATTTCCCAAATCCAATCGTTAGAACTTTTTATTATGTGTTGAAGGCGGATTGTCAATTCTTCGATTTCCCCTTCCGTTTTTTTTCGTTCTGTAATATCGTTGAACATTGACTGAAATGCGTTTTTGCCTTCGTAAACAAGGGGCGTGCTGGTTATCTCAATAAACAATTCCCGTCCATCAAAAGTATCCAATTTCACTTCAATTAAAGCGTGGGCCTGGCCGGTTTCCTCTGTTTCCTGAATACTTTTAAATACTTTATCTATGTATTCCGGATGAACAAATTCAAAGAAATTTATTTTACTGATATCCTGTCCATTAAAGCCCATTATTTTCCTTGCCATCATATTCGCAAATTGTGGAATACCATCGGTGTGGACTACAATTCCCATTGGCGACGAATCTACCAACTTCCTATATCGTGCTTCACTTTGTTTTATTTTCTGTTCAGCAAGTTTGCGTTTGGCTTCAGTTTCAATAAACTCGATGGCGTGTGAGATATCCATGGCCAATTCGTCTAATAATTTTACTTCAGCTTTGTTGAAGAAAAATTTTTCTTTAGCATAAAGGTTGATAGCACCTACTATTTTTCCGAAAACCGTAACAGGGAAAGCGGCAGATGCATTATAGCCGTTTTTTAAAGCTTTTTCGCGCCAATTGTCCATTTCAGGGTTGTTGCCAATATCGTTTGCTAAATAATGAACTCCCGAATTTACTGCCTGTCCGGTGGGACCAAGTTTCTGTCTTTCATTGTTCAAATCAATGTTTATGGTTTTTAAATAGTCGCCCATAACCCCTGCCGATGCAACCGGTTCAACTATGTTAGAATTCTCGTCAACTATTCCAATCCACGCCATTCTGAATTTGCCGTCTTCAACTGCAATCCGGCAAACCTCATCAAAAAGCGATTGTTTGTTTTTAATCCTGACAATGGTTTGATTAATATTGCTGAGTACTGCATAAACACGGTTTGCATTTTTAATTACTTCTTCGGCTTTTTTCTTATCAGTGATATCTTCGCCCGAACTTAATGCCCCTATTATTTTCTGTTTATCATTTTTTAATAATTTATTGTTCCAGGCAATTAATCGGAGTTCCCCTTTTTTGTTTACAATAAAGTTTTCGTAAGATTCGATGCTTTTTACTTTACCCGTAATTGATTTCTCAAAAAACTCTTTTATTTCAATCCTCTGAATTTCAGGGATAAAATTATCGATCCAATTTTTACCAATAATTTCATTCTTTGAATATCCCAGCACCTCGCAACCCCTTTGGTTTATTTGTAAAATATTTCCTTTACTGTTAAGAACAATCATCACGACCCCGGCAGTTTCGAAATATTGACGTGCTTTATTTCGTTCAATTAAAATTTTTTCCTCTGCTTTTTTACGTTCCGAAATGTCGTTAAAAACAACTACTGCACCGTTTAGTTTTCCTTCTTTGTAAATTGGTGTCGATGTATATTCAACTGGGAAAGAAGTTCCGTCTTTTCTCCAAAATACTTCGTTGGCAATTTTATGAGTTAAACCATTTTGATAAGAAGAATTAATTTTACATTCATTTTTAGGATATTTTGAACCATCGGATTTGTGATGGTGATGATTTTCGTGCATTTCTTTTCCAATCAAATCTTCTTTTGCAAAGCCGAGCATATTTAATGCAGTTTGATTTACAAAAATTGCTTTTCCATTATCATCAAGCCCGTAAATACCTTCTCCGGCATTTTCCAACAACGATTTATTTAATTGAAGTGCATTCGCCACCTCTGTAGTTCTTTCGGAAATTAGTTCTTCAAGTTCTTCGTTTAATTGTTGAAGTGACTCTTCTGCCAATATCAACTCCTGATTTTTATTCCTTGCAGCTTCGAACGTAGAAATTAGTAACGAAAGCATTCGTTGTGGCTCGGTAGTAATAACCCTCTTTTCACCATCAATAACCGTCTCAAAACTTATCTCTTTAGATTGAATATTATTTTTTTGCGACCTGGTGATTGTTTGCTTTACATAAGAAATAAGGAAATCGTTACTATAAGGTTTATTAATAAAACTGTCTGCTCCGCACTCAATACCCTCCAGCACATCTTTTTTATTGGTTAATGAAGTTAATAATATTACCGGAATATGCCTGGTTGTTGAATTTGCTTTTATTTGTCTGCATAGTTCAAAGCCATTAATATTTGGCATTTCTATGTCGCTGATAATGAGAGATGGTTTGAGTTTGGAAAGTATCGAAATAGCTTCTTTACCATCAAGGGCTACAAAAATTTTGTAGTGGTTTCGTTCGAGTAAAAATTTTAAACGCGCAGCTTGAGTGCGGCTATCTTCTACTATTAATATTTCAGTCATGGTTTATTTTTTGCTATTTTGTTTAGTTCAATATCTTATTACTCCCCTATTTTTCAGTTCTCTATTTTTAGTTTTTATTTTTAAATTTTTTTATTTTCCTTTTTTATTTATTCTTCTTTTACAAATGCAGATAAATATTTTATTATGCCATCGGGTGAAAAAATGTGGGTGGCTGCATTAAGTTTTATCGCCTCGCCGGGCATTCCATGTACAACCGAACTTTCTTTATCCTGTGCAATGGTTATTGCACCTTTGTCTTTCATTTGTTTTAATTCATTTGCACCATCTTTTCCCATTCCGGTTAGAATTATGCCTGTTGCCGAGGAGCCAAAATTTTGAGCAATGCTTTGAAAGAGATAAGAAACTGATGGCCTCAACCCATTTTCCGGTGCGTGGTTGCTTAGTATTATGCGGAAATTATTTCCAAGGCCCATGTGAAAACCATCGGGGGCAAGATAAGCGTGACCTGGTAATGGGTATTCGTTATGTTTAGCAATATGGATTGGGAAATTACATGCAAGGGCAAGCCACTCTGCAAAACCGTCGAGGAAACCGGGTGAGAGGTGCTGAACAATAAGCAATGGGACAGGAAAGTTTTTGGGCAAGCCTGAAATAATTTTCTGGAGTAGTGGCGGTCCCCCTGTTGAAACACCAATGGCAATTAGTTTTGATTGGGAAGAAAAATCTTGCTTTGCATGTAATGAAAACGAAGGATGTGCCGGTTTTTTTAAATTTCGCCCGTTGCGCTTTATAACTTTTATTTCCGACATCAATTTGAGGGTTTCGATAAGTTTACCGGCCTCTGCTTTGTGGTCAGGGTACCTAAGGCCTGGTGGCCGTAAAAGTACTGCTAAAGCACCGGCCTGTAGCATTTTAAACGAATAAGCGACTTCTCTGGCTTTTGCATTTCCACTAACAATTATAATTGGTGTAGGGATAGTTTCCATAATATGGCGTGTTGCCTCAAAACCATCCATTTTTGGCATATTTATATCCATCGTTATTATGTCGGGGCGAAGTTTTTTAACTGCATCAATGGCATCTTTACCATTAACAGCTTTACCTACAACATTAAGTGCCGGATCGGAATTAATAATATGAATCAGTAACTCCTGCATCACTCGTGAATCTTCTACAATCAGAACTTTTATCATACGGATTAAATTATGTCCATTTTCTCATTGGACCAATGTTTTTTACAACTGGTCTCTTACTATTTACAAACTATTAAAAGCCTCATTAACAACAGTTTTGCCTTCTTTTCAATTGTCAATAAAAGAATTTTGTTATTTCACTTTTTTGTAACATCTAAAATTTTCAAATTATTTTATAGTAGCCTTTTGACCGCTTCCAATAAATTACTTTGTTTAAAGCTGCTTTTTATAATATATGCATTGGCGCCAACTTCCATACCGTGTTCTCGATCTTCGCGCGAATCAAGAGCGGTTACCAGCACAACCGGTAATTCACCCAGCTTTTTATCTTTGCGAATTTTTGCCGTAAGCTCAAACCCGCTCATCCGCGGCATATCAACATCCGATACGAGCAGGTCGAATTCTCCTGTAAGGACTTTGGTGAATGCATCGGATCCGTCAACTGCAGTTACTACCTGGTACCCACCTGATTCCAGAATATTTCTTATTAATGTTCGTGATGTGATTGAATCTTCTGCCACCAGTAGTTTGTGCTTTTTGAGTGATTTTTTCTTTTCATCGCTTGAAATAATAAATGCCATTTCTGTTCGCGTAGCTGATTTCATTAAATCAGAAACATTAAGTACAGGCACAACCTTGCCCGAACCCAGTACACAAGCACCCGATATATTACGTACCCTCTTTAACTGTTTTCCCAATTCCTTTACAAGTACCTCTTGTTCTCCAAGAATTTCATCAACATGAAAAGCTATCCGAATACTGTTAAATGCCAGAACTAAAATCCGGAAAAAGGTTTCTGAAGACTTATTATCTGAAATGTTGGGAGAATATCCAATGTCATGGGTATCCAATCCAAGTACATTTCCTAAACTCACCAATGCAACAACCTGATTATCGATTATTATTGTTTCTCTGTTTTCGACTGTCTTTATTTCTGCTTTTTTTATCCTTTTTGTATGTTCTACATTAACAGTTGGCAATATAAACAAATGGCCTGCTGCTTCTACCAAAATCCCCCGAAATGTGGAAAGTATAAGCGGCACAATCAGGCTAAAAGTTGTACCTATTTTAGTTTGGCTTTCTACACTTATTGTTCCGCCAAGTTTACCAATCTTTTCTTTGACGATGGCCATACCTAAACCACGTCCAGATACATCAGTAATTAATTTACTTGTTGATATTCCTGATTGGAATATTAAGGACGATTTTTCTGAAATGCTTAATTTTGATACCGCTTCCTCCGAAATAATACCTGCTTTTATTGCTGTATTACACAATTTATCCCAGTCAATTCCATTGCCATCATCAGAGATGATAATTTCTAATCGGTGGTTTTCTGTAATCCTGAATAAAAATTTAATTGTGCCCCGGGCAGGTTTATTTATATTTTTACGTTCCTTCGGTTTTTCGATTCCATGGTCAACACAATTCCTAATCAGATGAATGAGTGGATTCTTCAGTTCTTCCAATATCCGTTTATCGACTTCTATCTCTTTTCCACTAATAATTATTTCAATGTCTTTATCCTGATTGCGTGCAAGGTCACGAACAAGTCTTGGAAACGTTTCAACAACCGAGGCAACAGGAAGCATTAATATGGTTTTCATTCCGTCAATGTGATCGTCCACCAATCGTTTGTTTATACGTATGTCGTTTTCAAAAGCTTTTGTAAGGGTATTCAATTTATCCTCAACGTCGTTTAATCGATGTTCATTTAATTCTTGCCACTCATTGTAATGAACTCCATCAATTTTGGATTTTTTGTTCTTCCATTTTTTTAAATCATTCTTCCATTTTTCAATATTATCGTTTATATCCTGTAATTCTGCAAATCTTTGAATATGAGCAATTCTTGTTTGGATCATTTCTTCTGCCTGCAGAAATAAGGGCTTAAGTTTTGCACTGGCTATCCTTACTGTTTCAGATACTACCGGATCTTTTTCGGGGATGTCTGGCAAGGGTGTATTGCCCAGATTTTTATGTTTTGGCTTGAATGAGGAATCTTCATTTTGGGATACCTGGTTTTCACACTTGTCTTTGGTAAGTTCACGTAATTGGTTAATGAGCTTTTTAACAATAACAAATTCTGAAGGAGCTTGTTTTGTATCCGTAATAGAAACTATCTTTTTAATGGTATCAACGGTGTTATGAAACAAGTCATAATTTTCGGGTTTTAAAGAAATTTCATTTTGCTTTAAAGCAGCAAAAACATCTTCCAGGGTTTGACAAATTTTTTCAACGTCTCTTCTATCTACCGATCGGGCTGCTCCTTTTAAACTGTGGGCTGCGCGAAAAATAGTTTCAATAATTCCCGTCGATTTTTTAGTTTTATGAGATTTTTCTAATTGTATCAGCCCCTCGGAGATTGTCTGAAAATGTTCTTCTGACTCTTCGATAAAAGTTGCCTGAATATGCCTTAGAAATTCTTCTTCCTGAATATCCATTTTTATAACAGCACTTAGAGTTTGTATAGCTCAACAATTTGTTTTAGTTTCAATCCTAATTCATTCAAATCCTGTGCGGTGTCCTTAGATTGTTTCATTCCCGATGCATTCTCCATTCCTGCTTGTTTGATACTTTCCATCGCCAGGCCAATTTGCTCCATACCAACTAGTTGTTGCTGGCTCGATGCAGCAATCTGCGTTGTGGCATGCATTGCTTCATTCGTATTTTCAGATAACAGCCGTATTGATTCGCCTGCTTCTAACGATTGTTTAACCCCAATTTCTACTGCTTTACTTCCCTGTTCGGTCGCCATTACAGCAGCACTTGTTGCCTTTTGGATTTCATTCAAGATTCCGCGTACCTGTGCAGTGGCTTTTTTTGATTGTTCGGCCATAGTTTTAATTTCCTGTGCTACTACAGAAAAACCTTTCCCTTGTTCTCCGGCTCTTGAAGCTTCAATTGCAGCATTCACCGCCAATAAATTACTTTGGTCGGCAACATCGTTTACCGATGCAATAATACTCCCTATTAATTGGCTTTGCTCGCTTAAATTAACAATTGTATTTGCAATGGTGGCCATTTGCTCGCGGATATCGTTCATTCCGGAAATAGTTTTTTCAACTGCTTTTTGTCCGGTCGTAGTCACCTGGACTGTTTGTTTCGCCCCTTCAGAAATATTTTTGGCTTTATCGGTCGATAACTGTGCAGCCTGACAAACTTCTTCTACCGTTGCCGATGTTTCGCTGATAGATGAAGCTGCTTCGGCTGTCCCGGCAGCAATTTGTGAGGTGGTTGCAAGAATTTCGCTGGAAGAACTTGCAAGGGTGTTTACCCCTTCTTTTATTTCAGAAAATTGTTTGCGCAGGTTTTTCTGCATCGCTTTAAATGAGTCGGCCAATACACCAATTTCATCATCCCGGTTTATTTCAATTTTTTGTGTTAAGTCACCATTTGCCAGAAATCCTGAAACTTTTTTAAGCTGAACAATTGGTTTAGTAAAATAGCGGGCAAACCAGACTGCAAAAAATGCAACCAATAGTGCCATTAAAAATCCAATGATCAATATTTGATTGCGCAATTGTGTGGCTGCCAATACAACTTCCGCTTCATCAATTTCTGCAACCATTAACCATTCAAAATCGAGCCCAAACGATTCATTTAGCCCAATATGATCATAAAAGCTTAATACTGAAACATCTCTATAATCTTTGGTGACATGGATTCCGGTTTGATGCTTTAGTCCTAATCTGGTACTTTCAGTATCAACTTTTGTTTTTAAGATTGTTGATTCTTCACTAAATCTGGAATCAGACCTCATTAAATAATCGTCGCCAACTAAATAGGTTTCACCGGTTTCGCCGAGCCCGGTATAATTAGTCATTATATTATTAATCCGTTGTGTACTAATTTGTAAGGCTAATACTGAGATTAGTTTACCATCATTGTCAAAAACCGGGGTTCCGATAAACGAAGCAGTTTCACCGGTAGGTTCGTGATAGTTAAAATCAATCATGGTAGGTTCCTGTGTTTGCACGACATTTTTCCATAATTTTGCTAAGCCAATGTCTTTGTATTTTCCGGTCGAAAGGTTTATACCTAAATCAACTCCTTCGGATACGGTGTACATAATATGTCCGTGTGCAGCGCAGATAAAGTAAATATCGGTAAAATCATAAGCATCTAAATACTCTCTAAAGAATGGATCTATTTCAGAATATATTTTCTTATATCTTTCTGAATTTACATTAAAAGGGCCAAGTGGCGTTGCCCCTCCGTTGTCGTGATATTCTTTTAACTTATTAAAAGCTTCTACCGTATTTTGTGCTTTTGCAAGAACTGCTATATCCCTATATTTTCTACCTAAAAATAAAATAATTCGTTCGCTCATGTGATTGCCAACGGATTGCAATTGGTTGAAATCGCTATTTTTAAGAGCCTTGCCGGCGCTTTTGTTACTTATTACATCAATAATTGCTATAGGAATAATTGATATTAGCAAAAACATAATGATCAATTTTGTACTGATGCTTTTTAAAAATAAATACTTTTTTCTCATTGTTTATCCCTCCATTTTTTGTTTTTAATCAAAGAGTTACATCTTCATTAATAATGATTTTTTTATCAGACAACAGTTTCTTTGCATCTAAAACAATCATCCGGTTGCTTGCAATGCCAAGAAGATATTCTTTTCTTATACCTGTATGAGTTGGTAGAGGTGGTTGCAATTCATGTGTTGCAATATTTTGAATCCCTGCTATTTCATCGGCCAGAATTCCAAACTCCATCAGGTTATTGCGGATAATAATCAGTTTATTAAGTTCGCCCAAACCCTTATCGGGTAAGTCGAAGAATTTTTTAATGTCAAGCACCGAAATAATTTGCCCCCTAACGTTAACAATGCCAAGTACAAAAGGTGGTGTACCCGGAAGTGGGGTGAAATCGATTAGTGGAATTGCTTCACGTACAAAAGCAGTTTCTATTCCATAGGTTTCTGTAGCTAAGTGGAATACTATAATTTCGGTAAATACCTGATGAACCGGTTCATCTTTTTGCTCGATTGCCAGAAGCCGTGCACGGTCTTTAAGGAGTAAACGCTTTTCTTCCCGTGATAAATCAACAAATGTTTCCGTGGATAAATCCTGTTTCTTTTTCATGTAATACTATTAATTTTGATTGCTGATTCTTCATTTATTTAATCCTATCTTTTTTAAATCCATCAACATAGTGAAGGAAATTATCCGGATGTATTTTTCCAATAGCAAAAGCACAACTTCAAAATTTTTAATTGTTTGGTTCATATTGTTACTTTTTTTATTGCTTTTTCTAATAATTTAGCTTCATCGATTGAAAGGAATTTATCCAGGTCGTTGATAAGAATAAGATTAGCACCTAAATTTGCAACACCAGAAATATAATCTGTAAATGGAAATTCTTGTTCTGCATTAACAATTTGCCTTGGGTTCAATTCAACTATGCCAGTAACTGAATCTGTTATTATCGCTACTAAGCGTTTTTTAGTTTGCGCAATAATAAATTGATTCTCAGGCTCTATCTCACGACAAGGAAGGTTAAATAGTTTGCGTATATTAAACACCGTTATAATCTTACCATGATAATTAATAACACCAGTAATAATCTCAGGTGCTTTTGGCAAGGGGGTAATTTCCACAGCAGCTACTACACGTTCAATAGTCGATAAATCGAGTGCATAGCTCAATTCGTCGAGAGAGAAAACCAAAATCTTAATATTGTCGTAATGTTGTATTTCTTCCATTGATTTTCTAAAGGTTTAAGATGAAAAAATTAGAATATGGAGAAAAAGAAAAGTATGCAAATACTTATAACTTAAAGTTTAAAGAATTTAAATAAAAAATCAAAGTTTTTAATATCCAACACCAAACTCCTTATTTCAGCTAACAAAAATTGTAATTATTACTTTACATACAATATTTGCAAGTGCGAAACAAAATACCAATAACATAAATTTGAAAGAAATAACTTGTTATCATAAAAATTGTTATTTCTTTTGAAACTCATAAATAAAATGTGTTAATATTTTGTGTGTACAGGCTTGTTCCCGAAATCTTCCTTGTTGTTCCTACGCAATGGAGATCAGCCAATTATCGTTTACAAGTTACAATATTTTATCAAGAAAAAAAACACCTCTTTTTTTATATCAGGGATAAAAATTGCAAAAATTCAGGATGAATTCAAACTTAAGTTTATAAACTATTCATATTTAACAACTTATAAACACCTATTTGTTTTTATACAAACTTTTGCTGTCAATTAATGAAACAAATAAAAAGGATATTTCTAAAAGGATTAGAGAATATTAATCCATACTAATTTATAACGATTTTCTTTTCTTTTACATAGAAGGTTTATCTAAATTTTTGTGCTTGGCGATTGCGATTTTTTTTATTTATTTCTGAATGCGGATTTGTGTTATATAGTCTAGCCTGAACTATTCATAAATTTATCTATTCCTAAATCAAACTGCTTTGAATAAAGAGAATGCTCGATTCTCGCTTCTCAAAATAGCTAAGGCTATTTCTGCGAGGCTCAACTCTGCGCTTCCCTTTATTCTGTGCATTTTGAATTCTCATAACGAAAAACTCATGAATAATTCAGGTAAGTGCTGTCAATAAAGCTGGGAACTTTTTAAAGAAAACACCAAAACACCAATAAACAAATCACAATTGATCCCCAATTATCAATATTCAAATGCTCGAAACATTTTGAATTTTGGGATTTGGTGTTTGTGATTTGTCAATTGCTGGACAAGCTTGAATTCTGGTGCTAATTGATTGCCCATTTCTTTCACACCCCCTTGACTTATCGTTACGGGAAGAATAAAAATAGCCACCGCAAAAGAAATTCACCGGGTGACGGAAAGTCATCCGGTGAATTGCCAACGCTAAAAGGCTAAGCCATGAAATTGTGTATAATACTAATTTAACAACCAAATGTCGCATACTTTCGTTTTACTCAGCATACTCCTTTGTTGTAGTATCGGCATTAACCATTATAAACTTCGAAATTGCCATGCGGCATTTCAAAGTACAATTGGTATAACATAAGCTTTTTAATATAATTTTACTACGGTGTTACAAAGCCACTGAGCGATAAAAATGTTAAACATTTAGAGTAAGAGAATCATGTTTGGGTCCAATATTTTTCTTCAATACCTAAAATATTGATTGCAGGAAATGTAGTTCACTTCACTGTTCTTGTTCTTCAGATAAGCAATTAAAGTTTCGGCGGCCGATAATGTTTGCACTTGCCCGTTGTCGGGGAAATAAAAGTCGTGAACAGCTGGTATGTAATCATTTATTCCCACTCGAAGAAGATAGTCGTCGGGAATTTCGCGGTTTTGCAAATCGTTTATTTGAATATTGTCTCCAATTTTTTTGATGATTAATCCTGAATAATAAAATCCGGAACCTGTTCCAACCAGAAATTCCTTTATTTCAGCAACCGTCATTTCATAAATTACAGTGCCGTTATTAAAGGGTTCAATTTCGTATATTTCCCGAATGGTAATATCGCCTTCGTCTAACGAAGACCGAATTCCTCCTGTATTCTGAAACGCAACATCCACATTCATTTGAAGCCGCATGGCGTCGGTATAAAAACAGCCTACCTGATTTCTTTCGTGGAATTGATGCGAATAGCCAATTACTTCTTGCAAATATGGCAGGTCATTGTAATCGTCGATTAAGGCTTTTAATTCCGAATCGTATTCAATATAATTTTCCAGCTCAATTAATTCAAAATTTGCAGTTTGTATAGATTTGTTATTTACAGTTAATTCAATTTTTCCAAGGTATTTTAAATAACCGCCCGATTGAAAAATTGGAATATTATTTACCATTTCATCAATAAGTAAATGATTGTGCCCTCCAATTATCATATCGAAAAAGTTGTTTTGTTGTGCCAATTGAACATCTCCCATTTCATCTTCGTAACCACTGTAGCCGAGGTGGGAGAGGGCGATAAATAAATCTGAATTTTCTACTTTTTTTGTTTGTTCGTATTGCCAAACTATAGTTTCTGCCCGTTCAAAAGTAAAGTTTTTAACTTTCCAGGGGTGCGTCGAAGGAATTACATCTCCGGGTTTACCGCCGGTTTCTACCAGTCCTAAAAAAGTAACTTTTAAATCTCCAACAGAAATGGTTGAATAAGCATTTGTTTGTGGAACTCCCGTATTTTCCATGTCAACATTTGCGCAAATCCATTCAAAATCCGACTGCGAAATTCTGTCTTTTAATGCCGACGTTCCATAGTCAAAATCGTGGTTTCCTAAAATCGAAATATCAAAACCAATTTGGTTCATCACATCAATTATTGGAAAACCTTTTTCGGGATGATTATCAACCACCGGATTTCCTGAGAACATATCACCGCTGGCAGCTACAATTACGTTTGTTTTTTCTCGTTCGGTGTCAATTATGTGTTTTACTTTTGCGAAATTATCGATTTGCCCATGAACATCGTTTACAAAAAAAATGGTAAGGTTTTTTGTTGTATTTTCAATTAGCTTGTCTTTGGAACATGCCAAAAGAAAGACTGTCAAAACCAAAAGAATGGTACGAATTGTTTTCATGATGTAAAGTTATTGATTTTACCGAATCTATCTTTTACGAACAGATAAAATCAAAACCATTTAACTTTACTTACTTCAGCATAAAATTCAGGAATAATGAAAATTTTTAAAGTTGACTATCCCCGTGGCAAACCAAGGGTATTTCGCCAACTTTATTTTCAGCAAAAAAGCTGAAAAACCGAATTTTCATTATTTCATCCACTGTCAGTCATTCGAATGACATCTCCCCTAAAATTTGGGGAGAATATAAGGAAACCTAGTGGCTAGCCACTAGGAATTAATTGATTAAAAAATACAATTGAAAAAATTTTCTGAATTATTTTACAACCAATATTTTTTTGTGAACAGATTTCTCACTACCAACTATATTAAGCGAATATAAACCCGCTGGAACTCCTTCTAAATTTATTTGCTACTTTATTTGTTTTCCCGTAATATCAATAAAACTTGCACATGGTTCAATAAATTTATTGCTTAAGGAAATTTGTATTTACCATCGAAATGTTGATTTTATCTAAGTTTCATTTCAAAACGATTAAAAGTATCTTACAAATTTACAAATGATAATCTGTGTTAATGTATTGGTTATTAACACAATTGTATGATGTAGTAATTAGTGCTGTTTATTAATATCCATAAAAATTACCTAAAAATCGTGCATTTTTACACTTTATTTTTATAAAAATTTAGTTGCTTTGCAAAATGAAGTTTTTTAACGTTTTTATAAAAATCATTTATTGGAATATCTTTCAATTTGTTACCTGATTGAATAAGACAATCAAATTACAGATTCCGAAACTTGTAACAGATGAACGGAATAATATAAAGCAATTAATAATACAGTTTATCAATAAGAACATTTAAACATTTAAAATCATAAAAAAATGGCAAATTATTTTAATTCACTTCCCTTGCGCCTTCAGTTGGAGCAATTAGGAAAATGCGATTTTATGGATGAATCTGAATTCGCAGATGGTGTAAAAAAACTGGTAGGTAAAAAGATAGTGGTTCTGGGTTGTGGTGCACAGGGCCTTGCACAAGGGCTGAATATGCGCGACAGTGGATTGGATATTTCTTACGCAATCCGTCAGGTTGAAATCGATGAGAAACAAATCTCGTATCAGAATGCTGTAGAAAATAAATTTGAGGTTGGTACTTTCGAGGAGATGATTCCTACTGCCGATCTGGTTTTAAACTTAACTCCCGATAAATATCACACTCCTGTTGTAAATGCAGCGGTTCCATTAATGAAAAAAGGAGCATGTCTTTCTTATTCTCATGGTTTTAATATTGTGGAAGAAGGAATGCAAATTCGTGAAGATCTTACTGTTATTATGGCTGCCCCAAAATCTCCGGCTACAGAAGTTCGTGCCGAATTCTTGCGTGGATTTGGGGTCCCAACTTTAATTGCTGTTCACCGCGAAAACGATCCGAATGGAGATGGATTGGATATTGCAAAAGCATATTGTGTTGGTACCGGCGGTCATAAAGCTGGTGTATTGCATTCCTCGTTTGTAGCCGAAGTTAAGTCGGATTTAATGGGTGAACAAACCATTCTTTGTGGAGTATTACAAACCGGCTCAATACTATGTTTCAATAAAATGGCTGAAAAAGGAATTGATGCTGGTTATGCCTCAAAGTTGGTTCAGTATGGTTGGGAAACAACAACAGAAGCTTTGAAATTAGGTGGAATTACACACATGATGGATCGTCTTTCGAACCCTGCCAAAATTGAAGCATTTAAATTGGCAGAAGAATTAAAAGGAATTATGCGCCCCTTGTATGAACATCACATGGACGATATTATGTCTGGGAAATTCTCGTCAACAATGATGGAAGACTGGGCTGCTGGTGATAAAAATCTGTTGAAATGGCGAGCCGCAACCGGTGAAACAGCATTTGAAAAAACTCCTGCAGGAGCTGTTGAAATTAGCGAGCAGGAATATTTCGATAATGGAACTTTAATGGTTGCATTTGTAAAAGCAGGTGTTGAATTGGCGTTTGATGTAATGGGTGAGGCTGGAATTAAAGAAGAGTCGGCATACTACGAATCGTTGCACGAAACACCTTTAATTGCAAATACAATTGCCAGGAAAAAACTGTTCGAAATGAACCGTGTAATTTCAGATACTGCTGAGTATGGTTGTTATTTATTTGACCATGCATGTCAACCTTTGTTAGCCGATTTTATGGGTAAAATTGATACCGATGTTATTGGTAAAAATTTCAACGATGGAAAAGACGGGCATGTTGATAACAACGAATTAATTGAAATTAATGACGAAATTCGTTACAGCGAAGTTGAAATTATTGGTGCGGAATTGCGAGAAGCTATGGAAGCTATGGAAGCGATTATCTGATTTGATTTTTAAAATAAAGGAATGTAGAAGCAATGATATCAAAAATGGCCACGTTGAAAGATGTGGTCATTTTTGATATTTATACAACTGGTGGATTAGGGATCAATTGAAATTTTAGGGGTCTGTCAGAAACTGAATTTATTTTGACAATTTACTTTAAAATCTTATCTCAACAAACAGTATTTTAGTAGCTGGCGAAAAAATTGTTTTGCTCTGCCTCGGAAATAGTCAAGCTAATAATTTTCTTATTTTTGTAATTATTTAACACCGGATTATGGAAGACTTTAAGAACAAATGTTTTGTGTGTCAAACAAAAATCACGGCCAATAATTCTGAATTAAATTTAGAAGTAAACCTCCCGGTTTGTAATTCGTGTAAAGGCACTGAAAAGGAAAAACAAAAAACAGAAGAATATTTAGATAGTTTAGCCGACGACCTGGTTTGTGGCTGCATTTAAGGGCATCTCTAAAATAAAAAAACCGCGATTCCTCGCGGTTTAAAAATTGCTTTTTTATGCTGGTTAATTTAAAAGATGTGTGTAACCATCGTTAATTAAGTCGGGCAAAAAACATGCGATTAAACCAAGTGCTGTTTCATCATCAACTTTATTGGGTGTTATTATTTGTTGCCTTTTCATCTCATCCTTATTAAGTACCGCATTTGTAATACGTTTTGGCACATTGCTCCATGAATTCCTTACTTCTTTTGTGCCAAAACCAGTTGCACACATGGCATAACTAACTTCGAAATGGTTCGAATGAACAACATATTCGGTACCTTCCAATGTTTTTCTTTTAACAACTGTAACAGGCAATTCGTCACCACTGTAACTCAGTGTCCAGATTTTTTGAACATTTTTTCCCAAATTAAGATCAACTGTAGTGATTTGAAATTCATCGAAATCGGTCCTTAAACCAGTGGCATTTACTTTTGGCGAAACCACAACAAGGCAAATAAATAATGCAATTACTAAACTTAACTTTTTCATGACTTTTAAAATTTTAGGTTAAAAATTTGTTTTCTGTTTTCATAATCATTTGTACCCAGAAGACGAACACATTACCATTGTGTTGCACAAATCTTCAATGCTTTAAAACACAATGCTTTTGTCGAATTTTCTTGCTTTTAATAAACTTGCCTATAATTTAAAATGAATATGAATAACTAAAACGAATGACAATCTTTTACTTTTAAATTGAAAATAATAGCTAACTTTTGCTTTCACATCAGATTTATAAAAGAGTAATAAATATTTAATTATGAACCTAAATAAAATAATAAATCAACGTTTTTCGGTTCGAAAATATAAAACTGAACCTGTAGAAGATGATAAACTGGAGCTGATTTTGGAGGCAGGCCGTATGGCACCTTCAGCGGCAAACTATCAACCCTGGTTTTTTATTGTTGTCAGGCAACCCGACAACTTAAAGAAGCTACATTCACTTTATCAGCGCGATTGGATTAAAAGTGCACCAATAATAATTATTGCATGTGCAGACCATTCACAATCATGGAAAAGAAGTTCAGATGGAAAAGATTCGGCCGAGATTGATTTAGCAATTGCTGTTGACCACATGACCTTGCAAGCTACCGAACTGGGATTAGGTACCTGCTGGATTTGCAATTTTGATGTAACACCTTGTTCTGAATTGTTTAAATTGCCAACAGATATCGAGCCGGTCGCACTTTTACCAATTGGTTATCCCGATGTTAAATTGCCAAATAAAAAGCGCAAACCGTTAAAAGAAATTGTTCGTTGGGAGGAATTTTAATAAATTTTAGAAATCCACGTCCTTAAGGCATTGCCATTAAATAAGAGGAATGTTTCAGGTTACAGCTTTCACGAACCTGTAACTTGTAATCTGTAACAAGGGAAAGAGCGGACTTGCAAGTTCGAGAACAGGCTTTACCATTTGGCTTTTGACAAATCACCTTTTTAGAGGCGGCGGGTGATATATTACTAAAAATATTTATCAATATACTTTTCCAATCTGTTCATTCCTTCTTTAATATTTTCAAGCGAGTTGGCATAAGAAAAACGTAGGAACCCTTCTCCATTTGTACCAAAATCAATTCCGGGGGTTACTCCAACATGTGCTTTTTCTAAAATATCGAATGCTAATTTATAACTGTCGTGCGATAAATGTTTAGCATTTACAAACACATAAAACGCGCCGGTTGGTGGTACTTCGATATGAAACCCTAATTGTTGCAAACGCCCGACAATATATTTTCTTCTGGTGTTGTAAATTTCTTTCATCCGCCCAACATCTTCCGACGCCGATTTTAAAGCTGCAATCCCGGCTCGCTGTGCTGTTGAGCTTGCACATATAAAAAGGTTTTGCTGCAATTTCTGCATTGGGCGAACATATTCCGGCGGCGCAATTACGTATCCCAATCGCAGGCCTGTCATTGCATATAATTTTGAAAAACCATTCAAAACAAATGTATTTTCAGTAAATTCCAAAATTGAGCGTGCACGGTTTTCGTAAACTAAACCATGATAAATTTCATCGGAAATAACCGGCAGATCAAATTTTATCAACTCTTTCATTACACCTGGCGAAAGCAAGTTGCCGGTTGGGTTCATTGGGCTGTTAATAATTATCCCTTTTGTATTCTTGTTTATTCGTTTTCCTATTTCTGAAGGGCGGTATTGAAAACCATCTTTTTCTGATACCGGGACTTTTACTGCTTTTGCCCCAATAAAATTTATAAAATTTGGATAGCACGCATATCCGGGGTCCGAAAGAATAATTTCATCTTTTGGATTGCACAAAACACTAAGGGTTAATAAAATAGCCGGAGAACTCCCGGAGGTAATAATCACTTGATTTGGCAAGATACTTACATTGTATTCCTTTTTGTATTTTTTTACAATCTCTTCGCGCAATTCCGGGTCACCTAAACTATGGGTATAATGTGTCCGTCCTTCGTCAAATGCTTTTTGCACGGCTACAGAAACACAATCAGGGACATTAAAATCGGGCTCACCAACTTCTAAATGAATTACATTAATTCCGTTTTGTTCCATTTCAGCCGCTTTTTCAAGCACTTCCATTACAATAAACGGGGTAATTTTTTTTGCCATTTTTGAAATCATGCTTTTCTGATCTTTGTTTTTTGTTAAAACTAATTGTAATGGTTTAAGTAACAATACTATTTCTCAGGTTTATTTTTAGTAATACCGATTTAACAATCAAATGTCGCATACTTTCGTTTTACTCAGCATACT
>JABGRN010000157.1 GCA_018648265.1 Prolixibacteraceae bacterium | reverse complement strand
TTGCTAAAATTTATGCTTAAAAACAAAACCAACCCGAATTATGAAGTGAGCCTATCGTTGGGTCAGTTTCGCTGTAATATTTACTTAAGAACGACAGAAACCTGAACAGGTTTTTTAGCGACATTAATGATTCAAACTTCCTGACAGTTTTGCCATGTGCACCATTGTTTCCATTTACACGAATTACATTCAACTCGCGGAACATGCTCGGTTTTACAATTTCCTTGAAACATTACTCGTGGATTAACGATGAAATTTTAGTGTCGTAAGGTTCTTCCAAATCCTCGTCGTTGGCGTACAACCAGTGAACCGTTTTCTCCATGGCACTTCGGCACAACACCACACAATATTTTGGTGCTACAATTGCATATTTCTCTGCTTCTACAGCTTCTTTCCAAATCTCAGGAAATTCGTTATGCAGGAAGTTAAAGTTGGACATTGGTTTTGACTTCGGTTTTGTATAAATTAATTTTTCAGTTTCAACTGTCAAATTAGCATTTTATTACTTATTCTATTGATTTAGTGAAAATCAAATTTATAAAAAGAATGTTAAAATTTACAAAACAGAATAAACATTGTTACGAAATAGTTGTTAATAACTTTTAAATTACTTAATTTGTAACACATATCAATTAATCAAATGACAAAGCATATCGGAGCAAATATTAAACTATTTAGGGAGAAATCAGGAATTAGTCAAGCTGAAATAGCGAGATACTGCGGAATTCAACGTGAACTCTTATCTTATTACGAGAATGGGCAACGAGAAGTATCGTTGTTACATTTGGAGAAGATGGCAGAATTTCTAAATATAAGATTGGAAGTATTTCTTGAAGAAGATCCCAAAGAGATTAAACCCGAGTTGGAATTAACTTTCAGGGCAAATGAGCTAACTACAACAGATTTTGCGAGTATAGCTTATTTTAAAAAGATAGTATTAAACTATCTTAAAATGAAAAAGATTGAAGCAAATGGAATACAAGCTTAAATCTCAAGCTACGGATTTTAGAAATAGGTTTGGATACAATAGCTCTGAACCTATTGATTTTTTAAGCCTGTTGCAACGAATTGATATACTTACCATCTTTAAACCGTTAAGTGATGATTTTTCGGGACTTTCGATAAAAATTGATTCTAATAGATTTATTCTGGTAAACTCCAATCAGTCTGTTGGCAGGCAAAATTTTACTATAGGGCACGAAATTTATCATCTTTTTTATGATGATAATTTTATCCCACACAAATGTAAAACAGGTTTATTTCCACGAAAAAATAATAGTGAAAAGTTTGCTGATATATTTGCATCTCATTTGTTACTGCCCGAAGATGGAATTATTAGTTTAATACCGGAAAATGAAATAGAGCGAAATAAAATCAAGTTGGCAACGGTTCTGAAAATTGAACAAACTTTTGGTTCTTCACGAAAAGCATTATTAAATCAATTACTGAAAATGAAATTGATTAGTAAAGATTTTATAACTCAGAATTCTGTGAATATTAAAATGGGTGCGAGAAGGCATGGTTATAATTTAGATTTATACGAACCTAATAATTACAAAGCAATTCTCGGTTCTTATGGTTCATTAGCCAATAAATTATACGATGATGACAAAATTTCGGAAGGTCATTTTAGCGAATTATTAATTGCCATTGGCATTGATGTAAATGAATTGAATGCCAATGAAGAAGATTGACCCCAAAAAGAAAATAATTCTTGATGCCGATGTAATCATTCATTTTGTAAAAGGGGGATTAATTGGAATAATGCCAAATATATTCGCTAATAAAATGTACGTACCCGATGTTGTTTACCGTGAGTCATTATCTGTAAAATACCAAACCCCAATTAACAATCTATTTAATTTTAAATTAGTTGAAGAGCTTGAAATTAAATCTGATTTAAAAGTATTTTCTGAGTATAACCGCCTGAAAAAACGTTTTGGAAAAGGAGAAAGTGCATGTATGGCTTATTGCCGTTTTAATAAAGATGTAATTGGAAGTAGTAATTTAAAAGACATTACAAATTATTGTGCCGAGCATGGAATTGTTTATCTGACAACTATGGATTTCCTGGTTGAGGCATTTCGAACAAAAAAATTGAGTGAAGCTGAATGTGACGAATTTATTTATAAGGTTAAACTAAAAAATAGCAAGCTCCCTTGCAATACTATTTTTGAATACATTGAAAAGTTCGAAAAAGAATAATTTCCTAACTCACCAACTCCCCCTTAAACGCCCGCTGCAACAAACTATTAAACAAATCTTCTGCTTTTTGCAAACTGATTTGTGCCTGTTGTTTTTGTTGTTCGATGAGTTGGATGCGGTCGGTAAATTGGTTTTGAAGATTAATTGGTGGTACTAGAATTTTAAATCTTTCCATAACTTTAAAACTTAAAGCAGGCATAGCAGCCCCAAAAGCCTCTTTTTGAACAAAACTTTTAAATCGTTTTCCCATAAACGTGTAAAACAGAAACATATGACTAAACTGATTTCTGTTAAATTTCAATTTAAATAAATTATTGGCAAGGACACCTTCTTTGTTTGTGCCAACGAATCCAGCTGAAGCACCATACCGAACAATAACGATATCATCCTTTTGGATGTAATATTTATCATTTTCGTTAGGCACATAACGAAAATCATCGCCTTGAGTAAAATCAACAATTCTTAGAAATCTTGCATATCCTTCCTCTGGAACTAAAGATTGTTCTTCTATTGGAAATTGTTGTCCTTGTGAAAATGTAATATTCTCCTTCAATGGAATTAGTTCCTGCTCTGAATATTCACCAAACATATCCAAAAACAGGGCTTGTGCCAGTTGGTCGTATTTTTCAATAATGGTTTTTGTAAGTTGGCGGTACTTGTCGGCTGCATCTAAAATGGCGGCTATCTTTTTTTGGGTTGGTAGTGGGGGGAGGGGGATTTTCAAATCTAAAATATGACCAATTTTAATGCCTTTAACAGTTGCACCACTTGAAACTCTTTCAAAGTATTTTGATT
>JABGRN010000099.1 GCA_018648265.1 Prolixibacteraceae bacterium | reverse complement strand
GGGTTTCTCTTTTCGTGAAATCCTCACTAACTGTAAACTGCGACTGCAAACTTTTTCCCCCTGTCACCCTGTCATAAATATTGTCACTACAGATAGAACAATGTAATTCAGTATTTTAGCGTAACAAAAAAGAGGATCCAAACATTTTCCGGTGTAATTTTGTCCTTATTTTATCGAAGAAAGTAAGTGCTTTTCGCTTGGCATAAAATGTGATAAAGCAGTGTGTCGATTTTTGAAAAAATGTTTAATAATTTCAGGAAAAACAATGGCAGATAAAAAAGTAAAATTCTAAGGGTTATTTTCCGATTCAACAAAAGGAATTAAAATATGATTGTTTGAAAATTATTACTTCTAACATTAAATATTTTAATACAAGTTTGGACCGGGAAAGAAAAGTTTTATTTATGCATTAATTACATCGCTTAATCAAAATCAAAAAAAAGTAGAATAAAATGGCAAAAGAAATTAAATTCGACATTGAAGCTCGCGATATGTTGAAATCAGGCGTTGACCAACTGGCAAACGCAGTAAAAGTAACTCTCGGACCGAAAGGCCGTAACGTAGTACTCGAGAAAAAATTTGGTGCACCTCAAATTACTAAAGATGGTGTGACAGTAGCTAAAGAAATTGAACTTTCAGATGCTTATGAAAATCTGGGCGCTCAAATGGTAAAAGAAGTTGCTTCTAAAACCGGCGACGATGCAGGTGATGGAACTACTACAGCAACTGTTTTGGCTCAATCAATTATTACCGTTGGCCTGAAAAACGTAGCCGCCGGTGCAAATCCTATGGATTTGAAACGTGGTATCGACAAAGCAGTTAACTCTGTTGTTGGAAGTTTAGCCGATCAGGCACAAACCATTGGCGATGATTACGCTAAAATCGAATCGGTAGCAAAAGTTGCTGCAAATAACGACGAAACCATTGGTAAGTTGATTGCTGAAGCTATGCAAAAAGTACACAAAGAAGGTGTAATTACCATTGAAGAATCAAAAGGTACCGATACCTATGTTGACGTAGTTGAAGGAATGCAGTTCGACCGTGGTTATATTTCCCCTTATTTTGTAACTGATGCGGAAAAAATGTCAGCCCACCTTGAAAATCCTTTTATTCTTATCCACGATAAGAAAATCAGTACAATGAAAGACTTACTTCCTGTTTTGGAAGCAACTGCTCAAACTGGTCGTCCGTTGATGATTATTTCGGAAGATGTTGATGGTGAAGCTTTGGCCACTTTAGTTGTTAACCGTTTGCGTGGTTCTCTTAAAGTGTGTGCTGTTAAAGCTCCTGGTTTTGGCGACCGTCGTAAAGAAATGCTGGAAGACTTAGCTATTTTAACAGGTGGTACAGTTATTACCGATGAAAAAGGCATGAAACTGGAACAAGCTACCATAGATTTGTTAGGTCAGGCAGAAAAAATTACCGTTGATAAAGAAAATACAACTATTGTAAACGGTGGCGGTGCCGAAGAAAATATTAGCGCTCGCGTTGGTCAAATCAAAAAACAAATTGAAACAACTACTTCAGATTATGATACCGAAAAATTGCAAGAGCGTTTGGCAAAATTGGCCGGTGGCGTTGCAGTAATTTATGTAGGTGCAACTTCCGAAGTTGAAATGAAAGAGAAAAAAGACCGCGTTGACGATGCATTGAGTGCAACCCGTGCAGCCGTCGAGGAAGGAATTATTCCAGGCGGTGGAGTAGCTTATTTACGTGCCGTTGCCGTATTAGATGAATTGACTGGCGATAACGAGGACGAACAAACTGGTATTGAAATTATCAAACGTGCCATCGAAGAACCACTTCGTCAGATTGTTGCAAATTCAGGTAAAGAAGGCGCAGTTGTTGTTCAGAAAATTAAAGAAGGTAAAGGTGATTTCGGTTATAACGCTCGTGTTGATGAATACCAGAACTTGTATGAAGTTGGTGTAATCGACCCTGCCAAAGTTGCCCGCATTGCCCTTGAAAATGCAGCTTCAATTGCCGGAATGTTCTTAACTACCGAAGCTGTTGTTATTGAAGAAAAAGATGATACTCCTCCAATGCCACCAATGGGTGGGGGCGCTCCAGGAATGGGCGGGATGATGTAACAGAAATCAGTCCAAATTATATATAAAAAGCTCTTCCAGTAAATAGGAAGGGCTTTTTTTGTCCCCTAAAAACTGACGATTGTCAGACACTGTTTTTTAACATCTTTTTAATGATTGTAAGGCATTGTAACACAGGTGTTTTCGTGAAGGGCGATAATTTAGGAAAATTTATAATTTCATTATTAAGTTACATACATTTGCCAAATTATTTTAAATCAAATTTATATGAAAACGGATATAAATGAGTTTATCGCAGGTTTAGAAAACCGGACTCCCGGAGAAGGTGTATTTCATCAGGCAGTTGAAGAAGTAATTGAATCGGTTTGGGATTTCTATCAAAAAAATCCGAGGTATCAACGCGCAAAAATTTTAGAACGAATGGTTGAGCCGGAACGTGTTATTATGTTTCGCGTCCCCTGGGTTGACGACCGCGGCGAAGTTCAAATTAACCGTGGATATCGGGTTGAATTTAATTCTGCACTAGGCCCATACAAAGGAGGGTTGCGTTTTCATTCAACGGTAAATTTGAGTATCCTGAAATTTTTAGGTTTCGAACAAACATTTAAAAATAGTCTCACAACATTGCCAATGGGAGGTGGGAAAGGAGGATCTGATTTTAGTACAAAAGGAAAAACTGATGCAGAAATAATGCGGTTTTCACAATCGTTTATGACTGAATTATACCGACATATCGGACCTAACACAGATGTTCCCGCAGGTGATATCGGAGTTGGTGGCCGTGAAATTGGATACTTGTTTGGTCAGTATAAAAGATTAAAAAATGAATTTACAGGTGTTTTAACCGGAAAAGGATTAGGTTGGGGGGGAAGTCTCATCCGGCCCGAAGCCACAGGATTTGGGGCAGTATATTTTGCACAGCACATGTTGCACAAAATTGGAAAAGATATTGAAGGGCAAACCATATCGGTTTCGGGTTTCGGAAATGTTGCCTGGGGCGCAATTACTAAAATCAACGAGTTGGGGGGGGAAGTTGTAACTATTTCAGGCCCCGATGGATACATTTACGATCCCGAAGGAATTAAAGGTGACAAAGTTGAATATTTGCTTGAGCTTCGTGCAACCAATAACGATATTGTTGAACCTTACGCCGAAGAATTTGGTGCGAAATTCATTCCAAACAAACGCCCTTGGGAAGTAGCTGTTGATATGGCAATGCCTTGTGCAACTGAAAATGAGGTAGATGAAACTGATGCGAAACAATTAGTTAGCAATGGTTGTAAAATGTTGGCCGAAGCTTCCAATATGGGATGCACCACAAAAGCTGTAGAATACCTAAGTGAACATATCGATTATGCCCCTGGCAAAGCGGTTAATGCAGGAGGAGTAGCTGTTTCAGGTTTGGAGATGTCGCAAAACAGTATGCGGATTAACTGGCAACGCGAAGAAGTTGATGCCCGCTTAAAGGAAATTATGAAAAATATTCATGAGACTTGTGTTAACTACGGTGGCAGTGGTAATAAAACAAACTATGTAAAAGGGGCAAATATTGGCGGTTTTGTTAAAGTAGCCGATGCAATGCTCGCCCAGGGAATAGTTTAAAAATAGCATTCTGTTTTTTTTCAGAAAAATTTAATCTAAAGGTAAAATACAAACCTGTTTCAGGATAAAACTGTTTTATACATTTGTCGAAATTTATTATTCGACATGCTAATTGACACACATTCACATATTTATTTGGAAGATTTTTTAAACGATGTTGATGAAGTAATTCAGAGAGCATATAATAACGATGTAAAAAAAATAGTTCTTCCAAACATCGATTCCGGATCGGTAAAACGCTTGAATGATTTAAGCGATGCTTTTCCACATTTGTGTTATCCATTAATAGGCTTGCACCCTACATCAGTTTCGTCTGATTATAAAAAAGAATTGCAAGCCGTTGAATATTGGCTTGAGAAACGTAAATATTATGGGATTGGAGAAATTGGCATCGATTTATATTGGGACAGTACCTATATTAATGAACAAAAAGATGCCTTTAGGCATCAAATAAAATTGGCGAAATCAAATAATCTTCCCATTATAATTCATTTGCGGAATTCATTTCAGGAGGTTTATGAAATTGTAAATGAAGAACAGAACGGTACGTTGAAGGGAATTTTCCATTGTTTTTCAGGAAACGAATCAGAAGCACAACAAGTTATCGATTTGGGATTTTTGTTAGGAATTGGAGGAGTGGCAACATTCAAAAACAGCAATTTAAACCAGGTTATTGAAAAAATAGGCTTGGAACATTTGGTTTTAGAAACCGATTCTCCTTATTTGTCGCCAGTTCCAAAACGAGGCCAACGAAACGAAAGTTCTTATTTAGTATATATTGCTCAAAAAGTGGCAGAAATTTATAAAATCCCGGTTGAAAAGGTTGCAGGAATAACAACAGCAAACGCAAGGAATTTGTTCGGGATTTAATAAATTGCAGTTTTTTTCAACCAATTTTTTATGTCAAAAACCGAGAATAAAAAAACTTCAATATTAATAATTTATACTGGTGGCACAATCGGGATGGTCCAGAGCCTGCAAACCGGTACACTCGCCCCTGTTAAGTTTGATAAAATATTGGATGAAGTCCCTGAATTAAATAAATTCAATTTTAACATAAAAACCATCATTTTTAATCCGGTACTCGACTCTTCGAATGTTGGCCCTTCGGAATGGGTTAAAATTGCCCGGGCCATTGAAAAAAACTATAATTCGTTTGATGGATTTGTTATTTTACATGGAACAGATACAATGGCTTACACTGCTTCGGCCTTGAGTTTTATTTTTGAAAATCTTGACAAACCAATTATTTTGACTGGCTCGCAATTACCCATTGGGACTTTACGTACCGATGGAAAAGAAAATCTAATCACATCGCTTGAAATTGCTGCTGCCAAAAAAAATGGGAAAAGCATGGTTCCGGAAGTTTGTATTTATTTTGAATTTAAATTATTCAGGGGAAATCGGACAGTAAAACGCGATGCCGACCAATTTAGCGCTTTCCATTCAGTGAACTATCCTACACTTGCGGTTGCCGGTGTTGATATCCGTTATAGCCCTGAGTATATTTATTATCCCGAAAATAAAGGGATTTTAAAAGTTAATACCAATTTCGATGACAATGTTGTTATTTTAAAAATATTTCCAGGGATAAACGAAAAAGTTTTTAAATCAATATTGAATACTCCTGGTTTGAAGGGCGTTGTACTCGAAACATTTGGATCCGGTAACGTGCCAACTTCACGGTGGTTGTTAAATTGCATTAAGCGGGCTATCAAAAAAAATATTGTAATTCTAAATATAACACAGTGCGAAGGTGGCCGGGTTGCAATGGGGCAATACGAAACCAGTTTGGAGTTGTTAAGTATTGGAGTTGTTTCAGGAAAAGATATGACAAGCGAAGCGGCAATAGCCAAACTTATGTTTTTGCTTGGGCAGGACATGTCGGTCGATGAAATTAAAATGTATCTGAATAAAAGTCTGCAAGGGGAAATTAGTGAATAGCTTTATTTTTATTTCGTAATTTTTTATTAATTTGCAGCCTTTATTATTGGCATGCCAGCAAAAACACAGGAGAGGTGCAGGAGTGGCTTATCTGGCACGCCTGGAAAGCGTGTGTACCCCAAAAGGGTGCCGGGGGTTCGAATCCCCCTCTCTCCGCAGGAAGAGAAAAAAACGTTCTTATTACAAGTATAAAGAGTTTATAGTTTTAAAGAAGGCATATTTTTTGTTACAATATAGAGTTTTATATAAAAAATCAATACAAACAAAATCAAGAGATTATTAATTAAAAATTCAAATCAATTATGAAAAGACTATTCGCGTTAATAGCAGTATTTGGGATGATGTTTTTTATGGCATCAAACACTGTGGTTGCACAAGATGAGGCAGCTGCACAAGATACAACTACTATTGAGGAGGTGGATTTAGCTGCGGACCTGGAAGAAGAGGCTGCTGCAACCGCTGAAGAAGGTAAATCGCTACACAGCCAGTTAAAACAAAAGTTTATTGAAGGTAATCCTACTTTCATGTCTTTTGTATTAATTACCCTTATTCTTGGGTTGGCTTTTGCAATTGAAAGAGTTCTTTATCTTAACCTTGCAACAAGCAACACCAAAAAACTTTTAAGCAAAGTAGAAGAAGCTTTGGATAATGGGGGTGTTGAAGCAGCAAAAGATGTTTGCCGTGGTACACGAGGCCCGGTAGCAAGTATTTTTTATCAGGGACTCGATAGGGCCGAACATGGAATTGATGTGGTTGAAAAATCAATTATTTCTTACGGTGGTGTTCAGGCTGGTTTGCTTGAAAAAGGGTTAAGCTGGATTGCCTTGTTTATTGCACTTGCTCCGATGCTTGGTTTCATGGGAACAGTTATTGGTATGATTGGTGCTTTCGATGCTATTCAAGTAGCAGGGGATATTTCTCCCTCACTCGTTGCAGGAGGTATTAAAGTTGCATTGATTACAACTGTTACAGGTCTTGTTGTTGCTATCATTCTTCAGATTTTTTATAATTATTGTGTGGCAAAAATCGATAGCATTATTAATAACATGGAAGATTCTTCCATCTCGTTATTAGACTTGTTAGTGAAACATAACATGAAAAAATAAGAAATTCTATGAGTAAAATAGGAAAAATAATAACCATATTATTGTGGGTCCTACTCATTATTTCGGCAGTGCTCATTGTTTCATTAATAGTTAATATTAGCGAAAATGATGCAGATGCTGTAATGGGTAGTTGGATTAATTCCAACCTGATATGGGCATACATTCTTGTGGCTGTTGGTGCAGGTGTTGCGGTTATCGCAGGATTGCTGCACATGGCAACAGATATAAAAGCCGCAAAAGGAGGGTTAGTAGCTCTCATATTTCTTGCAGCAGTTGCTGTAGTTTCGTATTTACTGGCATCTGATGCAATTCCACAGTTTATTGGAGTTGAAAAATTTGTCAATGAAGGAACCTTAACAGCACAAGTTTCTAAATTGGTTGATACTGGTTTAATAGCAACGTATATATTGTTGGCATTTGCAATAATATCTACTGTATTTTCATCGGTAGTATTCCGTTTATTTAAATAGTATAAATCGTGGTAAATAACAGGAAAATTAATTATGGCTAGAAAAACACCTGAAGTACCGTCAGCATCATTAGCAGATATTGCTTTTATGCTGCTTATCTTTTTCCTGGTAACAACCACGATGGACGTTGACAGCGGCTTGGAAAGAAGACTTCCCCAATGGGTTAATCCTGAAGATATTCAGGATGATGACCAGCAAATTAAAGAACGTAATGTTTTTGTAGTGCTGGTTAACCGGAACAACGACTTGTTGGTGGAAAACGAATACGCCCGTATTGAAGATCTTCGTGAAAGA
Source organism: Prolixibacteraceae bacterium (assembly GCA_018648265.1). Classification (GTDB taxonomy): domain Bacteria; phylum Bacteroidota; class Bacteroidia; order Bacteroidales; family Prolixibacteraceae; genus Draconibacterium. The sequence goes on along the minus strand of JABGRN010000099.1, from coordinate 12,978 downwards.
GCAAAGGAATTTATGGCAAATCCAGACGATAATGAGAATTTGCCTGAAAAAGATCCCAAAGAAGTAGCTTACTTCGGTGAAGTTATGGTTACAAAAGGGGTAATTTCTTTACGAAACGACTTAGATACAAAATATGGTACATACCTCGCCGTCCAAAACGAACTGGTTGCTGCCATTAACGAACTGAGGGAGGAATTGTCGAATACAAAATTTGGAAAATCCTACGGGCAATTGGAGGATGATCAAAAAAGAGCAATTCGTACAATATATCCTTCAAAAATCTCAGAAGCTGAACCTAAAAAGGTAGGAGGAAATTAATTATGAGTAAATTCAAAAAAAAGGGGGGAAATGAACTTCCTCCAATTTCAACAGCTTCGTTGCCTGATATCGTGTTTATGTTACTATTCTTTTTTATGGTTAGTACCACAATGCGTGAAGTTACACTTAAAGTGAATGTTCATCTTCCTGAAGCTACAGAATTGAGCAAACTGGAGAAGAAATCGCTGGTTAGTTATATTTATGTGGGTGAACCAATAAAACAATATCAAAAAGTATTTGGTGTTGCCCCGCGTATTCAACTGAACGACCAATTTGCAAATATGGGAGATATCCAGGATTATATTATTGCAGAAAGGGAAGCGCGTGACGAAGCAGAACAACCATTTATGATTACTTCGCTTAAAGTGGATGATAATACTAAAATGGGAATTGTTTCGGAAATAAAACAGGAACTACGAAAATCTGCGGCACTGCATATCAACTATTCATCCAGAAGAAGAGTCGAAAGATAATTATACTGGTATTTGATAAAACAAAAAAGGGAAGTAATTACTTCCCTTTTTTGTTGCCTGTAATTTTCGGGATTATTTGTTTTCTTTTAAATCTAATTTTAAATTTAATTCTTCTAATTGTTCATTTGAAATATCCGATGGAGAATCAATCATTACATCCCTGCCCGAATTATTTTTAGGAAATGCAATTATATCGCGTATAGTTTCTAAGCCGGCAAATAGCGAAACTAATCGGTCAAAACCAAAAGCAATCCCGGCGTGAGGTGGTGCACCGTATTTAAATGCATTCATCAGAAACCCAAACTGAGCCTGCGCCTGTTCCGGCGTAAATCCTAATTTGTCGAACATTTTCGCTTGTAATTCAGAATTAAAAATACGAACCGAGCCACCACCAATTTCTACTCCATTAATTACTAAATCGTATGCGTTTGCCCGAACTTTTCCGGGGTCGGTTTCGAGCAAGGCAATATCTTCAGGTTTTGGCGATGTAAATGGGTGGTGCATTGCATGGAAACGATTGTTCTCTTCGTTCCATTCCAGCAAAGGAAAATCAACTACCCAAAGTGGTTTGAAAACATTCTTTTTGCGAAGTTTTAGTTGGTTTCCCATTTCAAGCCTGAGTTCGCCAAGAGCAGAAAGTGTCTTCTCTTTATCGCCCGACATTACTAAAATTAAATCGTGTGGTTTGGCACCAACCGCTTCTGCCCATTGTTTTAAATCTTCTTGCGAATAAAATTTATCTACCGACGATTTAAAACTGCCATCTTCGTTGCATTTCACATAAACCAAACCTTTGGCACCAATTTGAGGACGTTTAACCCAGTCGGTAAGTTGGTCTAATTGTTTGCGTGTGTAACACGAACATTCATCAGCACAAATAGCCCCGACATATTCAGCCTTGTCAAAAACACCAAAGCCCTTTCCCTTTGCAACTTCAGAAATATCATTCAATAACATTTCAAAACGTGTGTCTGGTTTGTCTGAACCATATTTTTCCATCGCTTCGGAATAGGGCATCCAGGGGAAATCTTCAACTTCAATATTTAGGACTTTTTTAAACATATATTTGGTAAGGCCTTCGAAGGTTTCCAGAACATCTTTTTGTTCTACAAACGACATTTCGCAGTCGATTTGGGTAAATTCGGGTTGTCGATCGGCACGCAAATCTTCATCGCGAAAACATTTAACTATTTGGTAATAACGGTCGAAACCGGCAATCATTAATAATTGTTTGAAAACTTGTGGAGACTGTGGGAGTGCATAAAATTCGCCGGTATTCATTCTCGATGGCACCACAAAATCGCGCGCACCTTCCGGTGTCGATTTAATAAGCACCGGCGTTTCTGTTTCAATAAAATCTTTCGAATTAAGGTAAGTGCGAACCGAGTGTGCCATTTTTGCGCGCAAAACCAGATTCTCGCGAACAACATTTCTACGTAAATCAAGGTAGCGGTATTTCATCCGTAATTCATCGCCTCCGTCGGTGTCGTCCTGAATTGTAAATGGTGGTAATTTTGAAGGGCCTAAAATTTTGATTTCTGAAAGCGCAATTTCTATTTCCCCCGTAGGCATGTTTTTATTTTTGCTTAAACGTTCGCGGACAACACCTTTGGCCTGAACCACGAATTCCCTTCCCAATTCTTTAAGTTTGCTTACTATTGATTCATCCGTATTTTCATCAACAACAAGTTGTGTAATTCCGTAACGATCGCGCAAATCGATAAAACTCATTGCACCTAAATCCCTGATACGTTGCACCCAACCTGCCAATATTATTTCATGACCAATATTTTCTATCCGAAGTTCGCCACACGTATGAGTTCTGTACATGATACCTTTTTTTTAATTTGGTTGCGAAAGTAAGAAGATTTTAGCAATTTCATCTTTTTATAGTGAAACCTTTTTTAGTATTAATTTATGATTGAACCATTTAACGACGAGTATTTTATGAAAAAGGCTTTTGCAGAAGCAATTCAGGCTTTTGAAAAAGGGGAAGTGCCTGTTGGTGCAGTTGTAGTTTCGGGGCAAAAAATTATTGCCCGGGCACATAATTTAACCGAAACGTTAAACGATGTTACTGCTCATGCCGAGATGCAGGCAATTACAGCGGCCGCCAATTTTCTTGGGGGTAAATATTTAAATGATTGTACTTTGTATGTTACGCTTGAACCTTGTGTAATGTGTGCCGGTGCATTGGGATGGTCGCAAATTGGGAAAGTGGTTTTTGGCGCTTCCGACGAAAAAAGGGGTTATAAAAAATATGCTTCAAAAGCGATTCATCCCAAAACCGAAATAATAGGTGGTATTTTAGCAAGCGAATGTTCAGAATTGATCCAGGAATTTTTCAAAGGAAAAAGATAATTGATAAAAGAATCTTTATATAAAGGTGTCTGTCTTTGAAGTCTGAATCCAAAATAACTTAATAAAAGATGCCCTTAAGTAATACTATTGTCTTTTAATAGTTGCAAAGCATTTTCCAAATCTTCGGGCGTATCAATCCCAATACTTTGATGGTTGGTAACCGATGTCTTTATTTTGAAACCATTTTCGAGCCAACGCAATTGTTCCAACGATTCTACCAGTTCCAGACTTCCGGGTTTCAGTTTTGTGATTTTTTGTAATACATCCGATCGGTACGCATACATTCCAATGTGTGCCCAAAAAGTAGTTGAAGAAAGCCAGTTTTTTTCTTCTTTACCACGCGCATAAGGAATTGTTGAGCGACTAAAATAAAGTGCATTTTTTTGCTTGTCGAGAACTACTTTCGGGCGGTTGTGATTAAATAACTCTTCAAAGGTTTCAATTTTTTTTATTAGAGTCGCTATTTCTGTTTTGTCAGTAAAACACGATTTTAAGAGCTCAACTTGTTTTGGTCTAATAAAAGGTTCATCGCCTTGTACATTAATTACCACATCGAAATCAATTTTTTTAGCAAGAATTAGTGCCGCTTCTGCACAGCGGTCCGTCCCGCTTTGATGAGTATATAAAGTTTTTATTGCATTCCCGCCAAAGCCTTTCACAGCATTAAAAATTCTGTCGTCGTCGGTGGCAACCCAAACGTGTTCTATTGCTTTGGCCACATTTTCATATACCCACTGAATCATTGGTTTATTATCTAATAAAACTAATGGTTTTCCGGGAAACCGTGTTGATTCGTAACGGGCAGGTACTATTCCAATAAATTTCATTGTTCAAAGATAAAATAGAAAAACAAATTTAATGTGGGTAGTAGGATAAAAAGTAAAAGACGAGAAAAATTGTAAGAAACTAAAATCGCACTTCCCTCTGCTAGCCTGAATTATTCATAAGTTTTTCGTTATGAGAATTCAAAATGCACAGAATAAAGGGAAGCACAGAGTTGAGCCTCGCAGAAATAGCCTTAGCTATTTTGAGAAGCGAGAATCGAGCATTCTCTTTATTCAAAGCAGTTTGATTTCGGAATAGATAAATTTATGAATAGTTCAGGCTAACTATTCATTTTCCCTATCTTTGTTCCCTATTCAAAAAAATATGTCAGAAAAACCTTTAATATTAGTTACCAACGACGATGGGATACATGCCAGGGGCTTACGCGAGTTGGTTGAAGTGATGCACTTTTTTGGCGATGTTGTAGTGATTTCGTCCGAAGTGTCCATGTCGGGGAAATCGAGTGCAATTACTGTCGATCAGCCATTGAGGGCGGTCGAAGTGGAAAAGATTAATGGTGTTCCAACTTTTAAAAGTAATGGCACCCCGGTTGACAGTGTAAAGCTCAGTTTTAATAGTTTATTAGAAAGAACACCCGATTTTGTGGTCTCAGGAATTAACCATGGAGCTAACTCGTCTATCAGTATTATTTACAGTGGTACGATGGGTGCGGCCATCGAAGGAAGTTTACATGGGGTTCCCTCAGTTGGTTTTTCGCTCGACGATTTCAGCCCGGATGCCGATTTCGCAAAAGCCAAAATTATTGTTGCTAAAGTTTTCCAAAGTGTAGTAGAAAATGGCCTGCCACCGTTTACATGTTTAAACGTAAATATTCCAAAGGGGAAACCAAAAGGGATTAAAGTGTGCCGACAAACGCATGGTAAATGGGTCGAGGAGTTTGAAAAGCGTACCGACCCGCATGGAAGGGAATATCATTGGCTGGCGGGTTATTTCAAAAATTTCGAGGAAGATTCTACTGAGACTGATATTTATGCATTGCAAAATAATTATGCATCGGTAGTTCCGGTTACTGTTGACATGACCTGTTACAAAACTATGGAAGTGCTTCAAAATTGGAAATTTTAATGATAAGGGAAAAACGAAATAAATACGACAAAACAGAAGTTGGTTTTATTGCCGGCGCCTTTCTACCGATACTCATATTTTTGGGCATCTATTTTTTTGGAGAAAACGAAATCCCCTTTTCAAAGTATTTAAGTAATTTATGGCATTTGCATGCTTTAGTTAAGTTAGGTAGTTTATGCGTGTTTGCAAATTTGCTGATTTTTATGGGTTTCATCAGGAAAAAATACGAACATGCGGCACGCGGGGTTTTGGGAGCGACCATTTTATATGCCTTGGCAGTTTTAATATCAAGGGCATTTTAAGAATCTCCTAAGATGCATTTTTATCGTTTTATAAATAACGTTTAAAGTATCTTATTTCTAAGATTCGTTTTTTTTTTGTCAGAAATAGCAATTATCAAACTACTTAAAACATAAAAAGGAATAGTTTAGAATTTGAATATTAAAAATTGGAGCTTATTTGTTTTTTGAGATTTGTTTTTTCTTGTTTATCTGGCTTAGGTTTTTAATAGTATTGTATATAATTTTTCGGGAAATCTGTTTTTTGCATTTTGTATTGAATCTCAAAAAAAAAATCTAAAGATCTTTTTGTAATGAAGTACTACTTAATTGCGGGCGAAGCATCGGGCGATTTACATGGTTCTAATTTAATGAAGGAACTGAAATCAATCGACAACGAAGCAAAATTCCGGTTTTTTGGCGGCGATTTAATGAAAGCCGTTGGTGGCGAATTAGTGGTTCATTACCGCGAAATGGCTTTTATGGGAATTATTAATGTTTTGCTTAATATTAATACTATCAAAAAAAACATGGAGTTTTGCAAAAAGGATTTGCCTGAGTTCCACCCTGATGTGTTAATTTTGATCGATTACCCAGGATTTAATTTACGGATAGCGGAATTTGCAAAAAACAACAACATTAAAGTTTTTTATTACATCGCTCCAAAAGTATGGGCTTGGAAAGAACACCGCATAAAAAAAATCAAAGCTTTTGTTGATGAATTGTTTACCATTTTACCTTTCGAAACTCAATTTTTCAAAAAGCATGAAGTTGATGTTAATTACGTAGGTAACCCACTTTTAGATTCCCTGGAATCATTTAAAAAATCGGCCAAAAACAAGGAACGTTTTCTGGCTGAAAATAATTTGGATGAACGGCCAATTGTGGCTTTTTTGGCAGGCAGCCGGAATCAGGAAATAAGGAATACTTTGCCGGTAATGGTAAATGCTTCAAATGGCAATCCCGGATTTCAATTTGTAGTTGCCGGTATTTCTTCAATCGATAAAAACGTTTATAAAAAAATTCTGGGTGAAAGTAAAATAAGAATAATTTATAATCAAACTTACGATTTGCTGAACAATTCATTTGCCGCACTGGTGGCTTCCGGGACGGCGTCGTTGGAAACTGCCCTATTTAAAGTCCCTCAGCTTGTTTTATACAGGGTCGAAGGAGGAAGGTTTGTTCACATAATTATGAAAAAACTAATAAAAATAAAATGGGCATCGTTGCCAAACCTAATTTTAGACAAGGAAGCAATTCGCGAATATATTCAGGTGGACATGACCGTAAAAAATGTTAAACGCGAATTGGGGAACCTTTTAAATGACGAAATTTATCGAGAAAAAATATTTGAAGATTATTCACGTTTATCTGAAATGATGGGAAATTCAGGCAGCTCAGAACGGACAGCACAAAAAATGGTAGATTTATTACGAAATTAAATACCCGTTTATAAACTCGAAACTTTAAACTTTATACTTTAAACTTTAAACTCGAAACATCTTATACATGTACAGTTTATTTAAAAAAGAAATAAAATCATTTTTAGGTTCGTTGACCGGATATCTTGTGATTGTGGTTTTTTTGTTGGTTACTGGCCTTTTTTTGTGGGTTTTTCCTGGAGCATATAATATTCCTGACAATGGATATGCGACAATGGAAGGGCTTTTTTCGCTGGCACCATGGTTGTACATGTTTTTGATTCCGGCCATAACCATGCGATTTTTAGCCGACGAAAAACGCTCCGGTACACTTGAGATTCTGTTGACCCGGCCGGAATCTGATTTTAAACTGGTCCTTGCCAAATTTTTTGCAGGATTGTTACTTGTCGTATTTTCATTGTTACCAACTTTGCTCTATTTTCTGTCGGTTTATTTACTTGGAAATCCGGTTGGCAGCATCGATATTGGTGCTACCTGGGGTTCGTTTATCGGCTTGTTTTTTTTGGCAGCCATTTATGTCGCAATCGGAATTTTCGCTTCTTCGCTTACTGATAACCAAATTGTATCGTTTATTCTTGCCATGGCGATTTCGTTTGTATTTTACCTCGGTTTCGATTTTATTGGGACTTCGGTAAATTCTTATATTGTTGAACGGTTGCTTTTGTGGCTGAGCATAAACAATCATTACATGTCGGTTTCGCGTGGGATTGTTGATATGCGCGACATGATATATTTTCTCGGAATGGCCCTTTTTTTTCTTTTTATTACCAGTTTATTTTTGCGCGAAGGAAAATGGAAACAGAAAAAATGGAAATATAAAACTATTGGATTTATTTTTGTTTTGCTGGCGGTTTTTGCGATTTCTTCCAATTTCCTTTTTAGGTTCGACTTAACATCCGACAAAAGGTATTCTCTCTCGAATGTCAGCAAAGAAATGGTGGCTGGTTTTAATAACCCGGTTGAAATTGAGTTCTACCTTGCAGGGGAATTGGAACCTGGATTACGAAAGTTGCATCAGGAAGTAATTGAAAAAATTGCAGTGTTAAATGCTTACTCGGCAAAACCGATCAGGGTGAAATTTATCGATCCTTACAATATTGTCAATGCAGAAAAAAGGGAGTTATTTATTGAAGAATTAATCCAGAAAGGGATCCGGCCTACAAGTTTCAGGCAAAAAACCGAACAAGGTGTAAGTACCAAACTTATTTTTCCAGGGGCACTAATTCGTTATTCAGGCAAAGAAATTGCCGTTAATTTTTTGAAATATAATCCCGATTTTTCACACGAAACAAATTTTAACCACTCAGCAGAAAGTGTTGAATTTGAACTGGTAAATGCTTTTCAGAAATTAATGCGCAACAAAAAATCAACGGTAGCTTTTTTAGAGGGCCACGGCGAATTGAACAAATACGAAACATCAGATTTTGCGAACTCTCTCTCCGGCGATTTCGAAGTTGTGCGGATTTCATCCGGGGTATTACAAAACAATCCCGAAGAAGTGCAGATTTTAATTATTGCCAATCCGATTGAAACTTTTTCGGAAAAGGAAAAGTTTTTGATCGACCAGTATATAATGAAGGGCGGTAAAGTTTTTTGGCTAATCGATCCGGTTCAGGTTAGCCTCGACAGTTTGTCAAATGGCTTTCAAACTTATTCTTTTATACGCGATTTAAATCTGGGGGATCAACTTTTCCGTTACGGGATCCGTTTAAATTACGACTTGCTACAGGATGTCGAATGTGCAATGATCCAGGTTAACACGGCACTGCCTGGCAATCAGCCAAATTTCACAACTCATCCCTGGTATTATTCACCTTTGCTTGTACCCAACGACAATCATCCGGCCAGCCGGAATTTAAATCGTGTTTTGGCAGAATTTACATCCTCTCTTGATACAGTAAAAGGAAATTCAAATTTAATAAAACATGTAATTTTATCTACTTCTCCTTATGCCCGCCAGGTAAAAGCCCCTTCATCTGTAAGTCTTCAGAATATTAACAATCCTCCGGCACGGGAACTTTTTGCCCAGTCGTATATTCCTGTAGGTGTGTTGGTTGAAGGATCGTTTGAGTCGGTATTTAAAAATCGTCTGGTCGAAAACTATGGTTTCGCAACATCTTCGGTACTTAGCAAAAGCAAACCCACAAAAATGGTTGTAATTGCCGACGGGAATTTGATTGCAAACAAAGTAAATTATTCCACTCAGCCGCCAAGAATTCAGGAACTGGGCTACGATCGGGTTTCGGGGCAAACTTTTGGCAATAAAGAATTTCTTTTAAATGCGATTTATTACCTGAATGATGATTTAGGAATCATGCAGTTACGCAAGCGGACTTTAAAAATGCGTTTGCTCGACAAAGTCAGGCTGCGCGAAGAAAGGGTGTTTTGGCAATGGTTAAATATAATAGCCCCCTTATTTTTGGTGGCTCTTTTTGGCGTGTTTTATAATCTGGTCAGGAGGCAACGTTTTGCCCGTTTATAAAAGCATAAAAAATTCAAAGTTTTCGGAATGGTAAATATCATTAAAGTTTGTATATTCGTGTACTTGGTTTTTCTTTGGTGAAAGTCATCGGTAATGCATTCTTTTACAGGAGTTTAAAATGAAAATTAGAACCAGGGTTCAGTAAAAAAAACATTAAAATAAAATATCTACCTATGAAATTTGTTGTTTCAAGTACCGATTTATTAAGTCACCTGGCGGCAATCAGCAAGGTTATCAGTAGTAAAAGTACGATGCCAATTTTAGATAACTTTTTATTTCAACTTACAGAAACAGAGTTGTCTATAACTGCCTCAGATCTTGAGTCCACCTTAATAACCAGCATGGAACTGGACAATATTGAAGGGGAGGGGACTATTGCGGTTCCTGCAAAATTAATTACCGATACGCTAAAAGAATTTCCCGAACAACCCCTTACTTTTCAAATTGACAACGATTCATTTGCAATCGAGATTTTCTCCGACAACGGGAAATTTAGTATTGTGGGACAAAATGCTGAAGATTTCCCGGAGTTGCCCGTAAAGGATGATGAATCTGTTTCGTCGGTAAATGTCAGCCATAAAGTTTTGCAAAAAGGCATTGATAAAACTTTGTTCGCTACTGCCGATGATGAATTGCGGCCAGTTATGAATGGTATTTTCGTTGAAATTACACCCGATTTTATGAGTTTTGTAGCTTCAGATGCGCACAAGTTGGTACGTTACCGGCGTACCGATGCAAAAGCCGATTTTGAGTCGTCATTCATCCTCCCAAAAAAACCAGCGGGTTTATTAAAAAACCTGCTTCCAAAAGAAGAGTTTGATGTGAAATTGGAATTCGACGATAAAAATGCATTTTTTACCCTTAGTAATTATAAATTAATTTGCCGTCTGGTTGAAGGGAATTATCCGAGTTACAATTCGGTTATCCCAACCGATAACCCAAACAGCATGATTATTGACAGGATTGCGATTTTTAATACGGTAAAACGTGTTTCAGTTTTTTCAAATCAGGCAAGTAACCTTGTAAAATTAAATATAAACGAAAACCAACTTGTAGTTTCGGCCCAGGATATCGATTTTTCCATTTCGGCTGTTGAAAGGCTAAATTGCGAATACGAAGGGGATGAAATTGAAATTGGTTTTAAATCAACGTTTCTTCAGGAAATCCTAAGTAACATTTCGTCAGGGGACGTAAAAGTTGAATTGAGCGATCCGACAAGGGCAGGGCTTCTACTTCCTGCCGAAACGGATGATGAGGACGAAGATGTACTCATGCTTTTGATGCCGATGATGATAAACGCATAAAATTGATTCAATAATAATTGAGGGTATCTCAAAAATCAAAGTATAAAGTGATTTTTCGGATACCCTCTCCTTTAAAAGAAATCCATGCAGCTTGAATTAAAAAACCCGGTAGTTTTTCTCGATTTGGAAACAACAGGGATTAATGTTGTTACAGACAGGATTGTTGAAATTGCCTTGTTAAAAATTAAACTGGATGGAAACGAAGAAGAAAAACTGTTCAGGATTAACCCGGAAATCCCTATTCCTGACGAGGCTTCTCAAATACATGGTATTTACGACAAGGATGTAGAAGATGAACCCACCTTTAAGGAAGTTGCAAAAAACCTGGCGAAGTTTATTGAAGGATGCGATTTGGGAGGTTTTAACTCGAACCGGTTTGACATACCACTTCTGGCCGAAGAATTTCTCCGTGCCGATATCGACATTGATTTTATTAAGCGAAAATTTATCGATGTGCAGGCTATTTTTCATAAAATGGAAAAACGTACGCTGGTGGCTGCTTATAAATATTATTGTAATAAGGAGTTGATTAATGCACACAGTGCAATGGCCGACACAAAGGCAACCTACGAAGTACTTAAAGCACAGTTGGACAGATATCGGGATGTGGAATATGAAGATAGTAATGGGAAAAAATCGAAACCAATTGTAAATAACATTGAAAAATTAGATGAATTTTCGTCGTACAATAATAATGTAGATTTTGTTGGGAGGATTGTGTACGATAAAAATGGAATTGAAGTATTCAATTTTGGGAAAAATAAAGGTGTTCCGGTTGAAAAGGTTCTTACCGAACAACCGGGATATTATAGCTGGATGCTAAACAGCGAATTTCCGTTATACACTAAAAAAGTTCTAACCCGGTTAAAATTAAAAATGATGGGGAAATAGTTGATTGTTAAAGTATTTCAATTATGAAAATAATTTGCATTGGTAGGAATTATGTAGCTCATGCCCGCGAACTAAATAATGAAATTCCGGTAGAACCGGTTTTTTTTATGAAACCCGATTCGGCATTGTTACGAAATAACGACCCGTTTTATATTCCCGACTGGACAACAGAAGTACACCACGAAATTGAACTGGTAATAAAAATTAACCGTGTTGGGAAAAATATCGAAACGAAGTTTGCACAACGTTATTTCGATGAAATAGGACTTGGTATTGATTTTACTGCACGCGACATTCAAAATAAACTAAAAGAAAAGGGCTTGCCCTGGGAAAAATCAAAAGCTTTCGATCAGGCTGCTGTAATAGGAGGTAAGTTTTTCCCAAAAACTGGATTCCACGATCAGGGTGATATAAATTTTAAATTGGATATTAACAGGAACCCGGTTCAGGAAGGAAATTCGGGATTGATGATTTTTGGTTTGGAAGAAATAATTTCGCATGTGTCAAAATATGTGACCCTGAAAATGGGGGATTTAATTTACACAGGTACTCCCGCAGGTGTTGGTCCGGTAAAAATTGGGGACCATTTGGAAGGTTTCCTCGAAGATAAAAAACTGCTCGATTTTATGATAAAATAATTTCAGCAATAATTTTAATGAAATAAGTTTTAGATTGAAAAATTTCGATTTTGAAATAGAAATGCAGGTTCGCGATTACGAGTGCGACATTCAGGGGATTGTAAATAACTCGGTCTATCAGAATTATCTCGAACATTGCCGGCACAAATTTTTAAATACTGCCGATATAGATTTTGCGGAGTTGCATAATAATGGAATTGACGCGGTGGTTATCCGTGCAGAATTAGATTACAAATTTCCACTCCGCCCCGGCGACTATTTTTTGGTTCGTTTAAAAATTGGCAGGAAGGGTGGTTTACGTATTATTTTTGACCAGCAAGTTATTCGTAAAACGGATGAAAAACTAATGGTCAATGCGAGGATTACGGCTGTTCTAACTAAAAATAACCGTCCGGTACCCCCCGATATTTTATTTAAAAAATTCGAGCAGATTGGAATTGTGCTAAATGAAATTTAATTTCAGGCGGAGCCTCAATTCTACAGTTTGTTGCCGACTTCCAATAAAAAGTGAAGAAACCCGGGGATACTTAACCTGAACTATTCATAAATTTATCTATTCCGAAATCAAACTACTTTGAATAAAGAGAATGCTCGATTCTCGCTTCTCAAAATAGCTAAGGCTATTTCTGCGAGGCTCAACTCTGTGCTTCCCTTTATTCTGTGCATTTTGAATTCTCATAACGAAAAACTCATAAATAATTCAGGTTACACACAGTTTAAATTTTATTTTTTGGAATTATTATGTGTAATTTTTTGCTTTGACGAGAGGTTCCAAAGTAACCTGGAAGTTGGATTCGACTGGAATACCACCAGATATACCAATTTTACTTTGAAATGCCGCATGGCAATTTCGAAGTTTATAATGGTTAATGCCGATACT
>JABGRN010000156.1 GCA_018648265.1 Prolixibacteraceae bacterium | reverse complement strand
AGAGAGAACAAGGTAGTAATTCTTATTTATCTATCCTATTTTAGTAAACAGCCTACCGATTTAACAACCAAATGTCGCATACTTTCGTTTTACTCATCATACTCCTTTGTTGTAGTATCGATATTAACTCCCGAAATAGATTCGGGACTGGCTATTTAAACTTCGAAATTGCCATGCGGCATTTCAAAGTACAATTGGTATAACTTGAATTTTATTAAAAGGCAATTGCATTTTGTCAGGTTTACATTGAACTTCTGCTTTACGTTAGCATTCTATGTTAAAACACAATTGGTTTATTAATCTTTTTGTTACTTTCGGATAATCTAAATCAAAAAAAACTATTCCATGTTTCAAAAAATCTTTTTTACATTATTTGCAACTTTTTTCTTCGTTTGTGCTTTCGCTCAGGTAAATACCGAATTTGACAAATCAATTCAAAAAAACAGGAAAGGTGAAATTATCATTACCGGCGAACCGGGGGAAATTGTAAAGGTAATTCAACAAAAACATGAATTTTGGTTTGGTAGTGCAATTTCCTCCGGTGTATTTCAGGAAAACTCACGAATGTCTGAAACTGATAAGAACATTTACAAAGAAAAGTTTCAGGAAAATTTTAATTCAGCAGTAACAGAAAATTCTGTTAAGTGGGCTTCTATGGAAATGGAAAGAGGCCAAATCGATTACAAAACCACTGAAAATATTTCGGATTGGGCAGCAAAAAATAATATGCCAATCAGGGGTCATAATTTGTATTGGGGAATCGACAAATTTGTACAAGATTGGGTTAAAGAACTAAACAATGCGGAACTTCGCGAAACATTAAAAAGACGCGGGATAGAAACAGCAAAACAGTTTAAAGGTCGTTTTACCGGGTATGATTTAAACAACGAAATGATTCATGGGAATTATTATGAAAAAAGACTTGGCGATGGAATTACAAAAGAAATGGCAAGTTGGGTTTTGGAAGGCGATAAAAATGCAAAACTTTGGTTAAACGATTACGATATTCTTACCGGTAACCGATTGGATGATTATTTAGAACACATCAGGAAATTACAAAAACAGGGAGTTCCCATTGCCGGAATTGGAGTTCAGGGGCATTTGCACGGGGATTCATTTACAAGAGAAATATTAAAAATGTCGCTGGACTCCTTAGCTCAGTTTAGTTTGCCAATTAAAATTACAGAATTTAATTTGCCAGGCCAGCGTTCAAAGTTCTATAATAAAAGAACCTTGGAAATTACAGCAGAAGAAGAGCATCAAAAAGCAAAAGATATTGTTGATTATTACACAATTTGTTTTGCACACCCTTCAGTAGAGGGAATATTAATGTGGGGATTCTGGGCCGGGGCAAACTGGATTCCGCAGTCGTCGTTATATAACAGAGACTGGACACCAACACCTGCATTGAAAGCTTATCAGAAATTAATCTTTAACGATTGGTGGACTGAAGTTTCAGTGACTTTGGATGAAAAAGGAATAGCTTCTGTAAAAGCTTTTTATGGAGAATATAAAATTGTGTCGGGCGGAAAAGAAACAATTGTAAGTCATAAAAAAAAGAAAGGGCAAACTGAAGTTCAAATAAAATAGAGAGTCATAAAATTTTCTGGATCAAATATTTATCAGCTAAAAATAAATAACAAAACTAAATATTTTATTGCCAGTCCTAATCCACTGTACAACAAAACCTTTTTAAAAGGGTAATTTAACATTCCGGCAGCGAGGCAAATTATTGGCGAGGAAAGGGGCAACAAATTAAACGCCAAAATTGTAAGGTTCCCATATTTTCTGATGTACTTTTTTGCCCTTTCACTTTTTTTGTTTCCAATGTATTTGCCGATAATTTTTGAGCTTACCGAATAACCAATTAAATAATCGATAATTTGGGCTGAAATTGCAGTTCCCAGGGCAAGTAAAATTATTAACCAGATTTCGCTGTGAATTGAAACACAATAAGCAAACGCCATTTCAACGGGCATAAGCAAAAAGAACAAATATCCGGCAAAATGAATTATTGCAAACGAATGGATGCTCTGATCCCTTCCTTCAAACCAATCTTTTCCAATTGTCAGCGAAAAAATAATTATTGCGGCGCTTGCAGTAATCAATATAAAAACTGTTCGTGCAATATTTATTTTCTTAACCTTCATTTTTAAAGTTAGGCCTAATTATAAAAACAAAAAATTTTAATAACACATTTTTGAATTGAGGGAAACTTATTTCCAACTCAGCCCGAAATACTTTTAATAAATTGAATTGAACGTTCGTTAAATTCTTCTGGCTGATCGAGATTGCAAACATGCCCACTGTTTTGGATAACCCCTAATTGCGAATTAAAATGTTTTTTTACAAGATTGGTAACCATGGGCAAAAACATGTGATCGCGTTCACCCATTAAATAAAGAACAGGAACAGAAGCTTCCTTGACAATAAATTCCTGAAGATTGCCTTTAATTTCGGTGGTCATTTTTAGCCACTTTTTAAATTCGCGTTCACCCAAACGCATTGCTTCTTTTATAAATAGGTTTCTCGATTGGACATGCTTTTTCGATGGAATTAAAATCCACGCATTAATTCGATAAATCCACATGTAAGGAAGAATAGAACTTAGCAGTTTACCGACAGAAACCAAAGCCTTTATTTTTACATTAAATTGAATAATAGCACCGCCCAAAATAATCGATTCTGCACGTCCAGGAGCTAATTTATCCATTGCCCTTATTATTATGCAACCTAAAGAGATTCCCACAAAATGAGCTTTCTTTATTTTTAAGTGATCCATGGTGTGAATTACATCGAGCGCAATTTCATCAAATTTATAAATTTCTTCTTTGGTATATTTTTCTTTCGATTTTCCATGCCCTCGTAAATCCACCAGCAAAACATTAAAATGTTTCTTGAATTCGCGCAATTGTCTAAACCATACAACATTACTGCCTCCCGCTCCGTGGACAAACACTACCCACGTTTCCGACTTCTTATGGGCTCACTTCATAATTCGGGTTGGTTTTGTTTTTAAGCATAAATTTTAGCAAC
>JABGRN010000098.1 GCA_018648265.1 Prolixibacteraceae bacterium | reverse complement strand
CAAACAACCAGTTTTAACTCCGAATCCGGGGGGTCAGCTTCACCGAAATATCCATATCAGGAAAGATCCATATTGTTTGGTGAATTTGGACTCAAATTCAGATTACGCATCAGTAAAATCTGAATTAAATAAAAAGCTGATATCTCTGCTTAAAGAGCAGGGTGCCTCAGAATGGAGGGGAGCGAGATATTTGACAGTTATCCAAGGATCTCATCTATGCGGCCATTCCCGGGATTCAAAAAGAGAGATGAGTACAATCCTGCATATAAATGAAAATATTATAATTATAACCGAGATAAACAGTTCATCTAACCTGGGAGGCTCCTGTAGTTTTGAAAATATTCTGGTTCTCTTTTACAGATTTGAAAATACAAAGAATAAAAAAGCTTGAGAAGGAGAACTTCACCATTATTATCTCTGTGTAAGATCCAAAGAATGTGGTCTATTTCACAGAATCGAAGATGTATACCATAATATTGAGGCAATCTTATCTAAAATTTCTTTTTCTGCACAAACTCTGATGTTATATAATCGATGTTAAAGAAACTTTCGACAAAAATAATTACATGAGATTGGATGAAATTGATAGAACCAAGAAAGAAATTGGAAGGATTAAAGAACGCATTTCATATTTTCAGGATAATTATTTGGATAGGAAAATTTCATAAGAAGACTTCCATCCTATGAAAGAAAGAACCGAAAAGATCCTAACAGGACTTGAACTCAAATTAAAGGATTTGAGAAAATCTACTTCACCCTTCAAAACCTATGTAAATAAAGAGATTCCGATGTTGGAGAACATTACTGTGTATTACAAAAAAGCGGATGGAAAGACCAAAAAGAAGATTTTAGGTTGCATCTTTTCTAAAAAACTCGTTTTTGAGAAAGGAAAAATTGCAACCTGAAGATTCATAATTCTGATACAGGTACTCCTCAATGTCAGCAAGGTTTTCAAAAAAGCACCAAAAAAAAAGAGGTCGAAATTGACCTCTTGTCTACTCTGGCTCCCCCGATGAGACTTGAACCGATTTTATTTCAATAAAAATCAGTATAATGATCTAACAATCTTTTTTTAATGGATTCCGGCAACTTGTACTTATGTCAAAAGTATAAGTTATGTTGAAAAATTTTATGCCTTATATTCAGTGCTTTATGAGTGTGTGTTAGTATTGATGTAAGGTATGCATTTACTTATGTGCGAGATAAAAGCAAAGTATAAGGTCATGCAGCCCATTTTTTTCTATTTATTATTGAATCTTGGATGTGGGAGAACTAAATCGAAATTGTAGGATTAAGTCCTAATATGTACGTAAAAGTGTGTGTCAAAAATACTAATCCGATGCAATATGTTGAAATACACCGGATTAGTAATTATCTGGGTGCCCAGAACAAGACTCGAACTTGCACGAGAAAATCTTCTCACAAGGCCCTCAACCTTGCGTGTCTACCAATTCCACCACCTGGGCAATTTTTATGTCAAAAAAACGTGAGTGCAAAACTATAAAATTTCTTTAAATTGAAATAACTTTCTTTAAAAATGTTATTCCTTAACGTTCGTATTCTTCTTCATATTTAGTCCTCACAATAATGCCTTTCTCTACTGTAAAAAAATATCGTTCAGTTTTTTTTACTCCAGGGCTTATCATCGGATCAAGTGTTAATTTTCCCTGGTTGACTTCAGTACTTTCTAAATTTTTTATCACTTCAAAAATATAAATTTTCCCATTTTCCTGTTCAATTATCGTTTTTGGGTTGCCAAATTTTTCGGATAATAAAGTCTCAGGTTTTCCTGTATAAATTTTCTGAAGCTGTTTTTGGGTTCCGCAGGAAAAAAAAATAAAGATTAATAAAATGAGAAAGATACGATTCATAATATTTTGAATTTTGCCGAAAGTAAATAGAAATATCGATTCAACATTTAATTTATATCTATTTAACTCTTTCCCGAGTTTTTAATTGTTTATTTTGACAAATAACCGGACACTTCTAATAAACCATTTTCATGCTTCATTAAATTAATGAATGCTCATACATTGTTGAAAACAAACAAAGTTATCTTAAAACTTGTGTCAATCTCCAATATTTATTTTTTTAACTTTGTGGCATCTTAAAAACAAGATTTACATTTAAAATTCATTGCAAAAATGATTCAATTTTTCAGAACTCAAAACAAGAATATTATTGCTGTTCATTCGGTAAAATCATTGGTTCAAGAGAACATTGAAAAGTTAAATTGGTTGTTTACGGAAGCCGATTATGTTCCCGATATTATTATTGAAGGTTGGTTTGTCGGGCCACGTAAAGAAATGCTAACTCCCTGGAGTACGAATGCTGTGGAAATTACGCAAAACATGGGTATTGAAGGTATTATCCGTATTGAAGAATTTTTTCAGGTGGAAACTGAAAAAGCTGAGTACGATCCAATGTTACAACGACTTTACCAAAATCTCACGCAAACTATTTTCACTATAAATAAACAACCCGAGCCAATTTTAAATATAGAAGATATTTCGGTTTATAATGAACAAGAGGGTTTGGCTTTAAGCAAAGATGAAATTGAATATCTTAACAATGTTTCAAAAGAAATGGGGCGACCATTAACCGATGGCGAAGTATACGGTTTTGCACAGGTTAATTCAGAACATTGTCGCCACAAAATATTTAACGGAACATTTATAATCGATGGAAAAGAGATGGAATCGTCACTGTTTCAGATGATTAAAAAAACTTCCAAGGAAAATCCAAATAAAATTATTTCTGCTTATAAAGATAATTGTTCGTTCGTGCAAGGACCGGTTGTCGAACAATTTGCCCCAAAAACACAAGATAAACCCGATTTTTTTGAGGTGAAAGAGATAGAAACTGTTCTTTCGTTAAAAGCCGAAACGCATAATTTTCCAACCACGGTAGAACCTTTTAATGGCGCTTCAACTGGTTCCGGTGGCGAAATAAGAGACAGGATTGCTGGTGGAAAAGGCAGTTTGCCAATTGCAGGAACTGCTGTTTATATGACATCTTATCCGCGCACCGAAGCACAACGTTCGTGGGAGCAGGCAACCGAAGAACGCGATTGGTTGTACCAAACTCCGGAAGAGATTTTAATAAAAGCATCGAATGGAGCCAGCGATTTTGGAAACAAATTTGGGCAGCCGTTAATTAATGGTTCGGTGCTTACTTTCGAACATTTCGAGAATTATAAAAAATACGGTTACGACAAAGTAATTATGCTCGCCGGTGGAATTGGTTTCGGAAATAAACGCGACAGTTTAAAAGATATTCCCGAAAAAGGCGACCGTGTTATTCTACTCGGTGGCGATAATTATCGGATTGGAATGGGTGGCGGTGCGGTTTCGTCGGTTGCTACGGGCGAGTTTAAAAACGACATTGAATTGAATGCCGTGCAACGTGCAAATCCTGAAATGCAAAAAAGGGTTTACAATGCAATTCGCGCTTTGAGTGAATCGGATGAAAATCCAATAATTTCAATTCACGATCATGGGGCTGGCGGTCATTTAAATTGTCTTTCCGAATTGGTTGAAAGTACCGGTGGAAAAATCGATACAGCAAAACTTCCGGTTGGCGATCCAACACTTTCTCAAAAAGAAATTATTGGAAACGAATCGCAGGAAAGAATGGGTTTGGTAATAAAAGCTGAGAATGTAGAGCTTTTAAAAAATATTGCTGAACGTGAACGGGCTCCAATTTACGATATTGGTGAATCAACCGGCGACATGCAATTTACTTTCGAGAATTCGAAAACCGGTGAAAAATCTATCGATTGGCAATTGGGATACATGTTTGGAAACCCGCCAAAAACAGTTTTGGAAGATGTTTCTGAAGTACCGGAATTTGAAGAATTGGAATACAATGTTGATGAAATAAATACATTGGTTGAAAATGTAATTCAACTGGAATCGGTGGCTTGCAAAGACTGGTTGACAAACAAAGTTGATCGTTCGGTAACCGGCCGGATTGCAAAACAACAGGGGGCTGGAAAACTTCACCTTCCATTAAATAATGTGGGAGTAATTACACTCGATTATATTGGAAAAGCAGGAATTGCAACTTCAATTGGGCACTCGTCGGTGGCGGGATTAGTAGATGCGCCAAAAGGTTCAGTTTTATCGATTGCCGAAGCATTGACCAACATTGTTTGGGCACCGTTATCCGATAAAATCCTTAGCATTTCGTTGAGTGCCAACTGGATGTGGCCGGCAAAAAATCCGGGCGAAAATGCAAGAATTTATAAAGCAGTGGAATCTGCCAGCGATTTTGCCTGTGGTTTGGGAATCAATATTCCAACCGGAAAAGATTCCATGTCGATGACCCAGAAATACAAAGACGATGTAGTTTACGCTCCCGGAACGGTAATTATTTCTGCATCGGGCGAAGTTTCTGATTGCCGAAAAGTTGTTGAGCCGGTTTTGGTGAACGACGAAAATAAAGAAATTCTTTTTGTTGATTTTTCGTTTGCCGAAAGAGCTTTGGGAGGAAGTGCATTTGCCCAATCGATTAATAAATTAGGAAAAGTAACTCCAACAGTTACAAGTATTCAAAAATTTGGAAACGCTTTTAATATTATTCAAAGTTTAATTGAGCAGGAATTAATTTTGGCCGGTCACGATATTTCATCAGGCGGATTAATTACAACTCTGCTCGAAATGTGTTTCAGCAATAATAAAGGAGGAATGAAAGTTGACCTATCAGGAATTGGCGAAGCAGATTTGGCAAAAGTCCTTTTCAGTGAAAATCCGGGAATTGTTATTCAAGCTGCTGATTCAGAAAAAGTTAAAAAGCAATTAATTGATGCTGATGTTGAATTTATTTCAATTGGTTTTCCTGTTTCATATAGAAAACTAAGAGTAACTAATTTTGAAACTGAGCTTGATTTTGACATCGACACTTTACGCGATTTGTGGTTTAAAACTTCGTATTTATTAGATAGAAAACAAACCAAAAAAGAACTTGCCCTTGAACGTTTTAAAAATTATAAGAAGTTTGAACTTCAATATGATTTTAAAGATTTTACGGGAAAAGCTGCTGACCTTGGAATTGATTTGAACCGTAGAAAACCTTCTGGAATAAAGGCAGCAATCATTCGCGAAAAAGGTGTAAACGGCGACCGCGAAATGGCGTACGCAATGTACCTTGCCGGAATGGACGTGAAAGATGTTCATATGACCGATTTGATTTCTGGGCGCGAAACCTTGGAAGAAATTAACATGATTGTTTTCGTTGGAGGATTTTCAAATTCAGATGTTTTAGGTTCGGCAAAAGGTTGGGCTGGAGCATTTAAATACAACCAAAAAGCTAAAGTTGCGCTTGATAATTTCTACCAAAGAGAAGATACTTTAAGTTTGGGTGTTTGCAATGGTTGCCAGGTTATGGTTGAATTGGGCTTAGTTTATCCTGAACACAGTATTCAACCAAAAATGCTGCACAACGAATCGGGTAAATTTGAATCAGCATTTTTAAATGTCGATATTGAGGAAAATGATTCGGTGATGTTGGGAAATATGGCTGGAATGAAATTGGGAATTTGGGTTGCCCACGGTGAAGGTAAATTTTATCTTCCGTTTAACGAGCAGCAATATAATATTCCGATGAAATACAGTAACGATGAATATCCGGGAAATCCAAACGGTTCGCATTTTTCAACAGCAGCGCTTTGTTCCGACAATGGGCGCCATCTGGTTATGATGCCACATCTTGAACGTGGTTTTAAACCCTGGCATTGGCCGTATTATCCAGCCGAAAAGAAAATGGACGAAATTGCTCCCTGGATTAAGGCTTTTGTAAATGCAAAAAATTGGATAAAAAGTAAAAATAAAGGATAGCAAAAAATATAGCACCAAAAAACAATATTCAAATAACAAACTTATCCGGATTTTGAAGGATTATTTCACAATCATTTTCAAAATGTTTAAATGATTCAACAGTTTTAATGTATAAATAATCCGAACGATTTTGAATATTGGGGTTTCGGTCATTGTTATTTATTTGTCAATTGAGATTTTTATTAAAAACACATCGATAAAGAGACAAAAGATTCATTATTGCGCCTGAGAATTAAACTCCTCGCAGCAAGCTGACAAGGTATCTCAATGGAATCTTGATTTTTTTATTGCGCAACAAGATGCGGGGAATAAAACCCATGAGATCCCTCGACTATCGCTCGGGATCAGTTCGGCTAAATGATTTTGAAAAACAAAATCAAAGTCTCACTGATTTAAAACAGATTAGAATATTTTTGCAAATTGACGAACTAAAATGAACAAAACCGGTGAAATAAAAAAATTAATTTTCGACCAAATAATAAAGAATATCGACGATAGGATTGAAACCTTAAAATTAGCTATTGAATCAGCCAGGGAATCAAGAGATAATGAAACTAAATGCACTGTTGGCGACAAATACGAAACTGGAAGATCGATGATGCAATTTGAAATGGAAAAAAACCGGATTCAGTTGAATAAAACGTTAAACCTGAAAAATGAACTATCTCAAATCGATCTTCATAAGAAAAACGAAAGGGTTACTCTAGGAAGTTTGGTTGTTGCAACTAACGGAAACTATTTTATTTCAATAGGAATAGGTAAATTAGAAGTCGCCAACGAAATTATTTATTCCATTTCGCTGGCTTCGCCAATTGGTAAGTTACTGAACAACAGAAAGGCTGGTGACAAATTTAGTTTTCAGGGAAAGGAAATTACTATTACGGAAATCTTTTAATTTATGTATCAATTAAGTTAATAAAAATGAAACAAACAATTATTCTAATTCTTTCGGTAATTTTAGTAGCATGTAACTGCGAAAAACCGGAATCAGAAAAGGTTGAAAATCTGTACAGTTATAACGTTGAAGAAAAAATAAAAGAACTCGGGATTAAACTTGTTGAACCGGGAAAACCTGTGGCAAATTATGTTGGAGCTGTAAAAACCGGCAACCTGGTTTTTCTGTCCGGGAAAATTTCGAGAAACCCGGAAGGCGAACTCATAATTGGGAAATTGGGTACTGATTTAACGGTAGAACAAGGTTACGAAGCAGCCCGGTTTTGTGGCATTTCCCAACTGGCTACTTTAAAAGCTGAACTTGGCGATCTCAACAAAGTAGTGCGAATAGTAAAAGTTACCGGGATGGTAAATTCTGATCCGGGTTTCACCGATCAATCAAAAGTTGTAAACGGTTATTCAGATTTAATGGTAGAAGTTTTTGGCGAACGTGGAAAACATGCCCGGGCGGCAGTTGGAATGGCCTCTCTCCCACTTGGCGTGGCTTGCGAAGTTGAAATGATTGTTGAAGTGCTGGATTAAATGAAGAAATTTATATTCTTTTTTCATATTGTCCGCTAACTTTGCATAATCATTTTGATAAAAACTAATTTTGAAATTGGTTCTAAAGACAAATTAATCACGATATAAAAAAACATAGTGCATTTGGCAGATAGTACTAAAAATGAATGTTATAATATAAAATAAAATTTATCATAATTTGAAAATAAAGTATTTCAAAATGCCAATTGCCCATTTTAAAACCACCTAAAATAAACCGGGAAAATGAAACGCAGAAATTTTATTAACGCAGCAGCTTTAGCAGGGCTTGGATTAACATTTACCTCTTTTGAATTATTGCCTGAACGAAAAAAGATCCGTGGTACTTTTTCAAGCAATAAAAACAAGGTTTCAATATATACAAATGCCCCGGTTAAACCAACCCGGATATTTCACATTACCGATACCCACCTCTCGATTGACGACGAACGTGGAGTTAAATATCAGGAATTTAGTAAACGAATGGCAGGCGCTTATAAAAGTAACAGCCATTTTCAAACTGAGGTAGAATATTCAACAAAAGAGAATTTTGAACAAACCCTTGAACTGGCAAAAGAACAAGCAATAGACTTTCTTGCACTCACCGGAGATATTTTTAGTTTTCCCTCAGAAGCTGCCGTCGAATGGGTTTTGCAAAAACTGAATGACACTGGAATCCCATTCGCTTACGTAGCAGGAAACCACGACTGGCATTACGAAGGGATGAAAGGAAGCTCGCAAAAACTTCGGGAAACCTGGACTGAAAAACACCTTAAACCGATGTATCAACAAAATAGCCCACTTTACGCTGCCTACGATTTTAACGGCATCCGCTTCGTTTGTATCGATAATTCAACTTTTGAAATTCAATCCGAACAACTTGATTTTTTTAAAAGTCAGGTAAAAAGTGGCTCTCCCCTGATTTTACTAATGCACATTCCACTTTTTATGCCCGGGCGAACTATGGGTTATGGATGTGCAAACCCAAAATGGGGCGAAAAAACCGATAAAAACTTTGAAGTTGAACGTCGCGAGAAATGGCGAAAAGGAGGTCATACAAAAGTTACTTTTGAATTTTACGATGAAGTTTTTACCGCACCAAATCTTTTAACTATCCTGGCCGGACATACACACCGACCAGCAATAGATTTTAAAAACGGGATTCCCCAAATTGTTTCCGGGCACAATGCAACTGCATATTTTACCGACTTAATTATTAACTCATTGGCAAATTAATTAGCAACTGTCCGTAAAATCGACAATTTTCGAGATGAAAAAACAATAAAATATGCCAAAAAACAAAACTCAAATCACAAACCTAAGTGGCTAATGAAGGATAAATACCACAATTAATGTCCAAAATGTTTTATTATCCGAACAGTTTTGAATATTGGTTTCCCGGTGATTGAGATTTTTATAATTTATTTTGAATTCAAACTTTATAAATTAATTCTAACCAAACCTTCAAGGTTTCTTAAAAAAGATGTACCCGGAAAATCTTAAAATTCTATTGAAAAATTCGTATTATTGAAGTTCACATCATAAAAAATAACAAGATAAAACATACAACTAAAAATAACCTAATATGAAAATTATTCTAAGTATCATTTTTTGTTTTTTAATTATTCTGAATCCGGCTTTTGGAATAGAACCTGTAAAAATTGGAATTGCAGGGGTAACTCATTCGCATGTACTTTCGTTATTAAGGAATTTAAATCGCGATGATATTGAAATCGTTGGAATTGCAGAAAGCAATCGGGAAATTTTGCATCGTTACGCTGATGAATTTTCAATCAACAAAAATATTCTTTTTGAATCGCTCGACGAAATGTTGGAACAAACAAAACCAGAAGGTGTTATCACTTTTACATCCATTTTTGAACATCTTAAAGTTGTTGAAGCCTGTGCACCACGGGGAATTCATGTAATGGTTGAAAAACCTTTGGCGGTTAGTACAAAACACTCAAAAGCCATGTCGGAACTGGCCCAAAAACACGAAATACTTTTGCTAACCAACTTTGAAACCACTTGGTATCCTACGCATTACATTGCATATAAAATGATAAACCGGGGCGAATTGGGCGAATTAAGAAAAATAATTGTTTACGATGGCCACAAAGGCCCGCAGGAAATAAATGTTAACAGCGAATTTTTAGAGTGGTTAACCGATCCGATATTAAATGGTGGTGGTGCAGTAACTGATTTCGGCTGTTACGGAGCCGATCTGATTACATGGATTTTGAAAGGGGAAAAACCAATATCTGTTTTTGCAAAACTAAAACAATACAAACCCGGTATTTATCCAAAAGTGGACGACGATGCCACAATCATTCTATCGTACGAAAATATGGAAGGCGTTATCCATGCTTCGTGGAACTGGCCTTTTAACCGAAAAGACATGCACATTTACGGGGAAACGGGATATGTTTTTGTTGATGATGCAAAAACAATCAGATACCGGTTAAACGAAAAATCGGTGGAAAAAGTAAAAAAACTATCACCGGAAGATGCTCCTTTTGTCGATCCCTTTACATTTTTTGCATCTGCCATAAAAGGGGAAACAATAATTTCGCCAGGCGATTTATCATCGCTTGAAATTAACATGACCGTTGTTGAAATACTCGAAGCAGCTCGCAAAAGCAATAAAACAGGAAAAGCTGTTAAATTGAAAAAATAACAGCCATGAAAGTATCACTGTTCTTTTTTATTCTAACAATGCTTATTTCATTTCAAACAATTGCACAAAAAAGCAGTTTCCTGGTTTTGGGCGATTTGCATTACGATTTGATAGACGATCACGATATGGATTGGCTCAGCAACAAACCCGACGATCTGAGGCAAGTAAAAGAATATACTGCTTACATCAAAGATAACTGGGATGATTTTATGGAAATAATACGTCAAAAAGTTCAAACTGTTAAACCTCCCCTGAAAGCAGTTGTTCAGTTGGGAGATTTGTCGGAAGGATTGGCCGGTACTAAAGAAAAAGCCAGGCAGATGGCATCGAATACAATGAAAGCAATTGATGCATCACAAATGCCTGTGCCCTGGATTATTGCAAAAGGAAACCACGATGTTACCGGACCGGGATCGTATGAAGCTTTTCAGGAATTTTATGTTCCCATGTTTCGAAAGGAAACTAATAATCCGGAAATTAACAATGCCAGTTATTCGTATAGCATTGAAAATGTACAGATTACATGCATTGACCCGTGGGACAAAGAATTAGACATGGTTACGTTTCTGGAAAAAGAACTTTCTTCATCAAAAGCAAAATTCAAATTTGTGGTTGTTCACGAACCGATAATTCCGGTTACCGAAAGGTGCTGGCATACCTTAAGGCAAAATCCGGAAAAACGCGAAAAACTTCTCGAAGTAATTGCAAGGAATAAAGCGATTGTTTTTACTGCACATTTGCATCGTTATTCTGTTGTGAGCCGGAATACTCCTTTTGGCCCAATTGTTCAGGTAATGGTTGTGAGCGTTGTTAAAGACAGGGATTACCAGACACCATCGCAGGTGATTACAGAATATGGACCTTCGCTTGCCGAAAATGTAACCGGCTGGCAACCCGAAACATTGGAATCCAGAAAAGCAATTCTGGCAGAAGAGGCAAAATTTGTTACCTATTACAGCCAAACCGATTTACCGGGATACGCTGTTATCAAAGTCGATTCCGTAGAAGAAACAATCCACTTGGAATATTATGCGGCTTTCGGGGAAAAACCTTACGATAAAATTGAACTGACAAAATCATTAAATCAGTAAAAAACAAAATATAATTAATTGCTTAATTCTTGTAAAATATTGTAAAGTTATGAATCATAAATATAATTTTAGCAATGAACAAAATTCTCAATAAACATTTTCCCACACTTTTCAAAAAATATATTGGTTTTTTGAATTTGCTACTTTTATATGAAAATTCGTTAATTTTAAATGTAAATGATGGCGTAATAAACTGTGGCATAAATTAGTATCATGTTAAAGGAAATTGTAAAAAATAACTTGATCCCATTTAATAATTTCATTTTTGGCACTGCCGATTTAAACGGATTAATAGATAAAAAGTTTGGTGATTTCCAATTCGGGATTTCAATTGGAAAAAAATTGGATGACAAAATTATTGATGACATTAAAACAGGGCCAACCCTTGAATATTATAATTATTACCACCAAATTAATCTTGAATTAGCCCAAATTGCCGAAAATATTAAAGTTGACTTAAAAAAAGCGAATATTGACTCGATTGTAATAGCACCAACATTTCACACAAATTCTAAAAAATTTAAAAAGTATTTGCAAACATTAACGCTTGATATTTCGCACAAAATGGTTGCAACCCGTGCCGGACTTGGTTGGATTGGGAAAACAGATTTATTTGTGTCACAGGATTTTGGGGCGCGTTTGAGATTGGTAAGTTTATTAATTAATCAAAAGCCAGAAATAGCTTCAATACCAATAAATAAGAGTAAATGTGGCAATTGTAAAATATGTGTTGAACAATGTCCGGCCAAGGCAGCAAATGGGAAATTATGGACAACGCAAATACATAGAGACGAATTTTTCGATGCTCATAGTTGCAGACAATACTGTGAGTTAGCGAAAAAAAACCTCAATATCGACGGACGTATTTGCGGAATATGTATTTCTGTTTGTCCAATCAGAAAAAGGAACAATACGGTAAACTAACTTAAATATTGATTCTAATATGAAACGAGCATCGCAAATATTGGCACACAGGAGGATGATTATTACGCGAGTTCTCCGTCAGCTGACGGATTGCCATTTAAAACTAACAATTATAAACACATGAAAAATATAAATATTGCTGTTGCTCAGTTCGAACCTAAAGATGGCGACAAAGATTACAATTTGTCGATTATTGAAGAGCTGACACAAAAAGCTAAAAAAAAAGGAGCAGATGTAATCAGTTTTCATGAATTATCGATTACCGCTTACACTTTCCTTAAAAATCTCGACAGGGAACAAATTTTCGAATTAGCGGAAGAAATCCCAAATGACAAAAGTTGCCGGAAACTGATCAGCATTTCAAAAAAGTACGATATTCCTATTTTAGCAGGAATTGTTGAACGTCAAAACGATAAAATATTCAATACATATTTTTGTGTCGATAGTTTCGGGCTAATTGCCAGCTATCGGAAATTGCATCCATTTATTAACCCACACCTTTCGGCAGGCAATAATTATGTTGTGTTTGATTTAAAAGGTTGGAAGTGTGGTATTTTAATTTGTTACGATAATAATATTGTTGAGAATGTGAGGGCGACTTCTCTTTTAGGGGCTGATGTTATTTTTGCCCCTCACGTAACCGGATGTACCCCGTCTTCAATGCCGGGAAGAGGATTTGTTGACGATGCTTTTTGGCAAAAAAGAAATGACGATCCGGTTCCTTTACGATTAGAATTCGATGGGCCAAAAGGAAGGGGTTGGTTAATGAGGTGGCTTCCGGCAAGGGCCTTCGATAATGGCGTATATTACATTTTTACAAATCCGATTGGTTACGATGGTGAACATTTGAAAAATGGCAACTCAATGATTTTGGATCCTTACGGGGAATTATTAACCGAAATTAAAAGTTTTGATAACGAAATTACAATCGGGACTTTGACTGCTGATAAACTCAAACTTTCAGGAGGTTTTCGATATAAAAATGCTCGCAGGCCGGAGCTTTACAGAGACATAATTGGCAAGGAAAATAATTCAGAAACAAAACCAGTTTGGTTAAATAAAAAATAAAAAACAGTGGATTGCTGGTATTTTTTTAAACAATATTTTAAGCAATCGTATATTTTAGGGAAAAGATAAACAATGAGCAATATTTTTATTGATGACAAAGATTATAAGGGAATTGACTTTTCGCTTGATGGGTTTACCAAAGGAAATTATGAAAATTGCGGGTTTATTAATTGCAATTTTTCAGGCACCGATTTATCTGATTTGAGTTTTGATGAATGTAAATTTGAAAACTGTAATTTTAGTAATGTAAAAATATCAAATACAGCTTTCAAAAATGTAAAATTTAAAAACTGTAAACTTTTAGGTTTGAATTTCGATGAATGTAACAGATTTTTGTTGTCGTTTTCATTCGTCTCCTGCCAGTTAAATTTATCCTCTTTTTACAAGTTGCCGCTTAAAAAAACAAGTTTTATAAATTGCAATATTCAGGAAGTTGATTTTACTGAATCAGATTTAACCGGCTCAACATTTGACAATTGTGAAATGGCGGGGGCAATTTTCGAAAATACAATTTTGATTAAGGTGGATTTTAGGACCTCTTTTAACTTTTCAATCGACCCGGAAATAAACAAGTTACAAAAGGCTAAATTCTCGACAAATGGAATCGCCGGGCTTTTGGGCAAATACGATATTTTAATCGAATAAGGTATTTTAGGAAATTGCCGGTTGGATTTTTCACAAATCGCTGTTTTCAGAACTCAGGCACAAAAGGCCAGAATATCATATTAAACTGAACCAGGATAAGTTTCAATAAAATTGTAATTTAAGTCGGTTAAAAGTTATTTTTGCCACGAAATATTCTATTTCTTAAAAATTCACGTGAATTACGAATGCTTCAGTTTTCAATAATTCTTAGCTTTGCACCTCGCATTAATTTGAAATGGCAGCAAAAAATTCAAAATATAATTTAATTACAATCCTTGGTCCAACCGCAACAGGAAAGACGGGAATTGCCGCAAATTTGGCAGCATATTTAAAGGGCGAAATAATTTCCGCCGATTCGCGCCAGGTTTATCGTGGAATGGATTTGGGGACAGGAAAAGATTACGAAGATTATTTTGTTGATGGGATTGAAATACCCTCACATTTGGTTGACATTGAAGATGCCGGTGTTCATTATAATGTTTATCGTTTTCAAACCGATTTTATAAAGGTTTTTGATGAAATCCAATCGAGAAATAAATTCCCCATTTTGTGTGGTGGCAGCGGTTTGTATTTGGAGGCAATTTTAAAAAATTACCGTTTAATTGAAGTCCCGCCAAATAAAGTACTCCGAAAAGAACTGGAAGGAAAAAATTTAAATGAATTGACAGAAATACTTAAAAATTTAAAACCCAAATTACACAACCACACCGATGTTGAAACCGACCGCCGGGCAGTGCGGGCAATCGAAATAGAAAAATATTATGCCGAAAACCCAAAAACTGATACTTCGTTTCCTGAAATTAACAGCTTAAATATTGGTATTGATTTCGACCGCAAATTGAGACGCGAGAGAATTACCAAACGTTTAAAACAACGATTGGAAGATGGAATGTTAGACGAGGTACGAAAACTTTTAGATTCTGGTTTAACACCCGGGCAACTAATTTATTACGGTTTGGAATATAAATTTTTAACGCTCCATTTAACAGGCGAATTATCGTTCGACGAAATGTTTGCAAAACTGGAAATTGCCATTCATCAGTTTGCCAAACGACAAATGACCTGGTTTCGCGGAATGGAAAAACGGGGAACAAAAATTCACTGGATTGATGGACAAATGGAAATGGAAGAGAAAGTGGGGCAAATTGTTGAATTGCTAAAATGTAGAGATTAGAGAATCATTCTTTTTTTTATTAGAGGGAGTCTTTTTTGCTTTTTATCTGTTACAACGGAAATATCATTCCTGCGAATCAGGAATCTCAGTTTAGAATCGTTTAGACAAAAGATTCCCACTTTCGTGGGAAGGATAGGAATGGCACTAACGTTCCCTCCAAACCAACTTCGCCCGAATTAAATCAATACCATCACTTTCTCGAACCACGCTGCAAATATAATTGGTTTAGCTAGGCATCTGTTTTATAACATAAGTTTATTTACGCCAATACGTATTTCTACGTATATTTTCCGCGCAACCTTTTCTTATTTTTGAGAATCATATAAATTATAAACAAAAATTTAAACCCTGTACAATGAACAAACGCTAATAATTATTAAACCAAACCCTCGGGCTGCAACAAAGTTGCACCACCCCGAACCGCCAGCAAATTATTGCCAGGCAAATGAAAAACATCCTTTATTCGCACTCTCACCTGATAACCCCGGTTGTCTTGAATTATAAAAACACAAGTATTGTTTCTTAAATTCTTTCCACTTGTGTCTATTAATTTAAAAATTAAAAAAATGAAACCAAAAATTTTAAAATTAAGTACGGTAGTTTTGCTCTTGTTTTTTATAGGGGCAAGCTGCCAAAAAGAAAATTATGAATTAGCCGATGAAAGTATTGAAATTACTAGTATCCCATCGATTTGTATTTACAAAACAAAAGGCGATTATCGGAATAAACTTGCACTTTGTCTCGATTCGACAGGGAATATAACTTGTACTCCTTTGTTTAATGAGAATTCTTCGGTTGTTGAAAAACATAAAAATGGAAATTATAAACTTAAAAGAAGGTTTTTCCTTAATTCAGGTTATGTATTGGAATTAATTTCTCTGGATCGTGTATTTACCAATGTAACAATAAATGAAATGGTCGAATCATTCAGAAAATATGATCCTGGTTATTGGTCGCATGAAAGATGGGAAAGCCGAATAATTGACAGAGACCCGTTCGCCGAGTTTTATCGTTACTATAATAATGGAAAACCACCAATAACATTAACCATCAAAGAAATAAATGAAATGCTAATTAATGGAACCATTGAAGAACAATTTACCAAAATGAAATAATTTTTAACCCTTTAAATTAAAGAAAATGAAATTTAAAATATTTGTTAACATAATAATTTATTCTCTTCTCTTCTCTTCTCTAATAACCTTTATGCCAAAAACATTGAAAAGGAAACGGTAAAAAAAGTTGCTTTAAATGTTTTTGCAAACCGATCGGGTTTAAAAACAACCCAAATTCAAATTTCCGAAATTATCCCAGTATTTAATAATGGTGAAATTGTTTACACCATTTTCAATATGATGCCAAATGGACATATAGTAATTTCTAACGATGAGGTTATTGAACCTTTACTTGGATATGGATTAAATTCTATTATTGATTTTAAAAAAATCCCTCCCGGATTGAAATTTTTATTGGATGAGTATAAGGATGAAATAACTGCAATAAAAAGTCAAAATATTGCAGTTCACGAAAGCATAAAGAACAAATGGGATTTATATTCTTCGGATGAATATGGAATTTTAAAAAGTTATACTCTGAATACGGAGCTTCTTGAAACAAGTTGGGGGCAGGGAAATACACTGGGTCTCAGTTATAACAGATTTTGTCCTAAAGACCCTAGTGACACAACAAAAACATGTTTGGTTGGATGTACAGCAGTAGCTTTAGGGCAGGTTTTGCATTTTTGGGGATGCCGTGTATTCCCTGATGGAACAGAAACTTATACACCAGTGGGTTTTTCCAGTTCTATTTCGTTAAATTTATATGATCAGGATTATAACTGGGATTCAATGAGCCATTCATCACCTGACGACGATAATGCAGAATTACTATATCATTCTGCTATTGCTGTTTCATCAGATTTTGGAAGTTCTAGTACAGAATCAAGCATTTATGCTTCTCGGTTCGCATTGGTTAATTATTTTGGATTTAATGCTAATATGCCAG
The DNA here is from genome assembly GCA_018648265.1 of Prolixibacteraceae bacterium. Lineage (GTDB taxonomy): Bacteria > Bacteroidota > Bacteroidia > Bacteroidales > Prolixibacteraceae > Draconibacterium. The sequence goes on along the minus strand of JABGRN010000098.1, from coordinate 3,746 downwards.
TTGAAAAGGATTCTTTAACATCTTCAGTATGGTTAAACATGCTTAAAGGCGAGATTAATGCAGAACGTCCGATTATTTATCGTGGGGCTGAATGTGATACATGTGTTGGTCATCAATGGGTGATTGACGGCTATAATTCGAGTGATGAATTTCATTGCAACTGGGGTTGGAATGGTGATGAACAATCAACATATTATACGTTAACAAACTTAACTCCTGACGTTTATAATTTTAATAGTACCCAAAAGGCAATTCTAAATATTTACCCTAAATTAGATGGTTGTAGTGGTGATTTTTCTGGCGAACCTTTGGTTTGTACCTCAAATGAAAGTTATTCGATTACCTTGCCTTCTTTAGCAAGTGTTGTTTGGAGTAAATCCGCTAATCTGGATCAAGTCGGTGGAAATACAGGAACAACCTACACGGTAAATGAGGGTGTTTCAGGGACCAATGCTCCGGGAACAATTACAGCAACTATAAAAGATAGTCAGGGTAGTACTTTTATGACACGTACTAAGACCGTTTGGGTAGGTGCACCATACATTAATCCCAATACAATAGAATTCTATAATAGTGAAGCATCAACGGGAAAATTATGTGCAAATGCATTTGGTAATGATTTTTCATTCACTACGTCAAGTGAATGGAGTTCTTTTGATATTAAGTTAACCAACCTGGCCGAAACCCAAACAATATGTTCGTTTACGATATATGATACTCAGGGTGATTTGGATCTTTGTTCGGTTTCGGATGGAACTTATATGTTTTGGGTACGGGGGACTAATGATTGCGGAACAGCGAGCAACTGGAGTAAAACGTCTGTTGAATATGAAGACTGTGGTGGGCAATTTTTCCTTTTAATGACCCCCAATCCATCTTCATCGCAAACTACCCTTTCTATTGTTTCAACCTCAACCGAAAAAGTTGATGAAGCGGTAGAATGGGAGTTGGAAGTTTTCGATGCAACACAAAATCTAAAAGAGAAAAAGGTTAAAATAAAAGGAACAGAAATAGAAATTAACACTGGCAATTGGAAAGAGGGTGTTTATTTAATTCGGGTAAATTACAATAATGAAATTTTGCAGGGAAAATTAGTAGTAAAGAAATAAAAGATTAATACAAACCTTTGAGGGTTTTAAAAATCCTCAAAGGTTTTATTACTTAAGAACCTTAAATTTAACGCTCTATCCAAACCAACCTAGCCCGTATTAAATCAATACCATCACTTTCTCTAACAACGCTGCAAATGTGGTTTTTTTCATCTACAAATTGCTTTTTTACAGCAAGCCGATCGGTGGGCATTCCTTCTTTTAAAAAGTTAACTTCAAATTCGGCTAATTCATATTTTTCGTGAAATTCAAAATCGTAACTGTCGATAACCCGTTCGATGTAACGGCCCGTGTTAAAATGTTGGTTAATATCAATTTCATTAAAAAGTACGGGAGTAAAATGTAGCGGATTATCACTTTTTGGAGCTTTTACTTTTCCGGCATTTTTCCCAAATACACTCTCTTCGTATTTCGGGAAATTCTCAAATTCGGTAAGATTTACAATTCGTTTCGATTTTAAATCCAGCACCAACCAACTTGTTGTAGCTTCAATTATGTTGTTCCCTTTTTTGTCGACAAAATAAAAATCGCGATAACCAAAAAACCTATCCGCCCCTCTCGACCAGGTTTCCAAAGTAAAATCTTCGCCCCAATCAGGGCGGCGTTTAATTTTAACAAGTAATCTGGAAAGCACCCAAAATTGCTGATCTTCTTTTAATTTGTCGAAACCAAAGCCAAGAATTCTGGCATGTTCCCACGCAATATCCTGCATTTGGTAAAACAAAAACGATGTAGATAATTTCCCAAATCGATTGATAAAATATGATTTCGTAGAAAGATGATTTTTATGTTTCATAATAATTTGAATCAGTTTGAAGTCAGAAGTCCGAAGACCGAAGAAAAGAAAAAATATCAACTTCGGTCTTCCGGCTTTTTATTAAACTTTTCCGCAAATTTATTGTTTGGTTTTGAATAACGGCTTTTATTAGCCAATTTTGCAAAATTAAATATTTACCATGGGCGAAATAATTATTAAAACCCCGGAGCAAATTGAGGGCATCAGAAAAAGCAGCAAGCTTGCCGCCAAAGCACTTGATTTTGCCGGACAGTTTGTTTCTGTAGGTATTTCCTCCGAATTTATCGATTCTAAAATAGAGGAATTTATCCTTGCCCATGGTGCAATCCCGGCAACAAAAGGATACAACGGTTATCCAAAAGCCAGTTGTATTTCGCTTAACGAAGTTGTTTGCCACGGTATCCCTTCTGAAAAAATAATTTTAAAAAATGGCGATATCCTGAATATTGATATTACCACAATTTTAGATGGTTATTTTGGCGATACTTCCAGGATGTTTACCGTAGGGGAAATTTCGCCGGGTGCCACTAAACTTATTGAAGCTACAAAACATTGCCTAAAATTGGGAATTGAGCAAGTTCAACCTGATAACAGGTTTGGGAATATTGGTTTTGTAATAAACCGTTTTGCGCGTGCAAATGGTTTAAGTGTAGTTTACGAATTTTGTGGGCACGGGGTAGGTATTAAATTCCACGAAGAACCACAAGTTGATCACACAGCACGCCGGAACACCGGGGCAAAAATGAAACCGGGCATGATTTTTACCATCGAACCCATGATTAACCAGGGGAAACCTTCGACCAGGTTAGATAAAAATGATGGCTGGACAGCCCGGACAGTTGACAACCGTTTATCGGCACAATTTGAACACACCATTTTAGTTACCCAAACCGGTTATGAAGTCCTTACTGATGTTAAGGGAGAATTTCCAATTACCTAAGCCTGATAAACTGGAAAAGACAAATCTCAAAAAACAAAAAAGTTCCAATTTTTTAAATATTCAAATTCCAAACTATTCCTTATACCCATTGTACTTTGAAATGCCGCATGGTAATTTCGAAGTTTATAATGGTTAATGCCGATACTACAACAAAGGAGTATGCTGAGTAAAACGAAAGTATGCGACATTTGGTTGTTAAATCGGTATTATTATGTTTTTAGAGACGCCCTTAAGCAAGTTGTAATTTTGATATTTGTTATTTTTTACCAAAAAAACCGTAAACTTTTGGTCAACGGTTTTTCCATTTTGCTGAATTGATGTTTTTAAAAAGGAGTGGTTTCCGGTTTTTTAGTTACCCAGTTTGTTCCCTTTTGTCATTGCATCAATCAAAACATCTGCTAATCGCGAAAAAATCTTTTTTTCGGTTTCCTCGCCAAGAATTGGCAAATCAACTTTTTCGTTTACAAAGGTTACAATTTTGGTTTTCACCAATTCGATGTTAACACCTTGTTCCGGATCGAAACCCAGGGCAGTGTCTTCCAGGAAATCTACAAACTCATCGGGAATTTCGTCTTCTAAAATATCAAGCACTTTGTAAATAGCTTTTTTTATTAAAGCCAATTCAGCCTCTTCGCCTAAAAGTGGCAGGTTTACTTTTTCGTTGATTTTTTCAGCCAAAAAATTAATTTGTACATTTGATAACATGATTCTTTAATTTATTGATTTGTATTGAATTGATTGGTTTCAAGTTACAAAATAGCTGAATGAAAGTCAAGTAATATCAATTCAATTTTAAAATGAAATGTTTAGAGATTAATAATGCAGACAAACATCATAAAGAGCCTTTAGGGCATCTCTAAAAACTCCTTCGCATCAAAATTTTCAGAGTTTTTCAGAGACA
>JABGRN010000097.1 GCA_018648265.1 Prolixibacteraceae bacterium | reverse complement strand
CCGAGATATTCCAATCAATTAACGGTTGCGATTCAACGGTTGTTTTAACTTTAACCGTTCACCCGGTTTACAACCACACCGATGAAGTGGCAATCTGCGATGGAGATACTTATGAATTTGGGGCACAAAGTTTAACTACATCAGGCGAATACACTGAGATATTCCAATCAATCGATGGTTGTGATTCAACAGTTGTGTTGACTTTAACCGTTAACGTTTGTTTGGAAATTTGTGTTAACTTAAAATTCAACTTTGGTTGGAACATTTTTTCTTCACTAAATTATCCCAATCCGGCAGATATGAAAACAATCTTCCAACCAATTATCGACAGAAGTTCGCTGGTTAAAATCCAGGACGAAATGGGAAGCTCACTTGAAGACTGGGGTATTTTTGGTGGCTGGCAAAATAATATTGGAGATATTGCACCTACTGAAGGGTATAAAATTAAAGTTGCCTTCGATGATTCATTGGAAATCTGCGGGTTACGGGTTGAATTCCCATTTGCTATTCCATTAAAAGAAGGCTGGAATATTATGGGCTATCCTCAAACATTAGCTTTTGATGGTATGGATATCATCCAGCAATTAATCGATCGTGCTACCCTTTTAAAAGTTCAGGACGAGAACGGGAATGCGATTGAAGACTGGGGTATCTTTGGCGGCTGGCAAAACAACATCGGCGATTTTGTTAGTGGCGAAGGGTATAAAATAAAAGTAAATGCAAATGATACTTTGTGGATTTACGAAAGCTATCCAAAATCAAGGGCAATAATACCTGAATTGGTTGCTACAACTCATTTTAAAAAGGTTTTTGATGGCAATGGTGTTGACCACATGAATATCAACTTAGTTGGCCTGCAACAAAACTTTGCACAAGCTGGGGATGAAATTGCCTTGTTCGATGGCGATATTTGTGTTGGTGCAATTACTTTGTTGCCACATCATTTATCATTGGGTGGGGTCTCAATTCCAGCTTCTGCATCGGAAAGTGGGGAAATGGCTGGATTTACTGATGGGAATGAATTTAGCCTGATTCTCTGGAATGCCCGACAAAACCAGGAATATAAACTTGAACCTAAAATTGAGGAGGGACCTGTTAGATTTAAAAAGCATGAAACAACAGTTTTAAACCTCGAAAAATATGCGACGGTTAGATTAAACGGATTGGAAATTTCAGGCTTAAATAATGTGAAATGCTACCCGAATCCGTTTAGAGATGAGGTTACGGTTGAAATCAATTTGTTAGCCGATTCTGAAGTTGCAGTAGAAGTCCTAAATCAATTAGGGCAACGTGTGACATATATTTTAACCCAAAAATTGTTGCAAGAAGGAAAATATCAATTTATTTGGGACGGTAGGAATGATAGCAATCAAAAGGTTTCGCCGGGTGTTTACTATTTGAAAATAAACTTGAACGGGACTTATTTGCACGAAAAAATTGTTTTGTCGAAATGATAAATGCTAATTGTATTATTTTATTCGGTCCGTTAAATTGGTAATTTTTTAACGAAACACAAAAAAACAATTAACAACTTTTTTATCGTTAGAAATGATTTTGAATATTGGGATTTGGTGCTTGTGTTCTATTAGATTTTTTGTCCTTGCCGATTGCTTATTTTCATTCACCCGATGACTTTCCGTCACCGGGTGAATATAAATAACATTTCTATTATCAAATTATGAAATTATCAAATTAGTCCCATCCACCTTTGTTGTGTATTTTTTCAGGCTGGTAGTAGCCGGGCCATTGGTAACTGATCCGGTTGTACTGAATTTAGATCCATGACATGCACAAGGTACTTCAGAATTGTCGTGAGAATAAGTTACTGTGCAACCTTCGTGTGTACAAATTTTCGATAAGGCAACGTATTGAGTGTCACCCGATCTGAAAATAATAATGTCGCCACTGTATGCGTAGCCACCTACCGTTTTTAGCTCCGTAAAATCAGTATGATTTAAATCAACCACGATATCGTTCGGATTCGTAGTATTGTTTTCCTCTTCTTCCTGAATAATTTCTTCAGCAGGATCGGAACATGCGTTAAAAACTGCTGGTGCTGCCATCAATATACTTCCGCCGACGGCAAATTTTTTAATAAAATCTTTTCTTTCCATTATTAATAGTATTCTAGTTTAAACTCTCTTATTAAATTAAATCCAAAAAATAAATTTCCTTTCGACCATTCTCCGGCAGTTTCGGTTAAGAGTGCCTGGTTGAACATTCGTTGTGAATTCGATATTATTAATTGAAATAAATGTCCACCCGTATCCAAATCAATACCAAGAGACAAAGGTCTTGTATTTGATAAAACATTGTTGAAATTGTGCAAGTATTCAATATTCAGCGATACCTTTTTAGATAATTTTGCCGAGCCTCCAAATCCCAAAGTATAAGTTGAAAATTTTTCTTCGCGAAAAGGTAAATACCCAGTGTTTAAATAACCAGGCGACAATTGAAATCCAAAATTGCCAATTATTTTTGCTAAATGAATTTGTGCAGAGCTTGACAGTTTGTCGGAAAATTTATTTGTGTGCGAAGGAAAATAATTGCGCAAAGTTGGAACCGATCCCTCGGCAACTACAACAATTGTAAAGGGAAAAATTTCATTTTGTTGCATTAACCTGATTTTTCCGAATGCGTCGTAAGTTTTAAAAAAAGTACTTCGTCCAAATCCAAGGTTTATATTTTTGGTAAATCCGTACTCAAATCCAATTCGCATTGATGCCTGATCCAATCCAAACAGCTCGTACAATCCATTGCTGATATCTCCAAAACGGTGTTGAATTAACAAAAGCATTTCTCCTTGTTCAGCCAAATTAGCCGATTGTGCATTTACCAAACGGGTGCCTTTAAATATGTTTTCAACATTTTCGACTTCCTGAGCAGAAATGTTTGAGAACATAATATAGAATGATAAAGGGAATTGCCAGCTTCTTCATTTTTTAATTTTAAATTGGAACAATAATTAATATCAAATTGTTTAGCAGATGATTAAAATTTTATTTCCTTACAATAGTTCAAAAACAAAAGCATGTATATTTTGATTTTAGGTGAACTTTAAAAAATAGTTTTGAATTTGAAAACAGGTGGTTCGAAGTGCCGAAAAGAGTACAATAAACAGTAAATTTGCTGTATAAAATCAATGCTATTGGTAAACAATAAAAAATTTGTATTGTTTTTCCTTTATCAATAAACTGTAATTAAAAATCAACGATGGATAAATTTTCGTCAGCAGGAAACCAGGAACTTGAAGCAATTGAAGACCTTTACCAATCATATCTTGAAAATCCTGAATCGGTGGATAAAAGCTGGCAGCACTTTTTTGCCGGTTACGAATTGGCCCGAAAAAATTACCCTCAGAAACCGAATGCTGCAAAAACGGATAACATCGACAAAGAATTTGCAATATTGAATTTAATTCACGGTTATCGGCAACGTGGGCATTTGTTTACAAAAACTAATCCGGTTAGGGCCCGCAGAAAATACTCGCCAACATTGGCAATCGAAAATTTTGGATTGGAAGCAAATGATTTGGGCGTTACTTTTCAGGCGGGTAACGAAATTGGGATTGGACCAGCAAAACTTAAAGATATTATTGAACATCTGGAAGCAACTTATTGTCAGTCGATTGGTGTAGAATATGTTTATATGCGCAAACCTGAGGTTGTTCAGTGGCTGAAAGAGCGCATGGAAAGTACCCGTAATTCTCAGGATTTCTCGGATGAAAAAAGAAAGCACTTTTTTTATCATTTGAAACTGGCAGTTGGTTTTGAAAATTTTATTCATAAAAAATTTGTTGGACAAAAAAGGTTTTCACTCGAAGGTGCAGAAACCCTGATCCCATCGTTAGATGCAGTAATTGAACGTGGTTCAGAATTAGGGATTGAGGAATTTGTTATTGGCATGGCGCATCGTGGAAGATTAAATGTTTTGGCAAATATTGTTGAAAAACCTTATGAAAATATTTTCAAGGAATTTTATGGGATAGAATACGAAGAAGATATTGCACAGGGCGATGTAAAATACCATTTGGGTTACGAAAACGAAGTAGTTACCGACTTTGGTAAAAAGGTAAAAGTTAAGTTGATGCCCAATCCGTCGCACCTTGAAACTGTGGGGCCAATTGTTCAGGGGATGGTCCACTCTCAAATTAAATCAGTTTATGGTGGCGATTGTAATAAAGCGGCTTCAATTGTAATTCATGGCGATGCAGCAATTGCAACGCAGGGAGTGGTTTACGAAACCACACAAATGTCGCAATTGAACGGATACAAAATTGGTGGGACAATACATTTGGTAATCAACAACCAGGTAGGTTTTACCACAAGTTATTTAGAAGCCCGTTCGAGTACTTATAGCACCGATGTGGCAAAAGTTACGCGGGCTCCCGTTTTTCATGTAAACGGCGACGATGTTGAGGCACTCATTTTTACGGTAAAACTTGCCATGGAATTCCGACAGAAATTTCAGTCTGATGTGTTTATCGATATTCTTTGTTACCGAAAATACGGACATAACGAAGGCGACGAACCCCGTTTTACCCAACCTTTGTTGTACAAATCAATTTCAAAACATCCAAACCCGAGGGATATTTATTCAGAAAAACTGGATAAACTGGGAATAATGACACGTGATGAATCGAGAAATAAAATAAAAGAATTTGATCAGTTTCTGGAAGGTAAATACAAAGATTCGGAGAAAATTAAAAAACTTAAAATCAAAAAGTTTTTAATAAATGAATACAAAAATTATGTAATTCCTAAAAATGCAAATTTTAATGAATATCTCGAAACTGGGGTTAAATCGGAGGTACTTGTGGAAATTGCTGAAAAAATAAATACACTTCCTGATAATTTGCAATTCTTTAAAAAAGTAAATCGTATTCTTTCCGATCGGAAAATGATGATGACGGACGACCGTTTAGACTGGGCTATGGCAGAATTGCTGGCTTACGGAACATTGGTAAAAGAAGGCCATCCGGTCAGGTTAAGTGGTCAGGACAGTGAACGGGGAACTTTTGCCCACCGGCACGCGGCTTTTGTCGTGGAAGGCACCGACGAAAAATATTTCCCGCTAAAACATGTTTCCGAAAATCAGGCACCGTTTCACGTTTACAATTCATTACTTTCGGAATACGCCGTTTTAGGGTTTGAATATGGTTATTCACTTGCTCAGCCCAATGGTTTGACTATTTGGGAAGCTCAGTTTGGCGATTTTCATAACGTGGCACAAGTAATTATCGACCAGTATATTTCATCAGCTTTCGATAAGTGGGGTTTAATGAATGGGTTGGTGTTATTATTACCTCATGGTTTTGAGGGGCAGGGACCTGAACATTCGAGTGCCCGAATCGAACGTTTTCTTGAACTTTCTGCAAATTACAATATGCAAATTGCAATTCCAAGTACGCCGGCAAATATGTTTCATTTGCTACGAAGGCAGGTAAAAATGAATATGCGTTTGCCGCTGGTAATTTTTACACCAAAAAGTTTACTTCGGCATCCAATGGTACAGTCAAAAGTTGCGGAGTTTACAAAAGGATCATTCAAAGAAATAATCGATGACCCGATTGCCGCGCCTGGTTTGGTTGAAAAAGTGGTGTTTACTTCCGGGCGATTGTATTACGATTTGGTTAAAAACAAGATAGACAAAGGATTGACTAATGTAGCCATTGTCAGGTTAGAACAAATATATCCTATTCCGAACAAACAAATCAATCAGATTTTAAAGAAATATAATAAATCTGTTGAATTAATATGGGCGCAGGATGAACCGCAAAATATGGGCGCCTGGCCATTTATAAACCGGAAATTGAATGATCTTGGTTTTAAAGTTGTTTCACGCCCTGAAAGTGCCAGCCCGGCAGTTGGCTTAATGGAAAAACACAAACAGGGATTGGAGCAAATTTTAAAATCTGTTTTTAAAGAAAAAGAAGTTGAAAAATAAAAGTTAGAAATCGCAATAAATCAAATAACAAATAAATTACAATGTTTAAAAATCAAATACCAAAATTAGACTTTAAATGTTTATAAATTGGGAAATTGATTTTTGGAGTGTGGAATTTGTTTTTTAAAATTTAATTGAAATAAGATAGTTGTAAATCAATGTCGTTTAGTTTAGTAAAAATAAAGAAAATACCGATTAGTAAAAATCTTTCGACTATGCCCAGGGTAACAGTCAGTCTGAGCGAAGTTGAAGACTATTGTTTTTAGCATAACGACAATAAATTGGAATTTCTTAATTTTTATTGGACTAATGAAAGAATAAAAAAAATTAGAGAATGATTTTAGAAATTAAAATTCCCAGTCCGGGAGAATCGATAACCGAAGTTGAAATAGGAAACTGGCTTGTGGAAGATGGTGCATTGGTTGTAAAAGATCAGGAAATTGCAGAGGTGGAATCCGACAAGGCAACACTTACCATCGTTGCAGTTGAAAGTGGTAAAATTGAAATTAAAAGCGCGGAAGGTGAATTGGTTCCGGTAGGTGCTGTTGTTTGCAAAATAGATACAAGTGTGGAAGTTGGGGATGGGGGAAGTTTGCAGTCACAGTCACAGTCACAGTCACAGTCACAGTTGGCAGGGGAGACGAAGCAAACTTTATCAACAGATGATAAAAAAGCAAAGCAGACAGTAACTAGCCAGAGTTCTGATTCAAAAGAAATATTGTCAGAGAAATTCGATAAGGTAAAGGTTACATCTGTAGCTAAAGAAATGATGAAAGAGTACGATCTTTCGGTTGACGATGTAGTTGCCGGATTAAAACGAATAGGAAAAAAAGAACTTGAAGCAGTTATAAATCTGCCTAAAGAAAAGGAAACTTCGCCTGTATTTAGGCAAAAAGAGGTGTCGAGGGAAATTGATCGAAAGCGAATGTCGAGTTTGCGTAGAAAGTTAAGTGTGAGACTGGTTTCGGTAAAAAACGAAACTGCTATGCTAACTACATTCAACGAAATTGATATGAGTTATGTAATGGATTTGAGGAAAAAAAATCAGCAAAAATTTATTGAAACACATGGATTCAAGTTAGGGTTTATGTCTTTTTTTACAAAAGCTGTTGCAATTGCTGCTGAATCTTTTCCAATGGTAAATGCACAATTAGATGGCGAAGAAATTGTATCTCCACAGTTTGTAGATGTTGGAATTGCGGTTTCTACACCAAAAGGTTTAATGGTTCCGATCGTTCGAAATGCCGAAAGCAAAACCATTTCACAGATTGAACTTGAAATTAAAGAACTGGCAGAAAAAGCTCGTAATAAAAAGATTTCTGTTGATGAATTAACCGGTGGTACAATTACCATTACAAATGGGGGAGTGTTCGGCTCGTTGCTTTCAACACCAATAATTAATCCGCCACAATCAGCAATTCTGGGAATGCATAATATTGTAGAACGCCCGGTTGCTGTTAATGGTCAGGTTGTAATTCGCCCAATGATGTACACTGCACTTTCTTACGACCATCGCGTTATCGATGGAAAAGACTCGGTAGGATTTTTGGTGAAAGTAAAAGAGATGATAGAGAACCCGGATCGAATGTTCACCGGTGGACAGGAACCGGGGAAATTGTTGCTGGGGATATAATTTTTAAAAAATATGGCATTCGGCTGTGTTTCATACTTTCTAAATCAATTAATTCAGTTTTCAGGATGTCGCCTGCTTTGATATGATATACTTCATGGGCATCAATCAGGGCAAACATTTTGCCTGCATGAAAAATGCAAAACCACCAAACATTTTTTTTGTTGTGATTTCACCAATTGAAGAAAGTTTTTCCTCGACTAACTCAACTGTCGATTTAATTTCTTGATTTACCAATTTCTATTGAGCCTTTGTATTTCATGTTTTTTGATTTTATTACCGCCAACTTTTTGCTGCTTAAATCTTCATAAATCAGTTAACAATATAACTGTGCCAATCAGGACTCATTTCATACTATTCCAAATTGTGAATAACAAAACCTGCAGAAGCTTTTCCAAAACCGTTGCTTATTTCATCTGCTCTTTCAATGATTTCTATCAGTTATTTTTAACATTTGTTTTTTTTGCATAAAGCACAAATATCTTTATATTTGAACATATGCAGCATTAGTAATTAACTTCCTTATTATTATCCCATGTTGAAAAAACTATTTCTATTTTCCTTTAGTACAATATTTAGCCTATTGTCGGTTGCTCAAACTGATTTTTGGCAAGAAGGGCAACTTGGAGGCGAAATTACCTGGGCCCAATTTTATAATAATAAGATTTATTGCTCTCGGAACTCTAATTTGTTAGAAGTTAGCGAAGGTGAAACTAATATTCAAGTGAAAAATACCTACCCAATCGCTGGTCAAATTTCGGCATTTTCTATTCGCAACGACACATTAATCGCTATACATGCTGTCTATTCTGAGTTCAGCAATAGGATTACCAAAGCTCCTATGGCAGATTTATCTCAACAAGTTAGTGTTGAGGTTCCGGGAATGAATGAAGGTGCCCTAAAGTTTAAGGAAGTAGATGGGTATATATTCCTTGGCGCACATAAATTTACGAGTCTTGGCGGAAGAACATATGTTGCGTCTAAACTAGTTGGTTTTGATTTACTAAATAGCACAAATCCTGGTTTTGAGTATGTTCAGGAGTTTAAAGATTTTGTTGCTACTTCAAATTATGTCTATTTATTGGTTAATGCCAAAACCGATTCAAGCCGTATTGAAGTAATTGACGTAAGGGATAAAAGCAATGTCACTAAAGTTGCTGAAATTAATGTTTCAAATGGAAGCGCTGTTGAACTTAGGAACGATCATATTTTTGTTTCTGGTATAGATGCAAACAAGAGTATCCATGTAATCAATATATCAAATCCACTTTTACCCCAGGTTGTATCAACCTTTGGTGATAACTTCGCGACCTATGAACAAATTCTAATAGATGGCGATTTTGCTTATTTCGCTCCATGGGGAAAATATTTAGATATTTTTGACATTTCAGATCCTGCCAATATTCAAAGGATTGATTCAGGAGAGCTTACCGATTTTGAATATTTTGAGCTCCGCGGAACAAATGGCGTAGATAAAGCATGTTACGTTTCAAGTGGTAAATTTGGCTTAATAGATATTAAACCAAATATAAAACCCGGAAAAAAATATTTAATGCCTCATCCTCCTAGAAAAGTTAGGTCGAATGGAGAAAATTTAATTATCTCCGGTTATGGTTATTTCTATCTAGCCACATTGTACCCTGATGAACAAATCGAGATAATGTCAGAGATTAAGAAACCTGAAGGATTAAATGAAACAGATCTCTATTTTGAAGGTAATTACTTATTCGCATGGGACTATGGAAAACTGTACATCTTTGATGTAAACTCTCCTGGCTCAGAACCAATTTCATATACATCTGCTGGACCTATAATGTCACATACAATACAAGGTAACTTAGCTGTGGTGAGTGGTTCGTTATCTGTTGGAGCAAATAGCTATATCGAACTGATTGATTTAAGCAATAAAACTACCCCTCAACAACAGAAACTGATTAATATTGATAGAAGTGCCAAACAAACCGCATTAAACGACGAAGGAACACTATTGTACACCCTTTACGATGTAAATGGAAAGCTTCATTTCAGGAATTTTGATTTAAACGATATCTCTAACCCCGTAGAGTTGTGTGACATTGAAATTGAAACCAATGGCATATCGGAGCCAGTACTTTCTATCGATGATACAGTAGCTTACATTGCTACCCAGTCATCTGGTAGTAATGCTGTCTTACATGCTTTTAATATAGTCGACCCTAGTGTACCAACCTTAAAGCACACGCATATTGTAGCAGAGAATAAGTACCATACGGTAAAGTTTATTGAAGAAGTAGCTTTTCTGAGCGTGCCCGAACAATTAAAGTTGTATATGTGCGAGTACAACACAGAAACAGGTTTTGAAACCATAAAATCTATTGATACAGAGGTAGAGGCTCGAGATCTTAGTGCATTTTTGATCAATGAAACAGTTTCTTCCCAAGAGTCACTTAATACAAAAAGTGCAATATCTGATACCAAAGAATCTTTCGTTGAGATATATGGATGGTTGTTTACTACGCTTCAATCCAATGCCTTCAAATATAAATTCAAAAAGAAGAAGCGAATAAGCAATGATGTTATACTACAAACATCGGTTAAACCCAATGAAGCTGCTAAAGATGGTTGCAAAATAACTGGTGGTGGTATGTACAAAAAAGGAGCAACTGCAAAAGTTAATGCAAGTTCTGGCAAAGGATGGGTGAAAGATAAATACACAGGAGCCCTTACCGGTAAAATAGAATTACGGCAGTTGGTTATGGATGACCATAAAGAGGTTACTGCCCATTTTCAACCTATTCTAACTATTGGCTTATCATCGAATGGCGAAGAAAATATTGCCCCTCCCAAAAATGATGAGGAAGTGAACATGTGCACTGTTACATTTACGGCCGATGGTGTAGATTGGGAACTAAACGGAATAAGTTTTGACATGGATACTGCCAAGGCTAAACTAATAAAAGAACCAACCAGGGTCCTGTTAAAAATCGATGGGGAAAACCACGATGGTGAAATTCATACAGACTCAAAAGGGTATATTGCCAGCATAGACTTCTTTTTTCATAAAAAGCTACCAGAAGGTATACCTGTAAAGGGAGATGTAATTTTTAAATTTGATTTTAAGCCACACAAATACGGACTGGTTGCTCCATTAAATGAAGTGTATCGTATAGGTTTATCAACTTCAAAAAATAAGGTTTATGCCCAACCTATTCCTGAAGAAGCGCGGCCTGGGCGTAAATTTCCGGAAGACGAATTATTTACTCATACAAAAACAGTGGCTTCGGTATGGAATGTTTCAACTAGCCCATACTCACCCTTTCTTAATGTACACGACGCTATTAATAGCAATATAACTAAAGATGGTCACAGAATTGAAGTGTGGGAAGGGTACTATAACTGTGATTCCATAGAAAGCTCAGACAGATATATCTTTAAGAATATTAAAATAGTTGGTGTTGGAAAACGGGATAGTATAATTATTAAAGCTAATAACAAGGAGGTATTTGATATCTACAAAGGAGATGTTTTGATATCGAACCTGACCTTTACAACAACGTATTCGACCACAATTATTGATTATAATGGACCCGAGAGTTCAAAGATGGTTGAAATAAGCCAAAATTCTTTTCATGCAACTTTTGGTAGTTCTTCATCAGAATGGAATAGTTTGATCAAGTTGGGTAAAGCGCCTGCCTCAATTAAAAATAACGAATTTACTTGTAGTTATGATAAAACAATATTAGCCAGATTTTCCGGAAAAGGTAGTATTTTTTGGGGTAATAAATCTGTTAGAGGAAACGGGAAAATTGTAGCTAATGGAGGCGAAGATATGCAGATACAAAAGAATGAATTAGGTCGAATTGAGTGTAATTCTGGCACAGGGTATAATATAGCAGAGAATATTGTTAAGGAAATTTGTATTGGATACTGTGACAGCATTTGTTTGGACTCTAATATTATGCATGATTCTGCATCTGATGCTATATTAGTTGATAATAGCAGGCATACAGTGATTACAAAGAACCGTATTATTGAAGCAAAACGTATGGGCATTGTTGTTAAAAAAAGTACAGATTCATATATATATAAGAATAATATTTATAACTCAGGTAGTCATGGTATTTCCTTAGAAGGAAATAATAATAGTTATGGAAAAACGCAGTATACAAGACCGGAAGGAATGGATATAATTACGGATAATAAGGTTATTGGTTCCTCAAAAATTGGAATTTATGGTTATGAAGTAAACACAATTCATTTGATAGATAATGAAGTAGCTTTAAGTGGCGATGGGATTTATGTAACCAGGGCAAACGACGTCATTATCCTGGATAATGTAATTAGGCATAATTCTTCAGGGATAACCGTTAATGGTACAAAAAAATGCCTAGTTAGTTACAACAAAATTAAAGATAATGGAGATTCTGGAATTTATTTGAAGGAAGTTTTTTTGTCTGACAAAAAAGGAGGCGAAATAATTGGCAACATAATTACGGAGCATTATAAGACACATAAAAATGGTGATTATAAATTCGGGAATGGGGTATCTATTTATAATTGTTCAGGATTATTTAATATTTTTAATAATAAATTTATTGATAACTGTAGAGGGATACGAATTGAGGGAAGTGGAAAACGGATAAGAACGCAAATGAAAGGGAATATATATAAATATGCGATTTGCGAGAATACGGGTGTACACTTGGATAATGTGGAGGCAGACTTTGAAACCAATCATTTTTCACATAACAATGGGGCAGCCTTAGCGCTTTATGGTAATGCAACAGCCACTGTTAAACACAATAATATATTTGATAACCCCGACCTGGCTATTGCCAACCATAACCCCAATTTCACTGTTAATGCGAATAGTAACTACTGGGGAGGCGAGCCCACTTCTTCCAATTTTAGTGGGAAAGTAAATTGGGAGAACTGGATGACCAAAGCTATTTCGTTAAACCTTACCTATTTAAACGATACCGTTTTTGTACCCATTGGCAGTGCCGATTCTACATATATTGCCGTTAATAATTTTACAGAAACTGATCGGGTTACTGTTAATGTAGCCGACCAGCTGGATTGGGTTGAAAAAGATACTATTACAAGTATGCTACTACAGGATACTGCACACGCTACAATGGTTTTAAAAATCGATGTTCCCGATGGTGTACCTGCTAAACAAATAGATGTTGTAAAAGTACATGTTAGCTCTGAAGTTACATCAAATACTCTGGTTGATTCGTTCTATGTTATGAGTTACCTGCCCGAGCTTACTTCGTTTACCCTGCAACCCGATTCAATATCGGTACTGGTATCAGACACTTTGGTGCTGGGCGCAACAGCTTACGATCAATATGGGAACGAATTCGATGATGTAAGTAAACTTGGTTGGTCGGTTTCTGATGGAGAAATTGACACTTCCGGAATTTTTATTGCACCTGCAAACGAGGTAATTGTTACTGTTGAAATAAAAGATACTACTCAAAACAAGTCAGTATATTCATACATCAATGTGGTAAACGACTTTACTCCACACAGGGTTGAGATTAGCCCAAAAATAGCATCCATTTTGCCAGGAAGTTTTATCCATTTTTCCGCAACAGCTTTCCATAGTAATGGTTTTAAGCTCCCAATAAACGGTATCTGGGAATCGAATGGCGGAGATATTGGGCAAGATGGGCATTTAATGGCAACTGACTTACCTGGAGACTATTATGTGCGCTTGACTGACTCATCAGGAATTGTTCTCGATGAAATAAACTTTGAAATAATTGTCACAAACATTGGTTTATTGCAGGAGAACATAAATAAGGTTGAACTCAAACAAAACTATCCCAACCCGTTCCGAAGCTCTACAACTATTGATTTTACAGTTCCACAAAAGCACAATGGTAAATTTATTAGGTTAAGAATTTTTAATTTAATGGGGAAGGAGATTAAGGTATTGGTAAATGAGAGATTAGAATATAGGAAATATAGTATTGAATTTAAACCTGGAACAATTCCTGATGGATTCTACATTTATCGTTTGGATGTAGGGAACAAATTCATTTCAAGGAAAATGTTATTGATAAAACAATAATTCTTGTCATTTTTAAAGGTTGCCGCTTTATGCAGGCGTAGTGCAGGATTTTTTTCATTGCTAGCTATTGGGGCATTTTTTATTAGTCTGGCAATTTGGAAGTACAGGAAAACAGCTTTTTTTATCAAAAAAACAATGCTGGAATGAGAAAATGATGGAGTAAAATAGAACGTTGAAAAATTGATTTTTTAAATTCAATATTGGCATTCTCATCATAACGAAGAGCAAACTCCCATTCACTATTTAATGAATTTAAGCTAATAGTTTTTTTTAGGTTTTCATAGTCTTTTACTATAAATACCTATTTGGTAGAACGGATACCAAATAGGGCTGTACAGGCGTAAATAAAAAAAGGGTTTTACTTTCGTAAAACCCTTTGTAACTTGCTGTCTGCAAGAACCTTCTATTTGTCGGGGTAGCAGGATTCGAACCTGCGACCCCCTGCTCCCAAAGCATAATATTATACTATCTGTTTGTTATTCGTTTTGTACTTAATTGTTCTGTATTTCAGCATACTAAGTAATTTATAGTATTGCTTATTTTGTGTTAATATAAGATTATTATGCACATTATTGTGCAAATTTTGTGCAAATTTTTGTATCTTCGTTTTTAAAGCATAAAAGATATGAAAGCAGATATATCAATCATTCTGGACACCCGAAGAGAAAAAAAGAACGGAAACTATCCTGTTAAACTTCGTGTTTATTCGCCTTTAATTCAAAAAGTGAGGAATTATTCAACCGGGATGGATATGACAAAAAAAGAATTTGAAAGTGTTTGGGAAACAATAAAACCGCGAAAAGAAAAGAAAGATATTCGGGATTTTCTGGAAGCATTAAAAACCAAAGCAACCGAAGCAGCTAATAAATGCGATCCGTTTTCTTTTGAATTATTTGATAAAAAACTGCACCGCCGGAAAGGTGACGGTAAAAACGTTATCTATCATTATAACCAGCGAATACAGTATTTTACTGAGCTTAAAAGATTTGGCACGGCTGAAACCTACGATTTGAGTTTAAAGTCAATTTTGAAATACATTGAAGACACGAAAGGCACTAAACCAACCAAACTGCCATTTAATAATATTACATCTTCATTCCTCCAAAAATATGAAAACTTCATGTTGGAAAAAGGCAAAAGCGAAACAACCGTTTCGATGTATGTTCGTTCATTGCGAGCCGTTTTTAACCATGCTATTAGAGAGAATGAAGTTTCGGAAGATATTTACCCATTTGGTAAAAACAAGTACGAAATACCAGCCGGAAACGCCGTTAAAAAGGCATTAAGCAAATCCCAGTTGAAAGTTTTATTTAATGCTACACCAGCCATACCAGAGCAGGAAAAAGCAAAAGATTTCTGGTTTTTTAGTTTCGTATGCAACGGAATGAATATAAATGATATTGCCATGCTGAAATATAAAAACATCAAAGGTAATACCATTGAATTTAAAAGAGCCAAAACCCGGCAGACTGCAAAAAAGAAAAGCACTACAATTGTAGTTCACCTGACTGATTTTTCAAAACAAATAATTGAGAAGTATGGCAACGAAGATAAAAACCCGGAAAATTATATTTTCTCAATTATAGACAGTAATACAAAGCCGGAGGAAATGAAACCCCGAATTAAAAATTTTACCCGTTTAGTTAATCAACATATTAAGAATTTAGCCAAAGCAAACGAATTGCCGGAGGACATAAGTAGTTATTATGCACGGCACACTTTCGCCACCCTATCAATACAAGGAGGTGCAAGTATGGAATTTGTGCAAGAAAGCCTTGGACATCAGAATATTTCTACAACTCAAAATTATTTTTCAGGTTTCGAAGATGAAACGAAAAAACAGATAGTTGAAAGTCTGCTAAATTTCGATTAATTCGTATTTTTAACCTCAACAAAGCATAAAAGATAAATGAGTTTCAATAATATAAATAAATTGAAAGCCGAATTGAAAACAATTCGATTAATAAAAGATACTTCTAACAATTATACCTTATTCGAATATTCAGACAGGAATCCCGATAAATTTGAGTTTGAACTAGTTGTTCAAAATGCAATTAGTGATTTATATTCCCTAACCAATGAAAAAAAACTAAATGTGTTAAAAGACTTTTGGGATTTTGAAGGAGAGTTCTTTGCTTATTACGAAATTGCCCGTAGAATCGAGATATACGCCCACAGCAAACCTATGGACATTACTAACATACTTCTGCTTTACAAAGATTTTTTAACACCTAGGATTGATATAAATTCTAAAAATTTTGATACGTATTTTCTTGCTGAACTAAAAGAAACATTTTTGGAGAGACGTGGGAAAATTTGCAGATTTATTACTTTGATAAAAAATAAATTTTTTGAAAATAAATATATCGACTTTCTTGCTACACCTAAGGAGAATATGCAAATAGGACATTTTATAAAGGAAATTGAAAAGAAAAATCCTTTGCGTAATCAATTTTATATTAAACAAGTAAAAACGGATAACCCCAAAGAAAAAGCAAAAAAACCATTTTTAAAAGAATCTTCAAAATTGACGTTGAGGAAAATTGCATTAATTAATTTTTATATCAATAAACCAATTACAGAAGACAACAAAGACGAGATCGCCAAACAATATGACTGGAAATCTGGACATAAATTATATCAACATTATAGTTTTTATTCCAGTCGTGCTAACAGATTAGCTTTGCCCGACCCATTTACTAAAAAGAAATATAACAACATCATTGAACTTTTTGAAAAAGTTATTGAACACCTACCCGATAACTACAAGCAGAAGGCAATTGATGAGAAAAAAACCATTGAATCAAAATATAATTCTGAAAATTATTAAATTTCATAACTGGTTATAACCGGTTACATCCTTTTGTCCTCCAATACCTTAGCGGTGCAATTTAAAAATATATCGTTATGGAAAATCCGTTTTTTACAATCGACAAAAGATTGAACAACATTGAGAGTTTGCTTTTAGATATTAAACATTCTCCACTTTCAAAACAGCAACAACCCGACACCGATCGCTGGTTCGATATAAACGAACTATGTGAGTACCTCCCGGAGAAACCAGCCAAAAGCACGGTTTATGCAATGACACGTGAACGCCGCATCTCATTCCACAAACGAGGTAAAAAATTAGCATTCCTGAAATCAGAAATCGATGAAAATATCAAGTTAGGCAAGGTAAAATCACGTGCCGAAATTGAGCAGGATGCAGAAGATTTTTTGGTAACAAAAGCAGGGAGGAACTAACGATGAGGACACAAGAAAAAGGGCCGTGCCCAACGGCTACGACCCTGCATAAAAGATTCAATAAAGATAATCATTTTATCAGTCAATGTCATAAGTTAAGGCAGTATTTTACTATAAATACAGCCTCCCGGTACATGGCAGCCATCAGCACCGGAATACCTATACAGAACGTTTGCAGATATGTTGATATGTTACGAAAACAAAATGCAATTGCTATACTACGAATTGACAAATGCCAGATTTCAGGCGAATTTGTGGAGTTTCTTTCCTGCAATTCAGAATTATTTCCAAAGTCGAAACAATTAAATCTTTTTCCCGATGAACAGACAATCTAAGCAACCATACAAAAAAAGCCAAGCAGTTAAACAACTGGAAAAAATGGCAAATATTGCAGCCAGAGCAAAGAACCCGAACATCCCGCCCGAATGGCTCGCACCCCGAAAATATAGAGATGACAGCGCGAACAACTTAACAAAGTGTATTATTCATTTTATAAGATTAATCGGAGGTCAGGCGGAGCGCATCGCGAACATGGGTAGCCTCATCGACACGCGGGTAACGTTTAATGATGTTACTGACCGAACCCGAACCATAGGGAGCAAAAAATGGATTAAAGGAACTGGAACCAATGGCACGGCGGATGTATCAGCAACGATTAAGGGACGTTCTGTAAAAGTAGAAGTAAAGCATGGCAAAGACCGACAAAGCGAAGTACAATGTTTGTATCAGCGCAATATAGAACTGGCAGGCGGACTTTATGTAATTGCCACAACATTTGAGCAATTTTATAATTGGTATAATCTGAAATTTGAATAATGCAAGTGAAAAAGCCCATAGTATTTCATTTGCCTAAATTGTTCGTGCTGAAACTGGATGAGGAGCTTATTATAAACCCGCCTTCATTCAGGTATCAGAAAGAATATTTCTATTATCTGATTCGTTACCTGACTGTTAAGGAAATACAAAATAAGAATAGCAAATATTTTGCAATAAGTTTAACAAACTTGAAGCGTGTAACAGTTTCAAACATAGATAGATATGTGATTTATTTAGAAAAAGGGGCATTTTTGGAGCGTGATAACTACGAAGTTGGAGTTAAAGCATATCACTACAAAATGAATCCTGAATTTTTGGAAGGGTTTGTGAAATTTGAAATATCTCCGACAAACAAAATTTATCCTAAAATTATCAGAGCATTACGACTGAAACAAAAAAACTATAATGCCAAAGATAAACGACCAGAATATTTGCGGAAGATGTGGCTGAAATTTAAGACCCTGGACTTCGATTATGAAGGTGCAAGAAAATGGATTGATAAGAACCCAAGTATTTCTAAAAAGTATTCGTATCACACCGCATTGGATAGGTTGGAAGATAAAAGGTTCAGATACTTTAAACGTAACCGGACAAATAACAGGCTCGATTCTAATTTAACCAACCTCCCGAAAGGATTAAAAAAGTTTATTAAAGGTGACTATAAGCAGATAGATTTAGCAAACAGCCAACCTTATTTATTAGGGCAATTTTTGGGTCAAACACTTATTTCGTATAATTCTAATACTAATAATATAAACACTAAACCTTTATGTTCTTATTTGAATAAAAAAAATGGGTTCGAAAAATTTGTCAGTCAAACAGTTACGGCAATTTCAAAAATGCCCCAAAAAGAGGGTAGTTTCATAAATGGGGAATTATTGAATTTCAATTCATCATGTTTATCGGGAAACTTCTACGATGACTTTTTAACTCGATTGAATGATGAAAATGTAAAGCGTGACGATGTTAAGAAAATGATGTTCGCAGTTTTATTTAGTAAGAATGAAAATAAAATAGGGTTTAAGCGTGCAATTCCTTTTGAGAAAGAAAAAAAAATGTTCGCGGAAGTTTATCCTGAAATATTTTGGATAGTTGAACAGTTAAAAAAATACAATCACAGAAATTTGCCTATCAGTTTACAGAAGATGGAAGCGTATGTTTTCATCGACTATATTGCTTTGAAATTGGTTGAAATAGGTATTGTACCACTTACTATCCATGATTCAATATTAGTGCCTAAAAACGATGCTGACGAGGCCTTAAAAGTGATTGAATCGGTATTTAAGGAACTGTTTGGAGTAGTGCCGACATTCCACAATGAACTACTAAAATCAATAAGTTAATCTCTAAAAAAAACGTCATGACAAAGAAAAATAAAAGTTTACAAAAGTTTACAGAATCAGAATTAACCGGCTCAGATACAAGGGAATTTTTAAAGACTAAATATGGATTTGGTAAAAAGGATTATGACAACTTTGGTAATTTTATAGTTGAACAATTCGCAACACTTAAAGGAGATGAAAGAGATGAGTTTATCAAATACATGAATCCAATATTACCAAATGAAATAAAACATCAGCTTTGGGAACAAAATCACACTAAAATTATTTGTACAATATCTGATCTCATGCAAGAATATGGACGAATGCCAGTTAAAAATGAAATAGCAGAAAAAACCGGATTAAGCCGTCAAACAATCTACAAACATTTGAAAGAATATTCTTTACACCCATTATATCAAGTTCAGCTAGAAAAGTTTCGATTCATGGCTGAAAAGGTATTGGCGAGAATCTTTGCTTTCGCTGTTAATGGAGATGTGAAAGCAGCAAAATTATATTTCGATATTTTGGGTAAGAATTTTGGAATGACTCAAAACAACTTCGTACAAAACAACTATGTTCAGATAAATCAATTCAAACTAAGTCAAGAACAAATTAAGCAGCTTAGCCCGGAGAAATTGAATGAGATTGAAAGTATTATTAAAGATGTTTTGCCTGAGAATAACTGAATATCAGAATAATAAATATTAATATCTAAATATCATATTTAAAAATTATTATAGATAATTTTAGCAATTTAAAATTAAGTTCATACTTTTAATCAAAAATCAATTTTTAATCTTTAAAACCAATTGTAATGACTAAAACATCATGTAATATTTACTTGATTTCCTTAAAAAAAACTTTCATTATAAGTTTGTTTTTCGGAATTACTTTTTTTGGATTTTCCCAAGATGAAAATTTTCAAATTAAATTTAAAGCAAATGAAGATATAGAAGTTTGGATCGGCAAAACTTGGGATTACAGCTATAACCAATTGAAAAATCCAATAAATGTTGAGTTTAACGGAAAAACACTAAAGATGTACTATGACACTGGTGAAATTTTCTGGGAAATTAACGCTATAAGCTATGAACGAAAAGAAAAGAAGAGTTATGACAAACTTGAGAAAGAGGTTTTCATCATAAAAATTGAGAAAAAAGGATTTATTCAGTATCTCGTAATTGAAAAATCATATTCATACGGTGATATTTCAACTCAAATTAAGATTCCTTTTGTAACTGACACGGGTGAAACGATGAATTATCACTACTATCAGGAATTTTAAATAAAAATATAAAGGATGAAATTAAAAATCAATTAACCTAAAATTCATAAAATATGGCTCTTGTAAATTGTCCTGAATGCAGCAAGGAAATAAGTGATAGTTCTGTCAGTTGTCCGCATTGTGGATACCCGCTAAACAAGGAAAAACCAGTACAGAACGTACCAAGTAAAAATCAAAAACCAAAATACAACAGCAAAGGCATAGGCTGTCTTGTAATTATTATTGGAATACTTATCATTTATGCTGTCACTTCCATATCAAGTTATTTTGAAGAAAAAAATAAACCTCCAAAAACAGAAAAAGAAATTAGGAAAGAATTAGTTGAAAAGCATTTTAGTTCTTGGGATGGTTCTCATATTGGCCTTACAGCATTAATTAAAAAAACTATGAATGACCCAAGTTCATACGAACACGTAGAAACAACTTATTCCGACAATGGTAGCTATTTAATAGTTAAAACAACTTTCAGAGGAAAAAATGCATTTGGA
>JABGRN010000096.1 GCA_018648265.1 Prolixibacteraceae bacterium | reverse complement strand
GTTGCTAAAATTTATGCTTAAAAACAAAACCAACCCGAATTATGAAGTGAGCCATCTTTTTGTCATTTACTCACTATGCCGAATAAAATTAAGTGACCACTCAGAATAACATCAGAATGAACTTTTGTAAAGCCCCTTTTTGTATGTAACGATTTAAAAACAATTTACTTCAAAAGATAAGCGATAAAAATTCCCAAATAATTACCAATTGCATATCCTGCAACTCCAACTATCATTCCTGTTAAAATAATTTCTTTATTTTTTAACGCAGCGGCAACAACCGGTACAAAAGGCGGCGAACAAATTAGTGCACTTCCCGAAATAATTACAGTATCGGCATCTATTTTAAATATTCGTGCAATTAGTACATGTAAAATATGCGAGCCAAACATTGCTATTCCTACATAATAAAATAACGAAAACGATATATCTGCCAGCTTGCTGACATCGGCCATGGATGCAACCGCCAAACAAAAAATCAGAATAATATACATACCTAATTGAAATGTTTTTTTGATGGCTTTAATTTTAGGCACAAAGGAAAATGCAACTCCAAAAGTGGTAATAAAAATAATTATAGCTGCGTTAGCAAATTCGGGTGAGAAAAATCTGCTGAGACCATAACTGGCACCCAAAATTGCAACGGAAAGTCCGAAAGCACCAAGCAGTGGCAAGAAAGTTTTTTTTGTAAAAATCCCATCATACGATTCAAAATCATCTTCAAGGTGCAACTCACCCACTTGAACTTTTGGTCCTTTATTTGGCGATTTATAGGCAGGTAAAATCCATAAAAATACTCGTTGCCCAATTGAAAGAATAAAAACAAGATAAATTGCACCCAGCATCATTTCGTAAGTATGGGTTAAAATATATAACTCTTGCGGAACATCGAGGGCTGTTTTCATAGCAGCCATGTTTGGAGTGCCACCTGTGTAAACACCAACAAGCATCCCAGATACTTTCCAAATATCGTTGATGCTGTCTTTAAAAATCCAGTAGCCTACAAAAATCATAACTAAGACTGTAAATAATCCGATTGCAAGAGAAGAAAATGCGGAGCCGGCATTTTTAAGCCACTTTTTTACATCCATTGAAAATAGAATAAGCGGCAAAGCTAAAGGAATGGTAATACTAGTTAATATATCCTGGTACTTATCTGCACCTTCAGGAAGAATGTCAATGTTTCCAACAACTAATCCAATTCCATAACAAATTAAAACTGCACCTACTTTTTTTAGTATTGCATACTTTCCTTCAATGTAAATAACCAGAATTGGCGTAGTAATAAATAAAATGACAAGAACCAGCATTGATGTTTCCATAATTGAATTAGTTAGGTTTACTTTTAAAATTATAGAAGTAAAGTTATTAGAATGTTAGTAAAATACAAATGTTTGTTCAATTTTGGTTGAACAATACGAAAGGGGCAAAAATCTTTTAACAAATAATTTTATTCTTTGTAGATGGGGGTATTTTAATCTTTCAAAAAATTATGGCTTATTCTGTTGTTCTATCGCGTAAAGCCGGTTCATGGTAGAAATATAAAGTACACCGTTTGCAGCCACTGGCGACGAATGAATAGAACTATCTAAAATTTTTGATTCCAAAACATTTATTTCCTTACCGTCTTCAAGAATCCAGAAATCCTTACCGCGCGAACCCACAAAAACTTTACCGTCAGCCACCAGGGCAGAACTCCACGAATCCATTTTTAATTTATGTTTCCAATACGAGTCCCCATTTTCGGTATCAATACAATGCAGGTTTTTGCCACAGTCGGTAACATAAACCAATCCTTTAGAAATTGCCGGTGTTGAAGCTGAATGTTCTTCAAGTTCAGCCGTCCAGATTTCTTTGCCATTTGTGGCATCGATACATTTAAGCCAGGCTTCTTTTTTTCCCCACCAAATATCTCCGCCACCGGTTACATAAATCCGGTTATTATAGAATACTGGCATTCCCATAAAATTAATGGGGCTTTCTTCCCTGTTTTTTAAATAATCATGAATATTTTCTTTTGGAGCGGCCGGGTCGCAATCGAGCTGCCAGACTTTTTTAAACGAATGAACTTTTTCGCGCGATACTGATTGTTCAAGTGCTTCGAAAGCATATAATATTCCATCGGGGCCAGGGTAAAAAAGTAATTTCTGATTATTTACTTCTGCCATTGACGGCGACGACCACGAAGAGTGAAAAATGCGTGGGCCAAAGTTTTCATCGTCTTTTGCAACCAGCCTACCTGTTTTTTTGTCGAGTGCAATTAAACTCGGAGCGTTTAAACCAGTGGTCTCTAAATGACGGTAATCCACTCCATTGCAAGTGTTCAGGTAAAGGTAGTCTCCATCCAGTAATATTGAAGCATGCGGCGAATCGTGTGGACTTAATCCTAATTCCAATTTCATGTCGTACGACCAAAGAATATCCGCATCTTTTGAAGTAACTTCATGAGCAAATTCTCCCGACTTTGCCATAAACCAACCTTCTCCCTGGAAACGTCCATCGTTTCCATCTGCTTGCCCGTTTAAATCGAGGCAAAGTACTTCAGACCGATTTGTAAGAATATAAACACGATCTTCCTCTACTGTAGGCGGAGAACAAATACCAATCATCGGCCAGTCGTTGTGACGGTCCCCTTCAATTCGCGGAACTATTAATTGCCAGTTCAAACTGCCATCCGATTCGTTTAAACAAAGTAAAGTGCCGCGGTCGCCTTCAAAACGTGGATCGCGTTCGTCAGCATTGTTTGCACCTATCAAAACTTTTCCTTCTGAAATTACTGGTGAAGCATAACCATGGCTACCAATCGATACCTCCCACTTTATATTCTCGCCAGTTTCAGGGTTAAATGAATCGGGCAACCCTGTTTCATTCGAAATCATATTCCGGGTGAATTTTTCGCCCCATTGCTGACTATCGTGGCCTTGCGCCTGACCAGGATAATTTATACACGAGAGAAATCCTTGCAAAAGAAGTAAAAGAATTAATTTGCTAAAAGATAGAATTTTAATGATTTTCATAAATAATCTGTTTGAAGGCTGCAATTTATTGAAAAAACCGAATGAAAAAATTATTTTATTAGGATCTTTTTGATTCAGTTTTATTTTGACGACCTATCACAAAGCATGTCAAAATTTTGAGGTAATTTTTATTTCAAATACAAATGTAAATAGAAATAAATATTATATTTGCACGGCAAAATTTAAAGGATTTGGCAAGGTAATCTGCTGGTTAAAGTTTGTAGTTAATTTAACAGTGTTTCCACCAACTTATAAATTGAAATAATGGCGAGGTAGCTCAGCTGGTTAGAGCGCGTGATTCATAATCACGAGGTCGGGCGTTCAAGTCGCCCTCTCGCTACCTGAAAATCAAAGGGTTAGACGTTTGTCTAACCCTTTTTTTATTTTGAAATAAATCCTTGGTGAAACAAATTGTATTTAGCCTCTTTTTTTTCGTACGTCAATTTTTGTATTGTGACAAGGAAAAGAATCCAAAGGTGGTATATTATAAAAATTGCTTAGTTATTAAATGGAATTAGTGGCATCAAAATCAATGCTCCTTAATCAAAAAACAAGCATAATTTTTTTTATCGAAATATTATAAATGCAAAATTAGCAGCATAATCACTTTAAACTATGTGTTTTTGCAAGTAATGCAAAATGTTTACAATGATTTAAAAGTCTGTTTTAAAAACGGTATTTTTAGAATTAAGGAACCAATTGTTTTTCCTTTTACCATTCTTCCTTCCCTCAAATTAAAGTATTTTTTAGTTATATTAGCAGTGACACTTTTACAATTATTTTTTTCTAAAACAGGATTAACCTAACAACTAAATTATGAAAGCTAATCTCAAGAAAATTTTTAGAGAGAATTCAAATTTCAAGTCTGACCGCCGACAGTTTTTACAAAAGTCAGCACTGGCCGGGTTGGGAATTGCTTTCCTGGCTAAATCGAACGATGCGGCAGCAGCAATTGAATTTACAACACAAAAAGTAAGTCGCAGTTCCAGTCCTACCGATTTAAAAATTACCGACTTACGTGTGGCTCACACCAAAGATGGGCCAATCCTTAAAATGTACACCAACCAGGATATTTATGGTTTAGGCGAAGTACGCGACATTGCAGATCCACGATACGCACTATTTTTAAAAAGTCGTTTGTTAGGCTTGAATCCATGTAATGTTGAGCAGATTTTTAAGGCCATTAAACAGTTTGGCGATCATGGTCGGCAAGGTGGTGGGGTTTCGGGTGTTGAAATGTGTTTGTGGGATTTGGCAGGAAAAGCTTATGGCGTGCCTGCTTATCAATTACTCGGCGGAAAATATCGCGACAAAGTGAGAATTTATGCCGACACTCCATCTTCAAAAGATCCGGCAGTTTATGCGCAACGAATGAAGCACAGAATGGAACAGGGATACACTTTCCTGAAAATGGATTTTGGTGTTGGTTTAATAAAAGATATACCCGGTGCATTAATTGGCGAAAAATTCTGGAGTGGGCAAAGCGAATGGAATCAGAACAAATTGGGTAATTTAAGTAACACAAAACACCCTTTCACAAGAATTCAAATAACGGATTTGGGACTTGAAAAAATGGTGGAATATGTTCATCAGGTTCGCGAAATTGTGGGTTATGAAATTCCGATGTCAGCCGACCATTTCGGACATTTTGATACCAACACAGCAATCCGTTTAGGAAATGCGGTAGAGAAATACCAACTTGCCTGGTTAGAAGATATGGTTCCGTGGTTTTACACTGAAAAGTGGAAAGAAATAACACAGGCAATTAATACACCTACTTTAACAGGTGAAGATATTTATGGGAAAGAAGCATTTATAAAATTATGTGATGAACGCGCTGTTGACATGGTTCATCCCGATTTAGCTTCGGCAGGTGGATTGTTGGAAACCAAAAAAATTGGCGATTATGCTGAAGAAAAAGGGATTGCCATGGCTATGCACTTTGCAGGAACTCCGGTTTCGTTTATGGCAAATGTACATTGCGCAGCAGCAACTCAAAACTTTGTTGCATTGGAACATCATGATGTTGACACACCGTATTGGGAAGATTATGTTACCGGAGACAAACCATTGGTTGTTAATGGATTTGCACCAGTTCCTGAAAAACCGGGTTTAGGAATTGACCTCAATGAAGATGTTGTAAAAGAACATTTAAAAGAGGGCGAAAAACTTTTTGCTCCAACAGAAGAATGGAACAAACGGGATTCGTGGGATAGACAGTGGAGTTAAATTTATAAACCTTGTCATTTCGAAGGAGGCACAACTGAGAAATCTTTTCATTAAAAGGGATTTCTCCTTCTGCATCGTCGAAATGACAAAAAAATGAGACATTTTGAAATCAAATAATATTTACCGTTCGCTTCTGTTTATTTCAATATTGCTTTTTGTAGTATTTGTTATTCTAATTATAACAGAGAAACCCAATCAAACAGGTCCATTTTTAATTCTGGGATTTGTTAGTCTGGCAATTGCGGTTCGTGGATTTTCTTTATTTAAAGGATTTTCATACTCAATCTGGATTTTTACTGCGGTTACGGTTTCCATGTATTATCCCCAGTTTTTTTTGTCGTATGGTAATTTCGAATTAAAAGGACTGATTGTCCCTTTGTTGCAAATTATTATGTTTGGAATGGGATCTCAAATGAGTTTAAAAGATTTTGCCGGAGTGATAAAAATGCCAAAAGGAGTAATTGCCGGGGTAATTTGTCAATTTACCATTATGCCCTTTATTGGAGTTTCTATTGCAATCTTATTTAATTTTCCGCCTGAAATTGCTGCCGGAGTAATATTAGTAGGTTCATCGCCCAGCGGTTTAGCATCGAATGTTATGTCGTTTTTAGCCAAGGCAAACCTTGCATTATCAGTAACTTTAACTGCTTTTGCTACTTTACTTTCGCCTCTGTTAACACCATTTTTAATGAAAACTTTAGCCGGACAGTTTATCGAAGTCGATTTCTGGAATATGATGTTGGGGATTTTTAACATGGTAATTTTGCCAATTGTGGCAGGTCTTATTTTTAATATTTTCTCTCTTTCAAAAGTTTCAGTGAAAGGAAAAATCATTCAACTGCTAAGTTATTTTCTGATTATTCTGCTTCGAAATTTTATTGCATTTCAAACATCCGAAATTTCAATTATGGAATTTATTAAAGGAATTTCGATTGATGTTTTTTGGTTTTTGGTTTTACCGATTGCGGGAGCTTTTCTCTTTAAATACATGGCAAAAGGAAATAACGAAGGATTAAGTAAAGTTCTTGCTTTTATTTCGATGCTGGCAATTGGAATTATAATCGTTGTAATTACGGCTGCCGGCCGCGACAGTTTATTGGAAGTTGGGTTATTACTTATTCTTGCCTGTTTTATGCAAAACATGTTTGGTTACGGTTTGGGTTATTCGGTTGCACGATTTATATTAAAAATGAATGAAAACGACTGCCGCACAATTGCCCTGGAAGTGGGTATGCAAAACGGTGGACTTGCTTCCGGACTTGCACTTCAAATGGGGAAAGTTGCAACGGTTGGCTTGGCCCCGGCTGTATTTGGCCCAATGATGAATATTACTGGTTCGTCGTTGGCAACCTGGTGGAGAGGTAAAGAAGTCGGAAGTCGGAAGTCAGAAGTCAGAAGTGAAGAAAAAACTTAGCAGTCTTTGCGAAAACCATTGTGTTATTTGCGGTTAAAAAATTATTACAGAGCAGAACTGAGTTACATAAAGAATTAATAAACATTAAATCATAATATCATGAAAAAACTATTTTTACTAAGCACAATTTTTATAGCAGTAAATAGCTTCTGTTTTGCTCAAATCGAACCTTCAAAAGAGTTAATGGAATTTTACACCCCAAAATGGGAAGGTGAACGCGATGTCAGTGGCCGTCCATTGGTTTCCGATGATTTAATGGATCGTTTATTAAATCTATCGATTGAAGAAGCTTGGGGGGTTTTACGCGGCGAGGGTTATCACAACCAATTTGAAGGTGGTTGGGAAATGATTAATGACAAGCCATTTGTGGGCCGCGCATTAACAGTTCAATACATGCCAAACCGCCCTGAATTAAAAGACAATATTCAAAAAATGGGTGAAAAACAAGGTCGGATTGGTCCATCAAATTCCTGGCCAATCGACATGTTAAAAGAACGCGATGTTTATGTTGCTGATGGATTTGGAAAAGTCTTTAACGGTACTTTAATTGGCGATAATCTCGGAAACTCAATTTACGCAAAATCAAAAACTGGTGTAGTGTTAGATGCCGGCGCCCGCGATTTGGAAGGACTTTCAAAAATTGAAGGTTTCAATGCATTTGTTCGGGGTTTCGATCCAACCTTTATTATGGAAATGATGGTAACCGGGATTAATGTCCCAATCGGGATCGGAAGGGCTTCCTGTGTTCCTGGCGATGTTGTTTTAGCGAAACGCGAAGGTGTGATTTTTATCCCTGCACATTTAGTTCAGAAAGTTGTAATTACCGGCGAATTTATAGCACTCCGTGATAGATTTGGTATTCAAATGCTTAAAGAAGGAGTTTATACTCCGGGGCAGATCGACACTCAATGGACCGACGATATCAAAAACGCATTTATAAAATGGCTCGATAAAAATAAAGATTCGCTTCCAATGTCGCGCGAGGAATTAGATGAATATATGAAAAACAGGACCTGGTAATAAAAGTCGGAATTCTGAAATAAAAAGACCGAAGTTTTTTAAACGTCGGTCTTTTTATTATTGGAGTATTGATTCTAATCCCCTTAAATTTCCATCCAGAACTTCTTTTACATCTGCGTCTGTCCGGTGACCCAAAATTCCAAAAAGCCCTTTGTAACCCTTTTCTTTTAACAATTCTAACATCTGCTTTTCTTCACTACCTTCACCAATAGTTAAAATTTTAGGACCTTCCCGATTCATTCCATTTAAATTGACTGCCCAAAGATGTGGTAACATATTTTCAACAAGAGCCGAATAATCGTCAAGTAAATGGTGTGCATGATGAAAATTGAAAATAATTCCAACATCACTATGAGGTAATCCTTCCACAATTTTCACCAAATTGTCTGGATTACCAAACCACCCTCCATGATTGTAAAGACCTACTTTACATTCCAATTCTTCTGCAAGTTCGCTCAAATATGAAATCATCATTATCGCAGAATACAGACTTTCCTCATCAGTCATCGAATTGAAGTAATCCTCAGGGTAACTCATCCAGATTTGTGTTTTTAATCCCGATTCTTTTATCGACTGCAAAACTTTCAGATTATTTTGGGTAAGATTTCCAATCGAATCGTTCTTATCAATCCACAACCAAACAGCATTTACTTGAATTCCGTTATCAGCAGCCAAATTAAATTCTTTTGCCATTTCTGGTAAATGTTTTTCACGGTAATCGTACGCATACGAAACAAAACCAAGTTCCTTTAACATTTCAATTCGCTGTTCAGGTGTGCGGTTTTGATTATCGAAAGGAACAATGCACCAGGCAAAATATTTTTCCATATTAAGTTGCCCGCTTTCTTTTAAATTACATGAATTTAAAATAATCAGCATCGATAAAAAAAACAGTATTGCAAACTTATTCATTGTTGTTTAATTTAGGATTTGTTTAGTTTTTAAAGTTACTCTGTTTTTGTTAAAACAAAATAAGTTATTAAAAAATGATTTGAATTTACAAATTTATTACCCGACTTTTTCATTAGTGCCGTGTTGGGTTTTCCTTGAAAAATTTGTATGATTCTCGTTAAACCAACTTTCCGCATTATACCAATTGTACTTTGAAATGCCGCATGGCAATTTCGAAGTTTATAATGGTTAATGCCGATACTACAACAAAGGAGTATGCTGAGTAAAACGAAAGTATGCGACATTTGGTTGTTAAATCGGTATTACTTCTGTAAGGGTCATTTAATTCAAAAAAACAGAATCGAAACAGTCTTCTGGTTTTTGGTTTTTATTATATTTGAAATAAAACTAAAACACATTAAAAAATAACAAAAGAGGCTTATTTTTAATTTATTGGGATTCTGCCGATTTATCGGGGACAGACATTTGAGATCTTAAAAACAAACATTTTTATACATTTGAAACAATATTGATTTTGCAATAATTACAAAGGGATGATTAGGTTTTTGGTTCGCATCAATCAACTTGCTTCCACCATCTTCCCAACAATTTTTAAACTTATGAAACCATTACTTCTTTTTATTCTGCTTTTTTATTTTTCAATACCTTTTTATTCGTTTGGAAAAGATAATAAACCTGACAAACACCGAATATTGATTTTAACCGATATAGAAAATGAACCTGATGATGCAGAATCGCTGGTGCGCTTTTTACTCTATTCCAATCAATTTGATGTGGAAGGAATTGTAGCAACAACCTCTTGCTGGCAACGCGATAAAGTAGCAGATTGGCGAATTCATGAAATTGTGGATGCATATGGAGAAGTCCGCGATAATCTTGAAAAACATGAATCAGGATATCCTGAACATTCTTTTTTAAAAGAACGTATTAAAAAAGGTTATACCGATTTTGGGATGAACGCCGTTGGAAAAGGAAAAGATTCGGAAGGTTCTGACTGGATCATTAAAACTGTTGACAAAGATGATCCCCGGCCGGTTTGGGTACCGATCTGGGGTGGTTCAAATTGTCTGGCCCAGGCACTCTGGAAAGTTAAAAACACCCGCTCGGGAGCAGAAGTAGAAAAATTTGTTAAAAAACTACGGGTTTACACAATCTCCGATCAAGATAATTCGGGCCCCTGGATCCGAAATACTTTTAAAGAACTGTTTTATATTGTTAGCCCCGGCTATCACGAGGGTGGAGCAGATAGTTATTATTACGCCACCTGGACAGGAATTTCGGGTGAAAGGCATTATCATTTTCCCAGCGGTGCAAACAAATATATTGTCGATAACGATTGGGTTGACAAAAACATTCAGATTAATCATGGTGCTTTGGGAGAACAATATCCTGATGTGGCCTATATTATGGAAGGAGATAGCCCTTCGTTTATGTACCTGATAAACAACGGGCTTGGTTCGCCTGAAAATCCAAATTGGGGATCGTGGGGTGGCCGTTACGAGCTGTACCAACCACATACCCAAATCTATTTTCATGAACCCGAAACACGCCCAATCTGGACAAATGCCAGGGATTGGGTAAAAGCAGACGGAATAGACTTTATAACTGAACAAGCTACAATTTGGCGCTGGCGCACTCATTTTCAAAATGATTTTGCTGCCAGAATGGATTGGTGCATATCTTCGTTTGAAAATGCAAACCACGCACCAATTGTAAGATTAAATCAACTAAATAATATTACCGTTAAATCGGACGAAATGGTTGACTTGGATGCATCAACATCTTTCGACCCCGACCAAAATGAATTAACATTTGAATGGATTTATTATCGTGAAGCAGGAAATTTTTCATCAAAAATTGAATTAAAAGAAAAAGACAAGGCAAAAATATCTTTTAAAGCACCAAAAGTAACGAAACAAAAATCGATTCATTTAATAGTTGCCGTAACCGACAACGGTGAGCCAAACCTTACAAGCTACCAAAGAACAATAATAACTGTAAATCCTTAAAACAATGGCGTTGTATTAATTCTGTTTTTATAGTTGTTGATTTACTACCCAAAATTACAAATTACGTGCAACATAATTATGTATAGTTTGGAATTTATTTGAGATTTCTCTTTTCCCGTTTCACCTGGTTAGGATAAGACTAAACAATTATTCAGCATCAACCAAAATTTCCCCTTCCCACTTAATTTTCTGAAGTTCAGTTAGTAAGGAATCTTTAAAACCAACATACAAAGGCATATACATTTCTTTTACATCTTCTTTTGGTTCCGATTTTATTGTTAAAGGATCGACAAGGCTGCCGTTTTTGCTTATCCTAAAATCTAAATGTGGCCCTGTTGACAAACCTGTTGACCCAACGTAGCCAATTACATCGCTTTGCTGAACCCGGCTTCCTACGGTTATTCCTTTTGCAAACCCCGACAAATGCATATAAGTAGTTGTGTAAACAGAATTGTGCTTTATTTTTACATAATTCCCGCCGCCGCCCCTTTGGTACGAACGGGCAACAACGGTTCCTTCGCCAATACTCATTACCGGCGTTCCGCGTGGTGCGGCATAGTCAACACCTAAGTGTGGCCTTCGAATCCGTAATACCGGGTGCATGCGGCTACGTGAAAAACGAGAACTGATTCTGGAAAATTTTAACGGGGCTTTTAAAAATTCTTTTTGTAAACTTTTCCCTTTATCATCAAAATATCCAATTGTATCTTTTTGATTAAACCTAAAAGCATAATTCTCCCCGCCATAATGATCGAACTGAACGGCGTAAATTTTGCCGATACCAATTGAAGTTGAATCAACAATGTATTCATCATAAATAACACGGAACCGATCACCTTTCTGGATGGCAAAAAAATCGATGGTCCATGCAAAAATTTCAGATAATTCAAGCGACAACAACGGATCCTGCCCAATATCTTTCAGGGCATTCCATAGCGAAGACTCAACAACACCTGCCAAAGTACGTACACTGATTTGTATATTTTTTACTCCTTTATATACCCTGAGGGTATCAAACAATTCGTAAACAAAATATTCTGTTGCCGAATTTTCATAAACAAAATATTTAGCTGTTTTTACAGAATCAGTGCCTAAAAAAAAAGTGTATTTGTTCCCGCTTCTTATTTTACGAACATCGAAAATGGGTTTCGATTTGCGGGCGATTTTATCGATATCGCCCATTCCAACACCTTTTGCATTTAAAATCTGACTAAGATATTGATTGGGTTTTACAATTCCGGTTTCGAGTTGAAATGAATCAACCGGAAGTCCGAACTTTAATACCAGCTCTTTCACCAGCAGGGTATCAACCTGAACTTCCTCGGCTATTTGTTCTTTTTTACTTTGGCATGAATAAAAAGAATGAATTGCCAAAACAAATCCCATCAGCACAAAAATTAACTTAATATGTTTGTTCATTGATAATTTCAATTAAAACGCAAAAATAGAAAAACTAATGGAATTAGAGTTTTAGTAAAGAAAATTACAAATCTCAAAATTCAAAAAGCAAATAAATCTCAATTAACAATTTACCAAACAATAAAAAATTAAAATTATAAAATTTGATTTTTGGAAACTAATTGAATTTTGATCTTCACTTTAGAGTCTGTTCCGAAAAGTAAAAAATGTGGAAATGCCACAAAAACACAAAAGCACAAAAACTCATAAAGCGCAGAAAACGAACTGTTATATTTTAGTGAAATTTAGTGTTTTAGAGATTTAGTGGCAAAAGATACTTTTCGGAGTGGACTCATTTTAGAATTTCAAAAGTTAAAATTTTATCTTATCGAAACCCTGCCCATAAACACCCATTACACTTCCCATTGAAATAAAAGCGTCAGGATCAATCTCCTTTATTTTTCTAAAAATTGCACCCGTTTCTTTTTTCCTGACTACCGACATTAACACTTTTGTCTTTTCTTTTGTGTACCAACCGGTTCCATCCAGCAAAGTAACTCCACGGGTAGCTTCGGTATTTATAAATTCTGCTATTTCTTCAAAATTTTCCGAAACAATAAACATTTGTGCCGATCGGTTTGCACCGCTTAAAAACGAATCGAGTGTATAAGAAACCACCCACATGACCACATAACCGTAAACCAGTTTTTCAAGCGATTGAAATACAAAATAAGAGGAGGCAATAATAATAACATCGGCAAGCATTATAACTCGCCCGGGACTAACATTTCGATATTTATTTATAATCATTGCAAAAATATCTGTTCCCCCGGTGCTGCCCCCGCGCGAAAAAACAATGCCCAAACCAATTCCACCCGACATTCCACCTAAAACTGCCGAAAGAAAAGTATCATCTACAATAGGTTCTTTTACAACATCCTGAAACAGTGCAAAAAACCCTGTTAATACCGCAATACTAAAAATAGTTTTTACACCAAAATTTGCACCCAGAATTTTTATGGCAATCAAAACCAAAACTATATTTATTGCCAAAAAGGAAATACTTACAGGAATTTTTGTTGCATAAAAAATTACTGCTGCAACACCACTAATTCCTCCACCAGTAATTTCGGCAGGAATTATAAAAACTACCCACCCAATTGTAAAAACCAAAAGTCCGAAAGTGATTATCAGATAATCTTTAATAGTTGCTCCTATCTTGTTGTTCATTGTCGTTGTATTTTTAAACATCACTTTTAATTGAGCAGGTTTTAATTGCGCGCAAAAGAACAAAGCTATTTGATGAAATTTATTGAGGTTTGTCAGGAATTTGAAGTTAATGAGCAAAAAAAAACTGCCTTTTTTAAAAAGCAGTTTTTTTATGATACATTTTAAATTTAGAATCTATCGACAATCAAATCCCACTAAAGTCAACACCTTCAAACAAAACTGAGGGAGTGAGCCACGATGAGTCTTTGTTTGCATCGTTGCCAATTTCGCCAATATTTGACCAAAGATCAAGCATGTTTCCGGTAATATTCATTTCGGAAACAGCCTGAACTAATTTGCCTTTTTCAATTAAAAACCCTTCAATGCCGTAAGAGAAATCACCTGTTGTCCCGTTACTGTTGCCACCATTGAAACCAGTAACTAATATACCCTTTTCAACAGAGGCAATTAATCCCTCCAAATTTTTATCTCCGATTTCGAAAACCAGGTTGGTAGTTCCTCCGCTTGTGGGATCCATTTCCAGTTTTTTACCATAATAGGTATCGATGTAATAGGTTTTAAGTACTCCTTTATCGAATACCGGACGCTTTTTTGTAGCCAGGCCTTCGTTGTCAAATAAGCGGGAACCCCGCCCCGAAACAATAAACGGATCGTCGGTTAAAGTCAATTTTTCGGATACAACTTTTTCGCCAAGTTTATCGATTAAAAATGAATTTTTTTGTTGAATTGCAGAACCGCTTAATGCCGAAATCAATGGCCCGAAAATACGGCCTACCAGCCTGTTTTCAACAATCATTGGCAATTTATCAGAAGCTATTTTTTCTTGTCCTATTTTTTCCAAAGCCCGTTTGAGGGCTTTTTTACCTGCACCCTGCTTTTTAAGCTTTTCGAAGAAAATAGCACTCTCGCCCCAATATGATTCAGGCCGGGCATCTTTACCTTTTACAGATACCGAAGCATTTAATCCGTAATATGAATTTGAAGTATCTCCTTCGAAACCATTACTGGTAACCATCACCCTGCTACTCAAACCATCGTAATACGATGCGGAAACCGAAATAATCCTTTCATCTTTCCCCAATGCTTCTTTTTCGGCAGCAAAAGCAATTTCAATTTTCTTTTCCGGATTAACTTTATCGAAGTTTGTATCTAATGTATTTAAATCGGAGCCATCACCTTTGTAATACAAACTAGGTTCCGGCAAGGCCCTGAATTCATCTTCCGACAAGAATTTCGTCCCTGCAATTGCCTCTTCAATAAAACGTGCAAGCTCCTTTTTATTAATTCTGTTAGTAGAATGTGCCGAATATCTTTTATCAACAAACAGCCGGATTGAAAGACTGCTTTGAATTGCCTGTTCCAGTTTGTCGATTTTTTCATCGCGTACTTCTATGCTACTGCTCCGGCTATCTGAAATACTTACGCTTGCCTGCTGTGCACCATTTTTTAGAGCGTGGTCCATAGCCCATTTAGATAATATATATTTTTCTTCTTTTGTCATAACTTTAAACTTTCAACATTAAACTTTCAATTGGTTTATGCATTTGTTCCGCCAACGGTTAATTTTTTCACAAGAACTGTTGGTAATCCGCATGTTACCGGAACCGATTGTCCGTCTTTTCCACAAGTCCAGGTTCCGTTATCAATAAGATAATCGTTGGCAGCCATCGAAATATCGGCTAATGCCTGTGGCCCGTTTCCAATAATATTTATGTCTTTTATAGGCTGTGTTATTTTACCTTTTTCGATGAGGTAACCCGATTTTACAAAGAATGTAAAATCACCGGCTCCTATTTGAACTTGTCCGTTGCTAAAATTATCGACGTAAACACCGTAATCGACATTGGAAATGATGTCGTCTTTTGAATGAGGCCCAACTTCCATGTATGTCGAGCGCATTCTTGGTAGCGGAATATGCCGGAACGATTCGCGGCGGCCGTTTCCGGTGGGATTGACTTTATAATGTTTCGAACTAATCCGGTCGTGAATGTAACTATTTAGGACTCCATCTTTTACCAGATAAGTTTTTTCAACATCGTTCCCCTCATCGTCAACATTGATTGAGCCGCGATTGTTTTCGAGTGTTCCATCGTCAATTATATTAATATAACTTTCAGCCACTTTTTTGCCCATTTTATCGCTGAAGATAGACGTCCCCTTTCTGTTAAAATCGGCTTCAAAAGTATGTCCAATGGCTTCGTGCAATAAAATTCCCGATCCCCCGGCGCCCATTACAACAGGCATTTCACCGGCTTTGGGTTTTGTAGCTTCAAATAAAATATTCGTCCGTTCAACAGCTTCTTTTGCCAGTTCGTCAACTAAATCGTCACTTAACCATTCAAACCCTTTTCTGAACGAGCGTGCAGAATAAGCATTTTCAATCTGATCGCCTTTTTGCATAATGCAAACCACGCCAAAACTAATCATGGGCCGGTAATCATAAGTTAACCTGCCTTCAGAATTATAGAATAAAACATAGCTTGTTTCGTCGTTCAAAAAGGCATTTACTTTTAATACTTTTTCATCGAGACTAAAAACTTTGTCGTTAATTTTTTGAACGAACGGAACTTTATCTTTTACCGAAACATCCTCCCATTTGTTTAAAATCGGATAATAACTTGATGGGATTTTTTCATTTACCTCCCCCATGCTAATACTGGCATTGCTGTTTGCAATGTTTGCTGCCATTTTTGCGGCATTCAACATTTCATCAGGCGAAATTGATTCGGAATATGCAAAACCGGTTTGGTCGCCTTTCAACACCCTTATTCCAACTCCATAATCAATGTTTGAATAAGCCTTATTTACTTTTCCGTCTTCCAGCCCAAGACTATTTGAGATTTTATGTTCAAAAAACAGGTCGGCATAGTCGCCGCCTTTGTTCATTGCTGTTGCAATTACTTTCTGCAACATTTCGGTAGAAACTTCAAAATGGTCTAAATAACTTTTCACGTTTTCTGAGATTTGTACGTTTTGGCACGAATTCATAAGTGGGGGTAAAATCAAACCCCCAGCCATGGCCGCACTGCTTGTTTTAATAAAATTACGCCTGTTTGTAATCATCTTTATAAGTTTAAACTGATTTGTTCAAATTCAAATAATGAGATGAATTTGAGTGCTAAATTAGTATTAAATACCTAATTCGGAATTACAAGTAAAATGAGAAAAAGTTCAAAAAAGATAATTTGGTTCAATTTTAAGGGCATCTCTAAAATAAAAGATCGTTTGTTTAAATGATTACAACATATTATTTGAATTATATAAAATAAAGTAATTTTTACAACTACCCCCACAAAAAACCACCTCTGTGTAAAAATATTATTAAATTTTTGAAATAGCTATATAAAATTACACACCTCCGTTATAGAAAATTATATTTTTGATGCTGAGAATAAAAAATCGATAAAAAAAAACGACATGGCAGAATTCAGATTTAACGCAATGCAAGAAGTCCTCAACCGTAAAACTGTTGAAGTAGTACGTGAAGAGAACCTGATATCGGATTATTACGGAATGATGGTATTCGACCAGGCAAAAATGAAAAAGTACTTATCGAAAGAAGCCTTTAAGGCGGTAACCGATGCTATTGGGAAAGGTACTACCATTGATAGGAAAATGGCCGACCAGGTTGCCCAGGGAATGAAAGCCTGGGCCATTGAAAACGGGGCTACACATTACACACACTGGTTTCATCCTTTAACCGACGGAACAGCAGAGAAACACGATGCATTTATTGTTCACGGGGCGGATGGTTCAGTAATTGAATCCTTTTCAGGAAGTTTGCTGGCACAACAGGAACCCGATGCCTCTTCGTTTCCGAGTGGTGGGATCAGGCAAACCTTTGAAGCGCGAGGTTATACAGCCTGGGATCCAACTTCGCCGGCGTTTATTAGCGAAACTACTTTAACAATCCCTACAATTTTTATTTCGTACACCGGAGAAGCCCTCGATTATAAAACGCCATTACTGAGAGCTTTAACTGCTGTTGATAAAGCAGCAACATCAGTTTGTCAATATTTCGATAAAAATGTAAGCTCTGTCCATACAAATTTAGGATGGGAACAGGAATATTTCCTAATCGATGAAGCACTGTACATGGCCCGCCCCGACCTCGTATTAACTGGCCGTACTTTAATGGGGCATGCTTCGTCGAAAGACCAGCAATTAGACGATCATTATTTTTCGTCTATTCCCACAAGAGCCAACCGTTACATGCAAGATGTTGAAAATGAGGCATACAAATTAGGCATTCCAATTAAAACTAGGCACAATGAAGTTGCTCCAAACCAGTTTGAGTTTGCACCTATTTACGAGGAATGCAACCTTGCCAACGACCACAACCAATTAATTATGGATATTATGCAGAAAGTTGCCCGCAGGCATAAATTTCGCGTAGTATTCCACGAAAAACCATTTGCAGGAATTAACGGTTCCGGCAAACATAACAACTGGTCGCTTGCTACCAATACGGGGGTAAACCTTTATTCCCCGGGTAAAAACCCAAAATCGAATTTACAATTTTTGACTTTCGTAATTAATACTTTAAAAGCTGTTCACGATAGCCAGGATTTGTTACGGGCCAGTATTTTAACAGCACCAAACTCACACCGGCTGGGCGCCAACGAAGCACCACCTTCAATTTTATCGGTATTCCTCGGAACTGAAGTTTCAAAAATGCTCGATTTAATGGAAGAAGCTGTGGTTGACAGAAAAATGACCCCGGATGAAAAAACTGCCCTAAAACTAAATATTGGCCGGATACCTGAAATTATCCTCGACAACACAGACCGAAACCGAACTTCACCATTTGCATTTACCGGTAACCGCTTCGAATTCCGGGCCGTTGGATCTTCAGCAAATAATGCATCGGCAATGATTGTGTTGAATACTGTAATGACCAAACAGTTGAACAATTTTAAAACAGCTGTTGATGCACTAATTGAGAAAGATGTTAAAAAGGACGAAGCAATTTTCCAGGTGCTTAAAGAACTGATTATTGAATCGAAACCTATCCGTTTTAATGGCGATGGTTACAGCGACGATTGGGTAAAAGAAGCAGCAAAACGCGGACTAACAAACGTAAATAGTGTCCCTGAATCGCTTTCTGCGTACATGCGCCCCGAAAGCAAAGCCCTTTTTGCAAGTATTGGAATTTTCAACGAATCGGAATTAAGTGGCCGGGTTGAAGTTGAATACGAAAAGTTTATTATGAAAATTCAGATTGAAGCCCGTGTACTTGGCGACATTGCAATAAACCATATTGTTCCCACGGCTGTTCAGTACCAAACTATGTTGCTCGAAAATGTAAAAAACTTAAAAGAAGTTTTTTCTGCTGATGAGTTTAAAAAACTTGCTGGCGCCCGTATTGAATTGATAAAAGAAATTGGTGGGCATATTACAGCAATAAAAGCAAAGGTCAAAGAGATGGTTGAAGCAAGGAAAAAGGCAAATGTTATTGATGAGATAATTGAGAAATCGGAAGTTTACGACAAAACTGTTAGACCATACTTAGACGATATTCGTTTTCATATCGACAAATTGGAATTAATTGTTGACAACGAAAAATGGCCCCTGCCAAAATATCGAGAATTATTATTTGTAAGATAATTAAGTTTAAAATAACTTTATAAATGAAAAAAAGGCCGTGCAATTGCATGGCCTTTTTTTACAGATTTCAATTCAAATAAAATCAGGTTTTTTAAAACATACTTAACCGGTTAAACTGACGTTATTTTTAAGGACTGTTTAAAAAAATAATTTACTTTTACTTTTCGAAATTAAAGATTGGTATGAACTACGTCAGGTTAGCTTTACTTTTTGTCATAATAGTGATTTTAGGATCCTGTAGTGCAGGAAAATATGGGAGGGATGCACTCCTTTCGCATGATATAGGAGAATATTACAATGCTATTGAAAAGTACAGGAAAGCAAATAGAAAGGAAAAAGACAGGGCAAAACGGATGGATTACACTTTTGCCATTGCCGAATGTTACCGGTACATTGGCGATTACGAAAGAGCGTCTTTGTATTACAAAAATGCAATTCGCCGAGGACATCCCGAACTAACAGCCCTTTTATACCATGCCGATATGCTTAGGGCAACACAAGATTACGAAGAATCGATAGAAAATTACCGTATTTTTCTCGATTCGGTACCAAACGACGAACGTGCCCTGGCAGGATTGGAAGCCATTAGCAGCACGCAGGATTGGGTAGCTAATCCTACAAACCATATTATAAACCCGGTTAAAGAAATAAACTCGCGTGAAAGTGATTTTGCCCCGGTTTTTGTAGCTGGCCGCGATAATGAAGTAATTTTTACATCGACAAGGAAAGCTGCAACCGGAAAAAAGGAAAGTTTGATTACCGGGCAGAGTTACGCCGATTTGTTCAGGGCAACCTTTGGGATCCAACGGCAAAAATGGGAAGAACCTAAACTTCTTGATGACAATCTGATTATTAACACAACTGACGAAGAAGGAACTGCAACCCTTTCTTCTACAGGCGAACAAATGATTTTTACGCGGTGCAGGTACGATAAAACTAAAAACCTTGGGGCTGAATTGTATTCTTCTTCGCAGTCGAGAGGTTCATGGGCCGACCCCATTAAAGTGCAAGTGGTTGGCGATAGTATTATTGCAGCCCACCCGGCATTGAATTCTGACGAATCGGTGTTGTATTTTGTTTCAGATATGCCAGGTGGTTTTGGCGGTAAAGATATCTGGAGTGCCGAAAAACAAGGTGGCAGTTATGGGAAACCTGTAAACCTTGGCGGAGTTGTTAATTCAGAGGGCGATGAAATGTTCCCTTTTGTACGCGATAACGGCGAGCTTTATTTTTCTTCAAATTTCCACATCGGAATGGGTGGTCACGATATTTTTATGGCAGTTCAAAACGAAGATGAAAGTTGGATAGTTGAAAATATGGGTTCGCCGGTAAATTCACCTGCCGATGATTTTGGGATAGCTTTTGTTCCGGGTGAAAACAAAGGCATGTTTTCGTCAAACAGAAAAGGTTCGCGGGGCGACGATTTGTACTCGTTTGTTGTCCCACCTACTATTTTTCAGGTTATGGGCGAAGTTTTCGACAAAGAGACCGGAGAAGTAATGGACGGTGTTACCGTTCGGATTATCGGAACAGACGGGACCAACCTTAAAATGCGTACACAAAACGGGAAATTTCAGCTAAAACTCCAGCCTG
Organism: Prolixibacteraceae bacterium; assembly: GCA_018648265.1. Lineage (GTDB taxonomy): Bacteria > Bacteroidota > Bacteroidia > Bacteroidales > Prolixibacteraceae > Draconibacterium. Next base: position 631 of record JABGRN010000096.1, on the reverse strand, counting down.
AAACTGAATATATTTTTGCCGCTTTTAGAGATGGTTTTTTACGCGATAAAGCATCAGCCAATACTCTTGGCATGGAAGACAGCAAAGAATTTCTGTTTGAACTCTTTTTAACGCCCACCGATTCGCCCATTAAAGTTGAAAATATTAATTATGAATTCGGAAGTTGGGAATTACTCCCCGCATCTAAACTGGCTCTTGATACAGTGGTGCAAATACTGGTTTTTAACCCAACAATTACAATTGAATTGATGGCACACACCGACTTCGTTGGCAGCGACCAGTTTAACTTCGACCTCTCGCAAAAGAGGGCACAAAGTGTTGTTGATTACCTTATTGAAAAAGGAATTAACCCACAGCGTTTAGTTGCAAAAGGTTATGGCGAAACCTGGCCAAAAATGGTAACACGAAAATTGGCAGAACAAAATGATTTTCTAAAAAGAAACGACGAGTTAACCGAAGAATTTATACTGAAGTTAACCGAAGAGCAACAAGAACTTGCCCGGGCAATTAACCGCCGAACAGAATTCAGGGTACTTTCAACCGATTTTATCGAGAAGTTTGATGCCGAGCCGGAACAATAATACCGATTTAACAATCAAATGTCGCATACTTTCGTTTTACTCAGCATACT
>JABGRN010000155.1 GCA_018648265.1 Prolixibacteraceae bacterium | reverse complement strand
TATTCTGTGCATTTTGAATTCTCATAACGAAAAACTCATGAATAATTCAGGTAAGAAGAAGGATTTATAATCCCGTTAATTTCTTTTTCAGAATATTCAGGGACTGCACCTTTTTGCGAAGCTACAAACGCACCGGTTGCACAGGCAAATTCTAATGCTTTTACCGGGTCGGCATTGTTTGAGAGGCCAGCTACCAGGCTTGCCAAAAACGAGTCGCCAGCACCAACGGTATCAACGGCATTAATTATAAATCCTGGATGATCGTAGATTTTTTTATTAATAAAAAGAACTGCTCCATTTGCACCGCGGGTTACACAAACCGACGAACATTTAAAATATTCTGCAAACCATTGAATAAGTTCAGTTTCGTTGCCGGATTTATTTTTCCACGAGGCAATAGCATAAAGTTCATCATCATTCAACTTAATAAAATCTGACATAAAAAGTAATTTTTCAACCACTTCGGGTTTGTCGTAAGGAGGGCGTAAATTTACATCGAGCAAGCGGGTGGCTTTTGAAGACTTTAACAAACTGAAAAGTGTTTCGCGAGAAGTTTGATTACGCGATGCCAGTGAACCATAAATAATTAAACCAGAATTGCTTGCAACTTCTTCAATTTCTTTATTCAGTTGAATATTGTCCCAGGCTACAGGTTCACAAATTTCGTAAGTTGCATTTTTCTGTTCGTCGAGATGTACCAAAACTTTACTTGTATTCAGTTTCTCATCCATTTGTACAAATTGTGTATCTAAACCCGATTTTATTAAATAATTTTTTAAACTTTTCCCGTCCTTGTCATTCCCGATCCTGCTGACAAGGATGGGATTTTGCCCTTGTTTTTTTAAATGAATTGCTACATTTAAAGTTGCTCCGCCGGGTTTGGCACCGGATGGTAGCATATCCCAAAGCACCTCGCCAAAACAAAGAATATTGCTGATTTTTCCCTTTTTCATAATTTTTCGATTTTTTCAAAATTAACGTTTTGAAAATTGTAATCCGATTTATTTAAATTTTTTTGAATTGAAAAAAGAATAAAGTATTATATTTGCAACCGCAAAAACATACGGTGGTTGTAGTTCAGTTGGTTAGAACGCTGGATTGTGGTTCCAGAGGTCGTGGGTTCAAATCCCATCATCCACCCAAATAAAGCCTGGTTTATACCGGGCTTTTTTTATTGAGAAAATCTGAAATGTTTTTTAGGCTCTTATTTCTAATATTCCCCGATAAAACGAGACAGGCTGTGTTTCTTTGCAGAAAATAACAATTATCAAAATACAAACCTGTCTGGCACTTGACTGATAAATCACAAAAATCAATATCAAAATTCAGATTGCTTGAAACATAATAAGGAATAGTTTAGAATTTGAATATTTGAAAAATTGAATCTTATGCGTCAGTAGCCGCACAGGTTTGTTATTTGTTTTTTTGAGATTTGTCTTTTCCAGTTTATCTGGGTTAGGAATATCAACTTTAAACAGTGTCAAAAAACAAGTTCCATCCTTTTAACAGCTATTTTTCAATATTTGCTATTTCCAGGCCCACTAAAAAACAAAGATCTGCCACACGTTTTATTTTATCGAAATTTATTTTTGAAACTTCATCGCTCACTTTATGGTAATCGGCATGGTAACCGGTGGCATAATTTAAAATAGGTACTCCTTTTTCGTGAAAATAATAATGATCGCTGCTTCGCAAAAAACCTGGTGGCAACGATTTGTCAGGAATGATTCCCAGTTCACTGCAAATCGAATCGTTAATTTGTTCAAGCTTGGGCCAGACATCATTTGAAAGTGTAAATAAACCATCAAAATCTTTAACCAGTTTTGGTGATTTATCCCACACCGAATCGCGAGCTTCAAAAACCCGCCCAACCATATCGAGATTTATACATGCCACTGTTTTATCGAGGGGGAAAACCGGATTTTGAGTGTAATAATTCGATCCCAACATTCCAATTTCCTCGGCAGTTACCCACAAAAATACAATACTGCGTTTTGGCTTTTGATCCAAACTCATAAAAGCTTCGGCAACTTCCATTAAAGTAACGGTTCCCGAGCCGTTGTCATCGGCGCCATTATATATTTCACCCTCGTTGTTTACACCCAAATGGTCGTAGTGTGCCATAAAAATTACACACTCTTCTTTTAATACCGCGTCGCTGCCTTCAATTATCCCAACTACATTTTTTGCATCAAGCAATTTACTTGTTCCCCTTACTACCAAATTAATTTTAAAATCGTTTACTAAAAATGAGTAGGCTTTTTTATTTTTGGAAATATCGTTTAGATACTTTTTAAATCTTCCTTTTCCCCCTAACAAAACATCGACAAACGATGGCTCAGTTAAAAAAATGGCTTGCTCGTCGGAAGATTCATTTGTTTCATTTAAAAAATACTTTGTTCTTGTATTCCAGCGATTAATCCGATTAAAAGTATTATTCTTTTTGTCTTTTGGATTGCTTGCAATAATAATAGCCTTTGGTTTTTGTTTAAAAACCTTCTCAAATTTAGCGCGTTCCTGCCTGTTGTTCCAACTAAAATTTTCTCCTTTAAGGTACAAGTCCGGGTTACCTTGTGCGTATATTACTATTTTCCCGGCGACGTCAATTCCTTCAAAATCGTCATAACTATTTCCTGGATCCTGCCAGCCAAATCCCGCAATTACAATTTCTTCACCTTCAAGTTCCAGGGCATCCAATCTACCATTCAGGCTGACAACCGAATTTGTATTAAAAACAGATTTCTTTTTTTGATTTACAACTTCGATAAAAATATTGCCCAAACCCGGCATTGTTGCAATAATTCCTACCGACTGAAAAAAATCATCAATATGCGGTTTCAACCCAATTTTCTGTGCATAATCTTTTAAATAATCAGCAGTTATTTCCAGACCGGAAATTTCGGTTCCAAACTTTCTTCCCTGTAAACTATCAGAAGCGATAAAAATTAAATGACGCCTTAAATCTTCTTTGTTAATGGTTTTTATCCCTTCCACTTGCGAAAAAGAAGATATTGTCAGACAGAAAAAAATAAGGGTGAAAAAATAATTTACAAACATTTTTTTGAACAATGTATTAGCCTGAATTATTCATAAATTTATCTATTCCTAAATCAAACTGCTTTGAATAAAGAGAATGCTC
>JABGRN010000095.1 GCA_018648265.1 Prolixibacteraceae bacterium | reverse complement strand
TATTCAAAGCAGTTTGATTTCGGAATAGATAAATTTATGAATAGTTCAGGCTAATTGCCATCAATAATAATTTTCAATAACCAATTCTAAATTGTAACTTCCAGTTGAATTTCTGAAATTTTTGTTCGACTTTTGTTTAATAAATTATAAATAATCTAACATAGAAAATTTACAACATGAAAACACTTTTAAAAATTTGTTTCATTGCTTTCCTTTCAGTTGTTTTAATTCAGCCGGTGCAAGGACAAAAATTGCTAAACAAGCTTAAACAGCGCGTTGAAAAAAAACTTGACGAGAAAGCCAAAGAAAAAGCTGAAGAGAAGATTGATGAGAAGATTGATGAAGAACTGGACAAGGCCAGCCAGAACGAAAAAGAGGAACCTGCGGACGAAAACGACAACAGCGGTGAGGAAAAAATGCAGCAGAAAATGCAGGGGCTGTTAAAAGGATTGGGATTAAACAGCGAGCCGGTACCGATAGAAGATAGTTATCAGTTCGACCATTTGATACAAATGCACATTGAATCGTTTGACTCAGGTGGAAGTAAAACCAGCGAAGGCGAATTTATAACTCATTTCAACCCAAAAACAAAAAGTATGGCTTATCAGGTCGTATCAGGAGACATGGCTCAAAAAGGGCAAGGAATGTTTATTATCGATGTGGAAAACCAAGCCACTTTAATTTTAGGTGAAGAAAAAGGCGAAAAAACGGGAATTGTTTATGGAATGAACAGTTTTTTTGAGTCGATGGGAGAAGCGTACGAGGAAGATGATTTTGATTTTGATGAATCGCCAGACACCTACCTTGCAAACCCGAACGTTTCTAAAACAGGCAAAACAAAAAATATTGCCGGTTACAAATGCGAGGAATATGTATATAAAGATGAAAATGGAACCGCTCATTACTGGATCACAAAAGATTTAAAAATTAGTTCTCAGGATTATTTCAGCACAATTTTCAAAACAAGTTCGTATTCAAGTGGAATGGGTTGGGGTTACATGATGGAAGCAACAAGTATTGATAACGAAAGCGGAGAAAAATCGATGATGAGTGTTACTAAAGTGGATACCAATTCGAATGTACAATTCTCGATAGGTGATTATCAGATTACTAATCTTGGTTCGTTCCAAATGCCGGTGGAAGAATAATTTTTTCAATTTTATAAAAATTGCAAAATGCAAAAAATAATAAAGTTCAGAGTAATAATGTAAATGAATATTCATCATAAATAAATTTTATAATCGAATAAATATGGAATCAAACGTAAGTAACCGAAACACAAAAAATGAGATTTTGAAAGCATACGACGAACTCCTTAAAAAAGTGGAGGATGGAAAAACAGAAGAGCCTAAAAAAGTACAGGAAATGCAAAAAAAGGTAGCCCAGGTAAAAAAAGCCGAAAGCCTTGGCCACGAAACCATAGTAAAAGGAATCTCAGAATTAAAGGTTGGCCTTTCATCTTCGCTCGACCAATTGGGTGAAAAATTTGTTTCTGAATTCAAAAAATTTGAAGATTTACAGGAAGCAATAAATACAGAGAAACAAAACCTCGAAGACCTCTACCAATTATCAGCCAGTACAGATTCACTTTCGGTAATGTTGCTTGCACAAAAAGAAAAACGTGAAGAATTTGAACAGGATTTAGATAGCCGCAAAACAGAATCTGACGATAAAATAAGCTCAGAAAAAGAACGGTTCGAAACCGAAATGGCTGAAAAAAAAGCCACATGGAAAAAGGAACAGGAAGATTTTAAACAAAATCAAAAGGAAGAAATAGAAGAGACAAAAAAGAACCGTAAACGTGATGATGAAGAATATCAATACACCTTAAAAACGACACGCAAAAAAGAATCTGACTTGTACGAAGAGAAAAAAGCAAAACTGGAAAAAGAACTTATCGAGAAAAAAACAACTTTCGAAAAAGAATTTGCCGAACGCGAATCTCACATCAAGCAGGCCGAAAGTGAATTAAAAGAATTAAGATCAAAAAATGATGCTTTCCCTACCGAGCTGGAAAAGGCTGTAAAAGATGTAATAAAAGTAACTACCGAGAAACTGGAGACGTCATTCCGTTTCGAAAAAGAATTAAAGGAAAAAGAAACATCGGGTGAGCTTAGGTTAAAAGATCAAATTATTGATACTTTAAAAGCTAAAATAAAAGACATGGAAACAACCGTAAAAGAATTTTCCCAAAAATCGGTAGCTGCCGAAACCAGTGTTAAAGACATTGCAATGAAAGCCATTGAAAGTTCATCGAAACCATATTTTATTGAAAAAAACAAAGAAGCTCAAAATAAAGACTAAATCTATTTTCGTTAAACTTTATGCAAAACAAAAAATTCTCACCCAAAAAATATCTAAAGGAAAAAGGCAGATCTTTACCAATAGAAAAATGCTTTATCTCAGAGAAATATTCCGAAAAAGGGTTAACCATGTGCCTGATAATAAAAAAGCAGCCTGGCGGTAAATTTACTTTTGCAAATATTTTAGTCGATCGGCTATGCCTTGGTGTAAAAAACTCAATGGCGAATTGTAATAATACCCAGATTGAAATAGACGAACTAATAGAAAAAATGGAGCAAAATGGCCCTTGCGTTGAGGTATCACCTACTTACTTACATAACCTTGTTTACGGAGCAATAGATTTTGCCAGCGAATTAGGATTTAATCCCCCAAAAGATTTTTACATAACAGAATATGTACTCGATCCTGATTTCGTAGATGATGGGATTGACGAAATTGAAATGGGATGGGACGGAAAACCTTTATATATTGAAGGTCCCTACGACAATTCCCAAAATATTTTTAATACCCTAAATAAAAGTGTTGGACAGGGGGGATATGAATTTATAGCCTTAGGGTAATTGATATAAATTTGTCAACAGTCTCTAAAATATCTTCAATAAAAACATAAGAATGGAACGCTAAATTCAACAATTACTTGAAGACATCCAAAAGGCCACATGGAATATAAATCCACCACATGATTTATGGGAATATTCCGATCCTGATGATGAGGTTGAACTTGAAGATATGTCGCATGTAGAAAAATATCTTTATGGCGATCCAGAAGAAATCTCAACCATTACCAGAATTGGCTGCGAATTATTGCCACCTCCGGAAAAGTTGACAACTGACCAGCAGGAACTTCTCGCTTCCAAATTGGAAAACCTTTTGCAACTATTTCACTTTTATCTCGATTTTCCACAAAACTATCCGGTTCATTTACGTTACCCATTCATCAGAAATTTCTGGAACGAAAAACATGTGTCCTTGTCGTTTGGCGAAAGCCACATCGAATTTTGCGATTTTGAAGAAGAAAATTGTCCTTTCCCGGGTTATTGTAAAACTTGCCAGGAAATTGCCGAACAAATAAAATATGATGAGGAAATTGAAAAACGAAACCGGGGAAACAATCTATCGGATGAAGAAGACCTTCCATTTTAATGTCCTTATTTTTACTTAAAAAACCGAATGAAAAAACAAGAATTACTTGACAAAATCCTACAAATAATTTATACAGTTAAAGAAGACAAAATCAAACTTCAGCAAATTCTTCAGTTTTTCAGGGATAAAATTTATGAGGAACAGGAAGAAATTGATCTACCTGAGAAATATAAAAAAGTAGTGTCCGAAATCGCCGATTCTATTGATGCAGGTTTTATTTGTTATCTAAACCCAGACACTCTGGAAGTTGAGGAAATTCCCGAAAAAATGATAAACCACCCCTATGAATTTGAAGCTTTAACAGGGGGAACATTCGAGGATTGGGATTTAAAACACGACGATTGGAAATCGTGCATAACTATTGAACCTCTGGAATCGCATGAATCTTTTCAAATTATGGAACAATTTGCAAATAAAATGGATGATATAAACTTCAGGGAGCAATTGATAAATATCTTAAACCGTAAAAGGCCTTTCGCAAATTTCAAAGCCATTATCGAAAACTCACACCACCGACAAAACTGGTTCGATTTTAAAACCCGTCGTTTAGAAAACCATGTAAAAGAACTGTTGTTAAATGAGCTAGGATAACAACAGGAAATCTATTCTGAAGGGAATGGCGGATTTTACGGTGACTTGGTACAACAAATGACCAGAATCAGTTTCTGTCCGGAATTCGTATTTACTGCAAAATCCATCAAGCCGAAGATTGGGAAGAAAACCAATTCTGTTTGATAAACCGCCATGAATACAAAACAAACGTTATTTGCTGGTCATTCGAAAAAATTTATTTTTCCAAAACAAAAAACTACATATTAATCAAAAACTCAGCACTCGGTTCAAAAGTATCCGGGTCCATTTCAACAAAAAAGTTTTCCACACCTCCAACTTTAGCCGCTTTAAAAAAATCTTCCCAATCAACAATTCCCTGGCCAATTGGTACTTGTTTTTCTTTTTCAACTGACCAATCGGCAAGGTGAGCTGAAATAAAACGCCCCGGATAATTACGGAAATAATCGGCTGCTTTGTAACCAACATTTACAACTGCCACCTGAAACTGCATTTTTACAAGATCCGGATCGAACTGATCAAGAAGTGCATCATAAATTAATTCATCGCCCCTCTTTTCAAACTCACCGTGGTGGTTATGAAAAACCATCTGGATTCCGGCAGTTTTTGTTTTTGCCCCAATTTCGTTTAACTCATCAGCAGCCTTTCTGAATTCGTCAACCGAGGCATCTTTTCCTAGTCCGAAACTGGCTGCCACAATTTGGGTGATTCCCATTTGCTGAGACCATTCAATCCGGTTATCCAAACTCTCTCGTAATTCTCCCATTCCATAATGCGAACTTCTACAAATTAGCCCATTATCTTCAATAATTTTTCTCATTTCGGTTCCACTCATTTTATTTAGCGGTTCGAAACCAGCGCGTGAATACCCAAGTGGCGAGCACATTTCAACTTCTTTATATCCAAACCCGGCCATCATTTTTAAAGTCCCGGGGAAATCGGCAACTAATTTTTGACGGATGGTCCACACCTGAAATCCAAATGATTTTAGGGCATTTGAACAAGACGTTAATCCAAATGGAAATTGACTTAACAAAGCAACTGAGCCTAATGCGGCACCTGATGTTTTTAGGAAATTTCTACGGGTAGTTTTCATATTTTTTAGATTTAATCGGAAGACCGAAGTAGGAATTACTTTCTTTCAAAATTAATTATCAGAATTCCGGTTTTGATTTTTTAATTTATACTCTTATGTTTTAAACTTTTTATACTTCATCCAAACTCCAGCCTTTTCGATAATCACGTGTTAAATACTTATTTGCTTCAATAACATTTGTAATTTTTCGGTTTGAAGCATCATATTTCAGGTTTTTACCTGAACGAAGGGCAGTTGCATACAAATTCACTGCTTCAGTTATTGGCCATGCATTTCGGAAACTACCCTCCAGTTGTTCTCCTTTTTTCACCCCTTCAACAAACCGTTGAATCCCCGAAACACGTTCGTATTTTACATTTTTATTTAGTTCACCTGCCAATTTTTTATTTCCTGAAAGAACAAACGGATCTTTCAACATAAAATCAGATGACATAATTATTCCCTCATCACCCACGAACATCATTCCTTCAAGGGGTAGTTCTTTGTCCTGTTCATAAAACTCAGATGGAACTGCCGGACGAACTCCACCGTCATACCAGATTAAATCAACGGCTGGCCTTGTATTATTTGCCGGATATTTAAACCTCACTGAACTTGCAAAAGGAAACGAATAATCGTTGTTTACCCTAAATGCTGTGGCGTTGTCGCGCAATCCACAAACGTGGCTTCTGTTGGGCTCAATTATCGTTGGGTTCTCCAGTTGCAAAGCTTTAAAAACACTCCACAAACTGTAATGCCCCATGTCGGCCATTGCACCGCCGCCAAAGTCGTACCAGCCCCTAAAAACCATATTTGTATAATTAGGATGATACGGACGATTTTCTTCCGGGCCTAACCACAAATCCCAATCAAAGCCTTTTGGCAAAGCTGGTGTTTCAATTGGTTTGTTTGCATATTGCGGCCAAACCGGTCGGTTCGACCAATTGTGAACTTCTTTTAATGGACCAATTACCCCACCGTTTACCCAGGCCATAATTTGATCCATCGAACCATTTGATTCCCAGGGAATAAGATGAGTAATTACATTCGTTTTTTTGGCCATTTCAATTACATTAAAACCTTCTTCCAAACGGTTTGCAATTGGTTTATGCATTGTTGTATGAATGCCTTTTTTTATTGCTGAAGCAGCCATTACCCCGTGTAAATGGTCTGTGGCCATAATTTTTACTGCATCGATGTCTTTTTCCTTTTCAAACATTTCGCGGAAATCAGTGTAGGCAGTGCAACCCTTATATTTCCCATTTTGATTTGATTTTGCATAAAATGCTTCAACAACTTCTTTTCCGTTGTTTAAACCACCCGGAATTTTTCCATCGCCTCCAGTAATCCAGTTTGGATTATCAATTGTTTTTCGAAGGCTGTTTAAAAGTCCTTTTGGACTCCAGTCAAAATAACCGCTTGCATATTTTTGAGGATCACAAACTGCAGTAATTTTTGCTTCGGGGATTTCAAGTAAATCAGGCATTTCGCGCAAACCCTGAGTCCCGCAACCAATGTACGCAATATTAATTTTATCACTTGGGGGAATGTAATCAACCCCACCCAGAACTTGTCGTGGAACTACTGTTATTCCTACAAGTGCAGAAGACACACCACCAATAAATTTTCTACGATTTAAGTGAGATTTTTCGGACTTCATAATTACAGATTTAGTTTTGTTTCGATGATATTGGTAAAGTTAGTTTTTAGCTTTTTATTAATCAAACATTCATCTGAAAAAAACCTACTGATTTGTTACTCTTATCAAGACATCAAAAAACTAAATCGTTAGTTATCAATCTGTCTTGTCCCGATTTTTGTACAAAAAAAAACAAAATCCCGCCAAAACTACCGACATTTACAACATCCAACCCCATGCCAAAATGTGGGGTCATTGACAATCAGCACATTAGAACTACTGAGCAGTTACACTGATTTTATCGGAGTCTTTTTCACAAAATTTAGAGACTATTTAAAAATTCATTCACAAATTCTCTATAGTACCAATTTGAAAATTAAAAGAACTATTTAATTTCTTTTGAATAATATCCATTAATACCGTCATTTAATTCACACCAAATTGAAAATTGTAAAGGCCTTCTGTTGTTGGGAAAATGTGTTCCGTTATGATGCTTAAACTCAACCTTCCAAATTGTATAAGTTTCCCCTGCTTTTAAATTATAGTTTCTGAGTTTATAATATGAGTCTATTGCAATATCCGCATGAACAAAATCTATTGTGTCAATATTGGTAATTACAGACTTACTTTCATCGTAAATAACTGAAGCATTCAATTCAACAATCGATTTTTTGTTATCTTTTTTGAAAACTAAAATAGCCATAACAGAAATAATCAGGACCAATGTTATTCTGTAGATGTTCCTTCGTTTCATAAATACAATACTACACTAATATTTTCCAATAGCAAATACCCTCCCTATTTTTTAAATCCAATAATGTAGAAAGAAATATTATTATTATTTTCTGCTTCCAGCCACCGCCTAATTTCCTTTTTCATTTCCTCACTGAAAACTGCAACTGTTTACTTTTTTTTCATTTCCTCACTGAAAACTGAGACTGCCACTGAAAACTACCTACTCTTCTTTTTTCGCCTCTTCCCAAATTACATTCATTTCAGCCAAACTCATATCATGCAGACTTTTGCCCTTTAACATGGTTTCGCTTTCCAGATAATTAAAACGTTTAATAAATTTCAAATTTGTACGTTCCAAAGCAGCTTCAGGATCAACTCCATACAATCGGGCTGCGTTTACCATTGCAAAAAACAGGTCGCCAAATTCGGCTTCAATTTTATCTTTATCAACCTGGTTAATTTCGTGGCTTAATTCGTCCACTTCTTCTTTTACTTTATCCCAAACCTGTTCTTTGTATTCCCAATCGAAACCAACCCCACTAACTTTTTCCTGAACCCGGTTTGCTTTTACAAGTGCCGGCATTGCAGCCGGAACACCTTCCAAAACTCTCCGGTTTCCTCCTTTTTCTTTCAACTTCAGGGCTTCCCAGTTTTCCTCAACTTTTTTTGGCGAACCGTCAACATCAACATCTCCAAAAACATGCGGATGGCGATAAATCAGCTTTTTATTAATTCCTTCCAAAACATCGGCCATATCAAATTCACCTTTTTCGTCGCCAATTTTTGCATAGAAAACAATGTGAAGCATTAAATCGCCCAACTCCTTTTTAATCTCCTGCAAATCGTTTTTCAAAATTGCATCGCCCAATTCATAGGTTTCTTCAATGGTTAATTTTCGTAACGACTCCAATGTCTGCTTCATATCCCATGGACATTTCGCACGGAGTTCGTCCATTATTTCAAGTAGCTCTTTAAAAGCGTCAAGTTTCCTTTGCATCAAATGTATTTTATTGAATTTTTTTCGAAATTAACGATTCCAAAATATTTTATAGAAAAACATAAAACAAAGTTATCCACACGTAAATTCAAATAATTTTATATTTTTAAAGAGCTTTTCAAAATAATAAAAACTATAATTATGATTTTAGGTGTATCTGCTTGGACAGGAAATAAAATTGGGATGAAAGAATCTCATGTAAGAATAGGTTTTGTAGTAGCCTTTTTATTAGCAGGGCTTGGTTTAGGATTGTATTTGATTCTTTGGATTGTAAAACTACTTTCAAAATAAGGCCTTCAAATTTCTACGTTTGTTTTATTGTTATTTAAATCTTACTTCAATTTTACCTTTGTAAAAGTTTCATTTTCGTGAATTTCTTTCCAATTCCGAATTCAATATTGGTTAATTTATTTCGTAAATTTGAGCCGTAAAACACTTAAAAATTAGCATTGGATAAACAAATATTATTAGAAGGAATTGACCCGTTAGAATTTTTCGGAATAAACAATTCAAAATTAGATCTTATAAAAAAACTTTTCCCTAAGATTAAAATTACCGGACGAGGAAATTCCCTTTATATTCAAGGCGAACCAAATGAAATAATATTATTCGAAAAGAAATTCGCACTTATTCTCGACCATTTTTTTCAATTTAATATTTTAACTGAACAAACTATTCAAGAAATTTTAGCTTCAGGTATTTCTTCGATGGAAGAAAATGGGAACGGCGATAAAGACATTATCGTTTTTGGGAATAATGGAAAACCAATTCGGGGCAGAACTCCAAATCAACGACGGCTATTTGAAGAGAGTTTTAAAAATGATTTAATTTTTGCAATTGGTCCGGCGGGAACCGGGAAAACTTACACGGCAATTGCTTTGGCGGTAAAAGCACTTAAAAATAAAGAAATAAAAAAAATTATTTTGAGTCGTCCGGCAGTGGAAGCAGGAGAAAACCTTGGATTTCTGCCCGGAGATTTAAAAGAAAAAATAGACCCTTATTTGCAGCCGCTTTACGACGCTTTGCAAGACATGATTCCTCCGAAAAAATTAGAAGAATTTATGAAAGACGGAACCATACAAATTGCACCGCTGGCATTTATGCGTGGGCGAACTTTAAGTAATGCATTTGTAATTCTCGACGAAGCGCAAAACACTACGGTAAACCAACTTAAAATGTTTTTAACTAGAATGGGACTCAATGCAAAATTTGTGGTAACGGGTGACGTTACCCAAATTGATTTACCAAAACGAAGTAATTCAGGATTATTACATGCAATGAAAATTCTGGAGAAAATAAAATCGATTTCAATAATACAATTTGATAAAAGAGATATTGTAAGACACCGGTTGGTTCGTGATATTGTGGATGCCTACGAAAAAAGTAAGGATTAAGAAAGTAGGCAGTCGCAGTGAGGAAAATAAGTAAACAGTCGCAGTCGCAGTTTTCAGTAAAGAATAGAAAAAGTAAACAGTCGCAGTTACAGTTGCAGTAAAGAATAAATAATAATTCATAAAAATAAATACCATGAGTAAGGCATTAACAAAAACTGAATTCAATTTTCCGGGACAAAAAAGTTTGTACAAAGGGAAAGTTCGCGACGTTTATAACATTAACGACGATTTTCTGGTGATGGTAGTTTCCGACCGTATTTCGGCTTTCGATGTGGTTTTACCAAAAGGAATTCCTTTTAAGGGACAGGTTTTAAACCAGATTGCAGAGAAATTTCTGGATGCTACTTCCGACATAGTTCCCAACTGGAAAATTGCTGTGCCAGACCCAAATGTTACTGTTGGTCACATGTGCGAAGGATACAAAGTTGAAATGGTAATTCGGGGTTATTTAACCGGGCACGCCTGGCGCGAATACCGAGATGGAAAACGCACTTTGTGCGGAGTTGCAATGCCTGAAGGAATGATCGAAAACCAGAAATTCCCCGAGCCAATTTTGACCCCAACTACAAAAGCAGATGTTGGTCACGACGAAGATATTTCACGCGAAGATATTATTGCACAAGGTTTGGTTGATAAAACCGAATACGAAATGCTGGAAGATTACACCCGCAAATTGTTTCAACGCGGAACTGAAATTGCAGCTGAGATGGGATTAATTTTGGTTGATACAAAATATGAGTTTGGTAAAAAAGATGGTAAAATTTATCTCATCGACGAAATTCACACACCAGATTCATCGCGCTACTTTTATGCCGACGGTTATCAGGAAAGACAGGAGGCAGGTGAAAAGCAAAAACAACTTTCGAAAGAATTTGTACGTCAGTGGTTAATTCAAAATGGTTTTCAGGGAAAAGAAGGACAAATAATTCCTGAAATGAACGAAGAATTTGTTGGCTCAGTTTCTGACCGTTACATCGAGCTTTTTGAAAACATAACCGGTGATACTTTTGAAAAATCGGATGCTTCAAAAATTCAATCCAGAATCGAAAATGCAGTAAATGAGTTTTTAAAGAATCATAAATAAACTCGAATTTATAGAAACCCAAATTTACTTTGTTGTATCACAAAATTATTTTAGTGCAATCAACAATTAAAAAGAACAATGCTGATTATGAAGAGAATGAAACGTACCGGATTTTCAAAATTCTCCACAAGAATTAATCTGTTAATTATAATTATATTGCTGGCAAATAATTCTTTATTTGCGCAAAACAGCATAAAGGAACTGGATAGTATTGCTTCATTCAGCTTTTCAATAATGAGTGACAACAAGGGATTTTCAATTGAGAACCCGCACATGTTTAACTGTAATAAGTGGATTAAAGAAGCGGGGGACAGCTTTATTCTTGGTCTGGGCGATCATGTAAAAGATAACATCGAAAACCCGTTTTTAGACTTACTGAAAAATGACAGTTTGTGGCATAATCATTTTTATCCCAACGTTGCGGATGGTGAAAACGAATATTGGGGTAGAGATCAGGGGGATTGGGGAGCCGGTTCACCCATTTTAGATTATGTCGGTTTATCAGAAAGAAAGAATGTAAAATTAAGAGAAAACAAATGCGAGTACTACGCAATTGAGGAACACGATGGTATAAAAGTTCACATTATTCAATTGCATTATTCCGATAATCCGCTTGATCCTTTAATTGCATTTAACGAAAGTTCAAGAGAATTTTTAATGGATGAATTGAATGGAATACACAAATCGGTTGATAAAGATATTATAGTTGTTCTTGCTCATACTGGTGCCTGGGTTAATCAGCTTAGCGAAGAGAGGAAGTTGAAGTTGATGAACAAAGCCGATTTAATTTTAGGTGCAACTACTCACCATTTTCAACGGTACCATTTTTTAGGAGCGGATGTTGACACGGGTGCAATTGCCTTGAATACAGGTGCTGTTGGTAATAGTTTTGATAGTGGATTTTTACAAATTCATGTATTAAAAAACCCAACCAGAATGATTGTGCAATATCAACACACTCAAAATGAATCGAGGATGTTAAATGAAAAAGGATTTGCATTTGAGAAAGTTATAAACGGAAAAATAAGAGTATTGGATTTGAATCTGATTAACATGCAAATCTCAAAATAAGTTGCTTTATCTGCTATATCAAACCAGAATTTTATCCATTTTTAAAGTATCCCTTTTTAAAATCAATCATTTTTTATTTCTTCGTGAAATGAGAATAAAACTATTACTACTAATTTTTACGATTTTAACTTCCTTTTCCATATCTGCGCAAGATGAATTTACTCTTGTAAAAGAAGGAGAAAAAGCACCTAATTTTTCTTATGAACTGCAAAATGGAAGCACCAAACAACTTTCTGATTTAAAAGGGAAAGTAGTTTGGATTAACTTTTTTGCAACCTGGTGCGGCCCTTGCAGAAAAGAACTTCCGTATTTGCAGAAAGAGGTTTACGAAAAATACATGGATAAAGAAAATTTCGAATTATTTATTTTTGGCCGTGAACACAGTTGGGAAGAAGTTACAAAGTTTAAAACCGACAACAATTACATAATGCCGTTTTATCCGGACTTGAAAAGAGAGATTTTTTCGAAATATGCAAAACAAAATATTCCGCCTAATTTTATCATCGATCAAGAAGGGAATATTGCAGTCGCTTCAATCGGATTTAAAGAAGAAGAGTTTAAAAAGATAGTTGATAAAGTGGAAGAAATATTGAAACTGGATTTTTAAATGAATAATTTCTGGCAAGAGTTTAAAAGCCCGGTTTTTTCGCTGGCGCCAATGGAAGATGTCACCGACACAGTTTTTCGTGAAATTGTAATGGGAATTTCAACACCGGGTAATTTAAATGTAGTTTTTACCGAATTCACTTCAGTTGAAGGAATGAACCATCCGGTTGGTCGTGAACGGGTTTCAGAACGGTTGATAGTAAATGATTCGGAGAGAGAATTACTAAAAAAGTTAGATGTTAAACTGGTGGCTCAAATTTGGGGTCGAAATCCGGATGTTTACCACAACATTGCCAAATACATTACAGAAAATTACGAATTCGATGGATTGGATATTAATATGGGATGCCCCGTTAAAAAAGTGTTTAAGGTTGGTGCCTGTAGTGCTTTAATTGGCGAACCAAGCCTGGCAAAGGAAATTATTCAGGCAACAAAAGAAGCTACACATTTACCGGTGAGTGTTAAAACCCGGACCGGAATAAAAGAACACCAAACAGAAGAATGGATTTCTGAATTGCTGGAAGTTGAACCGGCTGCCATTATTTTACACGGAAGAACACAACGAATGCAATCCGACGGCGATGCAAGCTGGGATGAAATTGCCAAAGCTGTTCAACTAAAAAAAGAAATAAAATCACACATTCCTTTTCATGGAAATGGCGATGTTTTTTCATTTAATGATGGTTTAAAAAGAATTGAAGAAACCGGAGTTGATGGAGTGATGATTGGCCGTGGGATTTTTCAAAATCCGTGGTTTTTTAATCCTGAAAAAAATGAAATTACGAAGGAAGACCGGATTGAAAAACTAATTCAACACACAAAACTTTTCGAACAAACCTGGAGCGGCAAAAAGAACTTCAACATATTGAAACGATTCTATAAAATCTATCTAAACAGTTTTCCAGGCGCCGCCAAATTAAGGGCCGACTTAATGGAAGTAAAAAATTATGACGAAGTATATCAGTACTTTCAGTAATTTCAATTTAGATTCTTGCCCAAAAGCTGTAATTTTAGACGCATTAAAACGACCTTTATTTAAAACATTTTAGAATGAAAATAATACCAATATTAATTGTTAACCTTCTTCTGTTTTTGGGCTGCACAAAAAAAACAGAACTTTATCAATGGCGAGGCGAAGATCGAAAAGGCATTTTTCAGGAAAATAATTTGTTAAAAGTCTGGTCTGAAAATGGTCCCGAAGAAATTTGGTTTGTAGAAGGGATTGGAAACGGATATGGTTCGCCAACAATTACAGATAATGAGATTTTTATTACCGGTGAAATTGATAGTCTGGCTTATCTTTTTTGTATAAACTTTGAAGGCGAGGTAATTTGGAAAGCACCTTATGGAAGTGAGTGGATAAAGAGTTTTCAGGGTTCACGTTCGGCACCTACAATTGTTGACGACCTTATTTATGTAGGTTCGGGAATGGGGAATTTGTATTGTTTGAAACGGCAAAACGGAGAGGTAGTTTGGTCGAAAGATTTTGTGGATGATTTTCAAGGCCAGTATCCATATCACGGACATACCGAAGCCCCGGTAGTTGACAACGAAAAAGTATTTTGGACTCCGGGAGGCAAAGATCACAATGTTGTTGCACTAAATCGTTTCACTGGAAAATTGTTATGGTCGTGCAAAGGGCATGGAGAACATTCCGGGTATAATCAAACAAACCTAATTGAAATTCAAACCCGGAAAATTTTTGTTACATTTTCAGCTTACAATCTAATGGGCATCGATGCTGAAACAGGCGAACTTCTCTGGACTCACGAACAAGATAATACGCCAATCGAAAAACGTGTAATAGGAATCGGGGATACTCACAGCAACGGTATTATTTTTGAAAATGGCTCGATTTATTACGCTGCCGGTGATGGAAACTGCGGAGTAAAACTCACGTTGTCGGGCGATGGCACAAAAATTAAAGAAGCCTGGAGAAACACCAATTTCGATAGTTTTATGGGTGGAATAGTAAAAATTGACAACTATTTATACGGGTGTGGAACAACTAAAAAAGAGCTAAAAAGTATAAATGCAACTACCGGCATTTTATCCGATTCTCTTAAAATTGGAACGGGCGCTGTTATTGCAGCGGACAACATGCTATATTATTACAACCAACGTGGTCAACTTTCATTATTAAGTTTCGATAATGGTAAAATGAAACAAGTAAGTTCATTTAAAATTGCTCGTGGATCAAAAGAACATTTTTCGCATCCGGTAATTAAAAATGGAGTTTTATATCAACGCCATGGAAATGTTTTAATGGCTTTTGACATCCAAAACAAAAGTTAACTTTACAAAATCACATACTTTAAAAACTCCTCACGAACCGATTTCTCTTTAAATTTACCAGAGTATTCAGCGGTAACAGTGCTGCTACTTTCGTCTTGGATTCCACGCGACGAAACACACATGTGTTTGGCATCAATAATAATTGCAACGTCATCCGTTTTTAAAACGTTTTTTAGTTCGTTTACAATCTGAACAGTCAATCTTTCCTGAACCTGCGGACGCCGGGCGAAATAATCCACAATCCGGTTTATTTTACTTAATCCGATAACTTCCCCGTTTGAAATGTAGGCAACGTGAGCTTTTCCCACAATCGGTAAAAAATGGTGTTCGCAGGTCGAGTTCATATTTATATTTTTTTCGACCAGCATTTCGCCATAATTAAATTTATTTTCGAAAACCGAAATCTTTGGTTTATTCTCCGGGTTCAAACCATAAAAAATCTCTTTTACAAACATTTTTGCCACACGGTGCGGAGTTCCCTGCAAACTGTCATCTGTTAAATCTAAACCCAGTGTTTCCATTATATCTCGGAATTTATCTTCAATAATGGCCATTTTCTCATTGTCGGTTATGTCAAATGCATCCTCGCGCATTGGAGTATCAATCGATGTTCCAACATGGTTGTCGCCAATTAAATCGAAATTATTTATTAATTGATTATGTTTTCCGTTACCATTCAATCCGCTTCTTTTTCCATTCACTTTTGGTAATACAATATCTTCTTTCATAGCTAAAACTTTTTGCATGTAAAAAATGCTTCATAATTATTATTCTGAACATGATAATTAAAACAGACAACAAAGTATTTTGTTTGATTATCTATTATTAGAATCACACTTTTTAGAGAGGTTGTTTTGAAAATTACAGATTTTCAAACTTCCCTTCAGCTCAGCCTGCTCGTTAAAATGAGTGGAGTCGAACTGTGTTTTACCAATTTGAAATTTAATTCTGCAACAGATAAACTGTATTTTTTAATCAGAAAATTATTAATCAACTTTAAAAACCAAACCTCAAACATATTATTCTTTTTCTTCTAAAAAACAATTGCGATAAAACCTAACTGTACCCGTTTTTCACTAAATTTATGTCGAATTAAAAACCTGCTAAAATGATTAAACTATCGCTTAAAACAGCCCTTTTTTTAGGAATTATTGCAACTCTTTTTCTTATTCCAAACATTGTTTCTGGTACTGAAAGCAGTTCAAAACCAAATATTCTTGTAATTCTTGTTGATGACCTGGGTTATGGAGATTTATCGATAAACGGGGGAAAAGATATTCAAACCCCAAACATCGATCGACTTTTTGAAAAAGGGATGAAATTTAAAAATTTCTATGCCAATTGCACCGTTTGTTCTCCAACCCGGGCAAGTTTAATAACAGGTTGCTACCCCGACATGGTAGGAGTTCCCGGCGTTATTCGAACCACAGAAACAAACAGTTGGGGTTATTTGGCTGAAGATGCAATTACACTACCCGATGTTTTAAAAGAGGCTGGTTACGAAACAGCAATTATCGGGAAATGGCACCTCGGATTAGAATCGCCTAACAAACCAAACGAACGAGGATTCGATTTTTTTCATGGCTTTTTAGGTGATATGATGGACGATTACTGGACGCACTTGAGACAGGGAAATAATTACATGCGTTTAAACGAAACCGAAATTGATCCGAAAGGACACGCAACCGATATTTTTAGCGACTGGGCAGTAGATTATTTAAGTGAAGCTCAAAAAAAGGATGCTCCCTTTTTTTTATATCTGGCATACAATGCCCCGCATTTTCCCATTCAGCCACCCGAAGATTGGTTAGAAAAAGTAAAAGAGCGTGAACCCGAAATTTCGGAAAAGCGGGCTAAAAATGTAGCTTTTGTCGAACATCTGGATTTTGGAATTGGCAAAGTAATCGAAAGCCTGAAAAATTCAAATCAATTAAAAAACACACTCATCATCTTTTCGTCAGACAATGGAGGGCATCTTAAAAGCGGTGCATCGAATGGAGATTTACGAGGTGGGAAACAAGATATGTACGAAGGTGGAATAAAGGTTCCAACCTGTTTTGTATGGAAAGAAAAAATTAAGGCCGGAAGTTCAAGCGATAACCTCGGACTCACAATGGACATCTACCCCACTCTGTGCGAAGTTGCCGGTGTTAATTTAAACCATAATATTGACGGTTTGAGTTTGTATCGAAGTTTATTGGGAAAAGATCAGGTAACCGACAACCGTGCCGTATATTTTATGCGCCGCGAAGGTGGTCATTACAATGGATTGTGTTATTATGCAGTCCGCCACGGCCAATACAAATTGGTGCAAAACACACCCTTCGAAGCAATGAAACTGTTTAATCTTGAAACCGACCCGAAAGAGCAGATTCCCTTAAAAACCTCGTCTGATAAATTTCGGGATTTGCGTTATAAATTGTCGCAACATATTAAGGAAGCCGGGAAAGTTCCGTGGCAAAAATAAAACTCTTATATTGTGAAACTAGACAAATCAATTTTCAATCACAATAAAAAAACTAAAGCTACTGTAATGAAAAAAATAATAATTATAAGTATTTGCTTGTTTCTAAGCACATCTGTTTTTTCACAAATTCAGGAAAGTACAGAAGCAGGAAATTTAAATTTGAATAAACCAGAACGATTGGAGTGGTTCAAAGAACTCGGATTTGGTATGTTTATCCATTTTAGTTTCGACAGTCAGTTAGGAGTTGTAATTAGTCACTCAATGGCCGGAGCTTCGCAAGATTACCTCGACCGATTTGTAAATGAATTACCAAAAACATTTAATCCAAAAGAATTTGACGCCGTTGAAATTGCAACTCTGGCAAAACTTGCCGGCATGAAATACATTGTATTTACAACAAAACACCACTCGGGATTTTGTATGTGGGATACCGAAACCACCGATTTTAATATCATGAATACTCCGTACGGAAAAGATTTGTTAGCTGAATATGTGGAAGCAACCCGAGCCGCTGGTCTTGCCGTAGGATTTTATTTTTCGCCCGAAGATTTTAATTTTTTATATGAAAACGGAATGCAGGTGCGCCGCCGTTTTACCGAGCCAATTCCTGACAGAATTATGACTGATTATCTGGAATTGGTTGAGTTGCAAAACATGGAACTGATGGCGAAATATGGCGAAATAGGTATGATTTTTTTTGATGGAGGTGAAGGCCCGTTGCAGGAAAAATGCAAGGAAGTGGTTTGGGAATTACAACCAAATATAATTGTAACCCGCGGTGCTATTAAAACACCCGAACAAACAGTTTTGGGAATTTCATCCGATGAACCCTGGGAATCGTGCATAACGATGGGAACTCAGTGGGCAAACAAACCAACTAACGAAGTTTATAAAAATGGCACCCGATTAATAGAATTATTAATTGAAACACGTTCAAAAGGAGGAAATCTGCTTTTAAATATCGGTCCAAAACATACCGGAGAAGTTCCTGAACAACAAGAAGCCAATTTGCGCGAAATGGCGGCATGGAATTTTATAAACTACGAAGCCGTTGAAAAAGTTTCTCCATGG
This sequence comes from Prolixibacteraceae bacterium, assembly GCA_018648265.1. Taxonomy (GTDB): domain Bacteria; phylum Bacteroidota; class Bacteroidia; order Bacteroidales; family Prolixibacteraceae; genus Draconibacterium. The sequence continues at coordinate 2,993 of JABGRN010000095.1, read as the reverse complement.
ATTTTGCCAAACGAAGGAAATACCTGGTTTACCTGGAAACCCAAGGAAAAAACATTGTACGCCATTCTAACAAAAACACCAAACTGGCCACGCGGTGAAAGACGCGAGTTTGTTATAAAATCGGTTCAAATTTCAGATAAATCGAAAGTAAGCGTTTTGGGGCATGCCGGCGAATTGGTTGAATACCAACCAACTGCCGATGCAACTACTTATTTCGAACAAAAGGAAGACGGACTGCATGTTTCGTGTGTTCGGGCGCAACGCATTTACAACAACCACAAATGGCATAACCCAATTGTTCTGAAAATTACAGATGTACAACCGGCACTTGAACCTCCGGTAATTCTTACCAAAAAAGCAGATATTACTACTCAGGGAAATTTTAGCCGATTGGAATTTCGAGGTGAACTTGTAAAAAGGGGCGATGCCGAAAAAGTAAAAGTAGGATTCCAATATCGTGAATATGCAGGATTTGTTGAAGAATTGTATTCTGACGAATGGATGGAAACAGAAACTATAGAAGTTTCAGGGGATGGCGAATTTGAAATGAAAGCAAACATCAAAAAAGAAGGTAAAACTATTCAGTACCGGGCATTTGTCGATCACCCAAAACTAAGGGTTTACGGCGATATTTTAAGAGTAAATTATTAATCGATGGTGTATGTCTTTAGTTTTTTACTTCTGTTATATTTATAAAATCAATAATAATTCCGGCTGTAAATTAAAATCAATTCTACTAAAACTACTTTCAGCATAAAAGACAAAGTTAAATTAATACACTTTTTAAAATCAAATATTATTTTCCCGGTTAAAATGTGACATTAATCCCATTTCCAATCTAAGCGACCGGTTACAATTTTAAACAATCTATTGCAAGTGAGCGTTAATAGTTGTAAATTGAAAATTACTTTAAGGCAATCCAAATATCAAATAATGAAGATTTTGACCGCCGATTTTTATAAATTATCGGGAAACAAAAATATCACTATAACTGAGATTCGTAGAAGATTACTTACGTGGATGCTATTTATGTTAAACCTTTTAATTATTCCAGCACTAATAATTGCCGCAATTGAGTCTTTTGCTTTAAAAGATAGTTTATCGGCAATAATATATTTAATTTTTACACTTCCTATTTTATTGGCATTAATATTTAAACACAAAATTTCATATTTATTTGCCGTAAATATTTGTGTCTCTCTTGGCTTTATTGTTGCGGTATTTAATACCTGGCATTATGGATTTAACGGTGCATCAATTCCTGTTTATATAACTACAGCGGTGCTGGCAACCATGTTTTTAGGAATTCGAGCAGGTTTTATTGTACTTTTTTGCAGTCTTGTTCCAATGATTATTGTTGCATATCTGATGACAAATCAAATTACTTCCCCTACTTCAAATATGTTAGAAATAACAAAATTCCCTTATTCCTGGCTGGCAGCCATAAGTACATTATTATTTTTAGGAACTATTGTTATTTTCGGATATGGCGTGATTCAAAATAACTTATTGCAAAGTATAAAATATGTAAAAAAACAAGCCAACGAACTACAAAAAGCAAATCAGAAATTAAAAGACGATATTGCACGACGCCTGAAAATTCAAAAACAACTCGAGTTTGCCAAAAATAAAGCTGAAGAAAGCGATCGGTTAAAATCAGCATTTTTAGCAAATATGAGCCATGAAATCCGTACACCAATGAACGGAATACTTGGTTTTGTCGATTTGCTAAAAGAACCCGATATTTCAGGTGAAGAGCAAAATGAGTTTTTAGAAATTATTAATAGGAGCGGAAACCGGATGTTAAATACTTTAAACGACATTATCGACATCACGAGAATTGAATCTGAACAAGTAGAAATTTCAATATCTGATGTTAATTTAAATAAACAAAACGAGTACCTGCACACATTTTTCAAACCCGAAGCAGAGAAAAAAGAAATTTCGTTTTCTTATAAAAACGGTGTTCCCAACCATGATTCAATTGTAAAAACCGATCGCGAAAAATTATATTCGATTCTTGCTAATCTTATTAAAAATGCCATTAAATTTACCGATAATGGGATCATCGAATTTGGCTATAAGAAAAAAGAGGGTACATTTGAATTCTACGTTAAGGATTCAGGGATTGGAATACCCATAGGAAGAGAAAAGGCTATTTTTGATCGTTTTGTTCAGGCCGATATCGAAGATGTGAAAGTTTTTCAGGGTGCAGGATTGGGATTATCAATATCAAAAGCCTACGTAGAATTGCTGGGAGGACAAATTTGGGTAGAAAGCGAATACGATAAGGGTTCAATATTTTATTTTACAATTCCATTCAATATTATGTTTGACGAAAAAAAAGAGGCTAAAAAGATGAATTCAGATAATGGGAAAGAAAAGCCAAACAAAAAACTAAGAATATTAATTGTCGAGGATGACGATATTTCAACTAACCTTTTAAAGATACAAATAAAGCCATTTAGTAAAGAAACATTAATTGCAAAAAATGGAGACGAAGCGGTAGCAATTCTACGTGAAGATGAAAACTTTGATTTGATTTTAATGGATATGAAAATGCCAATAATGAATGGATACGAAGCTACCCGGCAAATCAGACAATTTAACAAAGAAGTTGTAATTATTGCTCAAACAGCTTTTGGTCTTATGGGCGATAAAGAAAAGGCTTTGGGGGTTGGTTGTAATGATTATATTTCAAAACCAATCAACAGGGAAAAGTTGGTATCTTTAATTCAAATGTATATCGACGAATAAAATAAGTTTGAAGCTGTTTAATTATGGAACCTGTTTTATTATTTTATTACAATGTATTTTTAAATAACCTTTTCAACCCTTTTAAAACCTAACCCAGATAAACTGGAAAAGACAAATCTCAAATAACAAATAAATTTCAATTATTTAAATATTCAAATTCTAACCTGAACTATTTATGAGTTTTTCGGGATCAGTTTAATTATCGGGTTGGTGGGATAAAAAGTTTTCTTTTATCT
>JABGRN010000094.1 GCA_018648265.1 Prolixibacteraceae bacterium | reverse complement strand
CCTCATATAATGGGATAGATAAATTAAATTTGAAAACGTTTAGGACAGCTCTGATCCAAACTGTCTAAACATTTTTGAATATTGAGATTTTGGTCATTGTAATTTATTTGAATTTTGTCATTTGTTATTTGAATTTTTTATTATTTGTCTTGAATTCAGACTTTAAAAACAGATTACAGTTAAACTTTCATGCTTGTGGCCCGGCACTTTTCTTTCACCCGTTGACTTTCCGTCACCGGGTGAATGTTTAGAAGGAAAATATTACTACAATCTTTAAACCTTATTTTAAGTGCTTGACCTTAGTAGCAATAAATCTAAAATTATTCTTACAGGAATATGAATAAAGACAATTCTTCCCCTTCAAAAACATAAATAATAAATAAGCCTCTGAGTATTTCCTCATCATTTGTCAATAAAAAATTATCTTTGTTTGCCAATGACAAATAGTAAAAAATACGTCGAAACGCCTTTAATGAAACAGTTCTATAACATTAAAGGCAAACATCCCGATGCAATATTGCTTTTTAGGGTGGGCGATTTTTATGAGACTTTTGGTGAGGATGCAATTAAAACATCCGAAATTGTTGGGATTACACTTACCCGCCGTGCAAACGGTGCTGCCAGTTATGTCGAATTAGCCGGTTTTCCGCATCACGCACTCGATACTTATTTGCCAAAGTTGGTAAGGGCCGGTCAGCGGGTCGCAATTTGCGAACAACTGGAAGATCCAAAACTCACAAAAAAAATTGTAAAACGGGGCGTTACCGAATTAGTAACCCCTGGTGTTTCTATTAACGAGAATATCCTTGAAAACCGAGAGAATAATTTTTTGGCTTCTGTCCATTTCGATAAAAAAAGGGCGGGTGTGGCTTTTCTCGATATTTCAACCGGCGAGTTTTTAACCGCAGAAGGAAATTACGAATATATCGATAAGTTATTGAGTTCTTTTCAGCCAAAAGAAGTTTTATTTGAACGTGGCAGGGGACAGGATTTTACAGAAATTTTCGGGAATAAATATTACACAAATAATCTCGACGATTGGGTCTATAAAATCGACACTGCAACTGATCATATTACCCGTCATTTTGAAACTACTTCCTTAAAAGGATACGGGATACAGGACATGAAACTGGCAATAATTGCTTCGGGAGCTATTTTGCATTACCTCGATTTTACTCAACACAACCGTTTGAAACACATCACCGGGTTGAGTAGAATTGAAGAAGATCATTACGTTTGGCTCGACCGTTTTACCATCCGCAATCTGGAACTTTTTTCCTCTATTCACGAAAGCGGGAAAACTTTGATCGAGGTTATTGATAAAACCATTTCTCCCATGGGATCGCGCTTGTTAAAGCGATGGATGGCACTTCCGTTAAAAGAAATTGAGGCAATTAACGAACGGCTTGAAGTGGTGGAGTTTTTTTTGAAACACCCTGAATTAAAAGAAAACCTGGATGCACATGTCAGGCAAATTGGCGATCTGGAACGCTTAATTTCAAAAGTTGCCGTCGGACGTATTAATCCACGCGAAATGGTGCAGGTGAAAAATGCATTGAACACCCTTTTACCAATAAAAGAGGTTTGTGCCGATGCAGAAAATCAAACTTTAAACCGATTCGCCGAACAATTAAATCCCTGCGATTTAATCCGTAATAAAATACAAAATGAAATTGTAGCCGATCCCCCCACGGCAATTAACAAAGGAAAAGTAATTTCAAAAGGTGTCTCAAAAGAGCTTGACGATTTGCGTGAAATTGCTTATTCAGGAAAAGATTATCTCGCAAAAATTCAGCAACGCGAAAGTGAGAAACATGGAATCCCTTCGCTTAAAATAAGTTTTAATAATGTTTTCGGCTATTACATCGAAGTGCGGAACACACATAAAGATAAAGTGCCCGAAGAATGGATTCGTAAGCAAACATTGGTAAGTGCTGAACGGTATATTACTGAAGAATTAAAAGAATACGAATCGAAAATACTGGGTGCCGAAGAAAAAATTCAGGTACTGGAAACCAAAATTTTTGGGGAATTGATTTTTGCCCTTTCAGAATATATTTCTGCTATTCAATTGAATTCCAACGTAATTGCCCGTATGGATTGTCTTTTATCATTTGCGAGTTGCTCAACCCGCTACGGTTATTTCCGTCCTGAGATAAACGAAACAACTACAATTGACATAAAAAATGGCCGCCACCCGGTTATCGAACACCAGCTTCCCATTGGAGAATCGTATATTTCGAATAAAGTTTTGCTCGACCAGGAAGAGCAACAGATTATTATAATTACCGGGCCGAATATGGCAGGGAAATCGGCTTTGTTAAGGCAAACTGCATTGATTGTTTTGCTGGCACAAATGGGTTGTTTTGTCCCGGCTGAATCTGCAAAGATCGGATATGTCGATAAAATTTTTACCCGGGTCGGGGCCTCCGATAATATTTCATTGGGCGAGTCAACATTTATGGTCGAAATGAATGAGGCCGCCAGCATTTTAAATAATGTTTCTGATCGAAGTTTAATTCTTTTTGATGAACTTGGTCGGGGAACATCTACATACGACGGGATTTCGATAGCATGGTCGATTGTTGAACATTTGCACGAGCATCCACGCGCAAAAGCAAAAACATTGTTTGCTACCCATTATCACGAATTGAATGAAATGGAAGCTGCTTTTCCGAGGGTAAAAAACTTTAATGTTTCGATTAAAGAAGCAGGGAATAAAGTTATTTTTCTCCGCAAACTAGTAAGGGGTGGCAGTAACCATAGTTTTGGGATTCATGTTGCCGGAATGGCGGGAATGCCAAAATCGGTGATAAAACGTGCAGAACATATTTTAACAAAATTAGAAGGGGGCAAAGAGAAAGAGAACCTTGCAAAACCTCTCGAAGAAATTGGTGAAAACAGGGAAGGGATGCAACTCAGTATTTTTCAATTAGACGATCCGGTTTTAAAGCAGATCCGTGACGAAATTGCCGGATTGGATATTAATAACCTTACTCCGATAGAAGCTCTGAATAAACTCAACGAGATTAAAAAATTGACGGGGCTTAAATAAAGCTGTCATTTTTATTTCAATATTTTGCGAGATAAAAAAATAGCAATATATTTGCAACGCTTAAAAAGTAGCGTTCATATAAATTAGCGAGAATAGCTCAGTTGGTAGAGCACGACCTTGCCAAGGTCGGGGTCGCGGGTTCGAGTCCCGTTTCCCGCTCAAAAAGTGAGTAACCCGATTTTTCAGGGGATCTTGCTTAGTTACAATATAAGGATGCCCGGGTGGTGGAATTGGTAGACACGTTGGACTTAAAATCCAATGAACATTATGTTCGTGCGGGTTCAAGTCCCGCCCCGGGTACCATTGCGAGAATAGCTCAGTTGGTAGAGCACGACCTTGCCAAGGTCGGGGTCGCGGGTTCGAGTCCCGTTTCCCGCTCAGAAAAAAGTCTTACATTTATTTGTTGGGCTTTTTTTATTGAAAATTCTGAATATTTTCTAGAAAAACTTCCTTTCCCGTCCCGTTAAATTTTTTAAAGTATCTGTAAGAATATTAACATCTTCAACCACCTGGTAATCGAACATTCCAACGCAGGCAAAATCGGCCCCGTTTTCAAAAGCATATTTAAATCCTTCTTTTGGTTTTAATGCACCGGCGGCTAAAACTTTAAATGCTATCCAGGGCTTGTTAACACTGTTCATGTAAGCGATTGTATCTTCTGGTGTGCGGCTCCAATAATTATCCTGGCGATTTGCAATAACATTTGGTTTTGGTTCGTCCGATTGGTACGACCAGTAATTATGCGGATGCAAAGTTTTCATATAAAACTCAACCGGGAAACCATTTTCTTCCATTGCTTTTACCACATCCAATTCGTGTGCACCAATTCCAACCGGTACTCCTTTTCCATGAAAATGTGAAATCCATTTTTCGAATAAATCGAGGCGGCCTGCACTTAACCAACGGTCGGCAATATTCCCCTGGATATAAACTGCCGATGCACCGGAATCAATTGCCCACTGCGGATTGCTTATTACATCATCGTCTTTCGGATAAGTTTGTGCAAGCCACTGAATATTTCCTCCCAGTTTCCAATACCGGTTCATTACCTTAATCGTATCCGAAGCGGTACGAACAATTGCAGTATTAATACCAGTTGCCTCGCAAAGGCGAAATGTCTCCCATATTTTTTCATTTGTGAAATAGGTTTTCAGCAGTTGAGAAACATAAATAAGATCTCTTGAATGAGCAAAACCTGCAATTAAATTTCCTCCGCAAATTATCCGGCTTATTTCCAGATTCCCAATTTTCCCTTTTGGAGCTTTTTCTTTCAATTCACTCAATCCTGCAAAATTCCTTGATTTCACCGAAGCTGAAGTAATTCCATCAATTTTAAGGCTTTTTTCTTCGTAACTCTCATATCCAAAGTTTTTTAACACGGCATACGAAAAACCTCCAAGGATTGGAACCGAAATTAGATTTTTAATAACCCGTCTTCTGTCGAGGGCCGGCAAATCTGAAAATTCGGGATTATCATTTTTTGGAACCTCAATTGCACCAGATTTTTTACCTGATTTTTTTTTCTTTTTCCATTCAATTAAAAGGTTATCGAAACTGAAAAGCCATTTTCGGGGTAGTTTGAATAATAAAATCAGCGTAATAATTTCGATTAGATTTTTATTTACCCAGATATAATTGCCTTCAACATTCCCGTTCAGTATTAAACCAATAAAAGGAGGTTGTGCAACAAAATACAGAAACAAAAGTGCAGCACCCGAAATGGCTGAAATACGTGTAAACAAACCAACAAAGAGTCCTAGCCCAATAAGTATCAGGCCCCAGACATTAATAAAGTTTACCACCATTAACATTTCGGGATTGGAGGCAAGCGCTTTAAAAATGCCCGAGAAAATCCAGGTCGATTCCAAAAGAAATGGAGCGGCAGTCCATCCCGGAATAAAAAGTTTTACCAATCCTTCGTAAAGAAAATGCCAACCTATTACTATTCGAACAAAGGTAAAAAGCCAGACTGGTGGTTTAATTTGTTTAGTCATTTTAGTTGATTTAGTTTATGGTTTATTTGAATTTTATTTTACTTCAGCCCTCCTTACTGGCATTGTCATGCAGCGTGCGCCACCACCACCGCGCGAAAGTTCTGATCCGGCAATGGTGACAACACATTTTTTAAAATCATTGGGCGATACTTTTCTTTCAATCACATCTGTGGCTTTTAGAACTTCGAAACCATTTTTATTGAGTTCTTCAACCGTATAAATATTCCTTTGGTAACCAATTACTTTTCCCGGTTCGAAGGCAAAAAAGTTAGCTCCACTGTGCCATTGTTCGCGTTCCTGAATCCAGGGATCGTTTTCCCCACCACAAAAAATAGGTTTTAAATCTATCCCTAGTTTTCTTAAGGCTGTTGGAATGTTTGGTTGCTCCTCTATTTTTTTAACCTTTTTATTTTCAATATGAATATGAATAGTACGAAAACGGTTCATTTTATAAATTACTGGCTCGTAAACCATACATGAATCCGTGTCAAGAAAAGTAAAAACCATGTCGAGGTGAATAAACGATTCAGGGTTTGATGGCAGTTCCTGGACTATAATATGGTGCGGCCCGGTTTTAATTTGTTTTAAATTTTCGATAATAAAATCAATTCCCTGCGTACTGGTCCGGACTCCGGTTCCAATAACAAAAACATCGTTTCGCGCCACCTGAAAATCACCACCTTCGATGGTTGATTGTAAAGTCCTTTCAATTTTACTAACAGGTTTTGAAGGATTGATTGTTGTAGTTTCAAAAGCTGGGTGTTTGTTAAAAATCGAATCCATTATTAATGTTTCCCTTTCGCGGACAGGGTTGGCCATTTTCCCAATCAACATGTTATTGTTCATTCCCATGGCCGAATCGCGGGTAAAAAACAAATTATGTAAAGGACGTAACAAAAACCTTTCGTTGGCGAGGTAATTTGTAAGGTTGTTTTTTTCGAGTACAACACCTTCAACTAATAAATTTGCTAAATCGCTTGCGCTGTTTCGCAAAAGATCATTTTCCATTCCGCAAATTCCTTCAACCCTGCAAATTTCTTTTAACAAACCCAATTTTGTGTTTTTATCGCCAATAATTTCTGTGAGCAGTTTTTTTACTTCAAAAACGGGCGTCAGCGTTTTTAAAACACCGGCCATTTGAGCGTATTCTTTCGATGCAATTGAAAGGTTGAGGATGTCGCTGTATAACGCTCGTTCCGCATTTTCGGGAGTCATATTTTCTACTTCCGGGCCAGGTGTATGAATTATTACACCTTCCAGTTTTCCAATTTCAGAATTAATACAAGTTTTCATTAAAAAAATATTATTGCGAAAAACCAATTTCAAAGATATAAATTTTGCACTTGCGATAATTGTAAAAGCGATTATTCGTTCTACTTTTATATTGCTAAAATTGAAGCATTGAAAAAAGTAATTTTTATACTCGTTTTTGTTGTGCCCTTTATTTTTGAGTTAAAATCGCAAGAGAGGGATACAAGCGATTTTACCTTGGGTTTTATCGAAGGAGGAGACACAATAATTTATAAAAATTTGAATGAAATTTGGGTGTTCCCGCGAAAGGATTTTAAAAACAGAAGACAGGAAAAAAGATATTCGAGATACATCAATAAAGTAAAAAAGGTTTATCCTTTGGCCGTGGAAGCACGAAAGCTACTTGAAAAATACGAACCTGAATATTCAGCTTTAGTAGAACAGAGAGATCGGCGGAGATTAATGAAAAAGTTAGAAAAAGAGTTACTCGCAGAACACAAAGAGAAATTAAAAAAATGGTCGATTTCTGATGGGAAGATATTAATAAAACTAATTGATCGCGAAACCAAACGAACATCGTACAGTTTAATAAAAGATTTTAGGGGCGATGTAAGTGCTGTGTTTTGGCAGGGGATTGCCCGTATTTTTAAAAACAACTTAAAAACAGAATACGATCCTACGGGCGAAGATCGGGTTTTAGAAGAGATAGTTACTTTAATTGAAATGGGATATCTCTGAAAAGCAATGATTGAATAAAGGACTGATGGATTGAGGGATTGCCTGATTAACAGAATGATTATTCAACAAGATACTTCTACCTGCAATAGATTTTTGTAGCACGTTGCTTTATAACGAATTACGAAACATCAAATTATAAATTAATTGCATTTTCGGACGGTGACGGATAAATCCTAAAATCAAATTTTCAAAACAAATCCATTCCGAAAAATTTGGAATTTTATTTAATTGGGATTTATACCGATTTAACAATCAAATGTCGCATGCTTTCGTTTTACTCTGCATACTCCTTTGTTGTAGTATCGGCATTAACCATTATAAACTTCGAAATTGCCATGCGGCATTTCAAAGTACAATTGGTATTATTTGAAATTTGAAAATTGTATTTTGGGATTTCTGTCACTATCTCAATATGCCTATAAAATTTGGTGAACCCTTTAAATGACAAATAATATTTTATTTCCCGTTTCCTTTAAAACTCACCATCAGAGTGTAAATCATAATTTTAAAGTCGATGTACAACGAAATATTTTTAAGGTACATCATGTCGTAAGGGAGCCTTTCGAGCATTTCGTCAACATTAGAAGCGTAGCCGTATTTTACCTGCCCCCACGAAGTAATTCCAGGTCTTAGTTTATGTAAATGCGTGTAATGGGGTGCCCGTTTAACTATTTTGTCGATGTAATATTTCCTTTCAGGGCGTGGCCCAACCAAAGCCATGTCGCCAACAATTACATTAAAAAATTGTGGGATTTCGTCGAGATGGGTTTTGCGGAGGAATTTGCCGATTTTTGTAATCCGTCCATCATCGGTGCTTGAAAGAGCAGGTGTACCGTTTTCGGCATCAACTATCATACTGCGTAATTTGTAGATGTTAAATGGTTTCCCAAAACGTCCTATTCTTTCTTGTTTGTAAATTATTCGTCCTTTTGAAGTGATTTTTATAATTATTGCCAACGAAATAAAAACTGGGAAAAGGAAAATTATTGCAATTAACGAAAACAAAACATCAAGCAAACGTTTTGTATTTTCCTGCCAGCCCGACATTAACCCGTTTGAAATTTTAATTAGTGGACTACTATAAATGGTATTAATCTTTACCGTGCCCGATAGGAAATCGTATAAATCGGGGATGCCCCAAATAGTGATCTGACGGTTTTCAACAATAGTTAGGATTTCACTCAGTTTCTCGTGTTCAACCGTTTCAAGTGCAATTATTACTTCTTCGATTTGTTGTTTTTCAATAATTTCGGTTAAGTTTTTAAGGTTTCCCAATTTTGGGATAAATTGACTCAACAAAGCATCGTTGTTGTTTTCAACACTCACAAATCCTACAAATAAATTTCCGGCAGGACGCACTTGCCTGGTCATGTCGTTGTATATTTTCAGTGCATTTTCTGTGCTGCCGATAAGAAGTGTGTTAAACCCTAATTTCCGGTTGTGGATTCGATGGATGGTACGTGTGGTTAATATTAGCCTGAAAAAATAAGTTAAGGAAAAATGTAAAACCAAAAGGGTAAAAAAGAGTTGATAATAGTTTTTGTAAGAATGAATAAAATCGTCGAGAATAAGGGCAAAGAATATTACAATAACACCGGCCACAGATGTCGAAAAGGTTTGTCCGAGTTCGAGTAAACGCGACCGGCGGAAAATATTTTTATAATATCCTGTAATATAGTAAAACAGAATCCAAAAAACCGGAATTAAAAATAGCCCTAAATAATAACGGCTTGTAAATTCAATCGGAATGTCAATGCCAAAAAGCTGTGGTTCAATAACTGCTTTTCTGTAAATAAAAAAAACAGTCCAGCTAATTGCCGAAGCTAAAAAATCGAAAATCAGGTATTTGGCTACCTGCCCCTTTTTATTCATTTTTGCCGCTTAAGTCTGGTATAATTGCATTAGCTTACGTTAAACGCGTGCCATAAAAAAATATTGCGGCAAAAGTAATTTTTTGTAATTAATTACAGCGAAGAAAACTGGCTTATCTTTTTATCGATTTTTTGAATAGTCCGAAGGGCAAAATAATAATCTTCAATGCTACTGATAATTTTTGTTTTATTGATAATGGTATCAATAAAAATATCGAATTCACTTTCAGGAGGATAGTTTGTTAAATCAATAGCTTTGTTATTACACGTAAACGATTTGTTAACAAAATCGATGGTTACAAACTGGTTTGGAGAGTAGGCTTTTATTTTGAATTCATTTAAAGATTCTATTGTGCCGTAATTTAAATTTACAACCGATGCATCTCCAAATTCCAGACGGACATTGATAAAATCTGATTCTTTTTGGCCTGACCGAAACAAAACTGCACCTATTTTTTTAGGGTTGATCCCGGTTAGGTCAAGAAACATTAATAACAAAGGCAGCAATGTATTATTGCCGATTTTAGGACTAGCGGGGAAGTGCGACACATCTATAAAACTTGGGCTTGAAATATTTTCATTCAGCCAAAGCATTGCCGGTATAAAATAAAATGGGTTACTTACCTGGATAACAGATCCGGCTTCGTTTGCCAATTTAACCAATTGTGAACATTCTTCGATGCTTAAATTTAAATATTCGGTTGTAAAAATGTGTTTCGATTTTTTAACAATATCGCATAACAAACGAAATGGGAGCAGTGAAGAATTGTCGATTAAAATAATATCAGCTCGTTCTATTAGTTCAACCCGGTTAAATTCAGGGATCGAAAAATGAAAACTATTTAATTGATCGTTGCTGCCTACCGAGGATTTGCCAATAATATTAATCTTCTTGTTTTTTTGAATCCTCTTTACGTAAGGTTGAAGGATTTCAGTATTTCCTATTAGTCCAATGTTCAACATTTTACAAATATAAAATTCAATTGCAAGCCTTTTAATTTTCAATGGTACAATTTATCAACGTTAAATGTTAATATTGAAATATGAAACTTTAAATTGAAATCAATTCGATTTAGATTAATTTAGTCCAATAATTTTTATGAATGGCAATAAACGACAATCTTCGCCATCAGGGAATGCGGAAAAAACTGGCTGAAGGGTTAAAAATAAAAGGGATACGCGACGAACAGATTCTTGAAGCTATCAGAAAGGTTCCAAGGCATCTTTTTATGGAAAGTACTTTTATAAATTTTGCATATAAAGATCAGGCTTTTCCCATTGGGGCAGGGCAAACTATTTCGCAACCTTTTACTGTTGCTTTTCAGACACAACTTCTTCAAATAAAAAGAAATGACAAAATTCTTGAAATCGGCACCGGTTCCGGATACCAGGCGGCAGTGTTAGTTGAAATGGGAGCAAGGGTTTTTACCATCGAACGACAAAAAGAACTTTACCAAAAAGTACAATTTTTTCTTCCTGAAATCGGGTATCACCCCGCTTGTTTTTTTGGCGATGGTTATAAAGGGCTGCCAAATTTTGCACCTTTCGATAAAATATTGGTAACTGCCGGGGCCACTGATATTCCTGAAGATTTAATGCAACAGCTAAAAATTGGCGGGCGTTTGGTAATTCCTGTCGGCAACGAAAAACGCCAGGAAATGAAAGTGATAATTCGCCTTTCTGATAAAGAATTCAAAACTGAAAAACATGGTGGGTTTGTTTTTGTTCCTTTGTTAAAAGGGACCGTAAATTTTTAAATTATGATAAAAGTTGAAAAATTTGAAGTTAATCCTTTGCGGGAAAATTCTTTTGTTTTATCCGACGAATCGGGTGAATGTGTGTTTGTGGATCCCGGATTTTTTTATCGCGAAGAACGAAGGGAAATAAAAGAATATATTGCTGATAATAAACTAAAACCTATAAAAATTATAAATACGCATTGTCATTTCGATCATATTATGGGTGTTGAGTTTATTCGTAATGAGTATAAAATTCCTCTTTGTGCGCATGCCGACGATGCATTTTGGATAAATAAAGCAAGCGAACAGGGACAAATGTTTGGATTTGATATGAAACCGGTTGCACCCATCGATTATTTTTTAAATGAAAAAGAAACTTTGACGTTTGGGGATTCTCTTTTGGAGATTATTCACATTCCAGGCCACTCACCCGGGCATATTGTATTTTACAATAACGAGAATAATTTCCTGATAGCTGGCGATGTGCTTTTTTATGGAAGTATTGGCCGGTCTGATCTGCCGGGAGGGGATCACGAAACCTTAATTTCAAACATAAAAAATAAACTGTTTCAACTTCCTGGTAATACAAAGGTTTTTTGTGGCCACGGCCCGGAAACTACATTGGGATTTGAAAAATCCACCAATCCTTTTTTAACCTAAAAACTTTTAACTATAGACTTTTAACTTTATATTGGTTTAAAATCATTTTTTCATTTCAAGGCAAACTTTATACTTGTAAAATAATTTATTAAATAAAAAACATGCCTCACAATAGTTTTATAACCCGCCACATTGGACCCAGAAAAACTGAAATAAATGAAATGCTTGAAGCTGTTGGTGTTTCAACTTTGGAAGAACTAATTAAACAAACTGTCCCTTCAGATATCAGGTTAAAAGAGCCTTTGAAATTGAAAGATGGGATTTCAGAACGCAAATATTACCGCAAGATTTTAAATCTGGCAGCTAAAAACAAGGTTTTTAACACCTACATCGGAAAGGGATATTACGATACTATTACCCCGGCTGTAATTTTACGCAACGTGTTGGAAAATCCCGCCTGGTACACTTCTTATACGCCATACCAGGCCGAAATTTCGCAGGGCAGGTTAGAGGCACTCTTAAATTTCCAAACTTTGGTTTGCGAGCTCACCGGGATGGAAATTGCCAATTCTTCACTTCTCGATGAAGCAACAGCTGCAGCAGAAGCAATGGTTATGATGTATAATTTACGGTCGCGCAAAATGGTAAAAAACGGGGTAAATGTGGTTTTAGTCGATGAAAAAATGTGGGTGCAAACTCACGATGTCCTTAAAACCAGGGCAACTCCATTAGGCATTAAATTAAAAATCAAGGCTAAAAACAAATTTGAATTTTCTGATGATGTGTTTGGGGTTTTGATCCAATATCCCAATTCCGATGGCGAAATTATCAATTATTCAGAGTTGGTAAAGGAAGCTCACGAAAAAGAAATAAAAGTTGCTGTTGCCGCCGACTTGTTGTCCTTGGCCATTTTAGTCCCTCCCGGTGATTGGGACGCCGATATTGTTTTTGGAAGTAGTCAGCGATTTGGTGTCCCAATGGGATATGGCGGACCTCATGCAGCCTTTTTTGCAGCCAAGGAAGCCTATAAAAGAAGCATGCCAGGAAGAATAATTGGTATAACTAAAGATATACATGGAAACCGGGCATTACGAATGGCACTGCAAACCCGCGAGCAACATATTAAACGCGAAAAAGCAACTTCAAATATTTGCACCGCACAGGCACTGCTGGCTACAATGGCAGGATTCTTTGGGGTTTATCACGGCCCAGAAGGAATAAAAATGATTGCTGAAAGAGCGCACAATATTGCTGCTTTTCTTTCGGTGGAAATCGAAAAACTTGGCTACAAACAATTAAACCGGAATTATTTTGATACGATTCGTTTTGAGCTTCCAAAACATGTAAAACGTGAAGATATTGAATGGCTTTCGCATGAGTTGGAAATGAATTTTTGGTATTCAAAAAATGGCGATGTTGGAATTAGTATCGACGAAACTACAAACCGGGAAGATATCACCTGGATTATTGAAGTGTTTGCAAGGGCTGCAAACAAAAGGTGGTCAACAGTTTATGAGTACCCGGTCGGATTTTCTGTAAATGAGGAATATGCTCGGAAAACTAAGTTTATGAATCAGGAGGTATTTAATAAATACCGGTCGGAAACTGAAATGCTTCGTTACATAAAAAGACTTGAACATAAAGATATTTCACTTACCCATTCAATGATTTCGCTGGGATCGTGTACCATGAAATTAAATGCGGCTACCGAAATGCTTCCGTTAAGTTGGATTGAGTTTAATGGAATACATCCTTTTGTGCCCAAAAACCAGGCCCGAGGATATCACGAAATGATGGAAGAACTACGCCGCGATTTATCGGAAATTACCGGAATGGCCGATGTGAGCCTGATGCCAAATTCCGGGGCTGCAGGAGAATATGCCGGATTAATGGTAATCAGCGAATACCAAAAAAGCAAGGGGGAAGGACAAAGAAACGTGGTTTTGATTCCATCATCGGCTCATGGAACAAACCCTGCAAGTGCTGTTATGGCCGGTATGAAAGTAGTTGTGGTTGCTTGCGACGAAAAAGGAAATATCGATCTGGATGATGTTCATAAAAAAGCAGTGGAATATAAAAACGTCCTTTCTTCTTTGATGGTTACTTATCCTTCTACTCACGGTGTTTTTGAATCGTCAATTAAGGAAATATGTGAAATAATTCACCAAAACGGTGGACAGGTTTACATGGACGGGGCAAATATGAATGCACAAGTGGGGCTAACAAACCCGCAAATTATTGGAGCCGATGTTTGTCATTTGAATCTCCATAAAACTTTTGCTATCCCTCATGGCGGGGGCGGACCGGGAGTGGGACCAATTGCCGTTGCCGAACATTTGGTGGAATTTTTACCATCTCACCCAATAATGAATAACGGACATGTTGGAATTAATGCCGTTTCTGCTGCTCCCTGGGGGAGTGCTTCGGTTTTACCAATTACTTATGGTTATATTAAAATGATGGGAGCGAAAGGCTTAACCGAAGCTACCGAAATTGCCATTTTAAATGCTAATTATATTGCCAAAGCCCTCGAAAAAAATTACGGCATTTTGTATTCAGGAGAAAATGGCCGAGTGGCACATGAAATGATTTTGGAGTGCAGGCATTTAAAAACAAGTTCAGGAATTACTGAAAGTGATATTGCCAAACGTTTGATGGATTACGGTTTTCATGCACCTACTTTATCGTTTCCGGTACACGGTACTTTAATGGTTGAGCCTACCGAAAGTGAATCGAAACAAGAACTGGATCGTTTTATCGATGCATTAAATTTAATTTTTGAAGAGATTAAGGAAGTGGAAACAGGGAAAGCGGACAAAGTAGATAACGTGTTAAAAAATGCACCCCACACGGCAGAAAATGTGAGTTCCGATAATTGGGAACATGGCTACTCGCGTCAAAAAGCTGCTTACCCTTTGCAATGGATAAAAGAAAATAAATTCTGGGTTCCAGTTGGCAGGGTTGATAATGCCTGGGGCGATCGTCACCTGATTTGTAATTGCGGCTCCCCCGAAGAATATGAATTTTTTAATCAGGACTAACATGATAATTGTGATAAAAAGTATTTTTTAACTGGTATTGAAAATGAAACTGAATCTGTTTTTTGACAGGAGGTTTGAAGTAAAACCAACTAAGTAACTATTTTTACACTAATGATCTCTTTTCCGAATGCGAAAATAAATATTGGGTTGAATGTCGTTTCCAAAAGAGCTGACGGATACCATAATCTGGAGACCATATTTTATCCTGTAAAACTGGCCGACATTTTGGAAATTGTTGATTCTGACAAACCGGAACTTTCAATTTCGGGGATTCAAATTGAAGGCCCACTTAGTGAAAACCTGATTTTAAGAGCCTACCGTTTGTTAAAAAACGATTTTGATTTGCCACCCGTAAAATTTCATCTGCATAAAATTATACCATTTGGCGCCGGATTGGGAGGCGGTTCTTCAGATGCTGCTTTTTTATTGAAAATGCTGAATGCATATTTTAACCTCACAATAAATACAAAACAATTAAAAAAATATGCTTCTCAAATTGGTGCCGATTGTCCATTTTTTATTGAAAACAAACCAGCTTTTGCAAGCGGGATTGGAGATCGCTTAAATAGTATTAACCTTGATCTTTCCGGGTTTGAGATTTTAATTGTTAAACCCCGGATTTCAGTAAGTACGGGTGAAGCGTACAAAAATGTTGTTCCTTCAAAACCTAAATTCAATTTAAATGAAATTGAAAAAGCACCTATTGAATTGTGGAAAGACCTGGTAACAAATGATTTTGAACAAAGCGTTTTCCCGGTGTATCCCGAAATAAAAGAAATAAAAGAAACGCTATATAATTTGGGGGCACTTTATTCTTCAATGTCGGGCAGTGGCTCGGCCGTATTTGGTATTTTTCGCCATTTACCGACAAATCCTGAAAATTTACTACCTAAGGGTGTTTTTATTTACCGATAGTTTCCGTTGTTCACCGACCTTAAGATTTCATTAACAAAGTTTATATACTTTTTAACAAATAGGCGTGTAACCTTTGTACACGTAAACGGTCTATTTAAACGAAAACAAAATTTAAAAACAGGTAAATAAAACAATAGAAATTATGAAAACAAAAATTAATCAATTAATGGTAAGCGCAATATTCGCTTTAATAATGTTAGTCGGAAATGTAAGTGCAAAAGGAACCGAAATTAGTGCATTAAGCCTTGAAATTATAGAAGAACCTGCCCTGGAAATGGAAGATTGGATGGTTAATGAAAATTGTTGGGAAGCAGCGGAAAACACTTTTTACTTTTTTGATATCGAAGATGAAAAACTGACTCTTGAAAGTTGGATGGTTGATACAAAAACATGGATAATAAACAGCATAGAATATTTGAAAACAGAAACAGAAAACGAGTTGTTATTTGAGTCGTGGATGATTAACAAAAGTGTTTGGAAGAGGTAGATTAGTGAAAGTGTTTAGTTGGTTTGGGATTTTTTAGGGGCTGTCAGAAATGACAGCCTTTTTTAGTAACAATTACTTTTATTCTTAATCATATTAAATTTTAGTTTTACAGTTTAAACTTACGGCGAAAAAGGTTAATCTCCCTTAAACTTTTTTACACTGGCTCTCTTGTTCATTAAAATACTTACTATAAAACAAGAAGAAACAAAAATCCATCCATATGGCTTAAGGTTGGATGGATTTTTAAATATTAAAGCTAAATTCAGCAACGAAAAGAGCACTAAAAAAGTAATTAATATATTACTATAGATGATTCTTTTTTTTATACTTTTCATAGGTAAAAGGAAACCAGGTATAAACCATAATAGAATCGACACAAACAAGAATATGTACGTTTTATTATTCGAAACAAATGAAAGGTCTGAGTACTCAAATAATAATAAGGCGGCTAAAAACAATCCTGAACTAGCTACTTGAAAATAAATTTTAGGTTTCATAAACATAATTTTATAATAACGTAAAACTCTAATTGCGATGTTCGATAGTTTGCTTTTAAATTTTAAGAAGTTAAACTCTTCTGTTTTCGCTTTATAAAAAAATTGATAAAAAGCTAGTATTATTATTAATCGAAAACTATAAATTATCAAGATTTATCGTTTGTTTTTATTCTTCATAATTAAACCAAAAAGAACAGCAAATCCGCTCAACATTACAACAAAACTAAAGCTGTAAAAGAACTCTGTTGTTTCAAAAAAATAATTTGATGCAAAAAGAAGAATACCACTAATTGCATGCAAATATTGCCAAAAATTTTCTTTAAAATTCATATTAAATAATCCTGAGGGAGAGAATCTATAATTCTTTATTATTCATACTCAGGACAAACTTTGTCAGGAACAGAATAAATTTGCTTGTCTGTTATAAAGCCAAATGCACCAGTTTTTTCGTTTCAAAAAACCCTTCTTCAAAATATTCCGATAAATCCTGGACAAATACCCTTTTTCCATAAGTTTTAATTTCGGCTTCGAGTTCGCCACCTTTTAAATAAAGAATACCGTTGGGGATAGCATTTTTTTGTTTGCCTGAAATATTTTTTCTTACCCATTTAACAAATTCGGGCAGTTGGGTAACTGCCCGGCTAACCACAAAATCATATTTCCCATTTAATTGCTCGGCCCTGATCTGTTCCGCGATTACATTTTTAATCCCCAACGAATTTGAAATTTCATTTACAACTTTTATTTTTTTGCCAATCGAATCTACTAAATGAAACTGAACTTCAGGAAAGAAAATGGCCAGTGGAATTCCCGGGAAACCGCCACCGGTACCAACATCGAGAACTGCTGTACCAGGATTAAACTGAATAAATTTTGCAATTGACAGCGAGTGCAAAATATGCCTTTCGTACAATTCAGAAAAGTCTTTCCTTGAGATTACGTTTATTTGAGCGTTCCATTCGGCATACAAAGGTCCTAACTTTTTAAAAAGTTCAATTTGTGCAGAATTTAATTTTGGAAAATATTTCAGGACAATTTTCATCGACAAGGTTAATCTTTTTCACCAATTTCAGAATTGTCAATCATTTTAAAAAGCATTTCGCGCGCCCTGAACAATTGGGCTTTTACTGTACCAAGTGGTAGGCTCAATTCGTTTGCAATTTCTTCGTACGAAAATTCGCGAAAATATCGCAATTCGACAAGGGACTGGTAGCGTGGTTTTAACCTCCGCACAACCCTCCGCAACAAAATGGCTTTTTGCATCCTGATTAGGCGCTCCTCTGGATTGAGTTCCTTCGATTTTAATTTAACCTGCTCATTGTTAACTTCCTGATCGTTATTGCTTTCTAACGAAATAATCACACCTTTTTTCCTTCGTAAAAAATCGATGCAATTATTCGACGCGATTTTAAAAAGCCAGGTACTAAAAGCGTAGGTAGGCGAATATTGATGGATATTTTTAAAGGCTTTCCCGAAAGCTTCGAGCGTTAAATCTTCTGCATCGCTTCGGTTATTTACCATTTTCAGGAGCATAAAATAGATGGAATCTTTGTAGCGACTTAATAATCGTGCAAAAGCTTTTTCGTCGCCTGCTATAGCCAACTTGACCAGCGAATAATCCTGACGCGCTTTTTCCGATAGTTTTAAACTTTGCTCCTCCATTTTTGTTTGCGGCTTTTTTGGTTAAAATGCCAACGGTAAAAGAATTTAAAATAGGGTATTACTAAACCGTAAACTAACGAAGATATAAATATTTTACGTTCGCACAAACGATTTAATATGATTTTTATGATAAGCAAATGCGCAATGATTATTAAACTAATAAGCACGCCAATTATAAACCAAAGTTCAGTGAGAAAAACAATGACCAAAATTATTGCAGGAAGGAAAAGCAAATGGGTAAATTCTTCAATAAACAAAACAATTCTTTTTGAAAAAAAAAGGTGTTTCTCGATCCTGAAACTCTTCTTTAGCAATTCAAAATAATCGGTTTTATTAACTAATTCTTTCTTGTGGATTGCGCTTTCTTTTTTAAAACAAATTTTAGTCGATTTTTTTTTGATAAAAGTATTTATGAGTAATTCGAGATTGGCAAAAGGTTCGTTTATTTTTTGCCCAAAACCGCCCATTTCAAAATACTTCTCTTTTTTAAAGGCTACATTTTCGTCGGAATAAACAAAAGGAAACCCGTTTAAAACAAACCCATTACTTTTAACTTGTTGAAGAAAACTTTCGATCCGGAAAAGGTGGTTAAAAACTGTCCCTGTATTTTTTATGTTTGAATAATTTATCAATATCTGCGTTTTGTCTAAATGCCCTGTAATTGTTGGAAGCCAGTCAGTTTCAAAATCAGAAACCGAAACCGGAACAACCATTGCCCATTCGTTTTTTGCTGCTTTAAGTGCTATGTTTAGGGCCAGCTTATTTGAAAAACGGGTCTCCTGGCTTAATGAAGATACAATTAGTTTTTTATTTTTTTCTCTCAACAAACCCAAAACAGTAAGTGAACTGTCATGCGAAAAATCGTCGATGACAACTATTTCAAATTCACTATTCTCAATTTCCAGGATCTTTGGAAGATTATCTTTTAATTTGGATTCTTCGTTTCGTACTGTCATCAATAATGAAATTGGGATGTTGCTTTTTTCAACCGTCTTATTATTTCTGCGCAACAAAATCTTTCCGGTAAAAACAAAAAGGTAAATTAATCGCAGTATAAAAAGTGCAACAAAACCCACGAGCAAAAAAAGCCCGAAAATGGTAGTATTTAAAAGTGTATTTTTAACAGTTTCAATCATCCATGATTTTAATAAAATAAATTGGTTTGCAGCTTCAAAAGTGGAAACATTCGCTACAATTTCAAAATTTTTATAACTTTAAAATCATTTTCATTTTCAATTAAAGATTGTGTTGATTTTGAATTTTAAAATTACGGTATTGTATTTTTCATTTAGACGACTTGTCCATTAGAAATTCGGAAGACGTTTTAATGGGAATTTCATCTGCTATTTTATGAAATTCAAAAGCAGTATAAATGAAAAGAAACAAAACAAACTGAAAAGATAAATTCAGCACTGGCATTTAATATTATTAGAATTAATTAACAGGTTTCCTTTGAAAGGCCAACATTTCAATTAAAGTATAATAGCTATATTTGAACCCTTAAAAAACGGGGAATGAAATTTGAATTAATTGCAACTTCTGATGATTCGAGGGCAAGGGCAGGTGTTTTAACAACCGGTCACGGGAAAATAGAAACCCCGATTTTTATGCCGGTTGGGACAGCGGGCTCAGTCAAAGGGATCCATACCCGAGATATTGCAGAAGATATCCAGGCACAAATAATTTTAGGGAATACTTACCATTTATATTTACGCCCCGGAATTCAGGTTATTGAATCTGCGGGTGGCCTGCACAAATTTAACCGCTGGGAAGGCCCAATTTTAACCGACAGTGGCGGGTACCAGGTTTTTTCGCTTGGCGATATCCGAAAATTAAGTGAGGAGGGTGCCCGTTTCCAGTCGCACATCGATGGTTCGTACCACATGTTTACGCCCGAAAAGGTGATTGATATCCAACGTTCTATTGGTGCAGACATTATAATGGCATTCGATGAATGTACACCTGGCGATGCCGATTTTGATTATTCAAAAAAGTCGCTGGAATTAACACAGCGCTGGCTCGATAGATGTTTTGTGCAATTTAACAAAACAGGATCAAAATATGGGTATGAACAAACTTTGTTTCCTATTGTGCAAGGCAGTACTTTTGCCGAATTGCGGAAAATTGCGGTTAACCATGTAAAAACTTTCGATGCAGGCGGTTATGCAATTGGTGGTCTTTCGGTTGGTGAGACTGAAGAAATTATGTACGAAATGACCGAGGTCGTTACGGCCGATTTGCCACTAAATAAGCCACGCTATTTAATGGGGGTCGGCACCCCGGTAAATATTTTGGAATCGATTGATCGCGGTGTTGATATGTTTGATTGTGTAATGCCAACCCGAAACGGAAGGAATGGGATGCTTTTTACCAGCGAAGGGACCATTAATATCAGAAATAAAAAATGGGAAAACGATCATTCGGCAATCGACGAAAATGGGATTTCTTTTGTTGACCAGTATTCAAAAGCATATCTTCGGCATTTAATAATTTCTAAAGAGATGCTCGGTGCCCAGATTGCAAGCCAGCACAACCTGGCGTTTTATTTATGGCTGGTAAAAACTGCACGGCAGAAAATTATTGATGGAAGTTTTTTGAATTGGAAAAAAGAAATGGTAATTAAATTAAAAGAAAAATTGTAACAGCGATGAAGTGGTACAGGACCATAGATATTTATATTACCAAAAAATTCCTTGGTACGTTTTTTTATGCTATTGCACTGATTATAAGCATTTCTGTGGTTTTCGATATTTCTGAAAATCTCGATGAGTTTATTTCAAAAGATATTCCGGGAAGGGATATTGTTTTTGATTATTACATGAATTTTATCCCTTATTTTACAAATCTTTTTAGCCCGCTTTTTACATTTATTGCCGTTATTTATTTCACTTCAAAAATGGCATACAACACCGAAATAATTGCCATTTTAAGTAGCGGTGTATCGTACAACAGATTAATGCGCCCATATTTGGTTTCTGCTTTTATACTGGCAATCCTTTCGTATTCGCTTGGAAACTTTATTATCCCGCCCGCAAATAAAACACTCAATGGATTCAGGCATAAATACATCGACAACAACCGAGTGATTACCGAACGAAACATTCATCAACAAATTGAGCCAGGGGTATATATTTACATGCAAAGCATCAATGCAAGTAATGTTGGATACCGTTTCACCATGGAACGTTTTGAGGGTGTTAAACTAGTTGAAAAATTAACTGCTCAGAATGTTCGATGGGACAAAGAAAAAGAAAAGTGGATCATAAATAATTATATGAAAAGGAAAATTTATGAAACCCACGAAGAATTTGAGACAGGATTGTACATGGATACAACTTTAAATATGGTGCCTGAAGATTTTAAAGTAGTTAAAAATGAGATGGAAACATTTCAAACACCTGCATTATTACGAGAAATTGATAAAATGAAAATGCGTGGTGTAAATACTATTGAATGGGAAATTGAAAAACACCGCAGGATTGCAGGTCCATTTTCGGCATTTATTCTAACCATAATTGGTGCAGGCCTGGCATCGCGGAAAATAAAAGGCGGGCTAGGGCTGCATTTAGGGCTCGGGTTATTACTTAGTTTTTCGTACATATTGTTTATGCAGGTGTCCACTGTTTTTGCCATAAGCGGCACAACGCCCCCGGTGGTTGCTGTGTGGTTCCCAAACTTGTTTTATAGTATCATTGCATTATTTGTTTTTCGTTGGGCTGCAAGATAGGGGCAGGATGAAGCAGAAAAAATCATTGGTCGTTAGTTTGTTGACAAACAGGACTTTAAGATAAATTTAAAAATTGAAATTTGTTAATTGTATTTTGGGATTTCGGCCATCCACTTTTTATGTCAAATAAAATTAGGTAAATCCTCGAAATGACGGGCGTTCTGACTTTTCAGAGCAGGCTCAATTTTGCATACTTATTAGTTAGTTATACCGATTTAACAATCAAATGTCGCATACTTTCGTTTTACTCAGCATACT
>JABGRN010000154.1 GCA_018648265.1 Prolixibacteraceae bacterium | reverse complement strand
CCATAGTGAACTTGCATCACCTAGTTATTTACCATGCACGGCACACCAAAAAAAAGCCTTTCAATTACTTGAAAGGCTTTTTTTATGGAATCCAATATTATATCATCTTCGTATCACCTTCTTCTCCGGCAATAGAATCGCGCATTGAAGTGTCGGCCATAATATTTTTGTATTTCATGTAATCCATAATCCCAAGATTCCCGCTGCGGAAAGACTCAGCGATTGCAAGTGGCACTTGTGCTTCAGCCTCAATTACTTTTGCTTTCATTTCCTGGGCTTTTGCCTTATTTTCCTGTTCTAATGCAATTGCCATGGCACGTCTTTCTTCTGCTTTTGCCTGCGCAATATTTTTATCTGCTTCGGCCTGATCCATTTGTAATACAGCGCCAATGTTTTTCCCAATATCGATGTCGGCAATATCGATTGAAAGGATTTCGAATGCTGTACCGGCGTCCAGCCCTTTTTCAAGTACAACGCGAGAAATAAAATCAGGATTTTCAAGCACTGCTTTATGCGAATGAGACGATCCAATACTCGATACGATCCCTTCTCCAACACGCGCTAAAACTGTTTCTTCGCCTGCACCACCAACCAATTGTTTGATGTTTGCCCTCACTGTAACCCTGGCTTTTGCAATCAACTGGATACCATCTTTAGATACTGCTGTAACTGGCGGCGTGTTAATCACTTTTGGGTTAACCGACATTTGAACAGCTTCAAAAACATCGCGCCCTGCAAGGTCGATTGCAGTTGCCATGTTAAACGACAATTCGATATTTGCTTTATTTGCCGAAACCAGCGCGTGTACAACTCTTGCAACATTTCCACCAGCAAGATAATGAGCTTCCAAATCATCGCGGTGAAGCGGAACCCCCGCCTTTGTCCCTTCAATTAATGCTCTTACAATTACACCTGGTGGAACCTTACGGAAACGCATTAAGAACAGTTGTAACAACGAAATACGTACTCCTGAAACGAGTGCCGAAAACCATAATCCGATAGGGATAAAATAAAGGATAATAAATAGTAGGACAATTACACCTATTACTAATCCCATTGTACCAATTGATTCAATCATTTTATTTATTTATTAAAAGGTTCAACAATAATTTTATTAGAAAGTATTTTTAAGACTTTAATTTCTGTGTTATGATCGATAAACGATCCGGTAGAATGAGCTTCGATTACTTCGCCATTTACCCTTGCTTTTCCAGATGGAGCTAAACGGCCAATTGATTTTCCAATATCGCCAACAGAAATTTTTTCGCTACTAATGGTTTCTACTTTACCGTCGATCTTTGATTCAAGCATCATATTTTTTCCTGCTTTCGATTTAAAAAAGTAATAAATCATTAAAGGGGAAGCAATCATTACAATCGTTAAAGTGATAAAACCTGCACCTGTTCCCAAATCAACAAAGGCAATATAAACACTTGCACCAAGCAATAAAAAACCTCCAATCCCAGCGATTGTCACGCCTGGAATTACGGCAAATTCAATGAGCAACAAAACAAGTCCCAATAAAATCAACAAAGCAATGGCAAGTATCGTCATTTTAGTCTATTGTAGCGTTTAGTTTTCTTTCAATTAAAGCTTCTTTCAGGGGTTTTAAGATTTTGAAACCTCCTTTTTTAACATCACATTTTCCCTTGTAATGGACAATTAATGTGCATTGCGCGGCCTGTTCATATCCGTGTTCACAAACATCGATTAGTGCATTTATCACATAATCAAACGAATGCACATCGTCGTTGTGTAAAATCAGGAAATTATCGTTGGCAATACCTTCATCAATATTTTCCGTTGGTTTCTTTTTTGTTTCTTTCGATGTCATAATTCTCCTGCAATTTCCTTTGCACGATCCAAAGTTATTCTTTTTCCTTTAAAATACGGCACAACATAAGCATCTTCTATACCTTCCTGCCTGATTTGGTTTTGCATCTTTAGTGCATCGGCCATGTTAGTCAGGTTTCCTGTTGTATAAACAACAACGCCGTTTTCGTCGGTATAGTTTTCAATTTTTCTGATCAGCGATAATTTTTTAAACAAACGGTCGATGTAGTTTGGCAAGCCCCTGCTAAAAGCACCTATCTGAATTTTATAAATCAACTCATCAGTTTCAGCTTTTTCGGTAATCAGATTATCCATATCTGTATTCTCAAATAAAATTTTAGGATCTAACAACAATATTGTGTCAGCTAATATTTCAGGTTCGGTGTTTTCAGATTTTTGCCCGGCTATTTTTTCCAACTCTGCGATAAAATCTTCAACTTCTTTTTGAGTTGCATTTTTCCAGTATTCAACTTCCAGTGTTCTTGCATGAATTAATTGCCGGGTAATTTCATCTTTTAATTTATACGATTCGTTTTCGAACGACAGAATTTTTTCTCCAATTATTTTTTTTTCACTTTCGTCAAAGGACAAAAGATATTGTTGGCGTAATTCATCAGCTTTTTTGAGCGTATAATCCAATTCATTTTGATTTGAATTCCCTTTCTCAAATAATTCTTTAGCCTCTTCCGATTTAAATTGAGATGTATTTAAATAGGTAATCCTTTCGTTAACCCTGAACTCAATTGGAATCCCGTCCTGAGTTTCATTTTGTACATAGCTTGAATCGAGTTTTGAGCCATCCAAAATTATAATTGTATCACTGCTTTCTACTGGTAGTTTAGTTTCAAAAACCATTTCGATTGGTTCTTCATCAACATTCACAACTTCTTCTAATTCATCAAGCGGTTTAATCTCTTTTTGTTGAATAGGCTCAACTTCAAAAAAAGGATTCTCTGAGTTGAAACACTGCTGGATTTTTTCAGCCAGTTTTAATTCAATTTTTTCGGTTAAAGAAGCTTTTATATTGAATTTATTGTAATGTTTTAATGCCTTTTCCCAGTTACTTCTTGAATGATATTGAATTGCATAATAATAGTCGATTTTAAACGGGGTTTCACCCTGGCTTGATTTCAGAAGGTAATTTAAATCTTTTTCGGAAAAAAAACCGTTTTCAGTCCGGCACGCTCCATAGTAATAATTTAACATCAAGAGGTCTGGCTTTTCGTCGAGCAATCGTTTAAAAATAGGTTCAGCTTCAGTAAAATTCCCATTATCAAAAAACTGAAAAGCATTTGCTACCAAATTATCTTGTCCGGCTACGATAATTGCAAATGAGTTAAAAATTAAAATGATTAAAAAAATGCTTGTTTTATTCATCGGTAAAATACAAAGTGATCCAGGTTTTATGCCACGAAGATATTAAAATAAGGTGGTATTGCGTTTGGTGATAATAATTAATTAACTCTTATTTTTCGATTTTATTAAGGGCATCTCTAAAAACTCCTTCGCATCAAAATTTTCAGAGTTTTTCAGAG
>JABGRN010000093.1 GCA_018648265.1 Prolixibacteraceae bacterium | reverse complement strand
GTAAAAACTATTGCTGCAACTGTGGCGAGTAGTAAGTTTTTCATTTTTGGGTTTTATATTCTGGAACTATTTCAATAAATATAAAATTGCATATTTAAATAACCTGACGCCACAACTGCTTCCTGTGCAATCAATTCATTTCCAACAAATGCAAATAAAAATATTGCACTTAATGTTACAATTTTATGTGCCATGGAAAAAGTTTAAGTGAAAATTTAGTTTTGATAAATCTAATGAAATATTGTTGAGGATAAAAATAATATTCTTAAAAAAGCCCTTAATTGTTCCTTATTATTTTTTAAGCAATTTGTAATTCTGGTATTGTTTTTTGTGATTTATCAATCAATTGCCGGACAGATTTATACTTTGATAATTGTTATACCGATTTGACAACAAAATGTCGCAAACTTTCACTTTGTTCAGTCTGCTTCTTAGTTGTATTATCGGTATTAACTCCCGAAATAGATACGAGGCTATTGTAAGGTCAAAATTTGCTATGTGGCATTTTGAAGAACAATTAGAATAATAAGCAATTCATATAAAAAAGTAATTTTGACAATACCAGAAATCAACAAAACAACAGCTAAAAACAAAATCGTTTCCTAAAAAGAAAAACGAACACCGTTAAAGTATTCGTTTTCAATTAATTGCATTTTGCTTTCGTGAACCTGGAGGGACTCGAACCCCCAACCTCCTGATCCGTAATCAGGTGCACTATCCATTATGCTACAGGTCCATTAATTAAGCGGTGCAAATATAATAATTTTTGATAAAAACAGTTAAAATATTTCAACAAAACAACCTTCCCAGATTAGCGAAGCAAGCGCAATATATTTTATATTATAATTTCAGATTGCAGCTATTTGCTAATATTAATACTATTCTCCAAAACTTTCAGGATTTTTATTTTTATTATGACTTAGCAGCTCAACAATTTCTAATCTGGAAAGTACTTTAACATTTGTAACGACCATATCTTCTTTCAGAAAATTACCATATTGGTTACATTCTTCAATAACACTTTTTAAAATCGATTTTAAATCGGTTTTTATAGGAAGTATCACAAGGGCAGTAGAAAACCCCTCTAAAAAATCGATTGTTTCAAAAACCCCATCATTTTTATTTAAGGCAAAAATCAATTCGTTTTTAACCAGTTTCCGCTGAGTTTTATTTAAAATTTTGTCGATTTCTTTGTTTATAAAAACCACAAAATAGCGCAGTTTCTGACCTTTCCCACCCAAACCGGTAGAAATAAATATTTGTTGTTCATCTAATAGCGAGCTTTGTAAAAGCATTCGGCTTTCCTGCATTGCCAGTATCGCCCATTGTTTTAGTTCAGTAATTGAACTTTCATTTTCAACATATTTTTCAATGGTACGGTATGCCTTAACATCGTCAACAGCCGAAATTGCCGACAAAATCTCTTTTTTTCTTTCAGCACTTATTTCATCCGAAAATAATTCTTCCCTGCTTTCGAAATATTCATCAGAAATATTTCTTTTTCTGACTTCGTTTGCAAATTCAAAATATTTCTTCTGAACTTCAATATCAATTCTTTCCTCAAGAATATTAAAGTTATCGGGCAAACTTTCAAGTGCTTGCTGAATATTATCGTAAAATATATCTTCGTCCATTTGCATTAATAATCGCACAAAAGTAACTACTTATTATTATCTGAAAGAAGATTTACTTTTTATTTTTATTAAATAGAATTGTGAATATATTTGTACCCTTATTTTTATTTAATTTAAATCAAAAGAAGGGTCAGGCAAAATTGAAGTTAAGCGAAGTTAAATACAATGAATCGGTAATAATTACGAAGGTTTTAGGGCATGGATCTTTCAGGAAGCGGATTTCTGAAATGGGGTTTGTAAAGGGGAAAGAAGTACAAGTTATTAAAAATGCACCCTTCAATGGGCCTTTCGAATTTAAAATCCTCAATTACAATATATCGCTTCGGAAATCGGAAGCCGATTTAATAGAAGTGGTTCCGGTAAATGAGTTTATTCAAACAAAAAACGGAAATTACAAAGGTGTTATCGACCAGGAAATAAATCTAATCGATCAGTCGGAGCGGACAAAAATTATAAATATTGCCTTGGTTGGGAATCCAAATTGTGGCAAAACCACACTCTTCAATTTTATTTCGGGATCAAAAGAAAAAGTAGGAAATTACAGTGGTGTTACGGTTGACATAAAAAAAGCCACTTTTAAAACCAAAGGCTACACATTTAATTTTTACGATTTACCCGGAACATACAGTTTAACCGCCTATTCGAAAGAGGAGATTTTTGTAAGGAAATTTATATACGAACAAACCCCTGACCTTGTAATTAACGTACTCGATGCAACAAGCCTCGAAAGAAATTTATTCCTGACCACCCAGCTTATCGATATGGATTTGCGCATAATTGTTGCACTTAACATGTACGACGAACTGGAACGAAAAAAACTGTATTTTAATTTTAATGAATTGTCACGCTTGCTTGGTATCCCATTTATCCCAACAATCAGTTCAAAAGGTATTGGCCTGGAAAAACTGATTGATAAAGTAATTGAGGTTTTCGATGGAAGAGACAAAATTTCGAGGCACATTCATATAAATTACGGAAAAGATCTGGAAGAATCTATTAAAACGATCCGGCAGAAAATAGTAGAAAACAAACCATTAACCGATAATATTTCGTCCCGGTTCCTGGCCACAAAATTACTCGAAAAAGACAAACAGGTTATCGACCTGCTTTCGGCTTATCCAAATTTTAATGAAATTCAGCAAACTACTTCAAAAGAAATCAATAAAATTGAAGGGCTGGAAAACGAAGATAGTGAGACGATAATTACCGATGCCAAATATGGTTTTATTACAGGGGCACTAAAAGAAACATACAAAGATCCAAATAAGACTAAAAAAACGCGTTCCGATAAAATTGACAAATTACTTACAAACAGATTTCTGGGATTTCCCCTTTTTACGGCCATATTGTTTATTATGTTTTACACCACTTTCAAACTGGGTGCCTATCCAATGGATTGGATAGATTTAGGTGTAAGTGCGTTAAGCAACTTTATTTCAGGATTATTACCTGAAGGGATGTTAAAAGATTTACTGGTAAACGGAGTAATTAGCGGAACCGGCAGTGTACTGGTTTTTTTGCCAAACATAATCATACTTTTCTTTTTTATATCCTTGCTCGAAGCCACAGGATATATGGCACGTGCTGCATTTATCATGGACAAAATTATGCACCGTTTTGGATTGCACGGAAGATCTTTTATCCCTTTAATTATGGGATTTGGTTGTAATGTGCCAGCTATTTTAGCAACACGTTCGATGCGAAACAGGGGCGATCGTTTATTAACAATGTTAATTATCCCTTTTATGTCGTGCAGTGCAAGACTACCGGTTTATATCCTGATTATTTCTGCATTTTTTCATGAATATCAGGTCCTTTATTTAATAGGAATTTATTTGACAGGAATTGTATTTGCATTTATAACTGCACAAATTCTAAATAAAACGGTATTCAAAAATAAAGAAACCCCTTTTGTGATGGAGCTGCCCACTTATCGCTTGCCAACAATACGAAATATTTTATATCACATGTGGGACAAAACCCAGCACTACATAAAAAAAATCGGGACAATAATTTTACTTAGTGCTGTAATAATCTGGGCATTAGGTTATTTTCCACGCGAAACGAAAAAATCCGATCAGTTACTAACTAAAATTGAACAGGTAAACCAGGATTCATTTTTAGATGAAACAGAAAAACAGGGGAAAATTACTGAATTGAACCAGCAACTGGAGTCGGATTTATTGATTAATTCGTATTTGGGGAAATTTGGAAAATTTATTGAACCAGTGATGCGGCCACTTGGTTTCGATTGGAAAATGAGTATCAGTTTAATTGTTGGGCTGCCGGCAAAAGAAATTGTTGTTAGTACAATGGCTGTTTTATACCAAAGTTCGGAGGATGAAAATACCGTAAACCTCCAGCAGAAATTGAAAAACGAATACCACGAAACAGGTAAACGGAAAGGGCAAAAGATTTTTACGACACCTGCGGCACTGGCTTTTTTGATTTTTGTACTTATCTATTTTCCCTGCATTGGAGTTATTGCCACCATTAAAAACGAATCGGGATCGTGGAAATGGGCACTTTTTACTGTTTTTTACACTACCGCGCTGGCATGGATTGCTGCATTTATTGTGTTCAATATTGGAAATTTATTTTTATAAAATATGATCCAGGAAATTATTACATATATAATAATTGGTTCGGCAGTTACCGTCGCAATTATGAAAATAATTCAAAAATTCAGCAAGAAAAAAATCAGAAAAAATGTAGGTTCTAAAAACGACACCATTACTGAACAACACAATTGTTCCTCTTGTTCTGCTGAATGCATTTTGCGCGGAATGTCACAATCGACATTTGAGGCCAATCCAGATTTATGTAAAAAAGTAGATTTAAATTCAGACCGATTTTAATTTGCTAATGGTATCCACAGGATTTTCTGAATTAAAAACAAAACTTCCTGCAACCAAAACATTTGCCCCGGCTTCGAAAAGTAATTTCCCGGTTTCGAAATTTACCCCGCCATCTACTTCAATCAAACAATCGGGATTGTATTTTTCGATCAGTTTTTTAAGCTGAGATACTTTTTTGTAGGTGTTTTGAATAAATTGCTGGCCTCCAAACCCGGGGTTCACCGACATCAACAATACCATATCCAAATCAGGAATAATATCTTCCAAAACCGAAATCGGGGTGTGTGGGTTTAAACAAACACTAGCTTTAATTCCCTGATTTTTGATATGCTGGATTGTGCGGTGAAGATGCTGGCAAGCTTCGTAATGAACCGTTAAAATTGAGGCACCTGCTTTAACAAAGTGTTCTACAAATTTATCGGGTTCAACTATCATTAAATGTACGTCAAGCGGTTTTTGCGCAATTTTACCAACACTTTCGATTACCGGTAGCCCAAACGAAATATTGGGGACAAAAACCCCGTCCATTACGTCAAAATGAATATAATCAGCTTTACTTTGATTAATCATTTCGATTGCTTTTCCAAGGTGGTTAAAATCGGCTGCCAGGATAGAAGGGGCGATCAGTCGTTTCATTCTTTTACGATTATTTTCCGAGATATGATTTTAGCAACCTGTTCCGGTATTGATTTTTTAATTTTTTTATTGCTTTTTCTTTTATTTGACAGACGCGTTCGCGTGTTAATCCAAATTCGTCCCCAATTTCTTCAAGAGTGTGGGGGTGGTTACCGTTTAATCCAAAATAACAACGAAGGATTTCTGCTTCCCTTTCACCAAGTGTCGATAACGAACGTTCAATTTCTTTTCGTAACGAGCTATTTATCAACTGGTTATCGGGACTTGGCGAATCGTCGTTAAGCATAACATCGTACATGTTATTTGCTTCTTCGTTTCTTAAAGGGGCGTCCATCGAAACATGGATACTTGAAAAATTCATCGAATCTTCAATCATTTCCGGCCGGGTTTCCATTAACTTGGCAACTTCGTCGATCGTTGGTTCGCGCTGGTATTGTTGCTCAAGTTTACTAAATGCTTTATTAATTTTATTTATTGAACCAATTTTATTTAATGGCAAACGGACAATCCTTGACTGTTCGGCAAGGGCTTGTAATATTGATTGCCGGATCCACCAAACAGCGTACGAAATAAATTTAAACCCCCTCGTTTCATCAAACCGATCGGCGGCTTTTATTAACCCTAAATTGCCTTCATTAATTAAATCGGGCAAACTTAAACCCTGATTTTGGTATTGTTTTGATACAGAAACAACAAAACGCAGATTGCCCTTTATTAATGTATCAAGTGCCTGTTGGTCTCCTTTTTTTATTCTTTTGGCAAGCTCAACTTCCTTTTCCGCAGTCAATAACTCAACTTTACCAATTTCGTGCAAGTACTTATCCAGCGACAAAGTATCGCGGTTAGTGACTTGTTTGGTTATTTTAAGTTGCCTCATTAAAATATTAAATTTGATTCAGATATGTCAAAAATGGATTAACAATGCATTAATCCAATATAATTTTTCAAAAATAACATAGAATTTTAAAATACTATACGTAGAAATACCTACCGGGTTTAGCTGGTTAACGTTTTATTTTACAAAACGTTCATTTTTTTGTATTTGTACTTACAAAATTTTCAAATTCAATTTTTTGATTTTCATTGTTTTACAAAAATAACGTTTGTTTAATAACATTGTTTAAAAAATCTTTCATTCTAATTATTGAGCAGGAAATTTTTAAATAGTTTAAATTCATTTTCCATTAATACACTTCGTTTTTCCCCTTTCATAAATTCAGCTAATTTTTCGGGAAGTGGAACATTTCCTTTTCCAATAATTCCTTCAACGGTTTCTGTAAATTTTGCCGGATGTGCTGTTTCGAAGAAAATTCCAATTTGGTTTTTACCCAGGAATTCATTTAAAGCCTGATATCCACAAGCACCGTGAGGATCGCATAAATAACCGGTTTTCTCGAAAACTGTTTTAAGCACTTCTTTAATTTTATGGTCAGGATAACGATATCCTTTAATTATTTTAGAGATTGTTTTGTGCGAATGTGCGTATAAATCAAGAACCCTGGCAAAATTGCTGGGATCTCCAACATCCATGGCATTGGCAATTGTTTCTTCTGATTTGCGTGGTTTATATTCCCCGGTTTTAAGATATTCAAATACAACATCGTTTGAGTTGTTGGCAGCAATAAATTGTTTTATGGGCAAACCCATTTCACGGGCAAAAAGACCAGCCGTTAAATTTCCAAAGTTTCCGCTTGGAACTGAAACAACAAGTTCTTTTTGTTTTAGTACGTCCATTTCTTTTAAACGGGCATAGGCATTAAAATAATAAAAAGATTGTGGTATAAAGCGGGCCACATTTATTGAATTGGCAGAAGTTAATTTCAAGCTTTGATTTAATTCAGGATCGGAAAAAGCAGTTTTTACCAAATGCTGGCAATCGTCGAAAGTACCGTTTATTTCAATGGCTGTAATATTTTGCCCAAGGGTTGTAAACTGTGCCTCCTGTATTTTACTTACTTTTCCTTTAGGATAAAGTACATAAACATGAATTCCTTCTACTCCCAAAAAGCCGTTGGCAACAGCGCTACCGGTGTCTCCCGAAGTAGCTACCAAAACATTCACTTGTTTTTCGTCCTCACCTAAAAAATAGTTAAGCAGCCTTGCCATAAATCGGGCACCAACATCTTTAAAAGCCAAAGTCGGCCCATGAAAAAGTTCCAGCGAAAAAATGTTCCCTGTTACCTGAACTACCGGACAATCGAATTGTAATGTTTCGAAAACAATCTCTTTAAGTTCAGTTTCCCCGACATCTTTACCAAAAAACTTTTTGGCAACTTCAAAGGCAATTTCCTGAAAAGTCAGGTTTTGGATATTTTCAAAAAAAGAAGGATCAAATTTTTCAATCTTCTCTGGCATAAAAAGTCCCTTATCCGGAGCCAGACCCTTAATAACCGCTTCCTTTAAAGAAACGGGTAATGTATTTTTATTTGTACTGTAATATTTCATTCGCAAATTTTTTATCTTTTATTGCCTAATAAAACTTACCCTAATATTATAATCATGTTTTGTGTTAACAATTTCAATATTTTGAAGCTTTTAAAACAATGCAAAAGTAACATCTTGCAAAAAACAGCACCAGATTAAAAATACAAATCCGTAAACATTAAAGTTTTAGTAACGATTTTTGGAAATATAACAATTCAAATACTAAAGGGCATCTCTAAATATTCTAACCAATTACAAAAGCCTATTTCCCAAAAAAACCTTCATAAATTCGTCGCCTTTTAATAAACCAAAAGAACCTTTTTCAACACTAAATTCATCATAAATTTCAACCTCATCGGGCTTTTTATTCTGCTTATAAATGATAAAAGGGACTGGTTCGCGCGTGTGTGTTTTTATAGCACATGGTGTTGGGTGGTCGGGAAGGATTGCAATTGCAACCTCTTCACTAAACTTATTGGTTTCTTCGAGAATATATTTTACAACACGATTATCGAGATATTCGATTGTTTTTGTTTTTAACTCAACATTGCCTTCGTGACCTGCTTCGTCGCTGGCTTCGATGTGCAAATAAACGAAATCGTTTTCTTTTAATGCTTCAACTGCTGCTTTTGCTTTTCCCTCGTAATTGGTATTGTATAAACCTGTTGCACCTTCAACATGAATTACTTTCATTCCAGCATAAACACCAATTCCGTGAATTAAATCCACTGCCGAAATAACAGCTGAACTTTTTATTCCATACATTTCATTTAAGGTTGGCATAGTAGGTTTATATCCCGGCGACCATGGCCAGATACTACTTGCAGGGTCTTTTCCTTCATTTTTTCTTTTTAGGTTTACCGGATGATTCTGTAATAACTCTTGCGACTGAAGAATTAAATCGTTAAGTAAATTTTTGGTTTTATCTGCTTCTTCTGAATTTGATTTTATCAATACATCCTGAAAAGGTGTCCCCATAACATCGTGAGGAGGAGTGCATAAAATATTTTTTGAACCGTTTTTCACAACCAGCAAATGTCGGTACGAAACACCCGGATGAAATTTAACTTTTTCGTTTCCCAGCTTTTTATTTAAAAACTGAATTAGTTCCAAAGCCTCTTCATTGGAAATATGCCCGGCAGAATGATTTTTTATCTTTTCATTTTCGATGGTAATTAAATTACAGCGTAAACCCAAGTCACCGCGTTGCAATTCAATGCCCATGCTGGCTGCTTCAAGTACTCCCCTGCCCTCAAATACTTTTTCCACATCGTAACCCAAAACCGCCATGTTGGCAATTTCGCTTCCCGGTGGCATTGAATCGGGAACCGTTATTAAACGGCCGGATTGGCCATTTTTAGCCAGCCAGTCGATGTGAGGTTTTTTTGCCATTTGAAGTGGCGTTTTTCCACCATAATCTGCCAGTGGTTCGTCCGACATCCCATCTCCTAAAATAATAATATGTTTCATGTATTAAATATTTGACACTTTAATTATATCGGCAAAAACCCCGGCTGCCGTAACAGAAGCGCCGGCACCATAACCTTTTATCAGCATCGGGAATTCCTGGTAACGTTCGGTTGTGTACATAACCAGGTTGTTGCTTCCTTCTAAATCGTAAAAGGGATGCCTGGAATCTACAATCTGCAATCCAGCTTCTGCAGATCCATTTTCGAAACGGGCAACAAAACGCCACTTTTTATTTTCCATCTCCAGTTGTTTCCTGTTTTGTTCAAAATCTTTGTCGAGCTCAGAAATTTTGTCCCAAAAATTTTCCAGCGAACCGGTAAAAAAAGTATCGGGTACAAACTTGTTTATTTTAATGTCGCTCATTTCTACCGGATAACCTGATTCACGGGCAAGGATTAAAATTTTACGTGCCACGTCGATCCCGCTTAAATCAACTCGTGGATCGGGTTCAGAATAACCTTCTTCTTTCGCCATTTTAATGGTTTGGCTTAAAGGAATTTCTTCTGAAATGGTATTAAAAATATAGTTGAGTGTTCCTGATAAAACAGCTTCAATTTTTAAAATTTTATCGCCCGAATTTACCAAATCATTTAAAGTATTAATTATTGGCAGTCCTGCTCCAACGTTGGTTTCAAATAAAAATTTAACACCTTTTCGTTTAGCTATCTTTTTTAATTCTGAATAATTTTCAAATGTTGAAGATGCCGCAACTTTGTTGGCAGTGACAA
Organism: Prolixibacteraceae bacterium; assembly: GCA_018648265.1. GTDB lineage: Bacteria > Bacteroidota > Bacteroidia > Bacteroidales > Prolixibacteraceae > Draconibacterium. The sequence continues at coordinate 13,279 of JABGRN010000093.1, read as the reverse complement.
TTGAAATGTTCGAACTAAGAATTTCCTTGTAAAATAAAGCAACATCGTCTGAAGCGGTACAATCGACAAATACCGAATTATAAATATTCATCTTTTTCATTTCGCGCACAAAACCGTTTAAACTCGATTCTTTTTCTGAAATGTCGAGATCTTCTTTAAATGAAGCTATTTCGATCCCTTCGCGATCGAACAACATTCTTTTTGAATTAGCAAGCCCTGTAAGTTTTATATTAAGGTGCTTTTCTTTTAATAATTTTTCCTGCTGCTTTAATAATTGTTGGAGCAGATTACCACCAACAGTCCCAATTCCCATCAGAAAAACGTTCATCTCCGCATTTTCGGAAAGGAAAAACGATTCGTGTACTACATTCAGGGTTTTTCGCAGCTCCTCGTTTTTTACTACCCACGAAATATTTAATTCCGAAGCTCCCTGTGCAATGGCAATAATATTCACCCCGTTTTTCCCGATTGTAGAAAATAATTTACCGGCAATCCCTGTTGTGTGTTTCATATTTTCGCCAACAATTGCCACAATCGAAAGGCTACCTTCAATTTCAATTTTATTGATTTGCCCTCCGACAATTTCTTTTTCAAATTCGATTTTTATAGCATTTTCGGCCAGATCGAGTGCGTGTTCTTCGATAGCAACACTTATCGAATTTTCAGAAGATGCTTGTGAAATAAGGATAACATTCACATTTACGCTTGCCAGTGCTGAAAAAAGCCGCATAGAAATACCGGTAACACCAACCATTCCGATTCCCTGCAAAGTAAGAAGTGTAATTCCGGAAATGGATGAAATACCTTTAATCGGCCGTTCTTTACCGTTTTCCGTACCGCGTGAAATTCGTGTGCCTGCATTTTCGGGATTAAATGTATTTTTTATTTGAATAGGGATTCCCATTTTGTACACAGGTAGAATTGTGGGCGGGTAAATTACCTTTGCACCAAAATGCGAAAGTTCCATTGCTTCTGAATAAGTCAGCTCCGGAATTGTATAAGCTTTACTAATTATCCGGGGATCGGCGGTCATAAAACCGTTGACATCAGTCCAGATTTCTAATGCATCAACTTCAAGTGCGGCAGAAATTATTGCAGCCGTATAATCAGATCCTCCCCTTCCAAGAGTTGTAAATTCGCCTTTTTCATTTTTTGAAATAAAACCGGGAACAACTGCTATTCCTTTAAAATTTAAAAATGCCCGTTTTATTTCGCTGTTGGTTACTTCAAAATCAACCCCTGCTTTTCCAAAATTACTATCGGTTTGAATAAAATCGGCAGCATCTTTTCTAGTAGCATGCGGAATGTACTGAGCCAAAATATGCGACGAAATCCGTTCGCCAATCCCGGCAATCCTATCGAGGGTTTTTACCGTTAACTCGCCTACCAAAGTAATTCCGGTTAAAATTTGTTCCAGTTCATTTAATAATTCATCGACAATATATTCGATTGAACCCGAACCATTAAAAAGTGATTGGAGAACTACCGAATGTATTTCTTTAATTTCTTTTAAGCCTGAATGAAAATCCCCAGCCCCGGTAGATGCAAGTTGGGCAGCGTTTAATATTTTGTCAGTTATTCCTCCCAATGCCGACACCACAACAATTACGTCATCGTTCTGATTTTTAACAATTTCGCTGATCCGTTTTATGTTTTCGGCAGATCCGACCGAAGTACCGCCAAACTTTAAAACTTTCATTTATATTTTTTTAAAAAGGTTATAAAAAAAACTGGATGAAACAACAGAAGCCGTTCATCCAGTACACTCTGCCAATTTTATTTTCTATTGTTACTCTATCGTTGTTTTACCTGTAATTGCTTCCAGAATTTTTGTTTCCATTTCCAGAGCCAATTCGGGGTTGTCGATAATTAATTTACGCACTGTTTCGCGGCCCTGCCCCAGCCTTGTTTCGCCATAACTAAACCACGAACCACTTTTCTTAATTATATTAAATTGAACCCCCAAATCGATAATTTCCCCCGATTTTGAAATCCCTTCGCCATAAATAATATCAAATTCAGCTTTTCTAAATGGTGGTGCCACTTTGTTTTTCACCACTTTCACACGGACATTTATTCCCTGTACTTCGTCGCCATCTTTAATTTGCCCAATCCGACGGATATCCAATCGTACCGACGCATAAAATTTTAGCGCATTTCCACCGGTAGTAGTTTCGGGGTTTCCAAACATCACCCCTATTTTTTCGCGTAACTGGTTAATAAACACGCAACAGGTTTTTGTTTTGCTGATGTTTCCGGTAAGTTTACGCAAAGCCTGCGACATTAAACGGGCTTGCAATCCCATTCTCGAATCGCCCATTTCTCCTTCAAGTTCAGCTTTTGGCGTTAGTGCTGCCACCGAATCGATAACAACAATATCGAGTGCCCCCGAACGAATCAGGTTGTCAACTATTTCAAGTGCCTGTTCGCCGTTATCCGGTTGAGAAATCAATAATTCATCGATATTTACACCCAATTTTTTTGCATAATACGGGTCGAAAGCATGTTCTGCATCAATAATAGCTGCAATGCCACCGGCTTTTTGTGCTTCGGCTATTGCATGAATTGCCAGCGTTGTTTTACCTGATGATTCGGGACCGTAAATTTCTACAACCCTGCCTTTCGGAAAACCACCTACCCCCATTGCAACATCAAGGGCGATTGAACCGGAAGAGATTGCCGGGACATCGTCGATAGGCTTGTCGCCCATGCGCATTATCGAACCTTTTCCATAACTCTTGTCAATTTTGTCCATGGTCAACTGAAGGGCTTTCAGTTTCTCATTATTCATTTTGCTTTTTTCTTCTTTTGTCATGTTTTGTTCAGGTTAAATATTTAAAGATTTTATTATTTGATTGGTGTGATCTTTGGTTTGAACTTTTTCAAAAATATCCATAATTATTCCGTTTTCATCTATAACAAAAGTAGTTCTCATAACACCCATATATTTTCTTCCGTACATATTTTTTTCTCCCCACACACCATAAGCTTGTAAAATTTCTTTTTCGGTGTCCGCAATTAAGTTAAATTTCAAAGCAAATTTATTTACGAATTTTTGGTGCGATAAAACACTATCGGGGCTGACGCCAACTACTTCAAAACCTCTATTGAGCCAAGCATCGTAATTTTCGTTTAAATTGCACGATTCTGCTGTACAACCCGGAGTATTATCTTTCGGGTAAAAATATAATATCAGTTTCTTCCCTGTAAAATTATTCAGGTTTACGATATCGTTATTTTGATTTAAACCTTCGAATAATGGAGCTTTACCTCCAACTTTTAAATGCGTCATTCTACAATCATTTTTTTTAGATTCACAAATATACGTTAATAAATAATAAAAATCAGCATCGATAAAATTCCTCTAAATTGTACATACCACCCCACAAAAAATTATAAAGTTTCGCATGTTGCTTTTAATCTTCCCGGTTTAAATTATTTATAAAGTAAAAAAGAAAAGTTTATTTATCTTCAAAAAAAACGCCTGCTTTGCTGGTCATGTTCTTTTGGCTATGCCTGCATTTTAAATAAAATTGAATGCTGAATATCGATTAACGGAAACTGATTTGTGATGTTATCCGGATACTTCGGTATTCTAAAATCGGTATTCACTATTAAAATTCGGAAATAATTAATAGACCTTTTAACTGCCAATTACATTAGCAATCTAACTTTTATCGAACCTCAGCAACATTTCATCGGTTGCAGAAGTCAAATCAACGAATTAAGTGGCATTATTTCACTGGGTTAAATACTTTGCAAATAAGATTATCGTTTTACAAAATACTAAACGAAAAACAAAAACCATGGAAGCAGAAAATTTTCTGAATGAATATCAGTTTACCTTCGAAAATAAACTTGCGGAAAATCAACTTCAACAATTAAAACGAAGCAAAGAAAAGGGTGAAGAAGACGGAAAGCGTAATTTACCATCGGTTGACGACAATTTTACCACACCGGTAGAACATGAAATAAGAAGTAGGTACCAGGCTGAAATAGAAACCCTGTATCAAAATGGCAAACAAGTCCTCGACGATCTGCAGGAAAAAAATTTTAAGGCAATTACCGGGGAGTTAAATAAGCTGAGCGAAGAAAAAATTCAAATCCTTGTAAAAGAAACAGAGGAAACCCGCGACAGGAAACTGGAAGAATTAAACGTTGTCCATCTCGATTCGATAAAGGACATTGAAAACACACCACATTTCCAGGTAGCAAAAAAACGTTTCGACAAAATAAATAATCGTTGGGAAGCAGTTTCAGGCAAACACAAGCGACAAGAATTAAACATTCAGTTTAAACCATATTGGGCGTATGTATTACTGCTTTTTGCCATCGGGATAGCGGAGTTCCCGCTCAACAACCAGGTTTTTGTTTCTTTCAGGGAAACTCCTCTGTTAACACTAATTATGGCGGGTGTTTTGGTTATCACACTTCCATTTCTAGCACACGCTGCCGGCAAAATCTTAAAACAGGTAAAAGAACGTGCAATTTATCCGTATGTTTTTATCGTACTGCTTTTAACGGTGTCAGCAATTAGTTATTTTACAGCATTGCTTCGCACCAATTACCTGGCCGAACTGGGTGTCCCCGAGGGGCAGCTCGCACTCGACCAATGGACATTTTTTACAATTGGGATTATTCTTTTTTTAGTTGGTACTGTTGCCTCATTTTTTGCCCACGACGATAGTAACGAATTCTCGGAAGTTTATAAAAAATTCCACAAAGAAGAAGAATCGTTTATCGTGTCGCAAAAAGTGCTAAGCGACAAACGGGCCACCGAAAAAGAACAGTTTGATTCAGAACGTAAACTAATTCAAAAGGAATATTCAAAAAATACTGAAATACTAAAAAACAGGCTTCAACAATTAAACAGTAAAAAAACTGAAGTTACCGGAAACTACACTAAAATTTTGGCATTTTGCCAGGGTATGGAACGAAAAATAAACAACCACTTTAAGGAAGCTATTTTTAATTACCGCGACACTAACCTTACTTTCCGTAACAACCATAAGCAACCAAAAGCCTGGGGAGAAATGGTAAAAGATCTTCAGCAATATTTTGATCCACTCCCCTCTTACCCCCAGGATTGATATGTTTATGTAAAAAATTTGAGATACTTTTTAAAAACAAAAACTTAAAATATGATCTTTAAAAGTAAGGCATTTCTTTTTTTTGCACTTGTTCTTTTTGTTACATCATGCACTGAACAAGTTTCAAAAACTACTCAAATATGTGTTTTAATCGATGTAAGCGACGAGCGCTTTAAGGATGATAATTTTGTTGCTGAGAACTTGCCAAAGTTTTTAAAATTAATGAACCTGGAAAAAGAAACCGGTGGATTTTCGGGAGGCGAAATAAAACTTTCGCTGATAAACGAAGTTTCCGATTCGAAATCGAAAACCGTTATGATTAAAAAAGGGAAGACAGGTTTAATGGGCGAAAATCCACTTAATAGAAAAGACGAAGTAGAAAAATTTTACGTCAAACTGGAGAGTTCTTTCTCAGAAATATTAAACTCAGCAAACTGGGGAACCGATGCATCTAAAATTTACCAGAAAGTTACCCGCGAACTTTTAAAAATGAAAAAAAGTGATGCCGACCAAAAATACCTCATCGTTTATTCCGACATGCTTGAAAACAGCCAGCAGTTTAGTTTTTACGGACCGGGATGGAAAAACCGCATCGAAAAAATGATGAGCGATCCTGAAAGTACTTTACAAACACTTGCTAAAAGTGGCCCTGCCCTGCCCGATTTAAGCGAATTCGAAATCCATATTATATCAACCCGAACCTCAGAAAACGACGAAAAAGTAAACCTGTCAGAACAGTTCTGGAATACTATTTTTGAATATCAAGGGGCGACGGTGGTTTTTAGTTCGGGGCTGGAAATTTAATATTATTATTCATACACAACTTTCTTTTCCTGATCCCGGCAAAACAAATACATCAATTTATTTTAAGTTTTACATAAGTGCAACGTTAATTCCATTTTTTCGTAACTTGAATAAAACTAAAAACTACTACCATGTATATTAGTTATAGTGGCCCACTTTCAAATGGTTGGAACCGAATGAAAAAAGCCCTGTTTCAACCCTTCGATATAAATAAATGGATTCGTGTAGGATTTACGGCCTGGCTCGCCGGATTCACTGATTGTAATGGAGGTAGCGGAGGAAACAGTTCGGGAAAAGGCAAAGCCGACTGGGATGAATTTTTCAGTTTCCCGGAAACAGCACATAATTGGTTACTCGATAACCCAATTTGGTTTAATCTGATAATTCTGGGCGTAATTTTCTTGTTTATTTTAATTACCGTAATTACCTGGTTAAGTTCTCGTGGAAAATTTATGTTCTTACACAACGTTGTCAACAATAAACAGGACATCAGTTTTCCGTGGAGAGAATACGGTAAGGAAGGGAATTCTCTTTTTGTTTGGAATTTTTTTGTTGGATGGTTTGTATGCGCTGCATTTATTGTTTTTCTGGTTTATTGTTTTACCACCTCAAAAAACCTCTACTACGGAGATTTTCCCGACATCGCCGTTTTTTGGTCCATAACAACTATGATATTTATGTTTATTGGGCTGATTATTATTTTTGGATATCACTCGCTTTTTCTGAAAGATTTTGTAGTTCCGATAATGTACAAACAACGAGTTGGAGTAATTCGTGGATGGGCAAATTTTTTAACACTGTTTGGCCGACACTTTTTTACCTTTATAATTTACGGATTGTTTATTTTTGTACTGGGCATTGCAGTTGTAATAACAGTCGTGCTTTTTGCACTTATTACTTGTTGCATTGGCCTGTTGTTGATGGCAATTCCATTCGTTGGAGCAGTTATTCTTCTTCCGGTAAGTTATACGTTCCGTGCTTTTAGTGTTGAGTTCCTTGGGCAATTTGGAGAAAAATATAATTTGTTCCCACCAATTGCCGAGGTATAAAAATCAATAAACTATTAGAAAATATTTTTAGCGAGAATTTAAATTTTGAATAAAGAGAACCCAAATTCAAAATTACCCGCCCTAGTCAATCTTTATCCCTGAAAAGGTGGAAAAACCCGTGTGCCCGACGTTGTTCACCATCGCGGCCAACACCCACAACATTGTAATAATAAACTCCGGGGCTGGCAAAGCGCCCCCCCATTAAACGGCCATCCCAAACAGTTTCCGACCAGGTATTTTCAAATCCCCTGATATCATCGTGCTCCCAATAATGAATCCTCCTTCCCCAACGGTTAAAAATAGTAATTTCAATACTTTGCATCGACCAGAAATTAATTACAAACAGATCGTTGGTTCCATCGCCATTGGGTGTAAAAACATTGGGTACTGCCACAAACGAAGAGTCGGCAATAATATAATCTTCGAGATAAAATGTATCGACACAAGTGTGGAACTCCGATACCTTTTTTGAAACGAGTTTTACCATATAAGTACCTGAGTTTTCAAAAGTATAAACAGGGTTTTCATCAAAAGCAACAATCATTATACTATCGATTGGTTCCTGTGTAGTTTCAGCTTCCCTTTTAATATCATCTAAATCGCGGAAGAAAAACCATTCGTACTGGTCGGGATCACCATTTTCCGACTGATTGTTAAAAGTCACCGTTAAAGGTGCTTCGCCTTCTGGCGGATCTACTGAAAAAAATGCTTTGGTAACTATCGATTCGTAGGTAACATCGGTTGTAAACTCGCACCCAAAACGGTCGTAAACACGGAAAGTATATTCGGTATCTTTTGTTGGTGGACCATAAATTTGTGGGCTCAGCACGCTAGCCACAATTACCTGACCATCTTTCCACTGCACCCTCATATCTTTAAAAACTTCCAATTCGCTATTGTCCTCCAAATCGTAATATTTCATTCCCGCCGATAAAAATGTACCAACCAGTTTAAACGATTCGCAATCCGAATTAGCAACACTTGCACTTGCCGCTATCCAATTATTAAAAACCCATGCACGGTACACTTCTGTTGTGTCGCCAAGTGAAACTGTTGCCCGGTAACATCCATTTGCCAGGCCCGTAATATTTGATTCCTGCCCTTCGGAACTTTCAGAAAAATAAAAATCGAAAGTGGCAGTTTCGTTATTGTAATTTTCCCAAAGAAATGTTTTTGTCCCCTCAAGCTGGGTTTGAACTTGTAAAGCACCAATTTCAGCTACTTCGTTGTCGGTGCAAAAAATAAATATACTATCGGTTTCTGTAAATACCGGGTAATTGGTCTCGTCGGTATCGATTGAGCCGGGGGCAAATATTTGTGCCATTAAAACTGTTGAATTCAAAAAAAACAACAAAAAACCTAAAATGTACAAACTACTTTTTCTCTTCATAAACACAATGTTCTTTGAGCTACAATATTAACGTATAATTTTTATTTAATTGTCTGGTCAACCATAAAAATAGGGTTTGAATGTTTAATTTCAAACAATCTTAAATTTTGTTGATAAATGCTGCCACAAAAATTCTTGATTAATTGAACAACTTTTACTTTTGTTTTTTTAACGATAATAATTTTTAATGTGTTCGATTACCTCAAAGATTTAAATAATACTCAAAAGGAAGCAGTGCTGACAACCGAAGGACCAGCGTTGGTAATTGCCGGTGCCGGTTCGGGAAAAACGCGTGTTTTAACGTACCGGATTGCTCATTTATTAAAACAAGGTGCCAGGCCTTCAAGCATTTTAGCACTTACATTTACCAATAAAGCAGCCCGCGAAATGAAAGAAAGGATTTCATCGGTTGTCGGCGAAAATACTGCCCGTTACCTTTGGATGGGAACGTTCCACTCCATTTTTTCAAGGATTCTTCGTACAGAACATAAAACATTGGGATACCCATCAAATTACACTATTTACGATAGTGCCGACAGTAAAAGCCTGATAAAAACAATCATTAAAAATTTTCAGTTAGACGATAAAACCTACAAACCGGGAGTAGTTGCCAGTCGTATTTCGATGGCAAAAAACAATTTAATTACTCCGGGCAGTTATGCTGAAAATACAGAAATCAGAAGTGTTGATAAAAATATGAGAATGCCCGGTATTGCAGAAATTTACCGGGAATACGCTAAAAGATGTTTTCTTTCGGGAGCAATGGATTTTGATGATCTGCTGCTTAAAACCAACATGCTTTTTCGCGATCATCCTGAAATCCTTTCAAATTACCAAACACGCTTCGATTATGTTTTGGTTGACGAATACCAGGACACAAATTATTCGCAATATTTAATTGTAAAAAAACTGGCTGATATTCACAAAAATATTTGTGTGGTTGGCGACGATGCTCAAAGTATTTATTCGTTCCGTGGCGCCCGCATCGAAAATATCCTCAATTTTAAAAACGATTACCCAAAACATAAAGTATTTAAACTGGAACAAAACTATCGATCGACGCAAACTATTGTAAATGCCGCAAACAGCATAATTGCTAAAAATAAAAGGCAAATCCCTAAAACTGTTTTTTCTGAAAAAGAAAAAGGGAAACCGATAAAAATTATGTCGGCTTTAACAGACAACGAAGAAGGTTTTTTAGTAGCCCAGGAAATTGTTGAAACCCAATTGAGGGACCATTATAAAAATTTAGATTACGCCATTTTGTACCGGACCAATGCACAATCGAGGATTTTTGAAGAGGCCTTGCGAAAAAGGAATATTTTATACAAAATATATGGAGGTTTAAGTTTCTATCAGCGAAAAGAAATAAAAGATTTGTTGGCCTATTTCAGGATTCTTATTAACCCATCGGATAACGAAGCCCTGAAAAGGATAATTAACTTTCCGGCACGCGGGATTGGACAAACCACACTTACAAAACTAGAAACAGAAGCTGTAAATTCTGAAACTTCAATTTGGAGAATAATTACTGATATTCATGTTAAAAACCCGGCAAATTTAAATAAGGGAACAATAAGCAAAATTCTCAATTTTAGTAAACTGATTCAGAAATTCAATACAATTATTTTGGAAAACGAGGCTTACGAATCAGCTAAAATTATTGCCGAACAAACCGGTATTTTAAAAAACCTGTACAACGATAAATCACCTGAAGGAATAAGCCGTCACGAAAATATCCAGGAATTACTCAATGGTATCCAGGAATTTAGTATCAATGCCAAAGAGGAAGGGCGCCCCGACAAACTGGAAAACTACCTCGAAGATGTGGCACTCCTCACCGACCAGGACAACGATAAAGATGAAAACCGCGATAAAGTTACTTTAATGACAATCCACTCGGCCAAGGGTTTGGAATTTAAAAATGTTTTTGTGGTAGGTTTAGAGGAAAAACTTTTCCCTTCGGCCCAGTCGCAGGAAAAAGAAACGCCTGAAGCAATAGAAGAAGAACGCAGATTATTTTATGTGGCGCTGACACGGGCTAAAGAAAATGCCTGGTTTTCGTATGCAAATCAACGTTACCGCTGGGGAAAACTGGACTTTTGTTCACCCAGTCGGTTTCTTAATGATTTGGATGAAAAATATTTAGATGAACCCAACATCAACAATTTATTAAATAAAAACTTTGATAAAAATATATTAACCTCCGAAAAACAAGCACGGCAATTTACAGGGCGTACACCACTTTCGTCGTTTAAAAATCGGGACCCGCAGAACATTTTTGGTAAAAAACTCGTTAAGCTAAAAGAATCGGAAAACTTAAAGGCAAAATTTCAAAGCGACAAGCCTGATAAAATTCAATCGGGGATGATGATTGAACATCAACGGTTTGGCAAAGGGAAAGTTCTGAAAATTGAAGGAATAGCCCCAAATTTTAAAGCAACAATATTTTTTCAAAATACCGGACAAAAACAACTGTTGCTTAAATTTGCCAAACTAAAAATAATAAGCTGATATTTAGCTGGCGAACAAAATGGAAAAAAAATTGTGTATTGAGAAGAATTAATTAGTTTTGCTAAAAATTAACTTCTCCGACTAACTCATTTTATTACCTGATTATTAATTATTTATATCTATATTATTTCATTAAATGGATTATAATTCACAAAGAAAAAAGCTTCCCTTACCTGAGTATGGGAGAAATATCCAAAAAATGGTTGACTACCTGTTAACCATCGAGGACAAAGAAAAGAGGAACAAATCGGCACAAGCAGTAATTGATGTTATGGGGAATTTGTATCCATACCTTAGAGATGTTGCAGAATTCAAACATAAACTGTGGGATCATTTAGCCATAATGACAGATTTTAAATTGGATATTGATTACCCTTACGAGTTACCTTCGCCCGAAATTCTAAGCGAAAAACCAAAGCAGGTTCCATACAACCAAAACAAGATAAAGTTTAAGCATTATGGGTTAATAATGGAGAAGATGATTAAAAAAGCCCCGGAATTAGTGGGTGAAGAAAAAGAGATCTTAACCGAAATGCTTGCCAACCACATGAAAAAATCTTATTTGGCATGGAATAAAGATGCAGTAGAAGATAAAAAGATTTTTATGGATTTGGCAGTTTTGTCGGAAGGAAAAATAAAAGTAGATGAAAAATTACAACTAACAGAAACTAAAAATCTGTTAAACAAACAAAAAAAGAAAAAGAACACGCAGAATAAATCGAATAAGAGGTATTAATTTTTTTATCCTTTTCAAATGTCAACTTTCCACATTGAAGGCGGGTACAAATTAAAAGGAAATCTTGAGCCCCAGGGAGCAAAAAACGAGGCACTTCAAATTATTTGCGCTACGCTTTTAACCCAACATGATATTTTTATAGAAAATATTCCAGAAATAAGTGATGTACTAAAACTAATCGAAATATTAAAGGGGATTGGGGTTCAGGTTAAACGGGTAAAAAAAGGGAAGTACATTCTTAACGCCGCAAAAATCAATATCGAATATCTGAAAACGCCGGAGTTTGCAAAACAGGCAGTAAGCCTGCGTGGATCAATTATGATTATTGGGCCACTGCTTGCACGTTTCAAAGAAGGTTTTATTCCACAACCCGGAGGCGATAAAATTGGCCGGCGCAGGTTAGACACGCATTTTATCGGATTTCAAAAACTGGGGGCCACATTTAATTACGATGTTAATAATCATTGGTTTTCTATTTCAGCACCCAAATTAAAAGGGACATACATGCAGCTCGACGAAGCATCGGTTACCGGGACTGCAAACATTGTTATGGCGGCAGTTTTGGCCGAGGGCACAACAACAATTTACAATGCTGCCTGCGAACCTTACATTCAACAACTATGCAAAATGCTTGTTTCGATGGGTGCAAAAATTTCAGGAATTGGGTCTAATCTACTTCATGTCCAGGGAGTTAGCTCGCTTAAAGGATGTTCGCACCGTATTTTACCCGACATGATTGAAGTGGGCAGTTTTATTGGCCTTGCCGCCATGACCAATTCCGAAATTACCATCAAAAATGTAGGTATAGAACATTTGGGGATCATTCCAGCTTCTTTTCAACGATTAGGCATAAATGTTGAACAAAATGAAGATGACCTGATAATTAAAAACACCGACCATTATGAAATAGAATCTTATATCGATGGCTCGATAATGACAATTTCTGATTCGCCATGGCCCGGGCTTACACCAGATCTATTAAGTGTATTCCTTGTGGTTGCGACACAGGCAAAAGGCAGCGTTTTGATTCACCAAAAAATGTTTGAAAGCCGGCTGTTTTTTGTAGATAAACTTATTGATATGGGAGCACAGATTATTTTATGCGACCCGCACCGGGCAACTGTAATTGGATTAGACCGGGGACATTGTTTGCGGGCCACAAAAATGACTTCACCTGATATACGGGCTGGAATTGCCCTGCTAATAGCTGCCATGTCGGCAAAAGGAAAAAGTAGGATTGACAATATTGAACAAATAGATCGAGGTTATGAAAATATCGATATGCGATTAAATAAAATTGGAGCAAGGATTTCAAGATCCTGATTTCCATGCCAATTTTGTACTTTCCCAAAATTTTATAAACTTTCGCGCTTTATTAATCGTTACTTATTTATTGAATTTTATATTTTTGAATTTTTAAAATAAAAAAGAGTATTAGTTATGAAAAAATTGGTTTTAATTGTAGCAATTGTATTTCTCGGAACCGGAATGTCGCTTGCACAACAAAAAATAGGAATCAGCATTGGGAACAAAGCACCTGAATTAACAGGTGACTCCGCTGATGGCAGTGTTATGAAACTTTCAGATACTGCTGGAAAATTGGTTTTGCTCGATTTCTGGGCAGCATGGTGCGGGCCATGTCGAAGGGAAAATCCCACAGTTGTTAACGTTTACAATAAATATAAAGATAAAAAAT
>JABGRN010000092.1 GCA_018648265.1 Prolixibacteraceae bacterium | reverse complement strand
TGCTAAAATTTATGCTTAAAAACAAAACCAACCCGAATTATGAAGTGAGCCCTTTCTTTTTACAAGAAACAGAGATTTCTATCATTTTTCTTTTTATGGAATTAGATGAATCGATAAGCTATTTCTCATCAATGTTGAAAGTCTTTTCAAATAAATAAAAAATCCTCAACGGTGAGTATAAGAATAGTAGCCGACTGCGTGGCACTTTCCTGTCAAGTTACAAGAAAGTTGAAGCTGGTTATACCCCTTGAATTTACTACTTTCTCGGCTATTATTTTTATACATTTTTATGCGCTGGGTTTTCATTAATCTTATTCTTTATCAGTGATTTAGTCAACTCTTCATAATAAAAACAATAAATTAACCTAATCCCGTACTTCTCACATAAATGCTTTTTTCTTGCATCTCTTTCTTTGACTCTTTTCAAGGCACTTTTTCCACCCCAATGATCAACTGATTCAAAGTGCTGGATTCCCTGATACTCAAAACCTAATTTCAATACTGGAATATAAACATCTAATTCAAGAAATTCCAAAAATTCCGGACGATAATGATGGTAGATTTTTTTGTCTTGATATAATTGAGAAATGATTTGATAAAGTAAAGTCTCATTAGCCCATGCCTCACCAACCTTTTTGAAACCGAATTTTACACGAGTCTCATTTTCTATAATATTCCTAATTTTTCTAGTCTCTTTTTGATATACACTATCTCGTGCTTTAAGCAATATCAGTTCTGTTTCTTCAATCTGGCTATATTTTTCTAAAAAGCTTTTCTTGTCAATCTCGACATTTTCAAATAATTCATCAGGACATTCATTCTCAAGAATCTGAAAACTGACAGGTTTTACGCCAAATTCAAAAGATTGTTTATTAATATACCATCCATAATTTTGTTCAAACACACCACCATACATTGGATTACAGTATCCAAATTGTGGTGTCACTTTACAGCATTCATGACAGATGCTTTCTTTAAAGTCTAATGCAGCAAGAATTGATTGGTGTTCTGAAAGGTTCTCTTGCATTAATTTGTCAACCACAACTTGTGGAAAATGAGCGCTTGATAAAATATAATTTTTGGACTGGGCACTATTTAATCTATCCTTAAACTTTAGTCTGAATTCGATGTAATTTTCAATCGACTTTTTTGAGCATGAACAGAAATATGGAATTGAATTTTCATTTTCTCCAAAAGCAAAGTATGCTCCATAAAAGCCAGGGTAATATACGTAAGGAAAAGGCAAATCTTTCTCAAATGTTGACATTCCAGATTGACTTACGATTGTTTTCGTTATTCTCTTCTTACGTTTCATCTACAATTTAATTGTTACAACTATTTATTTCACCTTGCGCATAGTTTTTGTTATACACTGGGTTTATCTTATCATTTTATTTGTAAACCTATCATTTATAAAAGGATTAATTCCGAGCAATTATTAAGAGAACCAATCTCTAAATCAATATAATCCAAGTTATCTGCTGGATTTTTAGGTTTAAAAGAAATTCGATATTCACTTTGATACCAATATCTGAAATGCTTGTTAAATGGTATATCCAAAGGAGGCTTTGGAAAAAATGGGTCGTAATATTTAATGTTTTCTGATTTAAGTTGCCACTCAGAATAATAATTTTTTAAAATTCTTAGAAATTTATCTAGGAATATTTTTTCATTGTAAATTAAAAGACAAGCATTTGCATTAAAATCATCAAATAGTCGGTGTTGATAAATTGTAGACATGCAATAAACATAAAAGTTCGTCGTATATTTATTTGTCATCGACAAATTTTGAACTCCTTTTATTTCTTCAAATTCACTATTACTATTTTGCCTTTTTATTTTTGTGCCTTTAGGTAGCATAGTCGTCTGCGATAATTCATCATCTTGGACAGCCTTATTCAATGATGAATCATTATAAAAAGAAGCTGGGTTAATCCTTATGTTACCATTTTCTTTCATTTGACAGAGGTGTTCCTTTTTACCAAATTTAACAAGGTGTTTTCCTTCAGTAAGTTTCCTGTTGTCCCAAGCTTTGATTGCATTTTCTACATTAGTGTATTTATTCAAATATTTACCCGGATTCTTTATTGAAGATTCGTAGATTTCTCTTTGATTCATTTCTTCGTCTACATGAATATACCTCTCAATTAAGCCTTTCATTTTTATAGTTTGGTCAAAGAAAGGTTCTCCATTTTTTGAAAAGTTTAATAAATTTGACAAAATCTCCTCAAGTCTTATTTTAAGACTAATAATCGATAAATTAGCTAAGTACCTTTTCTGTTTATAAATCTCACGCCATTCTTGCTTTTGCTTTAAAGTAATTAGCTCTTCCATTGTAAATAACTTATAAATTCATTAGGTCTATTTAAATTTAAGTATGGTGCTATCGCATTCTTCAACCTTGCACATAACTTTAATTTATATGCACTTATCCGTAATTATAAATATTACACCTCTGTTTTTTACGATGTAGCTAATCACAGTTCGGATTAATACTAAAAAATCAGCTAATCGACTTCTTCAAAATCAATATAATCTCCCTGATTATTTTTGTGGTTAGGATTGTTTTTTTTGTCATGTTCAATGGTAACATCTCCCTCGGTACGCGAATTGCGTTGATTCTGTTTTTGTTGATCGTTCATTTTCTGCTGCATATTCTTCACCCCTTTTTCAACTAACAGTGGAAGAATATACCTTGAAATTATCCGAATCCCAAAATAGATTATGCCGATAACAAACAGAGTGCGCACAAACCCAACCAAATATAAAATGATAAATAAATTCATTAGCGATAAAATTAATAGTTTTTGGTTGTAAATAATAAGTTAATACCAAAACACAAATTTAAATTTTTTGTTGTAGTTGCTTGAAAAATTCCTAAAATATTGTTGCTTGAAAAATAAATTTGGGAAAAACTTGTTGAATAACTGCCCCCAAAACCGACTAAAAATTTTGAAAAATTATAAAGAGTCAAACTTCCGGCTACTTCAAATTTGTCTTTAATTGAAGAATGCACAAACCCTGAAAATTGGTTTATGGAATTTTCTGCTAAGTAAAAAAATTGGTTAGAGAAGCCTCCCGATAATGTTTTGGAAAAATTGTATTTTCCTGAAAAATTAATATTAACAGGAATTGATGTGAATGTCCTAATATTAGCATTTTCGACAGAAATAATATACGACACTGAATCGCCTAAAGCCTTTAAAGCTTCTCGGGGTTCTAGATAATGGCTTTCTTCGAAATTGACCGATTGGTACAAATTGTTTTCATTATAACGAATGGGGTCGGTAAAATCAACATTAAAAGTATTGTGTTTAAATCCAATAAATCCAATATCACGAACACTGGCCGAAAATTCGTAATGTTTGTTTGGCCGAAAAACTATCCCCAGATCAACGGCTAAACCCAAATTCCGTAAATTAAAAAAATAGTCGCCCGGTAAAACGTTGGCTGAAAAATTAATAAAATTTTTATCTGCCCCAGAATTGTAAATAACAGGTGCAGAAAGCGTAAACGAACCCTCTGGTTTTAGGAGTAATTCACGGTTTTCTGTATCTGTTTCAAATAAAAGATTTGTATTATGGGTTTCGAAATAAAATTTTCCAAAATAAATTTTCGGACGGATCCCAACATCCATTTGTTTCCAGATTTTTTTTGAAAAACCAAAAGCCAGTTCTCTGTAATATAAAAAATCAAACTTTGCAGAACCGACATTTTCGTTGGCGCCGTAGTAATTATTGATGCCATCGCGGATCAGTTTTACAATATCGCTATCGAATTTTGTAGTAGCATTTACCCTGTCGGATAAAGAAATTGTAAAATTCCAGTCGTCGATTTTTAAACTGGCGTAAAACATTGATATATTTCCCGAAAAACTGCCGTCGCCGGTTTTTTCTATGGAATTATAAAATGCCCCCACATCGTAAGTTTTAAAATTATTTGACGAAAGAGAATTGAGGTTAATATTTGCGTCCCAATCGAAATGTATTCCCGAAACGACAGGCAGCCCAATTACCAGTTTATCGGTTTTATTTTGAACAGCGGGATTTAATATTGAAGATTGGGCAAGCCCCGGCAAAAAATTCAACGGCCAGGATTCCTGTCCCTTAACAGAAAACAGAAGCCCCCCGGTAAAATACACAAATGAAATTATAAAAATTTTGAATTGCGCAATTGTCATTCTTTCAATTTTTACAAGGCGTAAAAATAGTTTTTATATTGCAAAAACAGATGTAAAACAAAAAAGGCGGAAACTCCGCCTTTCTGTTTTAGTATGTCTGTTTAGTATTTTTTGTCCTCAATAAGATTTTTACAAAATTATGGGGATGTGTTATTTTTTTTTGGTAACGTCGCCACCACTCGACTCGTCGATTTCTTTAATTGTTGGATTTCCATAATAACGAATGTCTGCTCCACTACTGGCTTTTGCATACAATTCATCTGAAACATTTACGCTTGCATCTGAACCACTACTGGCTTTTACTCTGCAAATTCCAGATTCCAGGTTTTGTGCTTTTATATCGCTGCCACTGCTTGCTTCGGCCTCGAAAGTTTTAACTTTTCCAGAAACTTTTGCATCTGAGCCGCTACTGGAGTCGAGCGAAAAATTTTTGTAAATAACATCCAAAACTACATCGCTTCCACTACTGGTTTTCACCTCCAGGTTTTCACCTTTCAATGTGTTTTCTGATCTTACATCAGAACCCGAAGATGCTACAATTCTATTTAATTCTTTTACCGAAACGAATGCTTTTCGCGATTTATTAAAACCCCAACTGAACCAATTGGTTTTTTTCATATAAATTCGAAGTGTACCGTCTTTTACGTCGGTAATTAATTCATCAATAATATCATTGTCAGCAACAATTTTCACCTCTTCCGAGTTTCCCATGGTTAAGTATAAATCTATTCCTGCTGAAACTTTAATGGCATTAAATTTTTTAACTTTTCGGATTTCGGTTTTGTCGCTGTTGCCGGCATAAACAGTAGTACCAAAACCTGTTATCGCTACGAAAATAAATATGAATAGTTTTTTGAATGTTTTCATTTTAAAGTTTTTATAATGATTAATTAGAAAGACGCTTGAAAAGGTTGAAAGTTACAGTCTTATCATTTTTTTATGATGTTCCCTCCGGAAGAATTCTCAACATTTAAATGATCCGGATTTCCATAATAAAAAATATTGCCTCCGCTACTTGCGTGAGCCTCAAAATCGCCTTTTACAGTAATCCAAATATTTGAGCCACTTGAAACTCGAACTTCGCAGTCGTTTGTTTTTAATCCTTCAGCCTTAATGTTTGCCCCAGCCGATGCTTTCCCAATAAAACTTTTCGCTGTTCCTTCAAGTTTTATATTCGAACCGGCTGATGCACTTACGTTCAGATCTTTGGCTGTTAATTCCAACTTTATATTGCTGCCCGCCGAACTGTGCACTTCCATATTTTCGCATTCAATTACTGTTTCAGAAAAAACATTACTCCCGGCAGCCGAACGAATACTTTCCAATTTAGGAACCGTAATAAACACTTTTTTTGAAGTGGCCCTTCTGATATTCTGATTTGTTGTTACTTTAAGAACCCGGCCTTCAACTTCTGTTTCAATTAAATCTAACAAATTTTCGTCGGCTTTAACAACAATTTTTGTTTCGTCGCCCTGCGAAATGTAAACATTCATTCCTCTGCTTACCTTTATTTCATCAAATTTCCCTGCTTTCCTTTTTTCTTCAACTACTTTCCCATTTCCCTTAATTGATGGCCCTATAA
This sequence comes from Prolixibacteraceae bacterium, assembly GCA_018648265.1. GTDB lineage: Bacteria > Bacteroidota > Bacteroidia > Bacteroidales > Prolixibacteraceae > Draconibacterium. The sequence goes on along the minus strand of JABGRN010000092.1, from coordinate 17,404 downwards.
AAATGCACGAGCTTGAAAAAGCTACGATTAAAAAGAGGGATGCTAATGCTAAAATTTTCTGTTTCATAATTTTCTATTTTTCGTTTTATTTGGCAAAAGATTAGTTTGCAAATTATTAGAATGATTATTGAAACCAAAAGTTTTTTCGTTAAACGCCGGAATTTCTTCGGTAAAATAAGGTACAAAAAAAGCCGGTAAAAACTTACCGGCTTTTAAAATCTAACTAAACTAACTAAACCCCACGACTAAATGGAGTTTTTACCCCCCTTTTCATACCATGTTTTATGAAATCTTTATTTTCTCCTACTCTACCTTTCTTTTTAAAATTATCGAATTTTATCAACTGTTCGTCGCTTAACATGGCCCTAAAATCCTGATGTTGTTTTGCAACAATTTTTGCAACTTCAGCTTTTACTTCAGCCATTTTATCAATATTTTTATTGATGGCTTTTAAGTCTGCATCATTTGCAGTTGTTAATGTTTCTTGCCTGGCCTGCAATTCGCCTAATTCATTTTTTAATGGTTTCATTTGCTTCGCGGTCTCTAAATGAATGGTTTTCATCGCCTCTTTTTGCTCTTCTGTAAAAAAATTTTGACGATTGTTATTTTGAATCGCTTTACGTTTCATCATCATTTCTTTTTTGACCGGCCCGTTTTGGTTCCGTTGATTTCTGTCGGTACCTGGTTGTGCAATTGCCGCTATTGAAAGAAAAATTGCTGCCACCATCAAAATACTTAAAACTCTAGTTTTCATGATTTCAATTTTTAAATTAATTACTTATTGTTTTCTTATGACTGATGCTTTGACTGCCTTCTCTAAGGCAGGTTTAATCAACTATTAATATTAACTTCATTTAACTTAAACACTTTATTCATGAACAATTTGTATGGTTTAGTTTTTGTTAAATAACTGGTATTAATATATTTTAACGTAATACTTCGTTGTATTTAAATACATATATGGGTAAGATTTATATTTTTGGCAATTAATTTTGAAAACGATTTTCTGAACTTTATAAACTCAGAATAAAAAATAGAATGATGAAACGAGAATCGGCGGCTGACGGACATGGGAGGATGAATCTTTTGCGAGTTCTCCGTAAGCTGAAGGATTGCCGTTAAAAACAAACAATTAAAAACACATGAAAAAGAAAATTTGGATAGGGTTAACAATAATAACAATTGTTGGATTAAGCTTTTACAGTTTCACACGAGATCAGAAAAATTTTGAAGTAGCAAAAAATCTCGATATTTATCATACTTTGTTCAGGGAGCTGAACATGTTTTATGTTGATGATGTAAATCCCAACAAGTTGGTAAAAACCAGTATCGATAAAATGTTAGGATCACTCGATCCTTATACCAATTATATTTCGGAAGACCAAATTGAAGACTTTCGTTTTATGACCACCGGCGAATATGCTGGTATTGGTGCATTAATAAGTAAGCAAAAAAATACAATTGTAATTGCTGAACCTTATGAAGGGTTTCCGGCGCAAAAATTTGGTTTAAAAGCCGGCGACATTATCCTCGAGGTTTCGGGGAAATCGACAAAAGACTTGAGTACCGAGGATGTTAGCAGTCTTTTAAAAGGGCCAGCAAACAAAACGGTAAAAATAAAATTGCAACGTCCCGGCGCAAAAAAACCTTATGAGGTTGATGTGGTCCGGGAAAAAATTTCTATCGATGCGGTTCCTTATTATGGGATGTTGGAAAACAACACCGCATACATTCGTTTGTCGAATTTTACGGCCAATTGTAGCAATGAAGTTCAGAAAGCTTTTTTGGAATTAAAAGAAAATAACCCGGAATCGCTTGTTTTGGATTTACGTTCAAACCCTGGTGGTTTGTTAATGGAAGCCGTAAAAATTGTAAATATGTTCGTACCAAAGGGAGAAGAGATTGTGAGCACAAAAGGAAAAGTAAAACAGTGGGACAAGGTTTATAAAGCAACTGCAAACCCGATTGACACCACAATTAAAATAGCAGTTTTAACAAACCGAGGTTCTGCTTCGGCATCGGAAATTGTTGCAGGTGCAATTCAGGATTTAGACCGTGGCGTTGTAGTTGGCTCGCGAACTTTTGGAAAAGGATTGGTGCAAACTACCCGCGATTTAAGTTACAACACAAAATTAAAAGTAACTACCGCAAAGTATTACATTCCAAGTGGTCGCTGTATTCAGGCACTCGATTACGAACATCGAAACGAAGATGGAAGTGTGGGGCACATTCCCGACTCGCTGATTACCGAATTTACAACTAAAAAAGGCCGTAAAGTTTACGATGGTGGGGGAGTGGTCCCCGACATTAAAATTGTAGGCGACGAACTTAGCAACCTTGGAATTGCAATGATTACAAAATTTATGATTTTTGATTTTGCCACTAAATTTTCAAACGAAAATGAATCGATTGCCGAACCTGAAGATTTTGTGGTTTCAGACGAAATCTACAACCAATTTTCAGCTTATTTAAAGGAAAAAGATTTTGTGTATGATTCACAGTCGAAAAATGAATTGGAAAAACTAATTAAATTCGCCAAACGCGAAAAATATTTTGGACTGGCCGAAGCAGAATTTGAAGCATTAAAAGCAAAGTTGGAACCAAATCTCGATAAAGATTTAAAAGAGTTTAAACAAGAAATTAGCGAATTGTTGGAAGACGAAATTGTTTCACGTTACTACTATCAAAAAGGAGCAATTCGTGCAGCAATAAACGATGATAAAGGAATTAAAAAAGCAATTGATGAATTGAATTCTGTAACTGCATATGCAGGATATTTCGAGCCGGGAATAATTATTTCGAGGAAATAGCTCTAAAAAATATTATTGAAAAAGGAGGTTTTTTAAGCTTCCTTTTTTTTTGCTTTTCTTTTTGTTATCCAGTTCAACCAAAATAAAATACTTACAATAAACAAAGGCCCTGAAATAACTCCCCGAACAAAAGCAGGTAATTGACTTGGCAACAATTTTCTTTTAGCTAATTTATTTGGTCGTTATTTTTGAGGTTCAACATAGCTAATAATTTCATAAAAAAATCAAGTTGAAAAAAGTTTTTTAAATCTTTGTTTTCAAAAGTGCTTTGAAAAACGCCATAATTTTTTTCATTTTTGTATCTTCAATAAAAAAAATGAAAATATATTTTGCCGGTTCAATCCGTGGAGGGCGTGAAGACGCAGCACTCTATTTACAAATAATTGAATATTTAAAAATTTTTGGTGAAGTATTAACCGAACACATTGGTGACCCGAATTTAACAAATGTGGGAGACGATGGTTCAAGTGATAAATATATTCACGATCGCGATTTAGAATGGTTACAATCTTCGGATGTTTTGGTTGCCGAAGTTACAAGCGTTTCGATGGGTGTTGGTTACGAAATTGGCCGGGCTATTGAAACAGGCAAAAGAGTGTTGTGCTTGTTCCGACCGGAATCGGATAAAAATTTGTCGGCGATGATTGCAGGCTGCCGCGATTTGCACCTGGTAAATTATAAAACACTGGAAGAGGCAAAAATAGCTGTTTCAGGATTTTTTAATGTTTAAACGGCGTTGTTCATATTATTTTATTATCTAACAAAAGACTGGAATAATATTCCCGGTGTTCACGTGTAATTCATTACTTACTTTGTAGTTATTTTTATCTTATCCCCTGAATTAATAATTAAATTTCATAAAGGCTAGTATCTTTAAAATAAAATCTAAAACACTATTTTCGAAACATTTAGTAAAATAACAATTAAACCTTAAGGGCTAAAAGCAATCTAAATTTAATTCTCAACCTAATTCGAAAAACTAAAAACTTACTTTCATGAAAAAAAATGCCAATAATCAATTAAACCGTAGAAAATTTTTGGGATTATCAGCTTTGGGATTAACCGGGCTTACCGTTTTACCGAGTTGGTCAATTAATGGGTTAAAGATTGCGCCAAGCGACCGTGTAGTACTTGGGTATATTGGTTGTGGACGGCAGGCACTTTCCGATTTTTCAGGATTTAGTAGTGTGCCTGGTGTTCAGGTTGTAGCTTGTTGCGATGTTGATAGTATGAAACAGGTTCGATTTAAAAAACGGGTTGAGGCGTGGCAGGAGAATGCGGGTCTTTCTCCTCGTTGCGATACGTATGAACAATATGAAGAATTGCTTGAGCGTAAGGATATTGATGCAGTTGAAGTAGTTACTCCTGATCATTGGCATGCTTTACAATCAGTTCATGCAATGCAGGCAGGAAAAGACGTTTATGTACAAAAGCCACTTGCATTTACCATTCAGGAAGGATTAACTATGGTTAGAGTGGCCCGGGATAATAAAATGGTTGTTCAGGTGGGAAGTCAGCAAAGATCCAGTGGAGAATTTCAAAAAGCCATAGAACTTGTACAGACAGGTAAAATTGGACATATTGAAAAAATTTATGCAAAAGTAGGTGATCCACCAAAACCACTGGATTTGCTGGAAGAATCAATTCCCGGAAATTTAAATTTTAATTTATGGTTGGGGCCATTAAATGATTCTAACATTCATTATCATCCGGATCTGTGTCCGCCAATTTCATTGGATCCTGAAGAAAGAGAAAAACTTTGGGGTGCATGGCGCTGGTACCTTGAAACTGGTAACGGTTATACGGCAGATTGGGGAGCTCATATGTTTGACATTGCTCAAGCAGCAATAGGAATGGACGGTTCAGGACCAGCAGAAATTATTCCTAAAGGTTATAATGGACAAGAGTATATGACTTTTAAATATTTAAATGGTATAGAAATGTCAGAGCAGCCTTATCTTGATGACCATGCAACTGCTCAGGGAATTAAATTTATAGGAACTGATGGCTGGATTGAAGTTGCCCGCGGTTACCTCGCATGCTCCGATCCTTCACTGGTTCCTGAGGATTTGGCCGGTAGGAGACCACGTATAATGACAGCAGAAGAAAGAAGAATAAGAGCTGAGGAAAGAGCACAGCGAAGATTGCAGTCAGCGCAACGCCCTGTACAAAGAGAAGGGCTTAGTTTTGAAATCAGTTCTCCACATATGCAGAATTTTATAGATTCTGTTCGTTCAAGAAAAGATCCTATTGCCCCCGTTGAAGTTGGTTGTAGCACAAATACTTTATGTTGCCTGGGTAATATAGCAACTGAGCTTGGACGTCCGGTTAAGTGGAATCCGGCAACCTTAAGTTTTGGCGATGATAATGAGGCTGCCAGCCACCGTTTAAATTCATATGAATATAGAAAACCTTATTCTTTATTATAAATTGACTGATTAAATAAATAATTATGGAAACAAAAAGAGAATTTCTCAAAAAATTAGGATTAATTACTGTTGGTGGAATGGTGGGGGGATCGATGTCTCCAGCCTTGGCATCAAAAGGTTTTGCTGCAAATAAAAATATTGGGCTGCAAATTTATTCGGTGGGCAGGGAACTAACAGCGGATGTTCCCAATGGATTGAAAAAAATTGCAGAAATTGGTTACAATACTATTGAATTGGCTGGTTATCGCAACAGAAAAATGGGCGATATTGAAGTAGCTGATTACCGGAAATTGGCCGAAGATGCAGGATTAAAAATTACTGGTTCGCATGTGAATCCTCCTGCAAGAAAGTACACAAAAGAGAATATGGCCGAGATCAATGATTTCTGGAAACAAACAGTTGAAGATCATGTTAAATTTGGGGTAACGTCATTAGTTCAGCCAGGGATGCCAACAGTTGAAAACCATGACGATGCAGCCCTTGTTTGTGAAGTATTTAATAAAGCCGGAGAAATTGCAAAAGACGCCAATATTAAATGGGGTTATCATAACCATGCCGGTGAATTTCGGCGAATAGTAAAAGAAGGCGAAGCTGCAGATACAAACGTTCGAAGACGAAGGAATGCAGGTGATGTTATTTACGATCTATTTATTAATGGCACCGACCCTGGCCTGGTATTTTTTGAAATGGATGTTTACTGGACTGTTATGGGGGCAAATGATCCGCTTGAATATTTCGCAAAATATCCTGATAGATTCCCTATTCTTCATATAAAAGATCGTAAAGTTTTGGGGAAATCAGGAATGATGAATTTTGAAAATATTTTTAATAAAGCATACGAAAACGGATTGGATGAGTTCTATGTTGAACTTGAAGGCATTGGAAATGAAATGAGCCAGTTCGAAGGTGTTAAACAATGTTTCGATTATTTGAATAATGCGCCATTTGTAAAATAAAATAGTTGTAAAAGCCTTACGTTTTTAAAGTGCAGATATTTTTTAATAGTCTGGTTTAGAATAAGTTCTTCCAGACGCATCATTCTCGGGGTTTTTTAATTGATATATTATCTGAAATAGTTTTTATAAATAGTTTAATCGGCAAAATTTGTTTTCAGAATGGTAAAAATGTTTCGTAAACATATATGTTTTCTAACACTTTTAACATTTCGCGTGTAACATTCAAAAAAACAGTTAGATATAAAAGACAAAGAAGTGCGTTTCTGTTAATTTGTGTTAAACGCAATTGAATAATACACTAATATTCGAGTTTAATTGTTATTTTAATAGCACGAACTGATAAACAAAAAACTATGTTGGAATATGCTAAAGTGATTCTTCCTAAAGTAAGTTTTAGTAAAAAGCTATTCAGAAAAGAATTATATAAATGTATAAATTGGGTTGGCCAGGAACAGGTTCACGAATTATATTCCTGGTGCCACGAAAATTTTAATGAAATGTACCCGGATATTTTGGCAGAAGCATTTGCCGATATTGCGGCTTAAAATTATTGCCAGCGGGAACTTTTCCCGCTTTTTTTTTGAACTAACATTTTTACTAAATCTGTAAACTACACTTTTTAACCTACCAACAACAAAAAGAAATATTATAATCCTTACGTATAGCATTTAACTACACTTATCAACTTGTAAATGCCATTCATTGATATTTTTTATATCGGATAACTTGTTTCTGTATGTTTGAACAGAAAGCCAAAATGTTCGGAAAATACTTGATGTATTTCAGCTCAACAGGCTTTATGAAAATTAATTATAGGGGACAAGGGGATTATAATTAATATTTAAAAAAGCACGCCGATTTTACATAGAAATAGTTAAACAGCATTAACCCATGTAAAAGGTGCAAATATCTGACCGGCTGGCAGGTATTGAACTCCCGTTTCCCCGACGGGAGTTTTTTTATGCCAAAAAAAGAAAGGCAAAAAGAGCCTAATTATTAACATAAATTTTTATCTATGAAAAAATTTCTAATTATAGTATTGGTAGTATGCTTTGGGGTAACTTCATTATTTGCCCAAACCAAGCGAATTACCGGGACTGTTTTATCATCAGAAGATGGTACACCAATCCCAGGCGTTTCGGTAGCCGTAAAAGGTACAACAACCGGAACAATTACCAACGCCGAAGGGAACTTTTCGTTAACAGTTCCCGAAAACGAAATCCTTGTTTTTTCCTTTATAGGATTGAAAGCAATGGAAGTTCCAATTACCGGATCATCAGTTTATGATGTTTCAATGGAAGTTGAAACCTTCGGAGTTGAGGAGGTTGTGGTAACTGCATTGGGTATTCAGAAGGCAAAGAAAGCTCTTGGCTACTCTGTTGCAGAAGTTAGTTCTGACTTAATTCAGCAAAAACCGGAAACAGATATTGCTGTTTCGCTGGCAGGAAAAGTTGCTGGAGTTAGTGTTGTTAAAAGTGCCGGAATTGTTGGTAGTGGATCTACAATTACAATCCGTGGCAACTCTTCTATCAACGGAAACAACCAGCCTTTATTTGTAATCGATGGTATTCCGTTTGATGGTGGGTCTAACCAAATTGGTTTGTTCTCTTCGGGCGGAGGAAATACAAACATGGCCTCGAGCCGTTTCCTCGACATTGATCCGAATAACATCGAAAGTGTAAACGTATTAAAAGGTTTAAGTGCTTCGGTTTTATATGGCGAGCAAGGACGAAATGGAGTAATTATTATTTCAACTAAAACCGGTGCCGGGAAAAAGGAAATTGGCATGAAAGTGTCTGTTAACCAATCGGTTTATATGACATCGGTTGCCAAACTTCCCGATTATCAGAATAAATACGGGCAGGGAGGCGACAATGTGACTAATGTTGGATTCGCGGGTAATTGGGGAAATCCTTTTTCCGATGATTTAACAGTTGGTCATCATTACGACCAATCTCGATTTGCAACTGTTTTTCCGGAATATCAGGGAGCGACTGTTCCGTATCAAGCTTTCCCCAACAATGTTTCTGATTTTTTCAGAAATGGATTCGGTTCAAATACGTTTGTGAACTTTTCAAATGGCTTTGAAAGTGGTAGTGTTAATTTCAATTTAGGTTATACCGACGAAGAAGGTTATATTCCTGAAAATGATATTACAAAAATAAACGCATCGGTTGGTGTAGATATGGGTACTGATAAATTTAAATTCAGTGGCTCATTGAATTTCACCAAAACGCAATACAAAACACCACCGGCCGCCGCACGTGGAGCTGCCAATGCAGTTACAATTTTCGAACGCTTGCTTTATATTCCTCGAAACTTTGATCTTACCAATTTACCTTACGAAAATCCGTTCGATCATTCAAGTGTTTATTATCGCACCGATCAGGAAAATCCATATTGGTTGGTTGAAAATTCAGCTTTAAACGATAACAACCATCGGTTTTTTGGTAATGCAAAAGCGTCCTACGATTTTACTAACTTTTTGAATCTCTCATATCAAATTAGCCTCGACACTTACCACGACAATATTATTTATCATATTAATAAGGGTGGCGTTTCGAGTGTTTATGCCGAGAGTGGTTATTTGAGAGACATGCACATCAGAAATACAACCTGGAATCATGATTTATTACTCAATTTGAGAGATATTAAATTAACTGAAGGTCTTGATATTTCAGGGCTTGCTGGTGTTCAGGTGAGGAAAGATAATTACACACGAGGTGGTATTGTTAGTACGCAGCAAATTGTTTACGGCATACTTCAACACGACAATTTTTCTTCAAACTCAAGTACCGATGAACTTACCGGGGCTCCTCTCGACCTTTGGACTGAAGAGAATCAGCTTGGTGTATTTGGGCAAATTGGTCTTGATTATAAAAACTATGCATATTTAACATTATCAGGAAGAAATGACTGGGGTTCGACCGTTGAAAAAGAAAATCGCTCGTTATTCTATCCAAGTGTAACTTTATCGTTTTTACCTACTTCTGCAATTGAATCGTTGCAAAGTAATGTACTAAACTACCTTAAATTAAGAATGGCGTATGCAACATCTGCGGGTTATCCTTCTGTGTATTCAACCCGCGATAGTTATGTTTTGAATCCTTCAGCTTTCGATGGTGGAGAAGGTTCAAATCCATCAATTGAATCATCGCCGTTTTTGGGAAATCCTGATCTTCTTCCTGAACTTCACAAAGAATTCGAAGTAGGAATTGAAACTAATATGTTCAACAATCGGGTAAATCTTGAAGCAACCGGATATTATAGAATATCTGAGGATCAGATAGTCGATAAACGATTAGACCCATCGACAGGATACCGGGTAACTTCTGTAAACCTTGGACGTGTTGATAATAAAGGGATTGAAATTGATCTCGGTGTAAATCCAATTCAAAAAGGTGATTTCAGATGGAAAATAAACAACGTGTTTAGCATGTCGCGTTCGCTTGTTCAAGAAATTGGCGGCGATAGGATAATGACCGCAGGATTTAACGATCAGGGAAATTTTGCCATTGAAGGTGAACCCTTGGGAGTACTTGTAGGTAATTATGCAATTAAGGACGATGAAGATAATTATTTAATTAATGCAACTGATGGACACGTAATTAACAGTAATGATGTTGGCTTAGAAATTGATATTGTTGGTGATCCAACTCCTGATTTTAACTGGAATGTTATCAATACTTTTGCATATAAAGGACTATCGCTTGTTGCGCAAGTTGATTATGTTCATGGTGGAGATTTCTATAGTCAAACCATTACAACTTTACTTCGACGTGGTGTTACCCAGCACGATATGGAAAGAGATAGAATGTACATCGTTCCGGGCGTTTTAGCAGATCCCGACACGGGTGAATTAATCTTGGATGCCAACGGAAATAAAATTCCGAATACAATTCAAATTCCGGCAAACAACCTATACTTCCTAAATCTTCAGGATGCATTTGGTCAGGGTATTTTCGATGCAACAACATTGCGTTTAAGAGAAATTGCCCTTTCATATACTTTGCCCAAAAATATAATGAATAGACTTCCGCTGAGCTCCCTCTCGTTTACGTTATCGGGACAGAACCTGTGGTATTACGCTCCAAACATTCCAAAACACACCAACTTCGATCCTGAAACTTTAAGTACAGGAGTAGGAAATGGTAGAGGATTGGAATATAACTCTGCACCAAGTTCCAAAAGGTTTGGTTTTACAATTAAAGCAACATTATAATGTATAAGCTAAAAAATATAAAAATGAAACTAAAAATGAAAAATATAGGATTGCTTCTTGTAACATTATTGGTGTTTTCGTACAGCTGCGATAATTTTATCGACATGGACTTGCTGGATAATCCAAACAATGTAACTGAGGCAGATGCAGATGTAAACTATTTGCTAAACGGAATTCAGGTTCGATTTGTAGATTTTATGGCTGGTAAGCCGGCCGATAATCAAATGGGGCTTAATTCATCGGCTATGGAAGCCACAAGAATGATTAACCAATTTGGTACTTATACGGGGCCATTTTCGAGAATGAGAGCAACAAGTTCCTCCAGTTTATGGGAATGGTCGTATATGAGGGTTCTAAAAAACAGCGAATTATTAATCAAACTGGCAGATGAAGGTGGATTTAATTATCATGCCGGCATGGGCAAAGTTTTAAGAGCTTTTACCATGGTCAACTTAGTCGACTTTTTTGGCGACGTGCCGTATAGTGAAGCTCTAATTGGATCTGAGAATCTAAATCCGGGGCCAACTTCCGGACAAGAAATTTACAATGCAGCTTTTGATCTAATTGAAAGTGCGATTGCCGATTTTAATGCCGGGGTTCCCGGAGGATTGCCAACTGACTACTTCTATAATAATAATGCGACGAAGTGGATTAAAATGGCCAACACCTTGAAATTAAAAATGTACCTGCAAACCAGGTTAATTAATGCAAGTGAATCGAAATCAGCAATTAATTCAATCATTTCTTCAGGAAATTATATATCAAATTCTGATGATGATTTTCAATTTCAATATTCAACCGTAGCTGCTAATCCAGACAGCAGGCATCCTGAATTCATAAATAATTATCTCGCTCAGGGAGGTGCTGATTATATGAGTAATTATTACATGGATTTACTCATAAATCATAAATCTATTCGCGATCCTCGTTTACGATATTTCATTTACAGGCAAACAGTTGAGGAGCCATCGGGTGATGATTTACCATGTTCAGGAAAAGATTATGACTTTTGTTATGTAGGCGATTCCTATTGGGGACGCGACCATGCCGACGAGGATGGAGTTCCAAACGATGGTGTAAAAAGAAGTTTAATGGGCATTTATCCGGCAGGTGGTGCTTTTGATGGCGATACTTATGCAGCAGGAAATATTAATCCGGGTGCCGGTGGTGCCGGAATATTCCCGATATTAATGTCTTCGTACGTTAAATTTATGTTGGCCGAAAGTAAACTAACGATGGATGTTTCTGGAGATACTAAAACATATTACGAAGCTGGTATCCGGGAATCCATACAAAAAGTAATGTCTTTTGGAGCTGAACAAGCTGCCGGAAGTCCTTTTATTCCAACTGCCGACGATATTGAAATCTACGTTTCGGATGCACTGGACAAATACGATGTTGCTGCCGATGATGGTGAAAAATTAGATGTTGTAATTACAGAATATTACATTGCCCTGTTTGGGAATGGAATTGAAGCTTATAATACAATAAGAAGAACAGGCTTCCCATCTACTTTGCAGGCTCCGGTTCTTGCAGCTGGCCCGTTTCCGCGGAGCTATTTGTTTCCTTCTAATCTTGTTGACAGGAACTCAAGTTTCTCACAAAAACAAGTTACTGAAACGGTATTCTGGGATAACAATTCAACTACTTTACAATAAAATTATAGAATATGAAAAAGTCAATATTATATATTATTAGCATTTTAGGCGTTTCGCTTCTGTTGCTAAACTCGTGCCGAGACGATGAAAAAACATTGTTTTCTTACGGAGATGATATTTTAGATGGAGCAATTGTTTATTTTGCAGAAGAACCTCCTTTAGTTTTAGGGGTAAATGCAGTTAGCGAAGTCCTTTATGGGGGAGATATTGTAGATCCCCTTGGCAACGTTGCTACGTACGATCTTGAAATGCACGCATCTTTATCGGGTGTAATTACAGACACAGTTTTGGTTGGTTCCTATACAAGTTTTCCCTTTAACCTAAGTTTGACTTCGCAAGATTTGGCTGACTTATTGGGAGTGGACATCTCAGATATTAACTTTGGAGATAGTTTCTATTTTTCAGGAACTGTAACTTCTAAAAATGGTATTGTTTACTATGGAGAAGCTCCCGAAATTGGAGACGATGGAAGTTGGATTCCCAATGGAAGAACGCAGATAGAAGCGTTCGATCCGACCAACGGTTACAAAGATGGATTCTTGTTTGATTTTACGATTGGATGTCCGTCTGATTCCTATGATCCTGGCAGTGTTGCTGGGGATTATAATGCATTTAGCGCTTCCTGGGGTATCGATGGAACCGTTTCTATAACAGTAGATGCAAATGATCCAACAACCATTTATGTAGCCGGTATCACCGACCTCGAAGGTCAGCCTTCTCATACTCCAATGACTTGGCATATTAATCCTGAAACCAATGTTGTTACAGTAGATCCTGTAGTAATTTGTGCAAATTATTACGGCTATCCTGATATGTTTTATAGAGGAGGAGGAACTATTTTTCCATGCGCAGGCAATACATTTAGTATGGCATTAGATCCTCAAATTCTTAATTTGGGTGGATGGGGAGCCCAATCCTTTACTTTTACAAAACTTTAGAAATCAAATTAATTGATTCAATATTATGAAGAGAAGAGGTGCTTTTAGGAGCGCCTCTTTTTTAGATGTTTTCGATTATTATAATTTTAACAGGTTCGACAAGAATCTGATTTTCGTCTTTTTGTTGCTGAATTTTTCTTACAACCTCCATTCCTGAAACCACTTTCCCAAAAGCTGCAAATCCTTGTCCGTCAGGTTTTCGGGTTCCGCCAAAATCCAATTCGGGCTGGTTGCCAATGCAAATAAAAAACTCTGTTGAAGCAGTTCCTGTTTCTGCCCGTACAATTGATGCACCAAAACAGAAATCGCGACATACCGGCGTTTTTGGGTTACCGTACTAAATTGTCTTGTTTCTCGATCATACTGTTTCAATTGGTGGACGGGGAATTTCTTCTTTTAAAATTCAGAAATAATAAAAAGTATTTGAGTGAATTTCTGACAAAGGGAAAAAGGCAAAGTAACTTTTGTTAAAGAATTAGCGAAGAGAAGGAAAATCAAATTTGCGATTTTGTATTATTAAAATCGATTTTAACCGGGATTTAGCTCCTTGGTTGAGAGCAATCCACAAGCGGCATAAATATCTTGCCCTCGCGAAGCACGCACAGTAGTAAAAATTCCCTTTCGGTTTAAATGTTCTCTAAATTGTTGGATAGTTTTTTCATCTGGGCTTTTTAGCGGAGTTCCCGGAATTGGGTGAAACCGGATGAGGTTGATGCGGCATTTTAATCCGTTTAAAATGCGGGCTAACTCTTGTACGTGCCTTGCCGTATCATTTAATCCTTCAAACAAAATATACTCGAACGAAACACGTCGCTGACGGCCAAAATCCCAGCTTTTAATTTCTGCGAGAACTTCTTCGATTGGGTAAGCAATTTGTACTGGCATTAATTTCTGACGTTCGTCGTTAAAAGGGGTATGCAAGCTCACGGCCAGGTGTGCCTCACTTTTTTCGAGGAAAGTAATCATGCCCGGAATAATTCCGATGGTAGAAACAGTAATTCGTCGTGGACTCATTGCAAAACCCCAGTCGGCTGTAAAAATTTCGAGGCTTTTCAAAACTTCATTAATATTATCGAATGGCTCGCCCATTCCCATATAAACGATGTTTGAAACTTCTCCGGCTTCCGCAATACTTTTTACCTGATTTACAATTTCACCTGCAGACAGTTGTCCCTGGAAACCCTGTTTGGCGGTCATGCAAAAAAGGCAGCCCATTTTGCAACCTATTTGCGAACTTACACACACTGTTTTACGGTCGTATTCCGGGATCATTGCCGTTTCAACAAATTTATTTTGTGCGGTTGGGAAAAGATATTTTTTTGTACCGTCGTTGCTCTCTTGTACTTTGGTTGGTTTTATTAATCCGAACTCAAATTTTTCATTTAATGATTCACGGGTTTTTTTTGAAAGGTCGGTCATTTCGTTAATCGATGAAATTTCTTTTTTGTACAACCAACCGGCAATTTGTTTTGCAGTAAATTTTTGCAGTTTTAATTCTGCCACAAGGTTCTGCAGCTCGGGTAATGTTTTTCCAAAAAGGCTTTCTTTCATTGTAAAAATTTGGTTAAAGATAGGTGAAATATACGATTTTAAGGTATTGAAGATTTTAACCTTAAGCGGTTTAACTATTGGCTTTCTATGTAATTTTCGGTACAAGAACTAACAGGCCCTAAATTAATTTAGGATTAGGTAGAAGTCGCAGGCAGTTTATAAAGTAGGAACATTATTAAAAATGTCCTTTCATAAAAAAAAGAATTTTTATTTAAAATGTGGGTAGGTTTTATATTTTACAAAACAGATATTAGGAATGGCTTTCAAAAACTTTTATACCATTTTTTGGTGTTAGTAGCAAAAACCTTGTCAACAACTTCTTTTGGAAGTTTCAGGCCATTGAATTCACCGTCAATTAAATGGCTTGTCATTTTATTATCAGTTACCAGATATTCCCAATCGCGTAACCATGTTTCGTTCATTCTTTTATGAAATGATTCTTTATCTTCACCACCACGTTCACCTATATCAGTCCCGTATAACAATCTATCCTGATATTTAATAAAAAAATCGCGGACTTTTTCGTGTTCATCGCGGGTTTGATAGAACAGATCACCCATTCGTGCTGCCATGTCAATCGAAGAATTCGGGAACCGATCAAGATATTTTGCTTGTTCATCGACACTCCATTCCAGGCTGGCAAGGTGGCAACCGATAAAAACAAGTCCGGGATTTTTTTCCAGCATCCTGTCGCGGGCATCCATTTGTTCCTGATACGTTGGATATTCAGGATGTAAATACATGTGGTAGTGGGGATTATTTGTAAAATAATTTTTGTTGTTATTTGCCTTCATCTCTTCAATGGGTTGCCAACAAGCTTTTGGTTCTCCCAAATGCCCGACAAGTGGAATACCAATTTCAGCCAAATGAGCAAAAACCGGATCAAATTGAGGATCGTCGATCATAATAAGAATACTGTCTTTATCTCTTATTTCCATTCCAATGTTCTTCCAAACTTTCACAGCTTTTGCCCCGTCGGCAATGCACTGATCTATCCACGAAATGGTATTTTCAGCCCAGGCAGGATCGTCCCACCCGTTGAGACAAAATGTTGTGGAGTAATCAAAATCAGCGTCGAAAGTGTTATTTAAAGATGTTAACTGGTGGTGGGCTTCAGCCACACGTTCGCAACCCCCCGAAAAAGTATTAATGGTAAATAGTTTAAAATTGTCTTTTTGTGCTTGCTCCATCGACACACTTTTGTTTGTATAAATATGGTAGTGTGCATCAATTTTTTCAACACTGGCAAAGTCTTCAATAGAATAAAATTTGCTGTCGCACGAAACAAATAAAAAGGCAAATAAAATAATTAGCAGATAAATGATTTTCATAATAAAATTAGTTTTATTTAAGGATTTGAAGTTAGAAAAAAAAGGAGTCAAAAAAATAATTCAATAGTATTTTTGAACTTGTGGTTTTTAAAAAGAATAGTAGAACATTAATAAAAATGTTTTATTAGTTTAAAATGAAAGAAAAAGTAATTATAAAAAAAGAAAATCCTTTTTCTGAAGTTTCTACGGTCTTGATCCGGGAGCTTTCGAAAGAATTGGCCAAACGTTACGAATTTACTTACGATGGTTCTGGTGGTTTTCAACCCGAAGACGTTACAGTTGAAAAAGCGGCATTCCTGGTAGTTTGGATAAATGAGGAACCAATTGCGTGCGGTGCCGTCCGCCCCTTATTTGAAAATGAAATTGCAGAAATAAAACGAATGTTTGTTAAACCTGAATTTAGGGGAAATGGAATTGCCAGGTTATTGTTAAAGAAATTGGAATCGCTTGCCGTAGAAATGGGTTATAAAAAAATTTGGTTAGAAACCGGCGATCGCCAACCTGAAGCCATTCGATTATACGAGAATACAAATTATTCAAGGATTATCAATTACGGGAATTATAAAGAGAATTTACATAATAACTGTTTTGAAAAAGTATTGTTAAATGATTGAATTATTGAGTAAGCGGAGAAGCAACGGGAAATATATCCACCGGTAGCAGTTTTTATTTTGATGGCCTTTTAAACACGCTGTCTTCAATTTCTATATTAATATTAATCTTTTCCATTATAACCATCGCTGTTCCCATTGGGGAATCCGATTCAATTTTCATGGCAATTTTAATACCGTCAATTTCTTTATAATCCATCATACGTTGTTCAACCTCAACGGTTTGCCCTATCGCACTCACTTTGGCTTTCACTTTCGATATAAGGTAAGTTTCGGCATTTATAAAGTAATTCCTAACATTTCCATCTTCCGAGGCTAATTTAATATGATAAACTTCTTTGTCATCCATTTTTACTTTACCAATAAAATCAACAGTGTGCCCTTTTGCTTTGTAGTTGTACAATTCACCTTCCATGTCGGCCTGCGATTTAGCTTGACTCAATTGGTCACCAGCAAGATCTTGTGGTTCCGGGCTCACCCAGGGAGCAATCATCCAGCCATCTTCCCCATCAAATGCCTGAACCATTTTTTGTCCCTGCATGTCCATGTCTAATCGAAATTTTCCGGGTCTTTTTATTTTCATTTCCATTGGTAATTCCATTCCCATCTGGCTTACTTTTGCTTGTATAACAAAAGTCTTCACATCAACCAACTTTTCCTGTCCAACGGCTTTAAAATGTTTTGTCAAAACCTCGTCTAATGTTTGAGCATCAGAAAACACAACAACTACAAATATTGCCAGAAATGTTAAAATCAATTTTTTCATAGTATTTTTTTATAAAAATTTCACTGTTGGTTAATTATAGGGCATCTCTAAAAACTCATTTCTTTCAAAAAATGAAGATAATGAATAATATGCAAGGCATAATTTTTTAGAATAGCCGTAGCTATTTCAAAA
>JABGRN010000091.1 GCA_018648265.1 Prolixibacteraceae bacterium | reverse complement strand
AGTTTATTAAAAATTATCATTTAACTTGTTGTCTAAATATTGGGGTGTATTATAATTCTTGTATTTTTTAAACAATACATCATCAGAATTAGTATATTTTGTATTTCGGCATCGATTCTTAATAAAAGTTTTTTTATTAATATTTTAGTAATTGGTTTCATGTTTTTGCTTTGTCCGAGAAATCGATTCATTCATACCACTGGTTTGTATTTGGTAGGATCTCCTTATATCGAAGAATAAACCAGGTTTTTGTGAATTTTTTAATATTCATTTCAGAAGTTTGACATTCAAATAATTTTCAGGATGATATTCAAACATCTTTTATAAATTTTGGTAAATTGCATGGTTTTTACTTTATATTCTTTTGATTTTACTTTTAAAAAATATTCAACATGAGTCAACCAGAACTTAATCGCCGTAATTTTATTAGCAAAACTTCTATTGTTGCCATTGGGGCTGCCGGGTTAATAACTTCCTGTGCAAGGTCAAATCCGAAAAAAGAAGAAATACAACTACCGGAATTACTCGATCAGGCTCCCGATGGGAAAGTGATAAAAGCCGGATTAATTGGTTGCGGTGGTCGTGGAACAGGTGCAGCTGTAAATTTTCTTGATGCAGGGCCAAACTTGCAGATTACTGCTGTGGGCGACGTATTTCAAGATAGAATTGACAATTTTCGAGCAAAGCTGAAAGAAGAAAAAGATGTTGAAATTGCCGATGAAAACTGTTTTGTTGGTTTCGATAGCTACCAAAAAGTAATCGATTCTGGTGTTGATATGGTTTTGCTTTGCACTCCTCCACATTTCCGGCCCGCACACGTCGAGGCTGCTGTAAATGCACGCAAACATATTTTTATGGAAAAACCAATTGCTGTTGATCCGGTAGGAGCACGTTCGGTTTTAGCATCTGCAAAAAAGGCTGAATCGATTGGAATTTGTATGGTGAGCGGAACAATTCGCAGGGTTCAAAAAGATTACATGGAAACGCAACGCCGTGTTGCAAATGGTGAAATTGGTGAAATTGTTGGAGCAAATATTATAAGAAATGGCGGTGCTTTGTGGTATAGAACTCGTCAACCAGAATGGACAGATTTGGAATATATGTTGCGGAACTGGGTGAATTTTACATGGCTTTCGGGCGATCATATTACAGAGCAGTTTATTCACGAAATTGATGCGATGAACTGGCACATGAATCAAAATCCGGTTAAAGCAATTGGTTGGGGTGGTCGTCAACGAAGGGTAACCGGCGACCAGTACGACTTTTTTAGTATTGAATATGTGTATGAAAATGGTATGCGGGCTCACTGTGCTGCCAGGCAAATTAATGGATGTACCAACCGGAAAGTGCAGCAGATAAATGGTACAAATGGTTATGCCGATGCTGCCGGAAAACTTTTTGATTTACAGGGAAATGAAATCTGGAAGTATCCTCACCCTGAAGAAGGAGACACTGAATCGAAGTGGAAAGTTACCAACCCATTTGTTCAGGAACATATAAATTTGGTTACGGCAATCCGCACCGGAAAAACAATTAGTGATGCCGAAGCACAAGTAAATTCAACCTTAATTACAATTATGGGACGAATTTCCGCATACACCGGAAAAGATGTAACCTGGGAAGAAATGCTAAATTCTGATTTATATCTTGGACCTAAAACTTATGTATTTGGTCCGGTTCCCGGAATTCCAGAGGAAATTCCGCTGGCCGGCGTTGAAAGTTAAGCAATATAAGTTTCGCGTTTGAAGTTTAAAATTTAAAGTTGATCAAAATGAAAATATTAATAAGTTTTGTTGTTTTAGTTCTAACAGTTGGTGTTGTTTCTGCGCAGGAACCTCTTTTTAAGTTCGGCGAAGAAATTGGCCTCGAAAAAGTTAAAGATGGTAAAAAAGTTAAAGGCGAATCAATTCAGTGGATTCAGGTGAATACCGAAGCCGAAACCTGGAAAAATAACGGAGATGTTTTAATTTGTTCCGGCCTTCCAATTGGTGTTATTCGTTCAGAGAAAAAGTACGAAAATTTTTTAATGCACATTGAATGGCGACACATGGAAGCCGGTGGTAATTCGGGTACTTTTGTTTGGAGCGATGCTGAACCTGGAGAAAACCGTTTGCCAAATGGTGTTGAGGTCCAGATGCTGGAACTGGATTGGGTAAATATAAATACACGCGATGGGAAAAAACCTCCGATTGCTTATGTTCATGGCGAAGTTTTTGGCGTTGGTGGTGTAGAACTAGTTGCTGATAATCCACGTGGTAAAAGAAGTAAATCTGTTGAAAACCGTTGCAAAGGAAAAGGGGAGTGGAATACTTACGATGTAGTTTGTGTTGATGGTACCATTAAACTTTCGGTAAATGGGAAGTTTGTAAATGGTATTAGTAAATCATCAAAAAAGAGTGGTTTTATTTGCCTGGAATCCGAAGGGGCTGAAATTCAATTCAGAAATATTAGAGTTATTGAGTTGCCGTAGATTGATTTGTCAACGATAAAATTTGTGGACATCATGCTGAATTTACTTCAGCATTTTCCATTTTATTGGATTTCGAAACAAGTTCGGAATGACGAAATTAAATTTATTGCGTAATCCGAATTTTTCAATATTAAACGTCAGTGATTTACCAATCAATTGGTTCAGCATGAATAGTGGAAATAAATCCGAAATTTTCTTTTAAAGCGAATTCAACCGTATTGCATATTTCGTGTGCTTCTTCAATCGACATTTTTGGAGGCAATTTTATATGACAACTTAATTCAGAGTGGTGTCCATAATTATGAATATGAATATGATGTAAATGCAGCGGTTGTTTGCATGTTTTTTGCGCGGTTTCGCGAATTGATTTTAGAAGCTCGTCGGATGGTTTTTCACCCAGCAACGAGTTTATTTCTTTTGAGAGAATCTGAAAACTTGCCCAGCCAATCATCAGTGCAACAACAAATCCCAGTACTGCATCGGTCCACCAAAAATATTTACCTACTGCAATACCAATTAATATTACTACCGACGAAAGTGCATCGGTCCGGTGGTGCCAGGCGTCGGCTTTTAAAATGGATGAGTTTGTTTTTTTTGCAGCCCAAAAAGCATACTGCGCCATTCCTTCTTTAACTATTATTGAAACGATGGTAACAATCCAGGCGATTGTTCCGAAAATAGTTTTCTCTTTAGTTCCGAATTTTTCGATTGCCCCTAAAATAAAATCGAAAGCAATTATGGCGAGTAAAACGCCAATAATTATTGCGGCTATGTGTTCCGCTCTTCCATGTCCAAATGGATGATCTTCGTCCGCAGGTTTTTGCGAAATTTTACCTCCAACTAAAACGATAATCGAAGAAACCGAATCGGTTAAAGTATGCCACGCATCAGCAATTAAAGCCAGAGAGCCGGTAACAATTCCGGCCCAGTATTTTAATCCGAACAGAATTATATTCCCTAAAATAGAAAGCCATCCTTCAAGTGAAATATATTTGTTTCTGCTGTTCATGGTATCAAATTTAGCAAATAATAATTCAATGTCGTTTAGTTAACTTAAATAAATGTTATCGATTTGACTTTAGTTATTTGGAACTTCATTATTAAAATTGACAACTTTATTGACAAACTAACAATGGGGTTAATTGGCTAATTATTACTAATGTTAGCTAATTATTTGAAAATGTTAGATTATTCAATTTGTTTTGTTCAAATCTTAGGACTTTGGCAGTTTCTAATGTATTTCTTGTAATACCGATTTAACAATCAAATGTCGCATACTTTCGTTTTACTCAGCATACTCCTTTGTTGTAGTATCGGCATTAACCATTATAAACTTCGAAATTGCCATGCGGCATTTCAAAGTACAATTGGTATAATAACTCAACTTTCAATTTTTCAATCTTTACATCATCAATCCAAAAAGTACCAGAGCTGAAAATATTCAATTCGAACCTAACATTTGGGAAAGCCTCGCCCTGCTAATATTTGCTAGCGGGGCGGGCTATTCGATTATGCCATGTAGTTCATTGTCAAATAACAGTTCGATGAGATTCTTTTCACAATTCGCAACATCAATTATTTTCTTTGAATAATTAAACGCCGTCCTATTCTTGCCCCGATAAATGCTCCAATAAAAGATAAGACAATTAAACCACTTTGTGCAATCAATAATGGTAAAAGTCGTACTTCGTAATCTAATAATGCAGTAAAGACAAGCATGATTATAATAAATGCATTGCAAATGAATGGAGTGTACCAAACGCTTTTTGGATGTGTCATGCAGATAAAAAAACAGGCAACGATAATAAATATGAAACAGACAATTAAAAATCCTATTTCAATAGCACTAGATTCAAATAAATGAATTTCTTCGAATATAAGTCCAAGTACGATTGGTGCAAATAAAGTCATTAAAGACAATGCCCAGGCTGGACTTTCAGCCAATCGTGATTTCTTTGCTTTTTTTTCCATGGTTTCAAGTTTAAATTTTATTACTATTTGGCATAACGGGTGCATGAATTCACCAGTTTAAAGGAAGTCCGGCTTTTGTTTTTTCAAAACTTCCGTTAAATCCGGCTGAAGAGTCTATTTCATAAATGCTCATTCTCATGCATCCTGATAAAACCAGAATTATTATAAAGGTTGTATAAACTGATTTATTATAAGTCATTTTTAGCATATTAATTTTACCTCATTACAAAAGGCACTGCAATCGAAATTAATCCAGTTAAAACAACTACCATCATAAATAAATTATAACGGGTGTTGTAATTGCCAAGCAACGAAGAATCGTAATATTTATCAACGTTTTGATCCTGGTACATTTTTATTAATCCATTTAAGAGTTTTGCCCTGGTTTGTTTCCCCTTTAGCAAACCAAAAATTACAACCAGATTAATTAATATAAGTAATGCAACAAACAGAAACATAATAATCAGGTAAGTTTCGTCACCACGAGATTTTTCCGAAAAACCCGAATTGATAGCAAGAATAATAAGGTTTAGCAGAATTGCTGCCAGAATAAAAATTATGTCGGTTTTGGTGTTTTGTTACAGCTCCGACGTGATGTGTTTGTGTACATGTTCAATCATAATTTGTTTCCTCCAGTTTAATTTTAATATTTAATAATTCAGTTTTTTAGAGTATTTCCATAATTTAATCCAGGTGTTTAGCCGGAAAAATTATCATAATCAATTGGAATCAGCGTCTCACTTGGCATCAATAATCTCCATTTCCATTTTTATCAATGATTGGGGCTGACCAGGAAATTGTTTATACATAATTTTTATTTCCTCAGAATCAGTAAACAGGGCCGCCAATTCCAGTGTTACATCGACATACTCAATGTCTTCATTCTGAAAAGCTATTGCCCATTTATTTACAATGCAACTGACATTTAGCTTTTCAGCCAATTCAGGTATTTTATCCTTAACTTTTTCAAGTATATCAGTTACCGGGAAAGTGCTGAAAGCCTGTTTCTGAGTGATACTTTGCATAGTCGATCCCTTTTTCTCAAGGAGTTTAGCCTTAATCGTGTCTCCTGTTGAAATTGCATTTTGATGCTCAGATTTCATTTTTTGTATAGTTTGCATGAATTCATCGGTACGTGTTGATGCAACTGCAATAATACGCGAGTCATAGATTCCGATCCGTGGCTTTTCTGAAGCTTTCTCTGACGGATTTTCGTTTGCAGATGCTTTATTCTGCATTACGGTAAATAAAATTGCCAACAATAAAAAGATTAGTTTTTTCATGATTTTTAGTTTTTGGATAATAGTTTTTCAGATATTAAAATGAATACCCAAATGAAATTCCGAAATGAACTTGTTTATGGTGAGGCACAAAAAGAGGGGCAACCCTTATCAATAAACCTTTCTTTCCTTGAAAACGATAGCCTGCCCTGAAAACATGAACATGTCCTGACGTGAAGCCTCTTACATCGATTCCCCCTTCGAAAAAGTGAGAGGGACCGCCTGCTAACAGATTCACTTCACCAAGAAAAGATACCGTATAAAAAAGCGAAATACCTCCACGCAAAACAATACCAAATGTCTTATTTAAGGGAATTATCCGATCATAGTTAACAGATCCAAATGTGCCATTTCCAAATAACTCGAAATAAATGGAATTCTTTTTTATTTGATATTTTAATGAATCTACAGAGTTAAATTCATGTGCAGTTAATGAACCACAAAATAAAACACACACAAGTAATATGATGGGTGATATTTTCATAATAAAAATATTTTTAGGAACATTGAATTTTTTATTTTCTATTCGATTTACAAGATAAAAGTCTGTACTGCAATTTATTATGATTTTATTGTTTCCTAATAAGGACTAAAAAACGACATAAAATGATGATCCATTTTATCTGGTGGCTCTAATATTCCATTGATGGAATTCCAAATGCACGGGAAAAATGTGGATCCAACAATTTTGCTCTTTCATTATTTTTCTGCTTCAGCATTGTTATCCGAAATATTCTTATTTTAACGCATTACAAACGGAACCACAATCGAAATTATACCGGTTAAAACCACAACCATCATAAATAAATTGTAACGGGTGTTGTAGTTTCCCAGAAGTGACGAATCGTAATATTTATCCACATTCTCATCTTTATACATTGCTATTAAACCGTTTAACAGTTTTGTCCTTGTTTGTTTGCCTTTTAATAATCCGAAAATTACTACCAGATTAATCAAAATAAGCAATGCAACAAACAGAAACATAATTACAAGTTGTGTTTCATCTCCACGAGATTTCTCTGCAAAACCCGAATTGATAGCAAGAATAATAAGGTTTAGCAGAATTGCTGCCAGAATAAAAATAATGTCGGTTTTGGTGTTTTGTTGCAATTCCGATGTAATGTGTTTGTGTACATGTTCAATCATAGTTTGTTTCCTCCATTTTTAGTTTTATTTAAATTGCGAAATAAGTAATTGAAAAACAATGTTTTAATTTGTATTATGCGTTTCATCTAGCTCATTTTTTTTGCATTATAGTATGAAAAAGTTAGTTTGAATGGTTCAGGTTAAAATGCTTTTCGTTAATGAAACAATGCACTTAAATAGTAAATGGTTATCCCCCCGATTAACCAAACCGGAATAGCAAGTAATCCAAGTTCTGCCCGAAATCTTGTTTTCTCAATTTTTTGAATTGAAGTATAGGGAATTTTTATACGATTACTAGTTTCCCCAAATGTGATTAAATCAAAGCCTGGAGCCACATAAATTTCAAGTAATTTTATTTTTTGAGATTTTGGAACATTCAAATTAGTTTTCCAAATATCCCCCGACAAATCATTGTCATTGAAGCTAAAGTTTGATAGTTTATAAGTTAAATCCGATTGATACACAATTATATTCTCTTTTCTTTTTATGGCTTGATCATCCAGGGAAATTTGGCGGGTACCAAAACACCCTGCAATAATAATTGACGTGAAAATTAAGATAAATACAGGAATGGTTTTTCTTTTTATTTTCATCTCATTAAAATTATTAGTTATTAAATGTATTCGATGGAACTCACATGATTTTAATTATGCATGTTTGTAAGCATTTCTGCATGTTCGTTTCATATGTTGATTTTTTAAATTTTTATTTTCGATTTTACATTTTAGGGAATGGATTTAAAAAGAATAGCCAATTGCCACCATCGGAAAAATTAAGTGCATATTGGCTTTTAGTATTAATCCGTTGTACCCCTGAAACCGGTACCCTACAATGGTGGAAACTGGTAACAAATGATCAAACGGATAAAGTACTTTAACTCCGGCTTCAAAGAAATGTCTATTTTTCCCAAATAAGAAAGTTGATTCAGCGGTTAAAAACCAGAATCCGAATGCAAAATAATTAATCCCTCCACCGACAGATAACCTGTTATTATCTTCCAAAGGAATTAAGCGGCAATAGTTAACTGAATTAAAGGCAATGTTAGATTCCAGAGTAAAGGTGTTTCTGTAACTATTAATCAAAGCGTCGATCTCTTTTACAGATTTTATTAATGATGTACTTCCTTCTTTAAACACCAGTTGATTTCTATAATACAGGTCCATTTTATATTCCTCAATCTGGTCAGATTTGTACATTTTTCTCACCCACTCGTTGTCCGTAAGCATTCTAACGGAGATTACAGAATCGGTAACCTGTTCAATTCTACATGCAATGGAATCGCCATCGGTTGTTACAATCAAATCACTATTTTGTGCAAAAGACACACTGCTTAATGTTAGCATTAAAATGAGAATAATTAGCTTTTTCATTCTGTTGGAATTTTAAGTTATTATTACACGACTTTTATATTGAGCGTTGTCCAATTCGTGGAGAAAAACTCCGTATTCATAATCTGTTTATTCCCGAATATCTATTCCTGTTTATATGTTTTTAAGTTTAATTTTACTCGTTACGTTTTTCTAATTTTTTGTTGAATTCTATTTTTATGAAATGAGATATTTGTATTTATTGTACAAGAATGAAACAACCAAAAGCAAAACTCCAATGGAGAGAAACACAATGGTTTTAGGAATTGTTTCAAGGTTTGTTAAATCGTAAAAGAATAGTTTTACAAGTGTAACTCCAAAAAGTACCATGGCTGTAATCCGTAAATGTTTTTTCTTTTTCCAGATTCCGTAACTAATTAGTAGTAACGAAAATACTCCCCATAAAATACTTAATCCATGTTTGTAAACTTCGGTTGAACCAGACAGATTTAACCAGTTAATTAATTCGCTGCTACATATCCAAATAATAATTACACTTAAAGTTATTTCAAATATGTTGTGGAAATTTTTAAGCTGGTACCTGGAAATAACAAATTGATAATTGGAGTAAATTAGTAATACAAAAAACAAGAAAGTAACATATCTAATAAGCAGATGAAATATGCTTACGTCGAAATTCGGGGCTAATTCAGGATTTAAATAACTCTCACGCAGTTCTGCAAGAATGCTCAATCCTGTTGCCAAAAAAATAAGAATTAAGAAATAATTCAATACCAGTATAAAAGCATTAAAATTATTGTTTTTAAACCATTTGAAATTAATAAATGAAAGAATTGATGCGAATAACAAAGTATAATTCAGTATCCAGACTGCTCTAAATCTAAAAACATCTTTATTTAAATCGTCAAATTGTTTAACCCATATTTCATAATTGTTTAATTCAAAAGAAGATTCTATTTGAATGTTATTCCAGAATAGATTTATTTCGGTGAAGAATGAAAAATAGACAACAAATAGAAAAAATAACGGGAATAATATATTGAATATATAAATTGGTGATGAACTATTTTCACCTTCCGATTTTGAATTTCGGCTAATAAAATATATGAAGGAAAATGATATGATAACAACCAGGGATGATATAAATCGCATGTTAAAAACAGGTGTAAATAATTTCTCTATTTCAGTGGAGTAAATGTTATAAGTTAAAGAAGTCCAGTTTAAGGCTGTGATAATAAATAAAAGGAATATTACTGCGTAAGAAATTGTCTCATAAATATTTATTCTTTTGCTTCTTCCGTACCAGAAAATTGTAGCCGCTTCAACCGACCATAAAATTGCCGTAGTATAATCGTTAAATTGTACCGGAATTGTAATTGTAATAAATGCGATAACCAATCCCATTGTCCAGTAAAACAGGTTTTTATCTTTTAAATCAGATTTGTAGATTAAATAAGCAGTAACACAATGAATAATGGTATTTATCAAGGTAAATAATCCTAAAAACTCTTTGCTGCTTTCGGTCGAATTTATTGCAATATAACCTACGATGTAAAGAATGCCGGCATTCAATAAAAGCATTGCAATATCATCTATCCTGAATTTTTCTTTTAGCAAAAGTTTGTATGAAAGTAAAACCAGATAAAAGATTACAAAAAACAGGGTGAGGAATGTTAAGCAGATACCAAGCTGGTTGTTGTAGTTTTCTGAGCCGAACCAGGAAATAAAAATGGTCCATGTTGCAATAAAGGCAATGTAATTCAGGGGTTTCCATCTTTTTTTTGTTGAAATAAAAAGAATCCCTGCGTTAATAATTACCATGTAAATAAACAGAGTTGAAATATTTTGAAATGGTTCTTCTAAAATATATGGCAGAACATAAGCTCCTGCCAATCCGAAATGAGCAATTACCTGTTCGTTATAATAAAGTGCAAGTGCTACTGTAATAATCGTAATAATTACAATTAAAATTACAGCCGGAATTTGAGGGAAAAGGTTGTAATAACTGTGCCCTGCATAAGTAATAAAATAGTGAATTGCCATTGCACCGCTAAATAGAACAGCACTAAAATTCAGGTATTTTGTTTTTAAACGAAGTGCAAAACCAATCAATCCAAATCCTAATAAATAACCAAGGATAATTCGTACGAGTGGCGAAATTAAATTGTTGTCGATCGCATACTTTACACCAATTCCAACCCCGATAATAACTACTGCAATTCCAATTTTATTGATTAAGTTTTCACCAATAAATTTTTCGATTTCCGCGCTTATCTCGCTTTTTTTCTTCTCTTTAACCTCAGTTTTTGGCTTTTGGAAATCTCTTTTTTGAAGGATTTTTTTAATTTCCTTTTGCTCAGTTTCTTTAGAATCTAATGTCTCGGGTATAATCGCACCCAATTCGTCTGAAATTATTTCTTCCGAATCATCTTTAATTTGCATAGTTGTAATTTGTACCTGCAATTCATTTATTTCCTTTTGAAATAATGACTGTTTTTTCAAAAGCAAATTCAGCTTTTCAAGCAGTTCTTGTTTTTCGGTTTTTTTGATTGCCATGAGTATGTCGAATTTTCGGTTTTTTGTTAATTACGGAAATTGTCGTTTAAAGTTGGTAAATGAATGATATTCCCATTCCACCATAATTGGCCAGTTGAAATCAATAAAAGGAGGTTTTCTCTATCGGCTGCAAAACCACCAACTTTAAGGCCAAACTGCGAGTTATTGTTTTCCAGATCGAAGCCAATATTTAAAACTTCCATTACGCCAAATCCACCTGTAAAATATGAGATATTGGTTTCCTGCTCACTTTCCTGAGCTACGGACTCGTGATTTGTAAAAATGAGTGTGCAAACGACTAACACAAAAACTGTTTTGAATGAGATTTTTCTTGCATCCTTAAAAAAATTATTTTCCTTGATTAATTAAACGTCGTCCAAATCTTGCCCCGACAAATGCTCCAATCACTGATAAGACAATACAAGCACTTAGTAAAATCAAAAATGATAACTCTTGGGTGGAAGATAATATACTAATAAGTAAAAAAATAATAAATGCATTGCAAATGAAAGGAGTGTACCAAATACTTTTTGGATGTGTTTTGCAGATAATAAAACAAGCAGCAGTAAGAAATATAACATAGATAATTAATCCAAATATATTGGGATCAATAGAGGTCTCAATAGACTCTGGTAATTCTAACCCAAAAAGTAAAAATGATGCGAAGAAAGTCATTAAAGACAATGCCCAAGCTGGAATTCCAGCTAAACGGGACTTTTTTGCTTTTTTTCCCATAATTGAAAGTTTAAATTTTTATTCTTATATAGCACAACTCTTGTATTCATGCCCTATTACGTTGATTACTTTTAAATTATTATCATTAC
Source organism: Prolixibacteraceae bacterium (assembly GCA_018648265.1). Classification (GTDB taxonomy): domain Bacteria; phylum Bacteroidota; class Bacteroidia; order Bacteroidales; family Prolixibacteraceae; genus Draconibacterium. The sequence continues at coordinate 12,044 of JABGRN010000091.1, read as the reverse complement.
ATATCACGGATTCATCCCCTTTGTGTCGATAGTTGATGAATGCTCGTTTCATAGTTAGTTGTTTTGAACTGTCCCAAAGAAATTTGCCTTTTTTGCAAAAAACAAAATACCCGTTATCCTTAAATTTTTCATGATTTGAAAATTATTGTTTTACATTTTGTTTGTTATTCTGATTCTCCCTTGTTTTTCTTTTGAGCTTACTTTTAAGTAGCTCGTTTTTTGTTTGCGAATTTAATCCGTTTATGGGGATTTTCTTTTTTTTGTTGGTGGCTAAATGACCTATCAGCGTTCCAGTACCTAAAAAAACAGGGACTGTTATCGTAGCATAAATACCTCCCAAACCCCATCCTCCTTCGGTGTCTTTAATTGATTTATCTATCAGGGTCCAAGCCAGAATCCCTGCTCCGATACCAACCAATTGTCCAAGCTGATTTATGCTTTTATTTCGGATTTTTAAGCTGTTTACATCGTCCCATGAAAAGTATTTGTCTTTTGAAGGAAAGAGTAGGGACGGGTTGGAATATAACATCAAAACCGAATCGTTAGAAAAAGCGTAGTTCCCTTTTATTCTGTTGTTTTCAGGCGTTCTTACCCACACTTCATATCGTTGTGCAAAGCTTCCGAAGCATAATAAAACAGTAATAATTGTACAGATTATTTTTTTCATGATATTCCGTTTTTACATTTATATTGTGGTATAAATTATAAACTTAGGCATCGTTTTTAGTTAATTAAATTGGTACCCGACCGAAATGCCAAACCATAAAAATGATTCATTGACACAATAAAGCGGGGCTGCCCGGATTACCAATCCTTTGTCTCCATGAAACCGGTAACCGGCTCGAATAAAAACCACATGTCCTTCATCGAACGCGGTATATCCAAGTCCGGTTTCAAAATGATGTTTTTGTTTGCCCGTCAGATAATTTATCTCGCCAAGTGGAAATATTTTTTCGTACCACGATAGACCACCACGAAGTATAAGTCCTGATTTTTCATTAAAGGGTATCAATCTGTCGTAGTTAACAGAGCCTGCAAATAAACCGTTTCCGAATAATTCATAATAAACAGCATTCCGTTTGATGTTAGATTGCTCAGATACTGATTCATTTTGTGCTGTTAGAATTGTACATAAAAATGTGAAAAGGCATAAAAAGATGATTGCAATTTTGCTTTTCATAATTCTACAATTTTTTTTTTAAAATCAAAAATCCACTAATTGTTCTGGCAATATTTTTTCAATAATTGGTTATTTAGCGAACGGATTCTTTAGTTATTTATCTTTTTTTTTCAGATGAAAATTAATAAAAGGAAACATCCTAAATCCCTTTGGATTATTCCCGGCAAAATTTATTAATCCAAGCTGAACTCCATGCAACTCTTGTGTTCTGTTGTATAATGCGATAGATATTCCATGCATCTGATTGGTTTTGGCAAAACCGGCAATGGCTACTCCTTTAAATATTTCTGATTTTAAATAACCACCAGTAATAGCTATGCCCTGGAAATTCTTTCCGGCAGCTATGTATGCCAAACCAGTAGCAATACCACTGATATTTCCATCAGTGCCAACAGCTAATCCTCCAACAGCTAATCCATTAATAGCTTTATGAGCCCCAATACCCATCCCAGACATTGCGATACCTGAGATAGCAGAATTATCGCCATCAGCCATTGTTAGCAGTCCACTGATACTTAGCCCATTAATATTGCCACCTGAGCCTATCACAAATCCACCAACAGAAAGTCCATTCAAATTTTTTGCAGTTCCTACGCCAAGCAGTCCTAAACTAATTGGTTGCATAGTACCAGCGGTTGGTAATACTCCGGCACTGATGCCGTTTACAATTGCATTTTGATTTGACCGCTTTGTCCAAAATGTGACATTCAAACCATTAATTTTATTCACATTTTTGTCGGCAAAATTTATTCTAATACCTGTAAAATCATGAGAATTTCCAATACTAATTCCATACTTTTTTGTGGGAAAATTCAATGACATGTTATTTGAGAAAGTGTTTTGGGCAGATAAAGAGAATTTTCCAATTAAAAGAATAAAGATACTCAGTACAAGTAATTTTTTCATAATAACAAAGGTTTATAATACTTATTATTAGTTGATTACAGTTGTTAGAGAAATTTTTTCTTTCTGTTGTAACTCATAAGAAAAAGAATACCCACTACAACAAATGGAATGGTAATTATCAGGATAACAACGAGACTTGCCCAAATCGAGTTATTCATTTTATAATTGTGCACAAAAATTAAAGGACTAAGCCCGATACCAATTATCAGAAAAATTATGCCTCCAATATTTTCCCATTTCCAAGCCACAACAAGAATGGCAAGCAAAACAAAAGATGGGATAAGATGAATAAGGAAATCACCAATTTGTTGCCAAAGAGTAAGTTCGGGTTTAAAAGCATCCCAAGCAAATAAACTTACAAAAAGAATGGCCAAAATGCAGATAATCCGTGGTACCCAATGAAATATTTTTATCGTTGTACTCATTTCACTTTCAATTTAAATAATTATAGTTGAATAATTTCAAGTGACACTCATTTTTAAAGATTTAATATGGACTAAAAAACGACATAAAATGATGATCCATTTTATCCGGTGGATCAAACAATGTTAGCCATGGAATTCCAAATGCCCGCGAAAAGTAAGGATCGATTGCTTTCGCTTCGGCCATTAGTTTTTCACCGGCTTCTTTATTCCCATTAAACATTTCTGTTTTAACCATCATTCCCAATGCGTAGGCTTTTAACGGTGGAATGGGCTCGGGAGTTGAAGCCAAATATTGTTCGATAAACACTTTCGACTTTGGCAGTTCTTCTTCGGCAGCATCACGGTTTTGCATCACTTTCATCATGTGAAAACGCGCCAAATCGAGTAAGCGAATATTTTGAGATTCATCTAATTTAATTGCTTTTTCAAAAGATTCTTTGGCTGTTGTAATATCAGCGCTGAAAATACATGCAACTCCTAATTCTTTTAAAACTTTACAATCCTCTCCATTTTCTACAATATAATTTTTCCAGTATTCAACCATGTCTGTTCCTTGCGGCATTAAAACCAATCGGGCTTTGGCACCATAAAAATTGTCTAGTTTTTCTAACTCTTGGGTGAATTCTTCTGCTTTAGTTTTATCGCCACCCATATCTTCAGGTAGCATTCCATAAATTTCTACGAGGTACATAAATGCTTCTGCGTAATCGGGTTTCATTTCAATCACCTTTACAAATTCATTACAAGTTTCGTTAACAAGATTTTTTACATCATTTCCACCTTGTTGCATTGCAATGTACGCTTTTAGGAAACTATTTTTTGCATTGTAAAATGCAAAAACTACGTTATCAGAATCGTATTTCAATGCAAGCTTTAATGCTTTTGCAGATTCTTCACTTCCCATTATATTCATATAATTTAGGGTGCGTGCCAGTTCAAAATGAGCCTCTGCATTTGTAGAATCTGCTTCCAGAATATTTAAAAGAGCTTCTTTTGCCAGGTCTGCTTTCCCATCAATTCGTAATTCGTAAGCTTCCATAACAGCCTTGTCTGTTGTGTTGCATGAGCTAAAAACTGCTGAAATATTAAGCATCAGTGCAAATGATAGTACCATTCTAAGAAACTGAATTTTTAGAACAGGTCTTTCTTTAATTGCCAACCCTGATAAAGATTGACTTTGAAATTTGTTAAAATTGTTTGATGATTTTTTCATAACTTTATTTATTAAAATTCGAATACAATTTACAAAAGAAGGATCATGCGATATTTGTAAAACAGTTGTACATTTATTGTAAAATATTTTTCAAAAGAATTTGAGAAGTAATTCCTAAGAAAAAAGATGGATATTTCTGAAAGCGAATATTTGAAGATTTTAAAAGAGCAGATTGTAAAGGTTATGCAACAATCTTATCCGGGAATTCCAGATTCTATTTCAAATTGGAAAGGGCAAAATATAATTGATTTTCAGTCAGATCTTCGATTCAAACAAAAAGAAAATATAAGTGAGAAATGGTTTTACATCCATATGAAATCGTCGAATTCAAAACTCCCTCGGATTGATATTCTAAATTTCCTATCGAAATATGTGGGTTACAAAAACTGGGAAGAGTTCAAATTAAAAACTGGCAACGATACTTTTGAAATTCAACCCGATAATTCGAACCGGGTTTTTTATTTGGTGCCATTAATAATGTTAGTTGCGGTTGCTGTATTTTATCTGATTTTTAAGTCGATGTACACACAGGAATATACTTTCTGTTTTTACGATAACGATACAAAAGAGCCAATTGTTAATAGTATAATTGAAATAGGTGTTTTGTCGGATAATGAATCGCCGGTGAATTATTTATGCAACAAAGATGGATGCTTTACAATAAAAACAAATAAGAGGATTTTGAAATTTGTTGTTGAGACGCCTTGCTATCATCCCGATACAATTGTTCGGACATTAAATAAATTCAACCGTACGGAAAATGTTAAACTAAAAATTGACGATTATGCAATTATGATTCAATATTTTTCGAATAGCAATGTAAATGACTGGTTAAAAAGAAGGGAAAACCTGAACGATATGTTTTCCGACAGTGCCAAAATATTTCAGGTTTTAGAAGGAACAGTCGGAATGGAAATGTACAATAAATGGGAGTTTATTAATAAACTAACTCTGCCAGCCAACAGTTTGCGCGATATTGAAATTTTAGATACAAAATATGGAGATGAAAAAATTACACATCTTCGATTTATTCAAAACGGACTGGAATAAATGAAACAGTTTTTAAAAATATTATCTTTTTTTATGCTTCTGCTTTTATTAACTGCGGAAACATGCACTGATGGTCCTGTTGAAACTACACGAGAAGATAGATTATCGGGAGTTTTTCGAAACATAGAGGATGAGTTTGTAATCAATGAGTTAACATATGAAACCTTAAACGCTTTTGGGAAAAGGGCAGTTCAAAAGCTTAATGATTTAACTGATTATTTAAATATTTATGCTGACACAAGCCTTTCAGAAGAATTCAGGTTTCAAGCCAGAGAGATGGTTTTGCGAACTTTCAACTCGGAAATGGATTTACAAACCTACTTCGAAAATCTTAGTGTTTTTGAAGATACCACGAACATTCTACTTTATTTTTCAGAAGATGAGGGAGTATTTTTTACAGATATTGATTCAATTAAAACAACAGAGCTTTTTCAAAAGAAAACTATTTCAAGTTATACAGGGAAACTTCAATTCACTCAAAAAATATTCAGCATCAATTCTAATGATACAATTCTGGCAAATATTCACAAATGCAATATTGGGATAATTGTTTCAAAAACTGAAAAGCAATTCGGAAATGAGTCGCAAGATGTTTGGACTATCAGTTTTGATAACATTGAATAATACCTTTGAGCATTCGGAATACTTTGAACTTTCAACCTTAAACTCTAAACTTTTTTCTACTTTTGCAGCGGCAGGCCGCTTTATCGTTCCCGACTTAAGTCGGGAGAGGAAAGTCCGGGCAACGCAGGGCACCGTGCTTCTTAACGGGAAGATCTTTGAAAGGGGATAGCAACGTAACAGAAAATAACCATCCCGAACCGACGTGTCGGATCGGGAAACGGGTGAAAAGGTGCGGTAAAAGCGCACCGGTGATTGTGGTAACACAGTTAGCCGTACGTCTCACGGGTTGCAAAACCAAATATATCCTGATTGTTTGCCGCTGTTGCGGTACAGCGGGGTTACCCGCCCCGTTTCTCTTCGCACAAGGATGTCAGGAGGGGTAGGTTGCAGGATTAAAACAGTAATGTTTTGACTAGATAAATGATAAAGGGTCCTGATTACCATCGGGATTACAGAACCCGGCTTATAGGCCTGCCATTTTTATCTTTCATTATTTTACAAAATTCAGAAAAAATTATTTGTTCGGAAAAATTTTGTTTTTGCTTAGATAATCCAAAATCTGATCGAGATTATTTTCGTTATCTTTTGGATTAAAAATTAGTTGTGCATTTTTTGGTTCCTGGTATTCCAAATCAATTCCGGGCAGATTCTCAACTTCACCATTTTCGGCCAGGATGTACAATTCGGGTTTATTGTTTTTGCAGTATTCCAGCGATGCATTCATGTAAAACAAGTGGAAACGATCTTTTCCAATAATTTCGGCAATTTGTTGTCGTAGTGAATTATTCCTCGAAATAAATGAGCAAATAGTAATAATTCCCTGATCATTTAAAAGTTTACAAATGTGGGCAACCCTACGTAGGTTTTCTGCCCGGTCGGCGGGAGTGAAATCCAGTTCTCGGTTAAGTCCCGAGCGTACAGAGCTCCCATCTATTAAAACAGTTGCTGCACCGCTTTTAAAAAGCTTATTTTCCAGACTAAATGCCAGCTCGTTCTTGCCTGAACCATGTAGCCCTGTAATCCAGATTGTTTCTCCTTTTTGATTGTACTTGTGTTGACGCTCTTTTTTTCGGATTAGTGATTTCCCAAGGGCAATTTTCCCTTTGTCAACATCGCTTATCCGCGATGGTAAATTTTTACTGCTCAAACGATCTATAATCATTCCAACAGCACAGGTATTGTGTGTTACAGGGTCTATCAGTACAAAAGAACCTGTTTGTTTGTTCTTTTTATACGGATCGAAAAAGAGAGGTTTAGTTGTGGTAAGTACAACTCGTCCAATTTCGTTGAGGCTGAAATTTTCAACTTTTTGTTTTTCGAGTGAATTTACGTCCACTTTGTATTTTACTTCGTCGATTCTTGCTTTGGTAGAATTACTGGCGTGTTTAATATAGAACTGGGTTGAAAGGTTCATTTTCGTTTCATCCATCCAAACCAACATGGCTTCAAACTGCCTTTCCATGCGTGGCAAATTATCGAGGTGAACCAGCATGTCGCCCCTTGAAATATCAATTTCATCTTCTAAAGTAACTGTCACCGATTGAGGCGGGAATGCATAATCCAGTTCCTTGTCGTATGTAACAATCGATTTTACTTTCGACTTTTTTAATGAAGGCATCACCATTACCTCGTCGCCTTTTGAAATAATTCCGGAAGCCACGGCTGCTGAAAAACCTCTAAATCCAATGTCGGGTCGAAGCACGTATTGAACAGGGTAACGCAAATCGGTAAAATTTCTGTCGCTACTAATGTGTACTGTTTCCAAAAACTCTAACATTGAAACTCCATGATACCAGGGCATCCTTTCCGAACTTTCAACCACATTATCACCTTTTAAGGCCGAGATAGGGATAAAACGCACATCCGGAATATCAAGTTGTGTTACAAACGCTTTATAATCTCTTTTAATATCTTCATAAATATTCTGACTGAAATCAACTAAATCCATTTTATTAACGGCAACCACTACATGTTTTATTCCCAGCAACGAAGCTAAAAAAGTATGTCGTTTGGTTTGTGTAATTACACCGTAACGTGCATCAATTAAAATAATGGCAAGGTTGGCTGTAGAACCACCCGTAATCATGTTCCGGGTATATTGTTCGTGCCCGGGTGTGTCGGCAATAATAAACTTTCGTTTTGCGGTAGAAAAATAACGGTATGCCACATCGATGGTAATTCCCTGTTCGCGTTCTGCTTTTAAACCATCCAGAAGTAAGGCGTAATCAATGTCCTCGCCGGCGTGGCCAACACGTTTACTGTCACGTTCCAAAGCAGCCAATTGATCTTCGTATAACATTTTACTGTCGAACATTAAACGGCCAATTAATGTTGATTTTCCATCGTCAACCGACCCGGCAGTTAATAGTCGCAAAAGATCTTTTTTCTGATCCTGGTCGAGAAATTCTTGTATATTTAAATTATTTGTTGCCATTGTGAATATTTTTTGTTGTCGTGTTGTCAAGTTATCTGGTTGTCTTTGTTGCAAAATTAACAAAGACAACTTTCTCACGTTTTCCAGTTTTTTTCTACGTAAGTAATAAAATTATAAATTTTTATTCCCGCCTTGTCTAGTTCAACTGCAATATTGGGCCATTCTGAATCAGGATGTATTTCTGCTAAAAATTCGGCTTGCGATGTTGCTTCTAAACAAGAAGCATGGCTTGTTACTAAAAATTTTATGAAATCAGCCTTGTACCTTTTTCTGCCATATCCCTCTACAATGTTGTCTTTGACTGACTGACTTGACCTTCTCAACTGACTTCCAGTTTCAAATTTATCGGGATTTGGTAATTTTACACTTAACCGATAAATTCTAACGGCTAGGTTGAATGTAATGTTATAAATCTCTAAATCTTTGTAACCTTTCATGATATAAAAAATTGATATCGTTGTTATCAGGTTGTTTAGAAGACTGTTGTCGTTGTATTGAGAATACGCTAAAACTATGACAACACTGATAACAACGAACGCAGTGAGAAGGCAACTTCCTAAAAATACCCCTCCCTTTTTTTCTGCTCCATGCTTGCTTCCTGGTCGAAATCGATAACACGGGTTGTTCTTTCAGAGACTGTAACTGTCATCATTTCCTCAACGATTTTTTCAATAGTATCGGCATCCGATTCTACAGCTCCGGTTAAGGGATAGCAGCCGAGAGTGCGAAAACGTACCATTCGCATTTCAGCTTTATCACGTAATTCTTTTGGCATCCTTTCATCATCTACCAAAATCAAACTTCCATCCATATTTACTACAGGGCGTTCTTTTGCAAAATAAAGAGGAACTATTGGAATATTCTCTAAACGAATGTATTGCCAAATATCCAGCTCAGTCCAGTTCGAAATTGGAAAAACGCGGATTGATTCACCTTTTTGTACCCGGGCATTGTAAATATTCCACAATTCAGGTCGTTGATTTTTTGGATCCCACTGGTGAAATTTATCGCGGAAAGAAAAAATACGTTCTTTGGCCCGCGATTTTTCTTCGTCGCGGCGGGCACCCCCAAAAGCTGCATCAAATTTATATTTGTCGAGCCCGGCGAGTAAAGCCTGGGTTTTCATTACATCGGTGTGTACTTTACTTCCGTGGGTAAATGGGCCAACGCCACCTTCAAACCCCTCTTTGTTATAATGAACAATTAAATCCCATCCTTTTTCTTTTGCGTATTTTTCACGGAAATCAATCATTTCATTGAATTTCCATTTCGAATCGATGTGCATTAACGGAAAAGGTACCTTGCCAGGATAAAATGCTTTTTCTGCCAATCGAACCATTACCGATGAATCTTTCCCGATGGAATAAAGCATTACCGGGTTTTCAAATTCGGCTGCTACTTCTCTTATAATGTGGATGGCTTCTGCTTCGAGTTCGCGCAGGTTAGTTAAACTATATTCCTTCATTAAATAGTGTCAATTTTTAACTTCAATAATAATTTTAAGAAAGATGGCAAAGATAGAATTTTTAATACCAACCCAAACATTTTATAACAAGTTGATGCTCTGATTTTAAAATTAAAATGAGAGAAGGAAATTTACTATTAGAAACTCCAAAAATAGGGGATAAGTAATAAAGAAAGAATAAATGCCAATAGATTTAATGGCAGCCCGATTTTTAAATAATCGGTAAACTTATAATTTCCGATTGCCTGAACAATCAAATTTGTTTGATAACCAATTGGAGTAGAGAAGCTGGCTGATGCAGCAATGGCAATGGTAACAAAAAATGGTTTTGGGTCGATACCCATTTGCTGGGCAGCTGAAAGAGCAATTGGGAAGACAAGTGCTGCTGCTGCATTATTGGTAATAATTTCAGTAAAAATAGAAGTAATTAGATATAAAGCGGCAAGTACTCCAATTGGGCCAAATGCCCTTGCAAAATTAATTGTAGCGCGGGCGATACCTTCTGCTGCACCCGAATTTTGCATTGCCTTGCTAATTGCAAATGCACAGGCAATAGTTATTAAAATATCCCAACTGATTGCTTTGGTGTATTTTTGATGTGGCATTATTTTCATCCAAACCAAAAGAACCGCAGCAATAGCAGAAAAATAAAACATATCGAAATTTATCCCACCTGGGGACGAAATAAATTTACCTAAGGTCGTGCCGATAATCATTATCAGTAGAATAATAAAAGCCAGCCATTTTTTCCAGAAGGTTCCTGTTGTCTTGTAGTCGCGGATGAATGACGTGAGATAAAATATTTTAGATTCGCCCCAGTTCTGAATAAATTTCTCGGTTGTTAAAAGAACAAGGTTATCGCCTGGTTTTAGTTTTAACTTATCAATGTTCGAAGTTATCCTTTCCCCGTTTCTGTGAATGGCAATTACCACAGCCTGGTAATGTTCAAAAAAATTAAATTCAGGAATCGTTTTCCCAACTCCCGGGAAACGGGGGGCAATTACCGCTTCGTATTGTTTCAGGTCTTTTTTTGGAAAATCTTTTACCAAATCCACCCCTTTTAAACTAACATTATTGTTGGCCAATATATAATTCAAGCGGTCCGATTTTCCTGCAACCAACATTTTGTCATTAGCCTTAATTGAAAAACCCCCTTTTTGGGTTTCAATGATATTGCCATCACGGTTGATACATCTTACCAACAGGTTTTTCAGTTCTTTTAGCCTGCCATTTTTAATGTCAAGCCCAATCAGGCTACTGTTTTTAGGAATAATTATGTCGTAATAATAATCTTTGTATTCTGTTGAACTTTTTTGGTTAAAAAGTATTTTTTCGCCCGGCAACAGTTTGTTTCCTGCAATCGACATGTAAATTGTACCCAGTACGGCAACAAAAATACCCACTTTGCCCAACTCAAACATACTAAAACCTTCGTACCCGTTTTCAATAATTAAACCGTGAACAACCAAATTTGTAGAGGTGCCAATTAATGTGCACATTCCCCCTAATATTGTAGCAAACGAAAGTGGGATAAGGAACTTTTTTGAAGAAAGGTTAAGTTTTTCAGTCCATTTTTTTATAATAGGTGCAAAAATAATTACAACGGGCGTGTTGTTCAAAAAGGCTGATAAAACAGAAACTGGCAACATTATTCTCGGTATTAAGAAAACCATTTTGCCCCTTTTACGGGGGAGGTAGGTTTGAGCCAAACGGTTAAGGATCCCCGATTGTCGCACTCCCTCGCTAACAAGGAATAAAATACCAATGGTAACCATCCCTTTGTTAGAGAAACCTGCCAGTGTTTCTTTGTCGTTAATAATACCGGTAGCCATTAGAATTACTGCCGCCGAAAAAAAGATTAGCCCAGGCCGCATTATTTCTTTGGCAAGGGCAATAATCATTATAAAAACTACTGCTAAAACAATATATCCTTCAAAGGTCATTTAATTTGATTGTAGTTTTTAATGTCTGTCATTAAACAGTTTGTTGTCATTAAGATAGTATCAAATCTAATTATAAAATTGAATTACTCAAATGATTAAAATTGCTTTTATGGTTATAATTTAATTGCATATTGTTATCCTGCTGGATAGTAATTGTTTACAGATTTGGTTTATTTTATTTATTTCTATTGTTGAGATTAGTATTACTGTCATTAAGAAAACTACTTCTTTTTCAAGTCTTTGACAAGAAAATGTCAAAGATATCCTGATTAATAATTGGGAATGAAGGTTTTAAAATCAGGAAGTCCCGATAATTTGATAATGGCAAAATCTATAACATTCAAGACTGATTCTGATAATAGAACAATGATATTTATTTGTGATTTAGATTTTGTTATTTTGTGTTTTAGTGTAAAAATCGACAACTTTATTGACAGGCACTAAAATAGTTTGAAACAGTTCCATATTGCTGAGTAGAAATTTTTTTTGAAAAAATTGTAAGTGTGTTTGCGAAAAAAAAAATATATATTACTTTTGCACCCGCCTTTGATAAATAAAGGTAAATTAAGGATGACTCAGTAGCTCAGTTGGTAGAGCACATCCCTTTTAAGGATGGGGTCCTGGGTTCGAGACCCAGCTGAGTCACTTTTTCGGAATTCGTAACGAATAGGGAAGGCACTTAAAATGATAATTTTAAGTGCCTTTTTAATAAATGTAATAATAAACTTAAAATTACATTCATCAATAAAAAAGGCTCACTTCATAATTCGGGTTGGTTTTGTTTTTAAGCAAAAATTTTAGCAA
>JABGRN010000090.1 GCA_018648265.1 Prolixibacteraceae bacterium | reverse complement strand
TTGCTAAAATTTATGCTTAAAAACAAAACCAACCCGAATTATGAAGTGAGCCTATTTTCGGTTGAGGACCGATTTTACTACTAAGGTTAAGTTATTATAAATAAGGTTTTTTTGAATATTTATTTTACTATTAAACTAATTTCCAGCCTCTTTTAAATTCAAAGAAATTTGTTTTTTGAGTTGTTCAATATCACATTCTTCGTGCGAATGTTTGTGGTGCGACTCCATTCCTTTTTCAAGAACAGCACTTTGCTTTTCGTACATCGAACAAGCATCGCACATCATTTTATGTATTTTTAATTGCAACTTTTCCTTAAACGACAATTTGAAATGAAATTTCTTTTCGATTAGCTCGGTAGCTTTTAAACACGAAAGAAAAAGTGCATGCATTATTTTTTTCATCATTACTCTAATTGTTAAACCAGTTTGTTTCCACACAATCTCGCAACTGCATTTTTGCACGGTGTACAATCTGCCAAAAATTCGACGGTGTAATATCCAACTCCTGACAAATTTGTTCGCCATTTTTTTCGCCAAGGTATTTTAGTTTCACACAAGTACTCCACTTTTCGGGCAATGCATCGAGGCATTCTTTTAAAACCTGCTGAAAATTATTGTCGTCGAGCAAGTGTTCCTCTTTTTCGTCAACCTGCCAATTATTTGGTTTACGACTTTCCTGCCAATCACCATTTGCTTCAAAAAATCGGGAGAAAGACTCAATTTCTTTTGCAACCGGCTGTCTCACTTTTTTACGGTAGTAATCAATAATTTTATGATTGAGAATACTAATAAGCCAGGTTTTTGGTGAACTTTCGGCTTTAAATCCATCGTACTTTTCAACGGCTGCCACAAATGTATCTTGCACCAAATCTTTAGCAAGCTCGGCATCCGACACCTTATAATTTGCCCACGAATACAGGTCGGCTGTGTATAATTCAACCCACTCGTTAATATTTGCTGTTTTGGATTTGCCCATATTTATACTTTGAAGTTGAAAAGGAAAGCCCCTATCAACATTCACAAAACTCTAAACACAATTATTTTGCTGAAGTTTAAAGGTAATACAAAATTATTTAGTTAATAACCCTGACTAAAAATAATCGTATGGAATATAAAAATGCAATTTCACATTTTACATTAAATAAAAGATTATAATTTATTGAACACATTCCATGAAAATTATTGATTTATCAGGAGAATATGAAGGCAATTATTTTGTTTGTCTCGAAGAGTGGTCGGATGAATTAAAAGAAGCCGGAAATCATAAAGAAAACTGGTATCGGAAAATGAAAGAAAAGGGATTAGGAGTTAAACTGGCTCTTAATGAAGATAAAAAACCAGTTGGTATGATTCAGTATATCCCAATTGAGTACTCCTTTGTTCAAGGTCGAGATTTATATTTTGTTTTGTGTATTTGGGTTCATGGATACAAAAATAAAGGGGTAGGAAATTATCAAAAACAAGGAATTGGAAAAGCATTAATTCAGGCCGCTGAAATTGATGTAAAAAAAAGAGGTTCAAAAGGTTTAGTTGCCTGGGGAGTATCGCTGCCTGTATTTATGAAAGCATTATGGTTTAAAAAACAAGGATATGCGAAGGTTGATAAAAATGGTTTTTTAGGTCAGGTTTTATTGTGGAAACCATTTTCGGATGATGCCATACCTCCAAAATGGATTAGTTCGGAAACAAAACCGGAAACAGACCCAAACAAAGTAACGGTAACAGCTTCTATTAGTGGCTGGTGCCCCGCTTACAATATGGTTTTTGAAAGGGCAAAACGTGCTTCTCTTGAACTTGGCGAACAAGTTGTATTTAACGAAATAAATACTTTAAATAAAGAAGTACCTGAAGAATTGGCCTTTTCTGATTCTTTATTCGTTAACAGGAAAAAAATTAATACCGGGCCACCACCGTCCTATAAAAAAATAAGAAAGAAAATATCAAGAGAATTGAAAAAAATAAAAATCCTTTAACTGACTTTTTATTTTTTATGTCGGGTTTGAAACAATTTTTACTAATTGAGAGAAATTAAAAACTATAACTCAGCCCAGTTCCCATCATAATTTTATTATTCCAAACTTCGGGTAAATCTTCGTTAATCTGATGACCCACAAAAAGATTAAGATTTATACTTTTTATAGGAATTTCGGCACCTAAAATAGTTCTCTGCCGGGTGTAATCGAGTTTGTTAAAATAGAATGAAAATTCTGTTGAAAAATAGGGAGTAATTCCCCTAAATTTGGTAAAAGCAAGCTGAACCTGATTTCTATATCGGTTAATTAATTCTCCATCCATAAAACGAAACTCCAATCGGTGGCGATCCCTGAAATTTATATAACCCCAATTCTTTTCGTAGAAAAGATGTAACATTGGCCGGTACTCCCTTCGCCAATCTATCCTACCCGGAAATTCAACATACTCTTGTTTATAACCAATTCCGAAATAAATACTCCCTTTTGAAGGAAAATCCAATGACAACTGAGTGTGGTTTAAAAAATAATTGCTTTCACCGTTAAAAAAATTTGCACTATGGAATGAAAACTCCATATTCATGATTTTTGTTTTACCACCCACAAAAGTCCAGTTTTCAAAGTCCGTGGCTTTTGCTATTTTCCCTGTGAAAACGAGAACAACAATTGTTGCTACAAAAAACAGTGATTTTACTAATTTATACATACTTAAAATTTACTCGTTAGGAGTAAAAATGGTTATTGGTTTTGGTTATCAAAAAACTCGATTAAATCGTAAGCCTGCAAATTTACATCTTTCATTAAATTAAGCAAAGGAATGTATTCGTCGTAATCATTATTAACAATTCCTTTATTTGCATCCATGTTAGATAGTTCAGTTCCTTCTTGTTCCGGATCGTTGTCGATGTATTTAAACCAATGCCAACCCACACAACTTTTCGACTCCAATAATTTCAAGGTATAATTCTGATAAAACAGACCACGGTCGTGTTGAGTTTTTACAATCCAGCCGGCACCTGTTACATTTGGTAATCCTGAGTCCTCGCCTTTTACGTACCATTCGGTAATCATAAATGGTTTGCCTGTCCAGTTTGCCCAGTTGTAAAGTTCCTCTTCGCGGGGAGTCCAGCGCCCGTAATAATTACACGAAACTACATCGATGTATTTTCCGGCGACTGTCATAAATGCCTCGTTATTTTTTTCGGATGAATACAAACGCGGCCCCAAATACAAATGATTTGGATCGTACTTTTTTATGGCATTGTTTACAATCGAAAAATAAGTTTCTCCACAAAAAGCAAGAAATTCATTTCGGGTTTCATCGGTAATTTCCAACTCTTCAATTCCCTTTTCATCCAACCACTTTTTTGCAGCTAAATAGCCTTGATCATTTTTATTTTCAAGACTTAAATAACCTTCCAGGTTAGAAGTTTTAAAAGGCATTTCATTGTCGGAAAAATAACCTAACAGATTTTTATCATTTTTGTACTGAACTAAATTTTTTGCTTTTTCCTCACAAAATATTTTAAACTCCTCATCGAAAGCAAAGATGGTACTGTTCGGGTATCCGGTGTGTCCGGGAACTGCGTACGTTCCTCCCCTGATTTTCCCGTAACCACTCATAAAATTCAAATTGATAGTGTAAGCAAGTTGATTTTCCCTGCCTTGCTGCATTTCTCTAATTACATTGTCCTCGCTCCACGAACCAGCTCCATTAAAACCATTGCTTTTTACCATTTGAGCGGTTTGTGTCATCCAATCAACCGGCGAATTATATTTCTCGTCAAAGCCTTTTAAATTTCTTTCGGAGCCTCCCCGTTTTAAACCATTTACCGCTTTGTGAATAAACAGATAACCTTCGGGATCAATAATCCACCAACGACCATCAATTTTTTCGGTTCTGAAAAATCCACTTGCCTCGACCTGATTTTTTTTATCGCCACCAAATTTGCTGAATTGTGGTTTTTTATTTGGCTTGAAATCCTGAAGATGATCCATCGAACGAGTGTCCATCGCCACATAATCGTCGTATGTTCGTGTTCCGTCTTTGTGATATATTCTCTTTTTGACATCAACTTTATACAATTCCAGTTTGGCTTGTTCTGTTTTGTTTGAACAGGAAAAAAGAGCAATAATAAAAATAAGGGAAACTATTTTTTTCATAGATCAATTGGTTTAGAAAAGCAAAGATAACATTATCAATCACATATATTTACAGATGCGAAAGTCTAACATCATCAACGTCAATTGCACCTGATTCACATTTTAACCGGACTCTTATTTGCCAAACATCAAACGATGGATTTGCAGGAATCTGGTTATCCGGTGCCTTAATTTTAGCAGAATATTCTCTCCATTCTGAATCCAGATTAAAACTAAATATTTTTCGCGAATTGGATATTTCATTTCGATATTCCTGATCGCGATATTCAATAATAATTTGTCCGGTTGATTCCGGCTCAACAGCTTTCATCTTTATTTTTACAATATATTCTACTCCACCCTCAGCAGGGTTTGATTGATGAATCTCCTTGCCTTCTTTTAACCTAACAAAATATTCACCATCAGCGGCCTGTTCCTTGTTGTAAATTCTTTCAGCTCCATCTTCAAAATAACGCCAGCCATATCCTCCAAAGTGAGCAGCTTCTTCGAAACTTCCATTGGCAACATTTCCATTCTTACCGAATCCATTTAAATTATCAATCGGGTGAACCTGTTTAAACTCTGGAACGGTAGCAATAATATGTTCGACCAATAATTCAGCCATTCCAGCATGATCATATTCACAACCGTGCCATTCGTTAAATAACCAAGGAAAAACAAGACTGGATAATTTTATATCATCCATCTCTGTTACAATTTCATGCGTATAATTTGCTGGCTCATCCCGACTCCAACCGTAACCATTCATTAAAATTATATATGGATTTGAATCATACGTTTTGCGTAGTTCGAGCAGTAATTTTTTGTAATCAGATTTAATTTCGTTTTTATCACTTTTCCCAATATCGTTGGCTCCCAGATTAATAACAATCACATCAGGTGAAAATTTTTTGTTATCCCAATCTGCTATTTCAGAATGTCGATCGAAGTGATTGTGAAACCAAAGTCCTGAATTTTTTCCATTGGTAATTACTGCTCCTCCAACCGATAAATTTTGATATTCAGCATTTAACATTCGAGATGCAACTCCGGCAAAACCATAATAAGCACCATTTACACCACTGTTTTTTTCACTTTCGAGCGAGGTTCCATCCATATTTGAATCTCCATAAAACAGAAGTTTTATTTGAGGTTTTTTCGGTTTCCATTCAATTATTCCTTTCCCAGAAATTGTAAATCCATAAAAAGTTGTAACCCCTTTGCCATTGTAGGTTTCTTTTATAAGCTCAACTTTATGAATTTCATTGGTAAGGTTTTCAGCAAGAATATAACTCTTTTTCTCCGCTTCAATTGTTAGTCTTTTTGCATTGGCGGCATCATCATCAATAACAACCCTAAAATCCTGATTTTCTGTTCCTCCCGAAAAAGTTGCAACAATTGAAGTTCCTTCAAACTGTGTTGTTAACGAAGAACTTTGCCAGGTACATTTGGGAAATGAATTCAAGTTTTTCCAGCGCCCCATGTAATTTATTGAAGAATTAGTTGGTTTTACTTCAACAAATTGTTGATTGTCGCAAGCTAATTCAACGAACAAAAAAAACAGGATGAATATCAATTGAGAATTTCGCATGATCTAATTTTTCAATTATCGGGAGCATCCCAAAAAACAGGTATTTTAACCGTTGAATAAGGATTTATATCCAAATTACTTTCCACTTTTTTATTGTAAAAATATTGGTCGGAGAAATCTAAAAGTGCCAACCAATCAATAACTCCTTGTTCATGTCCCCCGGTTCGCCAGTGCATTTTAATGTTTTCTTCAACTCCCATCCATTTATATACTTTTTTGGCAGCTTCGAAAGTAAGAAATGTGCCAAAGGGATTTGCCCAATAATCTTGCAAAGCATGTGCATTAAAAAATGCGCGGGGTGCAATTATTGCTTTTCCGAAATGTGCATCGTAGGGTAAACGAGATTCAAAACCTGCCAATTTAAAAAACTCTGGTGTCCACCAATGTGCATTTGCAAAAGATGCATGTCCGATGGTTTGTTCGTCTTGCCCCAATTCGAAATAACGATGACTTGCAGTTCCCCCCAAACCGGAAGAATTGGGTGCTGTAATTGCAATTCGTTCATCGTAAATACCTGCGCAAAAAGCTGTTTTCCCACCTCGCGAATGTCCGGTAACTACAATTTTTTCGATGTTAACAAAATCGAGCGTTTCAAAATATTCGATAATTAATTGATATCCCCACGCCCAAACAGCAATTGTTCCCCAGTCGTATTCCGGGTACAAAGGAAACACACCGGAGCTTCGGGTAAGCTTTACATTTTTGTCGTCAAGACTAAGATCTGTCCGAACAAACTGGCACATTATGTAACCTCTTTTTATAGCTTCCAGATTTATTTCGTCGGGAATTTCATTGATAGACCTGTCGTTTTTTATAACAACCGGAAACTGCCCGCTCCTGTTTGGCTTGATTAATCCAAAATGAAAATCGAGTGATTTACCATTTCTATTTAGCGTTAAAACATATTCTTTTCTTATAGCAGTTTTGTTGTAAACCTCTTCTGATAAAGTTTCTTTTACAACAACATTTTTCGGAACCGGTGGCATTTCACCGTATTGATAATGTGCGAGCATAGTTTTTATATACTGCTGCTGTTTCTGCCATTCCTCTTTTGTTGAAACTCGTTTTCCATCTGGCATTAAAAACGGATCTTGTAAACCATGTTGCCTTTTTAATTTCTGAAGTGGTTTAAAATGGTACTCTTCACTGGTTTGTGCTAAACCCGACAAAACTGTTATTAACATAAAAGCAGTAAAAACAATTAGTTGTCTCATACTCTTAGCTTATTATTTCGTAATAATTTCTTTCAGAAATTTCGCAATACTTAACTCGAAATCGTCCATGTGACCGGCCGGTGTGTGACCTGCACCTTCAATGGCAAACAATTCATTTTTGACTCCTGCTGAATTTAATCTCTTTACAATCTCTTTGGAATTTACAAACGGAACAAGCGGATCTTCTGTACCATGAACAATAAATGTTGGCGGATCGTTTTTATCGATTATAAATTCGCCCCAAGAAACGTCGGGGCTGCCCCACAAATTAACAAAAGCTACAATCCCTGTTTTATCCCATTTTTCAGAATTAGTACCTTCACGATAACAAAAATTATTTCCCAAAATCCCACCTGCCGAACCACCGCCAATTACAATTTTCGATTTGTCAACTCCAAGCTTTTCACTGTTCTCGCGCAACCAATTTAAACCTTTCATTGCATCTTCAAGAGCGTCAGAAACAGTTCCCGTCTGATCATCTCTTGGATTTTCGCGCACCCTGTAATTAATTGACAAACAAACATACCCACGCTTTGCAAATCTTTCTGACATCGCTACAATATACTTTTGCGATTTGTCGTTTCCAATACGAAAACCACCGCCGTGCATCCATAAAATTACAGGTCGGTTTTTGGCAACTCCTTCTGTCGGCGAATAAATATCAAGTAAAAGCTTCTCGTTTTCTCCCTTAAAATTTACAGACTCTCCAAAAACAATATCTTTTTCAATTTTGATATCATTTCGATCTTGAGTACTTCCAATGAATGGAATAACAAATACGACAATTAAAGTCAAAAGAAAAAGTGGTTTGAATATTTTTAAGTTCATAATAATTGGTTTAGTTTTTCAATTCAATAAAATTAGTAAATTATTTTGAAGGATTGTTTTTACTACCTTATTTGCGATATACAGCGTGCTGTTGTACATATTTATTTCTTTTTTACAATGAACATACAATATTTGGTCTTCGATTTATGTCCTGATGCTATATCCTCGTAATTATAAATTAAGGATGAATCATTTAATATGTCGAAATCCAGTTTTGTCTTTTTAATTGTGTCTTTAAGAATCCTGACTTTAGCTCCAGTGTCCTGAATGCAAATACAAATCAATCCACTTGTTTTAATCCGTTTTGCAATTTTCTTAATCAAGCCTGTCTCTTTTTGCATATCCCGTTTCTCGAAATGAAACATAGAGTCAAGTAACACAATGTCAAAATCTTGAAAGGTATCAAATCCATAAATATCTCCAACAAATCCAGTTATTTTAAGATTCTCGATGTTGGATTTCTCAATCATTTGATTAACGCCAATTTTTGAATTATCTAACCCTGCAACTTTGTATCCAAGTCTTGACAATGGAATCGAATTTCTACCTTGTCCACATCCTAAATCGATCAGTTTTCCTTTTGGCTCGTATTGTTTAAAGAAATCTATCAACACGGAATAAGGTTCTCCGAATAAATCCTCTGTCGTATAATATTTATCGTAATCAGTCATTCTAATTATTCAGGATAAACAATTGTTTTGGTCTCACGGCGTGCAGCACAATAGCTTGTTTTCTCTTTTTGGGCTTTTGTGTATTCATTAGAATTAAAATTTAATTTGAGTATGAATATACGGAAAAATGTAAAAGCCATTTTTCTGAATTTATTTCAGAATCTTGCCAAACCAAAATCCATTTATATATAGATCCTGAAACGAGTTCAGGATGACGTACTAAAGATTTTCATTACTTGTACTTACTACTCACTACTTTTTACTTCTTTTCATTTTTCATGCAATAAAAATGCTTTAGCCTTTTGATCGTCTTTGTGTTTCCAGCCATAAAAAAGCAACATTCCGTCAACAACACTTCCATCTGGATTAGTAACCGGCTGAATATTATTGAATTTCCAACCCTGATATTTCACCGGACCCGGTGTTAAATCCTGCAGCATTTCCCAGGTGTTTCCTTTATCCGTTGAAACCCACTCTTCTATTCTGCCGCCGCCGTGTTTGTCCATGTAACCACCGGTTTTCAGATAATTGGTTTTCCCTTTTTCAAATTGGTCACCTTTACTTTTTCCCTCAACCCATTCAGTATCAACATAACCATCGCCAATTACTAAATAGACATGGTAAACTCCATTTTTATCCAATTGAATATGACAACTATTCCACTGGTGATTAGAAGGAGCAATTACAGTTTTTTTCCATTCACCGTTTACATTTCGAACAAAATAGTAGTTGTGTGTTTCGGTATTTTCTTCGGAAAGAACATGTAAGAATGCCGGATTTCCGTGTTCATCGATTACAATATCAGGGGGAACTCCAGCACCGCGACCTTCGGTATCCCAAATTAATGTATTGTCTTTTGCGTAATCCAAATCAATTGGGCTAATCATTTTTTCACCAACGTAATTCGTAACTTTCTGAGTTTGCACATTAATTTTTACATAATGCAGATTGTATTTCCACTCGTTGCTAACGGCTTTTTTATACCTTGAATTGTAATATCGTTTTGGGTCATCTTTCCTGTTGTCGTCGTAATCCATAAAAGCGACATGCAAATATCGACCGTCTTTGCTGGGCAATTTTGTTTGGTATGTCGACCATTCAAACCGTCCTTTGCTATCTAAATCAGTGACATCGTTTTTTGGTCCTGACCATGTTTTACCATTATCATCAGAAATTTTGTAAGTCCACGAACTAATGTGCCCTGCAGTGCGGTAATAAATTAATTCCTTGTTATCTGCCATCCTGTAAAAAGTGGGGTACGATATACTTGGCGCTATTTCTGGAGCTTTTTTCCAATCGTTTAAACTGGTTCCAATTTCTTCAACTTTCTTTGAAATGAGGTGTGTGCCGGGCGAGGAATGACAACCATAAAGAACGTGTAAATATTCATTGGTATCTGCCCAAATAACCGGTCCGTAATGGTGGTCACTTTTGGCTGGGCCGAGAGTAACAATATCAGAAAACTCACGAGTAACAGGATTGTATGTAACAATCATCGGTAAGGTTTTTGATTTTCCAACAGCCTCTTTTTCTGCTCCAGCATTAAAAACCAAATAAACTTTCCC
Source organism: Prolixibacteraceae bacterium (assembly GCA_018648265.1). GTDB lineage: Bacteria > Bacteroidota > Bacteroidia > Bacteroidales > Prolixibacteraceae > Draconibacterium. Next base: position 13,956 of record JABGRN010000090.1, on the reverse strand, counting down.
ATTCAGGAAAACCGATTGTGGACGCTGCCGACGGTCGTACAACATTTTTATTTGTCCACCTTCGCCAAAAGTCAAAGTTTGATATTTCGTTTTTTCAACTCTTTGTGCGAATAAACCGGTGATTAAAAACAGTAGCCCAAATCCCAACAACAATATTTTTCTCATAACTATTTTTTGCTGGTTTGTGTTGTTTCTGCATTTACACGTGTGAGAAATGAAGTCAATTTTTCATCCAAATCTTTCAACTTATCAGGCATTTGTTTTGCCAGATTATTTGCCTCGCTAACATCTTTCGAAAGGTCGAAGAGTTCAAGTTGATTATCTTTCCATGTTTTTACCAGTTTGTAATTTCCTTCGCGAATGGCTGATTGAGCTTTTCTGTTAACTGCATGATGAAAAATTAAATAGGGCAAATTTCTTTCAATTTCGCCTTGCCCATTATTATGAATTACCTGGTTAAAACTTCCCCCATCAAGTGCTTCCGGCAATTTTTCTTTGTATCCTGCCAGATCTGCAAGAGTAGGTAAAATATCCATTCCAGTTATCGGAACATGACTATAACTGTTCTTCTCAACTTCAGGGCCCACCACAACAAAAGGCACACGAATTCCACCTTCGTACATCGAACCTTTTCCTGCACGCAAAGGAAAATTACGTGGCTCTTTTTGTTTGCCTCCAATGGGTTGCGAAGTCCGTCCCCCATTGTCAGAAAGAAAAATAATATATGTATTCTCAAGTAAACCTAATTCCTTCACTTTATCGAGAAGAATGCCAATTCCCACATCCAAATCTTCGGTCATTGCTGCAAATTCAGGGATATGATGTACTTTTCCTGGATTCAGTTTATTGTACTTATCAAGTGATTCTTGAGTATAAGTTATTCCCAAATGAACTGCATAATGTGAAACCTGCAAGTAAAACGGATTTCCACTTTCCACTTGCTTCTCCATAAATTTGCCGGCCCGTTCAGTCAAGCTAAAAATAAGTTTTGGATCGTCTAAGGCAGCCGGCCATTCAATTCCTGTTTTTCCACCACCAGTACCATTTCCGGTTAATCCATCACTAAAATCGTAACCCATTTCTTCGGGTGTAACTTCGTCGTAACGAGCATCCCATTTCCCAAAATGTGCAGTCTGGTAATTTGGGTTGGCTTTTTTCAACATCTGCGGAATACTCAACTGCTTTCTAAATTCTTTTGGCCAATTAACACGGTCTTTTTGATATTCGTGTTTTGCCGGAGTTTGCCCGATTGTAATACTTTTTCGGGTTGGACAGCAGAACGGAGCCGGTGAATATCCATTTGTAAAACGCATTCCCATTTCCGCTAAACGATCCATGTTTGGAGTTTGGTAATAATCACTTTTTGTACGCGAATCTTCAGGATTGGTTAAAAATGAAGTACCCACGTAACTTTGATCGTCAGTAAGAATTACGATAAAATTAGGGGGTAATTCTTTTTTCTTAGAATTTCCTAAACAAATTTGCGAAGTAAGAATTATTAAAATGAAGATTTTGGGTAGTTTATAAAGCTTTCTCATAAAAAAATCATTTATGTCTTTAATTTCAATATTTTTTCCATATAAACGAAAATTAGAAATTTAAATAATGTATTGCAAGTAATAACATGTTATTGCAATTAACAACAACTAAATCTGAAGTAATCAGACATATTTAAAAACAATATTTCTATTTGATTTTTAGTAAAATAAAATAATAGAAGATTCACAAAAGAATAATCTTTTTCAGAACCTAAAGAAGCTCTGAACTAGATTAATCTACTTTTTACATTTTATCCAAATACAATTTCAGATTATGGGATTAAATTTTTCCATGCTTAATTTTGAAGGTCGATACAAACCATCTTTTCCAAATCGCGGATAATTAACTTTCCATTACTAAAAGCCAGCGGTGCCCAGGCTTGCGATATTTTTGAGTCGAAAAACGAAGCTTTACCCAATTCTTTGTACCCTTCAGGTGAAGGTTCTATTAAATGAATATCTCCATTTTTACCATTTTGATTTAAAATTAACCCATCAACGAGGATTAACGCACCGAGGTCAAAACCCGGGGCCGAGCCTTTTTCCCAAACAACTTCACCATCCAAAGTCATACATTTCATTTGATTCGGATTTTTTGTGTGGTTAAGGTAAAGGTGGTTTTCGAATAATACAGCGGGGTGCATTTTACTGCCGGCTTCTTCAGTGAAGAACAATTCTTTAACATTAAAAACATCCCCCTCTTTTGTTATTTCCAAAAGTATAGAAATGGGGTCGTAATTATCGTTATACGCACATTCTGTGAGGAACAGCCTTTTATCGTCGATTGCCATTGCCGGACTTATGCTTGCATACGAATACAGACCGTCGTAAGTCCACAATTCATCTCCGGTATTGGCTTCAAACGCAACCACTTCATCTGTTTTTGTTGAATCGTTTTTGTCGTATGAGCTAATCATAATTATTTGGTCGGTTTCTCCAAAATTTGCTAGGGTAGGAGAGACATGAAAATGATAACCAGTCAAAGGCCGGCTTTTCCATACCAATTCCCCCGTTATTTTATTGAATGCAGCCACCCCTGCTTTTTCCCCTTGCGGAGCAACTATAACCAAATCGTTATAAATAATTGGCGATTGCGAAACTCCCCAATTGGGTAATTCGCTTTCAAATTCTTTAAGAAGATTATGATGCCAAACAGGTTCGTGTGTTTTTTTGTTGACGCAATAAAAATCCCCGTGTGGACCAACGCTCCAAACATAATTTTCATCAACTGTTGGAACCGCCCTGGAACCAGGATATGGTAACTCGCCATCTGCCTCGTATGTAAAATTCCATTTTTCTTCACCTGAATTTAAATCAATGCACCTTAAAATATCTGACTCGCCAATTTTTCGGTCAAGTACAAATACTTCGTTGTCAAAAATACTGGCACCTCCATAACCTAATCCTAACGGAAAAGACCACAATCCAATTGGTCCATCAGCTGGCCAGGTTTTTGAGATTTTTGCATCTGTTGCTATCGCATTTCTGTTGGGACCTAAATATTGATTCCAGTTACTTTGTTTTACACAACTAATAGAAATTAAAAAAATGGCGGTAATAAATAGATTTTTTTTCATCGGGTTAAAAATGGTTTTGTCAAAAATATACAAAATTTTTTATTGAGAACATGTTGAAAAAATTATTTCACAACTTAAAAATTCCCTTTTTCATCGAGTACTAATCATAAGTTCAAATGGTTTCGTTAATAACAGAAATACTGATTTTTTTAAAATAGCGTCACAACCATTTTGAGTTGTTTTGAGTTATTTTCCCATTTTTATAAAGCATACAAGTACATCACATCTTTTATTCAAATTCAAATTATACCAATTGTTCTTCAAAATGCCGCATAACAAATTTTGAAGTTACAATAGCCTATCCCGAATCTATTTCGGGAGTTAATGCCGATAATACAACAAAGAAGCAGACTAAACAAAATGAAAGTTTGAGACATTTTGTTGTCAAATCGGTATTAGTTTCTTTTTGAACAATATCCTTTTTTGTTTTGACAAATAAAGTCGGAATAATAAAATCATGGAATTTTGGTATTCAATAACTGTATCTCTCAGTCATAATAATATTTTTCTATTCTCAATTTGATTTCAAATCAAGCTTACTTATCCCTTATTTTTTACGATGTTTGTAAGAAAACAATAATCAATATTTGTTTGAACAAAAATTTTCTGCAAAAAAGATTTAAATCGTGTTTTAATAATAATTTCAATTTAAAGTCATAAAAAACCCAACTATCCATCAAAAACAATTACATATAACTATTTTTGAAATCAGGGAAATAAAAATAATTTATGATCAGCCCATAAAATAAAAAAGGAAATAAGGATTTCAAATTGAAAGTTGGATGATTTTATATGATTCCCTTTTGCATTTGGTTTATCGGCAAGTTATTTTTTGTAAAAATGCACATATCTGTAAAAGAAAAATAACAATTGTGTATTTTAGGAATTGCATAATGTAAGTACATTGTAATATTAGTCATTAATAATTCTAAATATGAACTCAAGAGAACAATTTTTAAAAACGGTTAATCACCAGCAACCCGACAGGATTGTACTCGATCTTGGAGCTTCCCCGGTTACAGGGATCCACGTTCAGTCTATTTCAAAACTACGCCGTCATTATGGCTTGCAACGAAAACCGATTCGGGTTATAGAACCTTTTCAAATGTTGGGCGAAGTTGGCTGGGAATTGATTGATTCTATTGGAATTGATGTAATTGGAGCCTGGGGGAAAAACAATATGTTTGGTTTTCATAACCATGCACCTTACAAAGAATGGAAAACTCCCTGGGGGCAGCGGGTAATGGTTCCATTGAATTTTAATGTTACAAAAAACGAAAAAGGCGATACACTGATGTATCCCGAAGGAGATATTTCTATTCCCCCTTCCGCAAGAATGCCAAAAACAGGCTATTTCTTCGATGCAATAATTAGGCAAAACCCAATTGTTGAAGAGGATTTAAATGTTGAAGACAACCTTGAAGAATTTGGGTTAATTACCGATGAAGATTTGGAACACTGGCGCCTTGAAGTTGACAAAGCCTATTTTTCGGGGAAAGCGGTAATTGCAGCATTTGGAGGAACTGCCCTTGGTGATATTGCACTTGTACCGGGCATGAATTTAAAAGTACCAAAAGGAATTCGAGATGTGGCGGAATGGTACATGAGCACAGTAATGCGACCCGATTATATTAAAAGTATTTACGAGCGTCAGGTTGAAATTGCAATTGAAAACTTAACGCGGATATTTGCCGTTGTCGGGAACAAAGTAAACGCCATGTTTATTTGTGGAACTGATTTTGGCACACAAGATTCTACATTCTGTTCTCCTGAACAGTTTGATGAAATGTGGCTTCCTTATTACCGAAAAATCAACGACTGGATTCACGAAAATACACAGTGGAAAACATTTAAACATTCTTGTGGAGCTGTTGAAACTTTTATGGATGGATTTATCCGTGCCGGGTTCGACATAATTAACCCGGTACAGATTAACGCTGCGGGCATGGATCCAAAAAAATTAAAAGAGAAATACGGTCGCGATCTTACATTCTGGGGTGGAGGAGTTGATACACAGAAAATACTTCCTTTTGGGAAACCAGCTGAAGTAAGGGAGCAAGTTTTACGAACCTGCGACATTTTCAATAAAAATGGTGGATTTGTATTTAATACAGTTCACAACATTCAGGCAAATGTACCAGTCGAAAATATTGTTGCAATGTTGGAAGCAATTCAGGAATTTAATGGGAAATAGGAAAGTTGGCAGTCGCAGTCTCAGTTTACAGTCGCAGTATTAAAAACTGAAATTGTAAACTGAGACTGAGACTGAAAACTGAAATAAAAACTAAATAATCTATCAAAAACTGAAAAAAATACTAATCATCTTTTTTGTGGTTTTAATAACACAATCCGCTTTCGCACAGAAATACGAAAGCAATTGGGAATCAATAAACAGCCGTCCAACGCCCGAATGGTTTGAAGACATTAAATTTGGAATTTTTATCCACTGGGGAGTTTATTCAGTTCCGGCATGGGCGCCGGCAAACGAAGATATTGGAGTTTACGCAAAGTATTCGGAATGGTACTGGTGGAGAATAAACGAAGATAGCAAAGCCGGAAAAATGTTCCGCGATTATCACAATAATATGTATGGCAAAGATTTCCTTTATCAGGATTTTGCCGGAGATTTTAAAGCTGAACATTGGGATCCTGTTCAATGGGCAGATGTTTTTAAACGTTCGGGGGCAAAATATGTAATGTTAACTTCGAAACATCACGAAGGTTTTACACTTTGGCCAAGCGCGCAAAGCTGGAACTGGAACAGTGTTGACATTGGTCCTCATCGCGATATTTGCGGCGATTTAAGTAAAGCTGTAAAAGATGCCGGGTTGCAAATGGGCTTTTATTATTCACTTTACGAATGGTACAATCCGACTTACCGAAATAATTTGGAAAAATACGTAGATAACCACATGATTCCACAAATGAAAGATTTGGTTACCCGTTACGAACCCGATTTTTTATGGACTGACGGAGAGTGGGATCATCCAAGCGAAAAATGGAAAAGTACCGAGTTTTTAGCATGGCTTTTTAACGAATCGCCGGTAAAAGAAAATATCTGCATTAACGACCGTTGGGGAAAAGAAACACGCGGAAAACTGGGTGGATATTTCACTACTGAATACGGGCATGTTTATGGCGACGTTGACGATATTAACCAAGTAGCTCATCCATGGGAAGAGTGCCGCGGAATTGGTACTTCGTTTGGGTACAATCAGGTTGAAGATTTGAATAACTACCTTTCATCAAAAGCTTGTATTGATTTACTTATAGAAAAAGTATCAGGAGGTGGAAATTTACTTCTCGACATTGGGCCAACTGCCGATGGACGGATTCCGGTTATTCAGCAACAACGTCTGCTGGATATTGGTGCCTGGTTAGATATTAACGGCGAAGCAATTTTCGGAACCCGCAAATGGGAAGGTGCTGAAAATAACAAACAAGACAATGTTTATTTCACCAAAAAAGGAACCGATTTGTATGTTCATTGTACCAAATTCCCTGAAAAATCCATCGAAATTAAAGGGATAAATGGCCTCTCAAAAGTTTCGATGCTAGGAGTTGATGGAAACGTAAAATTTAAAAAATCGGGGAAAACGATAAAAATTGTTGTTCCCAGTCTTTCTCCGGTTACCAATCCAAGTGAACACGCCTGGGTTTTTAAAATTGAAAATACTTTGTAACTTTTAACTAATATATTATAATTACAAAAAAATAATAAAATATGAATAAAGCTGAACAATTTCTCAAAGCACACAAGATGACAGCATCTGACGTCAACATTCAAAAATTAGTAAGCCTTTTTTTATCTGAAATGGAAAATGGGCTTTCCGGAAAAGAAAGTTCATTATTGATGCTCCCAACCTATATTGAAGCCGACAACGAAGTAGTTGCAAACGAACCAGTAATTGCAATCGATGCCGGTGGAACGAATTTCAGGGCGGCTAAAGTTTATTTCGATGAAAATTTAAAACTGATTACCGAAAATATTCAACACAATAAAATGCCCGCGATCGACCGCGAATTTTCGAAAAAAGAATTCTTCGATACACTCGCAGGCTATCTAACAGATTTCAAAACAGTATCCGATAAAATAGGTTTTTGCTTTTCGTATGCCGTTGAAATTTATCCGAATAAAGATGGAAAACTAATTGAGTGGAGCAAGGAAGTGAAGGCCGATGAAGTAATTGGGGAAATGGTTGGGGAGAATCTTCTATCTGCAATGAATACGACCGAGAAACAACTTGTCCTGATGAACGATACGGTTTCAACCCTTTTGGCAGGAAAAGCTGCCACAGCAGGTAAAGAATATGGTTCTTATATCGGTTTCATTCTCGGGACCGGCACAAACACCAGTTATATCGAAACCAATAGAAATATTACAAAAACCGATGGTCTCGATAAAAATTCAAGCCAAATTATTAATATTGAATCGGGCAATTTTGGTGGTGTATCGCAAAGTGATTTAGATATTGCATTCGATAATACAACCAAAAATCCGGGACGTTATCCTTTCGAAAAAATGTTTTCGGGTGGTTATTTTGGGGGGCTGTGTACAACTGCATTAAAAGTTGCGGCCAGCGAAGGTTTGTTTTCTGCGGAATCAGCCAAAGAAATAGAAAAACTTCAGGAACTCTCGTCTGAGGAAGTTAACATGTTTGTTTGCTCAATTAATTTAGATGAAAATGCTTTAACCAAAACTCTTTCAACCAACGAAGACAAAGTAACCGGAGCTAAAATTATTAAAGGATTGATTGAACGTGCATCGAAACTGGTTGCTGCAAATTTGGCTGCCGTTATTTTAAAAACCGGCAAAGCAAAAACTCCCGAAAAACCGGTTTTAATGACTATTGAAGGAACCACCTTTTATAAATTGAAAAATTTTCAGGAGATGTTTGAAGAGTATTTGCAGGAATTCCTTTCGGGAGAAAACCAGCGGTATTACGAAATTGTTGAAGTTGAAAATTCAAGCTTGCTTGGTGCTGCAATTGCAGCATTGGTTAATTAAAAAGGCCTCAACTTCCCATCCTTTCAAAAGGCAAAAAATAATTTGCACCTAAAAAATACAAACCAAAAGTCTTAACAGCTTTTGCTTTGTATTTTTAATTTTTCTTTATGAGAATAGCATAAAAATGAGTAATGGTTTGGTGAAAATGGCCATGTTTAAGTTGCCGATTAGTTTTGGAATTAAAAGTATCAATTGCCTATTGCAACATTAGCAATCGTATTGACTGTTTTCCAATAAAATGCAGAAAGTTAATTGGTTATGAACAATTTTAGAATTGTTTTTTTGTATCAACAACGGTAGCCTTGAGTTAAGTGCCAGTAAATTATTTTCCTAAGAACAGAGCTTTTTTAACTTCCATTTTAGTATTTGAAGTTGCCCTGATAAAATAAATACCTGGCATTAAAGTTCCTTTTGGGACCCATTTTATAAGCTCGTTTTTATTTAGTTGAATGTTTTTTATCACAAGCCCATTTATATTTACAATAGAAATTTCAACCTCTTCTGACGATTTTATCATAATGCTATTAGAAAATGGATTCGGATAAACTTCCAGCCCTAAAACATATTTTGAAAGGTTCGTTTCCTTGACATTTGTTGCAATATTTGTAATAATAACATGCTCAATATTTACATAATTAATTGGTTGAAACCCCTCTGCAGAAATTGTTGTACCATCATCAGTAAGATGTTTTTCCAACGCATCCACGATTAAAGTATCTCCTAATTCGTTTGCGCCACCATCAATATAACGAGTTTCATCAACAAGTAGTTTTACTGTAATTTTATCATCAAAAGTACTTCCTGAGAAATTTTCAATTTGACCATTGATTTCTAAATATCGCCCCGGACTTATTTGTTGAGGGAGGCCCTGCAAATCTAATCCTAAGTTAACAGGCCAGCCATAATTTGAGTAATCTATTGAATCTTTTCCTAAATTATCATTGTAAATACAATAAACTGTGTCTGTTTGGGCGCTTTTTTCAGTACCATTTTCCAAATCTTCCTTTGTTTGGTCCACATATTTATCATTACCACCACCACCATTAAAACTCACACTTCCACTTTCTACAAAAACCATGTCATTTCCATCTCCACCATTGGCTGTAGTCTTGCCTGAATTGTTTACGAATGTATTGTCGATATTAATAGATTCCGAACCCGTGAGTGTATGTTCCCCACCACCAATTCCTGTATTAATTGTACAGTCAATAATAGTCCCACGGTTTTTATCTGTAATCCCCGATAAATCAACATTTAGATTTTGTTGGATTCCTCCATTAATTGTTAAATGATAACTGTCATTATACATTCCTGTAGGTTCATTATTTATAATAATTTCTCCTTTGTCACTAATATTTATGGTAACTTGGTTAGTATGTATTGTGATATCTGGTGGACTTGTACTATTAATTGTGTAATTGGGCGTATTTAAAAACATAATAGGAGACTCATTTACAGCATTTATCCCACCGACAGTAGCAGAATAAATGCTTTGCCCTTCATTCCCGCCCGATTCAGTTTGAGGGACAGTCGCTATTGTTCTTGTTTCATTATTTTGGGGAATTAACTGGGACTGGTATTCATTGTAAATTGGTGGCTGACCAACAGTGTTGTAAGTAAGGGTGAAATAGATATGTTTCTCACCATCGCTTTCACCACAATCGGAATATCTAACAACCATATATCCGTATTGTGTAAATTTATTTGTCGTTTCATCTATTCCAGATGCATAAATTGCAAAACTTATAACTGTTTTTTTACATGATTTTTCTTTAATCGAAACACTTTTTACTGAAGAACTACTAATCGTTTCAATTGGTAATCCCATCATGAACCAGTTTTGCCCACCATCATATGTATTCATAACAAATGCTGTGTCGGCTGCCGTACCATAAACTAACCCGGAATCGGTTGTCCAAAAATCCACACCGCTAATTTTGGCATTGGTTATGGGATGGTTTACCAAATCCCAGTTTTGGCCACCATCGCTTGTACGGAGTATAAAGTTAGTGGTTTTAAAAAGCCAGTTATTTCCAACACACCAGCCATCATTTTCTGTTGGGAAAGACAAAGCCCAAAGTGACCCGTCATCAACATCGGGGAAGTTGGCTTCTTGCCAGGTTTCCCCATCACTGGTATAAATAATTGCAAATTTATCGGGGTTGCCTTCTGTATTAACTCCCACAGCACAGCCTTTTAATGGAGTTGTAAAAGATACATCTAACAAATCACCTTTAATTGCTGGCACCGCCTGATTAAACCATGTTTCGCCATCGTCAGTTTTCAGTATGGATATCTGGCCGTTATCATCATTTCGGCCAACCGCATAACCGGTTTGGAGGTTTGCCATAAATAAGCTCTTCAAAGTACCGTTTAACGATTCATCCTGAATATCCCATGTACTTCCCATATCAGAAGTTGACATGATTATGGCTTTGTCGCTCCTTTTGTTTTTGCCAATTGCCCATGCCGTTACAGAATCAACATAAACGATTCCTTGTACCCAACCTGAGTCGTAAGGCAAGGTTTGTTCAACCCATGTTCCTTCCTGGGCATGCAAAGAAGAATTAATTATCAAAAAAATAATCGTTAAAGCTGGAAAAAGTAAATAGTTTTTCATGATGTTTTGATTTTATATTTTTAAACTGTGCCACGGATTACTTAACCCAAATTAAATTTATGAAAACATAGGCTAAAATTTTAACTGCCGTACCAATAGCAGAACTTAACCTAATTAAAAATTGATTGATTAAATGTATTTGATAACGTGGAAAAAAACTAACACTCGCCCGACATTAGCTATCGTGAAACCGACATAAACAATTTTCTTATTTTTCCATATAAATTATTATAATTAAAGTACTTCTCTTTATCTTTATTGATAGTTCGACTTACAGCCCCTGTAGGTTTATATTTTAAAGAATGGCAAAGTATCTTATTTTAATAATTTTGTGTTTCACCTATCAGGTAAATGGGCAAAAGGCAAAAACCGATAGCTTAAAAAAGGTCCTTGTTGACACATACGAAGATTCAGCACGGATGGAAATTTGCTATTATTTAAGCACTCTCTATAAAAACAACAACTATGACAGTGCTTTGATATATTCAGAAAAAGCTTACAACCTGGCTCAAAAAGTAGAAACACAAACTAAACTCATTCAATACAGGAGACAAGTCGCATCAATTTTACGCCTTGCAGGAGCCTATCCGGAAGCGCAACAATTATTTCTGCAAAATATGGAAGACGCAAGTCAGTCTGCTGATTCCATGACCATTCGGCTTGCCCATCAGGATTTAGGCTCTGTGTTTATCAATCTGGGCGACTTCGACTCAGCTACTGTCCATTTGGTAAAAGCCGCAGAATTAGCCGCAGATATGGGTGATTTAGATGCGCAAGCAAAAAGTTATGGAAACCTGGGCATGACTTTAATTACCCACAACGACCTGAAAAAGGCATTAATGTATTTACAAAAATCATTGGATATCTATCAGGAAATTGAGAACAATGTCCAGGTTTCGGCATGCTTATTAAAAATTTCCAGGGTATTTGTCGCGCAGCATAATTACGAGAAAGCTTTAGAATACGATTTACGCGCCCTTGAAATTGCTAAAAATACAAACCACAAAAGTTTGCTTAGTATTGTTTATGGCGAACTTTCTTCAACTAATTTAGATTTGCGCCGATTAGAGGCAGCAAAAAAATATGCAGAATTATCGCTAGCTATTAAAAGGGAAATGAACAATAAACGGGGTATTTCTGCCAGTTTATATACGCTTGGGGGAATAAATCTTGAACAAAAAAATTACCAGGAGGCTTTAGATAAATTATTAGAATCGCAACTATTGCTTGAAGAAATGGGTGCAAAAGAACAAATAATGATTGGTTTAAAAACCATTTCAAAAACTTACGAAGAGTTGGGCGATTATAAAAAAGCTTATACTTATTTTTATAACTATTCAATAATGCGGGATTCAATTATCAATGAAACTACCGCAAAACAAATTGCAGATACCGAAACCAGGTACAATGTCAAAGAAAAGGAGGCCAAACTGGAAATACAGGAAACTCAGCTCGAACTTCAAAAAATCCAATTAACCAATCAAAAAATTCTTATTGCAAGTGTCGTATTTTTAACAACTTTTTTAATTGTACTACTTGTTTTTGCAAGAAAAAATATCATACAACGGAAAAAAATTAACGAACAATTGAACGAATTAGATAAATCTAAATCACGTTTTTTTACCAATGTTACACATGAAATAAGAACACCACTCACTTTAATATTAGCCCCCCTGCAAAACCTATTAGATAAATGTACCGATCAATCAACACTCCAGGACCTACTTCTAATTAAATCGAACAGCAAAAAACTTTTAACTTTTTTAGACGAAATACTACAACTGTCGAAGTTGGATTCAGGAAAAATAATTATAAATAATATTACACTGAACCTGTACGAATTTTGCAAACGGTTATTTTACGCTTACCAATCGCTGGCCCAATTCAGGCAAATAGATTATAAATTTAATTTTATGTTAGATAAAAACATAAGTGTTGAGGTTGACCAGGGAAAACTTGAAGTTATTTTAAATAACCTCCTTTCGAATGCCTTTAAATTTTCCGTTTCAGGAAGTACAATTTCATTAATAATTTCGCAAAAAGATAAAAAATTGCTTTTTTTTGTAAGCGATACCGGGCAAGGAATCCATCCCGACGATCTACCTAAAATATTTATGAGGTACTACCAAACAAGCAGGAAGGAAAAAATGGCAAATGGCGGGGCTGGAATTGGTTTATCTTTGGCAAAAGAATATTCTAAGTTAATGGGTGGCGGTATTACTGTTGAAAGCGAGCAAGGCAAAGGAAGTCGTTTTATCCTTTCTATTCCATTTATAAAAGTTAAAAAAGGCATTAGTCAGCAAAAATCACAACAATTAGAATTAGCTGATACTAATAAGGAAAGAAACTACAAACCTTTGTTGGAAAATGGCAAAAAACCCAAATTGCTAATTGTTGAAGACAACCTGGAAATGAGCCGGTACTTAATCAGGACCCTTGCAGACGATTATTTTTGCACTCCTGCACAAGATGGGATTGAGGCATTAAAGATTTTGAAAAAAGACAATTTTAGTTTAATTATTTCCGACATTATGATGCCAAATATGGACGGCTTTGAATTTAGGGAAATGGTTATTAAAGAAGATAAATGGAAAACCATCCCCTTTATTATGCTAACCGCCAGATCGCCGGAAGAAGATAAAATAAAAGGATTAAAACTTGGCATCGATGATTATATAACTAAACCATTCAACCCAAAGGAACTTTTTGCCAGGATCAATAATGTGTTGTCAAACAAAGCAGAACGTGACCAATGGAATAAAAAAAACCAGGCAGATGATGAAGAAAGATCAATACTTTCGGCCGAGCAAAAACTAATTTTGGAAGCAAAAAATCATGTGCTTGAGAATATTAGCAATACCCAATATTCTGTAAGCCAATTAGCCGAATACCTTTCTTATAGCCCGAGGCAATTAGAAAGGCATTTAAAAAAACAAACCGGACTTTCCCCGAATGCATTTATCCGTGAAATCAAATTGCAAGAAGCATATAAAATGCTCGAAAAGAGGCAATTCAGAACCGTGCTTGAAGTATCTTACAGCGTGGGAATTGATTCCCCTTCCTATTTCAGTAAAAAATTTATGGAACGATTTGGGAAAAACCCCCGTGATGTTAAGAAGTCAATATAAATAAGAATCTCCTTACATTATCGGGTTCTTTTACCAATTGTACTTTGAAATGCCGCATGGCAATTTCGAAGTTTATAATGGTTAA
>JABGRN010000153.1 GCA_018648265.1 Prolixibacteraceae bacterium | reverse complement strand
CAATTACAGCATGCAATGAATGTTTATTGCCGTTCATTGCTTCTCGGCACACTATGTGTAGTGCGGGATTAAAAGTACGAAACTTTCAAATACGCACGTAGCCAATTCGTTTATTCAGTATTTCAAATTTTCCGTCAATCGTCAGAGACGGATTGGCGGTGTTGCAACAACGAGCCGAAGTACAAAAAACCGCCGAAACCCGCATTACATATGACACTTTGTTAGCCACTGTAATTTATTTTATTATACTTTTTATAAGTTTCACAATATTCTCAGCGCTTGCTAAGGCTAATATTAGACCAAGAATCGTTAAGCCAACAGCAATAAGCTGAAACCTATAATTTAATTTCACGTTGTTTATCGACGATATTTCATTAAAATAATCATCAAGTTCGCAAATTTGAGTTTCACTATCCTTTACAAAATATTTAACGCTTGATTTAGCAAAGTCAAAATAGTTAAAACTATTACTCCAGTTATCGTTTATAGCGCATAGATTTCTTGTTTCATATTCAGAGTCAGTGATATACCATTTGGCAATCTTTTTTGAAAATTCATTTTTTATACGCTTTAATTTTATTTTCTCTTTTGATAAGTTGACTCTAATTCTAATTTGTTTACGAAATTTAAGTTTTGAATTTGAGTTGATAAATGAATAAACAGTTTTGCGCAGAAGATTTAAATCATTGTGAACTTTTTGAAGGTAATTTATTACAGACCATGAACGAATTATAGTATTGCTAAAACTGTATTTGTAAATACTTTTCATCTCATCGCGTTCTTCTGGAAAAGAATCGTTCTCGGCAAGTACTTTTAGTCCCACTTGATTTTTTGAATAGGTTGAAGGAGTGATTACATAATAACAAAACTTCTGGTCGTAATATATATCTGAATTATGACTGGTGTCAAGAATACCAAACCCCTTTCTAAAATCATTTTTGTCTAATTCATATTTGGAATTAAAATAACTTATGTATGGATTTCTAATCTTCTTTTTTGAAAATAATCCGTTAAATCCATTTAAAAAAGATTTTTTTAGTTGTTGGTTTAGGTCATAAATCAGGTGTTCAAATGCTTCTTCTTTTTGATTTCCTGCTGTTTTATATCCCGCAAAAACGGTTCTTGTTCTAAGGAAGTCTCTGAAATGAGAAACTATTATTTTATCTTTTGGAACGGTCTTGCTGCTTATTATTTCTTCAAGATATTTATGAAATATTTTGGATGGTTTGACTTCTAACCTTAAAACAAAAAGGTTTTCAAAAGTTTTAAAATAACTAAAATACACATTTTCATAAAGGTCATTGTGATGTGAAGGTTTGTCATTTTTAATACTAAATAGTTTCCCCTGAGAAGCTCTCCCATATTGCATTCTGAAATTTTGTAAATTTTCTTTTATTTCAGATACTTTGGATGCTGGTAGTTTCTTGCCACTGCTAAAAAGTGTATACGAATTATTTTTATCTATTATTCTTAATATTTGCCTCTCAACTTTCTTGAGATTATCAATTTCGCATACATCAATGAACTCAATATTTCTAAAGCTTATTTCTTTCTTTGAATAATCTAAAAAGCTTTTATTGAATTTTTTTGATTTATCCTTGGAGGTGAAATGAAATCTATCAAAAACAGAAAAGTACTTTACTAATTTTGTTTTGGAAACAAATTTCATAAATCTAAGCAGAAGTTTATGCCACTTTTCTTTGTAGGTTATTTTCTGATATTTTGATTTGTAGTAAATGTTCATTTCATTATTCCGACTAACGTCAAATTTAAAACTCGCATTATCAAGGAGTTATAAATCCGAGTTGTTCGGGTTTGATTTCAAATTTAGTTATTTGTTTTTTTAATCTCTTTACTATTCCGAGTCTTCTTTTTTCGTCCAGGAACATATATTGTGTTGGAGGATTATAGTTTTGTGCCTTTGCCAGCATATTCCAAATAATTACTGCTAATTTTCTGGCTGTTGCATTAATTGCTGTAGCCCGTCCTTTTTTGTAATTTATCCTTTTGAAAAAATCGGCAAGATGCCCTTCTTTTAGGTTTCCAATTGCATTTGCTGCATTACGTAAAGCAATTTTCAACCTGCTACTCCCTTTAGGTATGTGATGGGCTAAGACCCTACCACCACTGATTTTATTATTTGGTGCTAACCTGAGCCATGCTGTAAATTGTTTTGCTGAATCAAACTTTTCAATTCCTTTTAACCCAATTTCACTAATTATTGCCATTATTGTTGCATCATTCACACCTTCAATCTCCATAAGGTCTATCCCCTCAAAATATTTGTAGGAAATCTGGTTCATATCTGTTCCGCGGATTGTGTTTTTATTTTTTCGTTTGTATGGCTTTTTATTAGCAACATGCTGTTTTTTGTTGTCGTCTTTATCGATAATATCTTCAAGGAGTTTTTTTATCTGCCCGTCAACTTCTGTAATTTGTTTCTGGGTATGCAGATAGGTTTCCCATTCTTGTTTGAGGGCAAAGAGGTAATCCACCCTTCCATTGTATTGAAGTGCTTTTGCTATTTCTCCTTCTGGTTTCCGGCAATTGTAGTGCCGGTATTTGGCCAGGTTTTTCCCAAAAGTTTCACCAGCAATAAATGCTGATATGATTTTTGTCCCGGTCAATCCAACAACATCATTAACAACTACGTCCAACCTCATATTCATTAACCTGAGGTATTTCTGTACTTTTAAGACTGTCCTTCCTGATTGTTTGATAAGATTTTGTCGGTGTCTGGAATAAGCCCGGATAATTTCGGTGGTACTGTCGGGCAGGAAACTATGGCTCAATAATCCTAAGCAGTGCAGTTTTTGTATCCATTGGCAATCTTTGATATCGGTCTTTTTGCCTTTCACATTTTTTGTCTGCCTTCCATTAACCAGTATTACCTCAAATCCTGCAGCTGCTAAAGCACTAAACAGGTTTTGCCAATAAGTACCCGTACTTTCCATGGCAATGGATTCTATGCCATTTTCAGACAACCACTTGCAAAGTTCCTGGTGGTCCTGGCTGTAAACACCGAATTCCCTGATGTCCTCTGCATCTTGTCCAATGGCTACCCAATGGCTCCTGCTTCCTACGTCAATCCCCCCGGCATTTGGGTTGACGACTTCTAAACTCATTTTCTTTTTACTCATATCTAAAAAGTTTAAATTTAAAAGCTCCATGGAATGTAACTCTAAAACTTTGAAAATATTCCGATCGGGATTACTGAACAGAACCAGTATTGCCATTAAACTCTAACCCAAGCCAGAAAATATAAACCTTCTGACTTTTTACATCCTGACCTTGATTGCGCTCGGGTTTATTAAACACCATTGCTAAAACCGGCCTTTACTCGGAGCTCGCTACTAAGATAGTTCGTTAGCAGAAAAACTCAACTGTTTTACGACCAGTAGGAGGATTGGCTATAACGGTTGGTACATGTTGCGGAGCGGATTTCGGAGAGCGTTCATGTCAGCGAGGACAGAACGTCGATGCGAGAATCCGCAGTTTCTAACCGCACCAACCCCGCTCTGAAATATGTACTTTGTGTGTGCCCAGCATGAGCATGTGCCCACTTATTTAAAAGCTCTGAATAAATTC
>JABGRN010000089.1 GCA_018648265.1 Prolixibacteraceae bacterium | reverse complement strand
GAAAGATAAAAGAAAACTTTTTATCCCACCAACCCGATAATTAAACTGATCCGGAGAGAGGTAATTCATTTATTGAACGTAAAATTATTAACAGTATGGGTACAAAAATTGGCAATAACGATTTCAGTAACGATGGACCTTCTTTATTTTCTATATTAAGTTCCGGTTCTTTTGAAAGTGAGTTCTGCTCAATCTTATATTTCGAAGCTATTTTTATTGCGAATAACCAGCCAATAATCAATCCAACAATACTTACCGGAAGTCCCAAAATCAAAACCAGGCCAAGATCTGCTCCGAGTATTCCCGCAGCAGCCACCGGTCCGGGGGTCGGTGGAATAAGTGAATGAGTGACATATAATCCAAGACTTAATGCCATTGCCATTACTGCATATGAAATTTTTGTTTTTCGCGAAAGAGCTTTTGATAAAGGGGAAAGTACAATAAATGCAGAATCACAAAAAACAGGAATGCTAATAGTATAGCCAACAATACTCATGGCAAACGGGATATTTTTTTCCCCGATCAATTTAAGTGCACCGGTAGCCAGCTTAAGTGCACCGCCCGACATTTCAAGAAATTTCCCGATGATGGAGCCGGCCAGAATTACAATGCCAATATATCCAATTGTATTGCCAAACCCGGAATTAACGGCTTCCACAACTTCATTCATTGACATGGTTCCCGAGAAAATTCCAAAACCAAAGGCAACAATTATCAGTGATAGAAAAGGATGCCATTTTAAAATTGAAGTAGAAATGATTATGAAAACAATCGATAAAAACAATAAAATGATTAACCACATAAGAGAAGCAAGATACTCAAAAAAGTGTTTTTATGAATGTAATAAAAATGATATCTGTCAAAATTTCATTTAACTGAACCAATCGGAGTCCTTTCCAACTAAAATTTCATCTTCACACCCATAAAAATCATCCTTCCATTATCGGGATAGCCTGCAACAGTATAATATTTTACATCGGTGAGATTTTTTGCTTCGATATAAACTCTTGTGTTTTTTGATTTACCAAATGTATAACCTGTGGTCAGGTTTAAAGAAAGGAAATTGCCAAGAGGAAATTTGCCATTTTCGGCTACCCAGGTTTTATCCACAAAACGGTCGTTTTCGTAAGCTCCGGTATAATTGGCAAAAACGTTAATATCGAAAGATTTGTAATCATACATTATCCCGGCATTCGAAATAATTTCAGGCGTTTCGGTATCTTTTTCCATTTCACCATTAACTCTCATTTCACTTTTCATGAAAGTAAAATTGGCAAATAAGGAAAGATTCAAAACCGGCAGCATTTTTTTTGCATCAATTTCAACACCCAAATTATGTTTATCTCTGTTTTCGTACAGTTCCATTAAGTTGCCTTGATTGTCACCGATTGTTTCTCCGCTGTATGTAATGGCATTTTTACGGTCAACATAAAACAGACTAAATGTTAACTCGTCACCAGCAGCAGAAACTTTCTTAAATCCTGCATCGTATTGAAAACGCATTTCATTTTCGGGTGTAGTTCCTTCAGCGGTAAGACTTCCTTTTCGAGCCGCAATATTACCACCGGCTAAGTGTCCATGAAAAGACGAAGATTGTGAATGCAGGTATGATGCACCAACAACAGATTGCCACACAAGCGGAGCAGTTTCATTTTTAATGGCTTGAACTCCGGCAAATTTCGAACCGATTCCTTCAATTCCAAAAGCTCCCCACTCTTTTATGTAATCACTAATCAATCGAAGTCCGGCATCGAAAACAAATCGTCCGGCTTTGTGCTCGTCGGCAACCACCGCCGAAAAAGTATGAACATCGGCCTTTTTGCCAAAATAGAAACGCTTTCCTTCGGGTGCAACCCAATGGCTGTACAAACCACCAAAACGTAATGTATTATTTGATGATAAAAGACGACTGTGCAAAAGGTTCAAACTGTACTCGTAATCTTTTTCGCTGTAGTTGTTGTATGAATCTTTACTTATCGTATAAATCGAATATTCCGGATTTCGGTATGCAAAATTTGTTTGCAGTTCGGTTTCTGATTTATCGGAACCACGGTAGTTTAATTTCACTGAAGAAACCACCGTTTGAATCGGATCGTATTTCTCTTTCCAATTCATTAGTTTCGAATCGGCAGGTTCTATTGGTGTTACTATTTCGCGATTACCATAAATTAACATTGTATTTGCCGAAAGTTGCAGTTTGTCATTTATTTGCCAATCAAACAAACCATTCAGATTTCCTATCCTTTCGTTGCCATTCCTGTTTTCCGGGCCGTTGGTTCCAAAATATGATGTTGAAACATTGTATCGGATGTTATTCACTTTGTTACCATGCTGTGCATTGGCTGAGAACGTATTCAAAGAACCGTATTTTATTCCAGCGGAAGTAGTTTTTCCTTTAGGTTTTATAGTTTTTACATCTATAATTCCTGAAATTCCTGAGAGTCCTTTTACCAATGCTGCGCTTGATCGTACAATTTCGATTGACTCGATATTTAAAGTTGACATAAAATAGCCGGTTTCTTCAAACTCCCTCTGCCACACTCCGTCGATAGAATATTCGGGATAAGGATATTTCTGTCCTCTCACCGAGAAAAATTGTTTTACTTTTCTTCCACGGGTTTCAGTCCAGGATCCCGGAATATATTGCATCGCATCAATCAATGTAACGGCTCCCTGCGTTTCCATTTCCACGGTACTTATTCTTGATATTGCCGTGGCTACCGAAAGTGGTTCCCGAACAATGGAAGTATCTTTTGAAATCAGAAATTGATGCCCGACTACATCCACATCTCCCAACTCTTTATTAGCGGGTTCTAACTTCACTTGAAATATTTCTGTGGCTTTTTGTGGCAATTGTATTGATAATTTCTTTGTATTGAAACCAACCACCGAAATCAAAATCTGGTATTGCCCGGGTGACAGGTTTTTAATTTCAAAATTCCCTTCGCGATCAGAAATAGTCCCAATATTTGTTCCTTCAACAACAATATTAGCATTTCCAATAAATTCGTTTGTTTCTGAATTAATAATCTGACCTTTAAAAGACCCGGCCGATTGTGCGTAAAGATTTACGGTGAATAAGAAAAATGCTAAAAAAAATAGTAACTGTTTTATTCTAACTGTTTTTGATGACCACATAATAATTATAAATTGACTTCTTGATTAATTTATTTCAGCACAAATCTTCACTTTTTTTAAAGTGCGCAAAAGTAATAAAAACTAAAGAAGCGATATTAAAATCAAAGTGTTGGGGATAACCGTATTTTATTATTAAACCGTGCTTTACAGACTGTGTGAAAACAGTCTTTTTATCCTTTACCGTCCCATTTATGGGACGGATTTTGCGATTACACAAACTGCTGGACTTTAGTCCAACTGTCTTATATTCAGGACTAAAGTCCAATTCTCTTTCTCAATTCAATAACCGTTGGATAAATCCAACGGCAAAAGGATAATCCCTTTTTCACACAGCCTGTTTAGCTTGATGGGATATAATAAGCATAAATGGCTTTAGCTATTAAGGAACTAAGCCCGGTTTTTTTGAATTGAAAGAATTAATGGCTAAAGCCAAATTACAATTCAATTAACTTACCACCGGGCTAAAGCCGCGGTGTAAAACATTTCAAAAGAATAAAATAAGAAGCCCGTTAAACTACTTTAAAACCTCCGAAAATTCCTCTTTATTTTCCATTAAAATTTCAAGACCACTTAGTAGCGGTAATGTCTCATTATTTGAAGAGTTGAGTTTGATATTTAGCTTGTCGGCAATTTTAATTCCTTCAAAAGTTTTGGTTATTAATTTATTCTGTCCGCCTGCTTCTTTTGTAATATTGAACTCTTCCAAAACAGTTTCCCCCTGAATATCAACATTAAATTCCCGGCTTTCTGCTTTTGTATTTTCAATTTCAGCAAAATATAATTTTACCGTATAAGACATATTTGGCTTTTCCTCATTCGAGATTGTTACTTCAATTTCCTGAACTCCGTTTATTGCAGAAGCCGCAACATAAGAGTGGTTTTCAGTTTCAATATTAAATGAATTTGTTCTGATGTAGCCTATTTTATTTTCGTTCGCATCGTTACTCAGAGTTTTATGTTGCCCAATTAAAGTTGTATCGGAAGTAACAAATTTGATATCTACCGGTACATCGGGGCTTTTACCGCCAACACTTGGATAATCGAGCCACAAAGTACTGTTCTCTGCAACCCTGTCTCCAGGCGCGCCAAAATTAATTCCCAACTGCTGAACAGGTTTACCACTCCAGTCAAATTCATTGTTAGTCCAATATTCTAAACGCGGCATGTGAATAAATGAAAGTGAAGTCTGATTCTGATAAGAACAGGCGCAAGTACGTGTATAATCAGGCGCATTTAGCACCCCGTTGGCAGCGATGAGATTTGCCGTACAACCCGATTTGAAACCTCCAAGATTTCCAGTACCTCCGTTTGTTTCAAGGTCGTAGAAACCTGCCGCACCCGAACGAAATGAAAGTAGGTTTTCGCTACCGATAATATAATTACAGCCGTAGGTTCTGGTATATTCCCAAACAATTTCCTCGCCGGTTATTGGGTCAACCCGATTGATAATATTTCCGGTTTTCAGATCGTAGGCATGATTTTCAACAATTATTCTTTCGCCATGGATTATTGGTGGATTACCATATTCTATTTCTTTGTCCCAAATAATTGTACCATCCGATGCGCGGTGAGCAATCATTCTTTCGCCAAACTCACCTTTTACCATATCGCGCGACGGGCGGGTTGCCTGAAGTACAATATCATGCTCTTTACTGTAACTCAACCAGCTACCAAAAACGTTGGTTTTATTTTGCCAGATTGTATCTCCGGTTTCAACATTTAAAGCGGTTAACGAGTAATCACCTTCCAACTCAATTCCACGTCGCGAAAGCAAACTCAACATTGCAGCAGGCAATTTGTCGAGTACATAAACCACATCGTCGCTTGCAGTAATTGCATTGTGAATAAATCCGTAATTTGAAGTTGATTTCCACTTCACTTTTAAATCGTGTCGGTCTGCAACTACGAGGTCAGAACTTGCACTCAGCCCGTATTCATACATTCCTCCGGAACGGGTATTATTAGCTTCAATAAGCTCAATAAATGTGTCAATATCTTCTTTCGATTTTAGGTTCTTCCGGATTTGGGTTGAAAACCTTGCAAAATTTCCACCCGTTATCAGGTTATTTTCTGAAACTCCCAGATACGCACACTGTGCCCTGTCCGGCATCCACATGGTTTTTATTTTCTCTCCGGTTTCAATATCCAATACCTGGCAAGCAATACCTTGCGCAACATAAACTAAATCGTTTGTTACAATATAATTTGTCCCCCTTGTGTTTGTTCCCGGAAGATGTTCCTGATTATATGCTGGATTCAGAGGATCATCTACATACGATTCATTGAAGAAAACACCATAGTTATTGAGTGTTTCAAACTCTTTTTTCCAGAGGACTCTGCCTGTATAAACATCCCTTGCACTGAGACTATTATTTCCCTGAATAATTAGTTTTCCATCGATAATTTGTTCCGGTGGTCCGTGTCCGTGTCGTGGAAGTACATCCATATTCGAATTTCCTCCAAACCAAAGAACACCAAGTGGGAGCTTAACAAGATCGTCGTCTGATTTAACGGTGTTTGCAATATCGCCGTATAAATGCGTCCAGTTTGCTGAACCTTCCGGTGCACCTTCAAACGCGAGTA
Organism: Prolixibacteraceae bacterium; assembly: GCA_018648265.1. Classification (GTDB taxonomy): domain Bacteria; phylum Bacteroidota; class Bacteroidia; order Bacteroidales; family Prolixibacteraceae; genus Draconibacterium. The sequence goes on along the minus strand of JABGRN010000089.1, from coordinate 18,957 downwards.
AAACCTTTTCAGAGCTACTGTTTGTAACCGTTAATCCATCGAAAGAGCTTTCTTTCGCAAAATTTAAAATATTGGCAAGTCCCGAATTATTGCCACCAATCCATATTTTTCCTCCAAAAGGCCGGGTTGAAGCATAAACCTTTTTAAGTAAGGTTTTTGCTGATTCAGAACTATAATTGTCGATGTCTTCTATAATAGTTAATGAAGAAAAATAGGGTGCAAAATCCATATTTTCAGGAGTGTTTTGCAAAAAGGCTACTCTACTGGCCGTGAAACCCATTTCATCAAAATCTTTTCTTAGTTTATCAATTTTTGAAACATCAGAATCGACAGCAACAATTGTAAGATTTGATTTTTCGGCAATTGCAGCAAGAAGTTTCGGGTTATTAACTCCAATATAAAGCGCGTAACCATCTTTTACTTTTGTTTCATTCAGGATCTTTTCTGCCTTTTCATATATTGAATTTGAAATCTTTATTTTGTTTGAAGTTGGAAGAATGTCTGCAACTTCGTTTGGAGCTGTAGCACCTAAGGCCATGATTTTTCCATCGAGTGTAACCGCGAAGATTTTACCGTTGGCAGCAATTAACCGTCCAATATTTCCATCAACTTCTTTTTTCCATAAAACCGTTGGTTCGGCATTTTTATTAAGCTGAACAGCAGAAATACTATTTTTACCTCCCGCAAATAAATGAGAACCGGCTTGAATTAAATCCCCTGAAGCGTCAACCGGTAGCGACCATAAAATTTCACCGGGATTTTTTGGATCTCTTGCAACAACCGATTCGCCAGAAAAATAAAAAACTTCGTCATCTAAAACAGGGTATTTCTCCAATATTTGTGAGACCCTTTTCCCACTTTCACTTTCATATAAAAAAGTATTTCTGTCGCGATGATGATTTACAAAATAATCACCTTTTGCACAAACAAATGCTCCTCCACTTTTATTATAAGCGTTAATATGATAATAGATTAATTCACCAGTTTTGCGATCGAAACATCCGGGAACTGAACGTCCACCTGCGATAAATAAATAATCGTTATTCAATGTCATTGGACCCTGCGGGGCAATTCCGGCAAAAGCCATTGCTCCACCATGAGGTTGTAAAATGTAATCGGAACTGGTACCATCATTTTTCCAAATAATTTCACCATTTTTTGCATCAATTGCATAAATAAATGTTCCCATCGAAGGCCAAATACTTGCTGCGAAATAGGCAACACCATCATCAACAACCACGCCACCACGTGCTGGCCAGGTAGAAATAAGACGCTTGTTTCCTAATAATTTTCTGTCGGCTGGACCACCCCTAAATTTCCAGTTTAAATCCCCTTTTTCGGCAGACAGGCAATACAAATAACCATCGTCGCTGGTAAAATAAATGTTGTTGTTATCGTACGAAAGAGGCAATCGAACTGGTCCATCTGCATAAAAGGACCAAATCTCATTCCCGGTGGTGCTGTTAATTGCAACCACTTTATCCTGATCGTTGAACCCGATATATAAAGTATTGCCTACAGCAATTGGTTCAAATACTTTGTCAAACTGCATCAAATCGTGGTTTAAGGGATCGTCCCAAACCATTTCTCTGGGAGAGTAATGCCTTGTCCATTGCAAATGTAAATTATCAGGAAGTTCTGCCGGACTCGAAGAAGTTCTTCCTGCATCGTAACGCCACATTGGCCAGTCTTGCGCTGAAATTGCGGTAACAGAAATTAAAAATGTTAAAATAAAAAGTCCTTTAAAAATGGAATTTTTCATTATTGATGGTCTTTAGTTGATTCGTTTGCTAAAATAGTAATTAATGTTATATTTTATGGCTGAAAGAATTCGATTTCGCCTGTTATTCGGCAGGCTTGTTATCATTTAATAATTAACTTCTCAAAATTTCCCCCTTTTCAAGATAAACAATTCTATCTGCTTTTTTGCTAACCTCTTTGTCGTGAGTAACAAGTAAAATTGTTCCACCGGAGTTTTTAAAATCAGCCAGACGATTCATTACAATTTCAATATTTTCTGGGTCGAGGTTGCCCGTAATTTCATCGGCCAGAAGAATTTTAGGTTTGAAAAGCAAAGCTCTTGCTAAAGCTGTACGTTGTTTTTCTCCAGCACTTAATTCGGCTGGAATGTGATGTAATCGGTCTTTTAATCCCAAAGAATCAATAAGTTCTATTACTTCCTTGTCCGAAATATTCGATTTATTTGCCAGCATCGGGACTTTAACATTTTCAATAATTGTTAAGTATGGAATTAGATGGTATTGCTGAAAAACAAATCCAATATTATTTGCTCTGAAAACCGACCTTTCTTCCTGTGTCAAATTATAAATATCCGTACTGTTTATTTGAATTTTCCCGGAGCTTGGTTTCAATAAACCTCCGGCTGCAAGAAGTAGTGTTGTTTTCCCGCTTCCGCTGGCACCACTTACAACAACAAATTCTCCTTCACTGGCTTTTAACGTTACACCGTTTAATGCAAGAATAGTTTGATTTTCTTTGGTGTATTTTTTAGTAATGTTCTCTAATTGTAGCATCTATAAATGTCAAATTTTCGTGCCCTGTTTTCTATTCTAAAATATTTAAAATCTATTAATCTTCTCTAAGTATTTCTGCCGGGTCTTGGCGAGCTGCAATTGTTGCAGGAATATAAGCCGCCAACAAAGCAAGCAGTGGTGCAAACAGCAATGTCAGAGCAAACTGGGAAACACTAAAAAAACTAACAGAAAATAATCCGCCCCAAATACTGCCAATTCCAAATCCCAGAAAATATCCGATAAATGCACCCGATAAACCTATTAACAATGCTTTGTAAAGGAACAGTTTCATAATTGAAATTTCTTTAACTCCAACTGCTCTTAATATTCCTATTTCACTTTTTCTGCTTCTTACATTTATTATGAATAAAAACGCAATCCAAAGCGTGCTTGTTAAAAGTACCAAAGGCACAAGTATTGATGCAAAATTCTCACGCTCTTTTCGAAGATTGTTACGATGTATTTTTTCAGACAAAATAGCATCTTGTGCTTCTTTTGCTGCACGGTCTCTCGCTTCGGCACGGGCAAGTACACTGGTTCCTTTTTCAATAACCTGTGTGCCGGGCAACACACTGTAAACTTCATCTCGAACACTGGCAAGATCACTGCCTGAACAGTGACATTTAAGTGCTAATATGGCATTAATTTCTTCTTCTTTTTGCAAGAGTTCTTGGGCTTCCTGCAAGTCAATCCAGATAGTAATATCGTCTTTATTTCCGCGTGCCTCGTTGCATTTTTCGATTTTAAAAGTTCGGCCCATTAATTTTAATTCGTCGCCTGTTTTTATATCCAAACTGTTGTGCAACTCGTAACCCACTATCATTGTTCCTTTTGGTACTGCTACCATCATTGGCTCTTTGGGGTCTTTGTGTAAAAACGGGACTTCCCCTCTAACTCCAGTCAAAATAATAGTACGACGTTTTTCAGGCCATTCAATTTTTTGTTGAAGGCTGGGCAGCAAATGACGAATAAGCATACTTGGCGAAGCGGCAAGACTATCAACAAAACTTTCGGGCATATATTTAGAGGCAAAGTCATCGGCGTACAAATCATTTAGGTTCTGGTCTTTTGGAAGAATCAGCAGATTAAATCCAAGGTTTTTCATAATCTTCCGATAATCATCTTCAAGAATTATCATCCGTTCGCTTGTTTCCAATTCTTTTTGTGCGATAATTTCACCTGTTTTCAAATCGTGAATTTTCAACATGGTAAGTGCACCTGTTACCGTTGTAACTGCAAATACCACCGAAATTAATCCTAAAAAAAAGTTTAGTTTTCGGCGAACGATTTCTTTTAATACCAGTTTATTGATGTTCATTTATTTGCTTTTCGTTTTAACAGAAACGACAGAATTGGTATTAGAATAATCAGGAAAAGAAAAACCAGTAGAATATTTCGGGTAAGATTACTGAAAGTGGTTTTATCGGTTTCGGTAGTCTTTAAAAGAGTTTCATTTTGAGTCTCCGCCAATTCAATTTCTTTAATCTTTTTATTTTCCTCAACCTGATTTGGGAATTCATTTTCCGTGACTTTTTCAATTGTTGGCTCAATAGTTTCTTCTTCGGATTCCTCTGATTTAGTATCAATTTCTTCCCTGATTAATTCATTTTCAACAGGACTTTCTGCAACTATCTCTTTTTCAGGAATTATAAATTCTGAGAACCCTGAAATCTCTGGAATTTCTTCAGCCTGAATCCATGAGGAATCGCCAATAGCTTTTTCCCAATCGGCACTGAAGAGCAGATCGGATCCCGGATTATCTTCTTTAATGGTACACGAACACCAGCCGATAACTGAGTTGCATGTTTCTTCTATGAGTTTTTCTTTAATCCCTCTACCAACCAGGGCATACAAAACGCGCCCCCGCCCGAAAACGGGAAATGCGATTGGTGCTTTAATAAAAGGCAAATCGGGTTCTGTTCCCAACAACATTTTGATAAAAATTTCTTCAGCCGGATCGCTTCTCGATACTTTTAACATTGAAAAATGAACTCCCTTTTTTACGATGTCAATTTCAAGCGGTTCGCCGTTAGCATTGGTAGCGGTTGATGAAAGTTTTAATTCTTTAGAAAGTACTTTTAGTTCATCATTTAAAACTTTTGAGGCTAAATCGTTCTGATAAGCGTCTGCGCTTTCTACCAAAACCCAGGCAACCGCATCACCTTTTTGAATCCTTCTTACAATCTCACGGCGAGCAGGCGAATCGATTATTTTATTTACATTTTCTTTTGTTAGTTCCCCTTCCCAAAGTACACCTGGATTATTACTTTCCATCGGATAAAAAAGTCGAATAATTGGTAATTTGTCATCAGGAATATTGTGTTTCTCAGTCGTGGTAGTCTCTACAACTCTCATGTTTGTACTGATATTTCCTGTTGATTTTTCCTTTAATAATTTAATTGACTGGTTTTGTTCATCGTTCAGATTACCATTATGAATAACTTCTACTGTATAAAGAAATGCCGGCCACCTTTCTAGCGCGTAACGGAAAACCGGTGTAGAACAACTTAAAGCCGGAATAATATAGCTAAACTGAAACAACAGGATAAAAAGAATTGATTTTACAGGTAATATATTTTTTATACTCATATTAACTCTACTGGTTTAATGTAAGAATAGGTCGCCACGCAAAACTAATATATTTGTGCAGAATTGGAAATTAGTATAAGAATTCTTTGTGATTATTGCTAAATTGAAAAAAAGTTTTTAGCGAGGTTTGCTTTGGATTAAAAGAAATGACAAAAATGGCACAAAAAAGGAGAACGAAATGAGTCTGCAGATTTTCTCAAACACCTATAAAGTAAAAAACTTAATGAACAAGAATAATCTCTTGTCCTATCTGGTTTCCCTGACAGTTGGAAGTTGCAACCATATTTTTGAAAGTTCGGTGTGAATTAATGCCCAATTATTTCATAACAAGGCTCAACTTACCATACTGTCAAACCTAACATTTCCAGATTTTCCTTTTCCATCATTAAGGTGAGCAACCGAGTTGTATTTACCCTTAAAATGACAGTATCTACATCAAAGAGTACTTCCCAAATCAGTTTTATTTTGGTGGATTATCTAAAATGTAACTTATGTTTGCAGTATATAATTGTCTTCCCAATCCCTCGTAATTTGAATCAAAAGAAATTATTTTTCCATCTCTGCTACATCGCACATGTAGGTCGGCACGAAAAATCCCTGTTTTATGTTTACCGGTAGATTTCAATTTTGCGAGTGGTACAAATGTTTTTGTGGGTCTATGGTATAGAAACATGTACTGATATTCCTTAATTACATAAGTGTCGCATAATATCCAATCGTTGTAAGGAGGTGGCAAAATTGTTGGGTCAACATTGGTGTCAACATCTGCGATAACTTCCGATATTTCACCAGACTCATCATCTTTAATCAATGAAAAATATCTTCCTTCAAATATTGTAATATCATCTTGCCAAACATGGTGACTCGGGTTGTTAAAAAAATACCTAATATCTTTCCCGTCGGCAGATACCGACCAGGCTGAAACATGACGAGGACTGTCCATATTTCTTAAAAAGGTAATAAATCGGCTGCCTGAAGGATTCCAACCTTCACGAAAAATATATAAATTAGTTTTACCGGTATAACCTTTAGGAAAAGCATTTTCGGCAATGGTTGCAAGGCTTGTAATAAATTCAACCTCGCCGGTTTCCATATCCATTTTTTCTATGCCTGTTTCGGGAGGTGCATAACGTTCAGGATAAGCATGTTGGATTCCTACATATTTAGTTCCTGCATGTTCCATTCTGGTAAAATCGTGCGTAAGTGCAAATCGACCATCCTTTGTCACATCGTAAATTGGGCGGGGTAAAATACGAGTTTTGCCCGTCTCAAAATTAAAAGCTTTACAAATGAATTGGGTACCATCTTCACTTCTGTCATTCCATAATATCTCCTCAGAGTTTGGTCGCCATTGTAGCCGACAACCCTGTTGCCAATTCCATGCAGTAGTTTCGCCTATTTTTGTCCATTTATTGTTGTTTTGTAAATCAAAATAGCCAATATCTCCTCTATCATTTTTCACTACTTCTCTATCCTGAAAATAAACTGTCATTCCCAAAGCATATCTTCCTGATTCGTCGAATTGTTGCTCATCATAAAACCAAAAACCGGTGAATTGTGGGTTCTGTTTAGTACCCGGGTCTGAAATACGAGTCATTTTAACATACCTAAAACCATCACTTTCATATATTTCTTTCCATGATTTGCATTTTGAATATTCTTGTGCCGAAAGGGTAAAGGCAGCTAAAAAAAAGATGAAAAATGTTGACTTTACATAATTGCTGTATCGTTTCATAGATTCTGGTTTTGGTTATTATGCTTGGTAAATGTATTAAAATTGAAACGAATATTTAGGATCTTATTAGTAATTAATATGCAATTTTCAGATCAAAACTATATAAGATTGAGTTGAAATGAGAGTTGAAAATATGCAGTTAACTATAATATATACAGCAAATTACAGCGGTTATAGAGATTTTTAGAAAAAGGTTTCGATAAAGGTACATATGTACAAGAAATTTTAGTGAATTACAATATTCCCTAAAACAAAAAAGCCTGAAACTTAATGATTTCAAGTTTTTCTAATCTTTTTGAGATGTGATTTGCACCTCTTGCAATTGGAAGGTATAACTTTTTACAATTGTGCGTCAGAAGGATACAAAACCAAATCTTTACTATTGTGCAGAATAAGATTCATTCATTCCGATCACTGCCAGGTGAGGTACATTTCGCGCTAAAAGTGGCTCGCCTTGCAGTGCCCATTAATCGTTGATTACTTTCACATCCTTAAACATGTACGGATTGTCGCTGAGTCTCAAATCCTTACCGCTTGCAGTGGTAACATTCCTGAGAATAACTTCCTTTGTTTTAACATAAGGAAACTTTTCCACATAGAAATCGTCGGTCATTTGTCGATTGAAATTTCCAAAAATGGCTGGTCCCTTATAATCCTCTGGATGATTGGAGTCATCAATATGAAGGTTTTCAATGATTATTCGCTCAGGCATAAAACAGGTGTATCCAAAATCATGCTGCCCTGAATAGGCTCCACTGATAAGACTGGCACTGGTTGGTTTGCCATTTGCCGGTACGAAAACACAGTTGCGGATGACAAATTCTCCTTGCCATGTACTGCCGTAATCTGAACGCAGGTTGATGAGGCGACTTCCACGGATGGTTGTATTTTCTACTGTAAAAAGGCCACTACCGATAGCGTTGATTCCCATGTGTCCCAGGGTTGAATTGCGGACAGTTGCATTGGCAACTCCCTTGTGGGCATCGAACCGCGAAAAAGTGCAATTGTCTAAAATAATATTTTTGCAATAATTGGTGCCCATGATTCCCCAATAGGTTCGGTCATTGATGTCATTTGTCTGGCTACAATTCACAAATGAAATGTTTAGGCTACGCCCGAGGGAAATGTCATAAGTACCCATGGAGACCGTAAGTCCTGCTGAACCAATGGTACTGTACGTTTTATGTCCTGTTAGTATTGTATTCCGGACTTTCAGGTTAGCACAGTCACTTACATTGATGAAGCCACCATAGGGTGCGCCATAATCTCCCTCTCCGGTGATGCGATGTTCAATCCCATCTATAAGAACATTGGAGCGTCTAATCCCGAAGCCACGCCTGTAATACGTATATTTCGATTCTTCCCTGTTGGCAATTGTGGTAAATTTCCCTCCGGTAATTGTTAGGGTCTTGTCATCAAGGGGAAGAGCAGTAATATCTGTTATCTGTTCAAAGTCCCAAATAATTGGAGCGTCCATATCCACATTACCATTTTTGTCAACCATAAAAATATCTGTCTGCGAGGAGCCATTGTTTTGATTTCGCCCAAAGCGGATATAATGCTTTACGTTGGAGTTGGTTACAGTAATCAGGCAGGCTCCCGGCAAAGAGACTTCGATTTTCTCCTGGTTCCTCTTAAGGATAGCAATTCCCTCAAGTTTGAAAGATTCAAGGCTGGAATTAACCATGAATAGATATGCGTTACGGTTTTCTACGTCTGTATCGTCAATAAAAAAGGTGGCCGTACCGAAATCTGTATCGGTTTGGACGACTGCTGTGCGATCCTTTCCGCTAATGTAATATGTGGCTCCTTCGTCAGCTTTCACCAAAAGGCCATGCTGATTAGCGATTTCATGAGCAGCAGCAATAGCATCTATATCATCGGTTTTGCCATCGCCCTTAGCACCGAAATCACTATATTTTAAAAAGCCATCAGCTTTAAATTTTTGGATATGTTCTTCGGAAACATTTATCAACAATTCCCCATTTTCATTTGTACTTACCTGTATTTTTTCAAGCAGGTTGTCGGGTTGGCACTGTGCCATAGTTGCACATAAAAATAAGAAGAAAAATGAAAGTATGTTTTTCATAATGAAAGTATTTTTTTGCATTGATCAATTTTTGAAAAAATCAATAGTAATTTTAGTTACCAGGTTTACGAGTAAAGATCATCATAAACTGGCAATTTTCAAGCAGAATCACAAAAAATATTTCAATTGAATGAAAATATATTCAATCCTCCGGAACGGAATTTATTTCGTGATTACAGGATTTTTAATAGGAAAGAGATAAAAAAAGGACATCAAAATCGCCAACCTTTTCAATCGGTGCTCCCCATACAGTTGGATTTGCTAGCAAACAAATATTTCAGCTGAGTTTCCATTAGTTCAACGGTTGAATAAAGTTATAAATATCAATAATTTTAAATTGTAAAAAGAATCTCTTATTTTTAAAAATTATTAGAATAAACCACAAAACTTAGTATTGTAAATAGTATGGTTCTCAACAAAACAATTTATATGAAGTATATAATTACAATCTACTTTTTTCTAGGCTTTGGATTTTCAATTCAGAGCCAAAATTCTGAAAATGAAAATATAATTATTCAGTATACCGGTAAAGACAAAACTGCAAATATCAATTTTCACGACGGTCAAATGAGACCAGCTGTAGGGACGCAAAACTATCAGATTTTAAGGGCTAACCGTTCATATCCTGAGACAGCCGAAAGTACAGGCTGGACATATAATCATGCTCCAATGCTGGCTTATTGGAATGGTCATTTTTTCTGTGAGTATCTTTCAACTCCTGTGGGTGAACATTCTTCTCCTGGAATTACCTTACTGGCAAAATCGAAAGATGGAATGAACTGGGAGAAACCACAAATAGCTTTCCCCATATATTTTACTTCCGGGTTAACCGACGAAGGAAAGCTGGAACATAGAGATTACCACATGCATCAGCGAATGGGATTTTATCTAGCACCAAATGGAAAATTATTGGTAATGGCTCATTATGGTGGTAATGATGGAGATGGCGTTGGAAGGGTTGTTCGAGAAATGTATGAGGATTTTACCTTGGGGCCAATTTATTTCATAAGGCTAAACGATAAGTGGGAAGGAGAAGTTAATTATCCTATTTTCAAAGAATCTGATGATGATGAATTTATTGCTGCCTGTGAATCTTTTATGTCAGATAAAATAAGGCGTTTACAATGGTGGGAGGAAGATTATAAAGCGGACGATGCTGCTACATTTTACATGCCTTATGAAAGAGCAAAAGCATTTTGTTTTTATACTATTTCTGATTCGTTAACTATTGCATTGTTTAAAGCCAGAATGATGACCTGGACCAAAGATGGTGGGAAAACCTGGAAAAAACCTTTCAGGGCTGAAACCCTTACTTATGGTGGAGCAAAGATATGGGGACAAAAGTTAGATAATGACCAGTACGCATTGGTTTACAATCCAACAGACAGCCCCAACCGGCATCCACTTTGCGTAACAATAAGCAATGATGGGCTGAATTATAACCACTTGGCTGTGGTGCATGGAGAAGTTCCGGTAAAACGCTATTGGGGAATAGAAAAGCGTCCGGGCCCTCAGTATGTAAGAGGTATTTCCGAGGGGAATGGAAATCCACCTGGCGATGACCTTTGGGTGGTTTATTCAGTAAATAAGGAGGACATTTGGATTTCAAGAATTCCTGTTCCAATTAAAAGAACGGTTGATGGGCCTATAAATGACGATTTCAATAAAATGGAAACAGGTGGTTTGGTTAAAGGGTGGAATATTTATTCGCCTAAGTGGTGTCCTGTAAAATTAGAAAAAGGACCTGATGGCACAAATACATGTTTAATGCTGAAAGATTTTGATCCATACGACTATGCACGAGCGACCCGCGTTTTTAGCAATATAAGCAAACAACGGATTTCTTTTGATCTCTTTATTGAATCAAATCCGGAAAGTTTTTATATTGACATTTGCAGTAAAAAAGGGGAACGGTTGATAAAGATATTAATTAACTCAGAAAACATTATCGAGGTTAATAATGATAAAGCAAGAAATCAAAATTCATTAAAATTATTTAAGGGAAAATGGCATAAGGTGTCTGTAGAATTTGACTCATTATCAGCAAATTACAGCATTGGAATTGATAATGATATTGTTTCAGAAGGGAATAAATTTAATGGAGAAGGCCAACCTGAACGAATTGAGTTTAGAACCGGAGAATACAGATTAGACAGAAAAATTACAGAATATAAAAGTGGTGATACATCAAAACCCGGATGGGATGAACCAAATGCGGATGTTCGAACAGAAGAAGCAATCTTTTATATTCAGAACTTTTCCACAGAGTTAATAGATTAAACTCCTTGTTTTTCAGAAACAAAAAAAGCTCAACTATTTCTAATTGACCTTTTGGTGGTTCCCTGAAGGTTGGAAGTTGCAAGCTAATTTTGAATACAATTTTCTATAAAAAAGAATAAGTTCAACATTTATTTTTTAATTGGCAGGGTAAAAGTAAACTTGCTGCCTTGCCCAACTTCACTTTTTACTGCAATTTTGCCCCCGTTCTTTTCAACAAATTCTTTGCAAAGAATCAGCCCCAAACCGGTGCCTTTTTCTCCTTTTGTTCCCAGTGTTTTATGTTTACTGTCTATTCTGAAAATTTTACGGATGTCTTCTTCCGATATTCCGACACCATCATCTTTCACCGATATTTCACAAAAATTATCCAGCTGTTTTACTGTAATTAAAACATTTCCATTTTCGTGGGTAAATTTTATTGCATTGGCAACTAAATTCCGAAACACGGTGGAGAACATATTTACATCGGCATAAATATTTATTTCCTCGTCCGAAAAAACTTCAATTTTGATGTTCTTTTTAGCAGAAGGACTTTGGTGTAATTTTGTTGCTTCCTTAATCTTTTCATTAACATTGAATACCACAGGATTAAATTGCATTAAATTAGTTTGCATTCTCGCCCAGGTAAGCAGATTTTCAAGTAAATTGTATGCATATTTTGAAGTATTGGAAATATTGATTAAATGATATTCTACTTTGCTGGTATCCAGTTTTTTAAAATCGGAAACCAATACATCCAGAAAGCCAACAATAATATTAAACTGGTTTCCAAGATCGTGACCAATAATTGAGAAAAGCTTATCTTTTGTACCAATCAAATCTTTTAATTCCTGGTTCTTTGAAACGATTAACTGGTTCTGTTTCTCAATTTGTAAGGTTCGTTCGAGAACTTTCTGTTCAAGATCCTTTTTGTCATGCATCAATTTTCTCTCACGCATTTTTACATAAGCAACGACCGAAAGAACAATGAGAACCAGATAAGCAAAATATGCATAAATACTTCTCCACCAAGGAGGAAGAATTACAATTTTGATACTTATTTCCTTGTCGTTCCATTCTCCATCGTTGTTTGAACCTTTCACCTTAAAAGTATATTCGCCCGGCTGCAGACCTGAAAACGGAACAAATTTACGGTTCCCAATGTCGAGCCATTCGTTGGAAATACCTTCCATCTGATACTTATAATTGTTTTTTAGCGGATTGGTATATTCCAACGCGGCAAATTCAATGGTAAACGATGGTACGTTGTACTTTACATCAACTTCACTCAATTCCTCAAGATTAACGTATTCCCGTTTTGTACCAATGGTTTTATAGAAAGAGGTAAAAACCAGATTGGGAATGTAAGGATTTTTAGAAATGGAGTCGGGGTAAAACGAATTAAAACCATTCATTCCTCCCATCAACATTTCGCCATCTTCACAAAGATATGCTGCCCTTAAATTGAACTCAAGGCTCTGTAAACCGTCTTCCAATGTAAAAGTGTGAAACGTGTTCTGTTTCTCATCAAATTTGCATAATCCTTTTCCTGTGGCAACCCAGATGCCGTTATTTTTATCTTTTACAATTTCATAAATATGATTGTTTGGCAAACCCTGTTCATTTGTAAACCAGGTGAAAGTAGAATCTTCTTTATTATAAATATTCACATATGTGCCGGTCCCAATCCATATCATTCCTTTGCTGTCCTCACATAGCGAAATAATTAAATCGTCACTCAATTCTTTTTCCTTTTTTCTGAAATGCTTTATTTTTTTTGTTGCCGGATTGTACATATCCAGTCCGCTAACCGTTGCAATCCAAATCAGGCCATCTGAATCTTCCAATAAGCAATAGATTAAATTAGCACTTAACTGATGATCATCCTCTTCCATCTCTTTTTGAAAAATTTCAACGGTTGATTTTTCAAGGTTTATTTTATAAAGCCCGTTCTGGGTTCCAATCCAGTAATTGGATGATTTATCCCGGATAATCATAAATATTCTGACATTGTTAAGTGATGGCAATGCAGTATCTTTGAAATATTCGTCCCATGGAACAAATCGATTCCCCGGTTTGTCGTAAATGACGATGCCGTTTCGTGTTCCCAACCAAATGCGATCATCCCCATCTTTAAAAATCACATGGATAAAGTCATTCGAAATTTTATGATTCCCGGTCTGTCGTGTTGAAAAATGTTCAACTTTGTTTGTGTTCCGGTTCAGCAGGTTTAATCCCTGTCCCCAGGTTCCCACCCACAAAATACTATCGTTTTCTTTATATATTGAAGCAATCACATTTCCCGATAAATCCAGTGAATTTGGCAAATTGCTGTTTCTGTAAAGTTCAAAATTTTTCCTCTTTAAATCAGTTATACTCATTCCCGACAGTGTTCCAATCCAAAGATTCTCGGATTTGTCGATGATGAGCGACTGTAAAATATTATGTACTATTCCGCTGTTTTCAGAGGTGTAGTTTTGTATAGTAGCAACTTTTAAGGAAAATTGCGAAATAACATATAACCCATTGTCTTCGGTCCCAAAAATAAGGTTCCCAAATTTATCTTCCAGAATCGCCCGAATGCAACTGTTCTCAAAGGGATATTTTTCGCTCGAAGCAAGGTTAAAACCAGACTCTTCAAAACGACTCGAAGCAGAATTAAAATTGAACAACCCAATTGTGGTTCCTACCCAAAGCATTCCTTTTTTGTCTTTAAATAATGCCGTAATATTTACAATACCAATAATATAACCTTTTTTGTCGATGAATGGAAAATAGCTGAATTCCTTTGTTTGAAACGAAAATGCAGTTAATCCATTTGTTGTGCCTATCCATATTCTTTCCTCATCATCCTCAAGTACCGGAATTTTCACATCTTTAACTGCGCCGTCATATTCGAGTTTGCTTTGAAAATGAGAAAAGCTATTCTCTACCGGGTTGTAAATGGAAATAACAGGCGGAGTATTGATGATAATATTTCCATTGGACATGCAAACTACATCATAAATGTATTGGGTGACATCAAACGTGAATGCTGTTTGATATTCTATTCGTTGGAAATAGTTTTTCTTTGTCAGATACTTGTTTAATCCGCCTTTGGTACCCACCCATAAATTCCCATCATGGTCTTCGGTAATTGCATAAATCCAGTTGTTTGAAATTGAATTTGAGTCGATTGGATTATAGCTGTAAACATCAAAAGTTTCACCATTAAAGCGGTTTAAACCATTTTGGGTGCCTATCCAAATGTAACCTTTCGAATCCTGAAATATACAATTTACAACACTCTGCGAAAGACCTTCGTTAATTGAATAATTGGTGAAGGTAAATTGTTGAGAATAACCATGGATCGACAGTAGAAAACTGAAAATCAATATATTTAATAACCGTTTCATCTATTTCTGATTTCTTTATACAATCTATGTATTTCCATTTCTTTAAACAAATATTTTTATATCTGAATCAACTTAATGACTGGTTCTATGAATAACATATCATGTAATTTTGTATAACGATTTGCAAGTTAAATGTTCAGATTAATTTTTATCATAATAAATAGTAGAAATGCTAAAAAAACCTGAAAGATAGGTCAAATATTATTCCACAATTATCATTCACCTATTTCCAATTTCCAATTTAATAAGAAAGAAAGAAATTCAGAGGCACTCAGTTTGGTGGTAATTTCACCATTTTTATTCATTCACACTGATATAAGAAACCAAATAAGACTTGAACGAAACTCTAATTATCAAACATTTATCATTTCAAGATAAAGAGAATGTATTGTTAGAAGAATTTAGTATTATAAAATTTGTAACCAAATATATATCAGCCAGATACAGCTGGCTCTCAATGTCAGTAAGGTTTTTAGAAAATCGGGCACAAAAAAAGAGGTCATTTTCGACCTCTTTTTTTGTGTAGCTCTCCTGACAGTTGGAAGTTGCAACCTATTTTGTAAGTGGTTATGTATTTTACCACTTTTTATGACTGAGTATTTATGATGACGTTTAATTAACTGACGGTGTAATAACGAATTTGCGGAATTCAATTGGCCCATGATCTCCCTGAACCATAATTGGTCCCGGTTCTCCTTCATTGCTATCAAGCGAACCACCTGTTATTCCAGGGATAGGGCGGTTAGAAACAACTTCGATTCCATTATGTACAACAGTTACATGGCGACCAACAAGCGTTACTTCAAAAGTTTGCCATTCTCCAGGTTTTTTAGCCGCATTAACTGATGGAGCTATAAATCCATAAATACCACCTATACTTACACCATCAGCTCTTCCTTTAGAATCTTCAATCTGGAGTTCATAGCGTCCACGAAGATAAATTCCACTATTACTTCCTGCAGGGTACCTGAATTCTACGCTCAGTTTGAAATCGTTAAATTTTTGATTTGTAATCAGGTTGCCGCCCTTTTCTTTGTTCACCATTACATCATCAATAATCTGAAATTTATTGGTCTCGGGAATTATCCATTTGTCCATGTTATCAGTGATCAAGTTAATTGGACTTCCCCACACCGGCGGTTCTTTTCTTTCCAAAGACGGAGCCCGAACACCGGTCCATTTTAGTTTGTTGCCATCGAGCATTTTATATCCGGTAAGAACATTATCTTTTAAAGTGAATTCAAAATAGATATCATCTATATCCATCCACTGAGGAGGAATGGTAAAATGATATTTTTGTTCATCGGCAGAGTAATGAACTTCGGCAATCGGACGTGCACTTCCTTCGTAGCCAACATAGTATCCTACAAGTGTTGAGAAACCTGATAATTTAATTTCTAGCCATCCGGGGAAACCATCAGATGCCATTAAACCATGTCTGAAAATTCCGAGTTTTTCTAACTGATCCTCTTCCATAGTTATGGTGAGGTTCCATTTGCCAATCACATCCGAGTCACTTTCAACACGTTGTGCCTGTGTATTAATAAAACCAATTAATGTTATTACAAATAGTAATAGGATAATTTTTAGTTTATTCATGATATTATTTAATTAGTAAATTTTTATAAACTACAAATCTACTTAAAAACTGTATTAGATAAAATACTCCACTCCTAATTTATCAAATTCAAGTATCATTATCGTTTGTGCATGTAGAGAGGTCTGTTTATTCATTCATGATTTCTTTGGTGCTGCCAGCAACTATTAATGAAAAAAGGTCGCCAAAATTGACGACCTTTTCTTGAGGTGCTCCTCTGACCTTCGGAAGTTGCAACCTAATTTGGGAAAGTTTGGTGTGAATTACCACCTTATGGATGAAAAGCATCTCTTAATTTCTATACCAATTTGTCCAAATTCCGTTAAAGACCTACAAATTATCGCTGTCTGATGAAGGGTGTTAGGAACTAATAACCTTCATTATTTGATAAAACTATTGCTTTACAAAAACAATGTTTTTAGTTCGTCCACTTGAAACTGAGAATGATTCCACTACTCCCTTTTTATTTCTATTAAAAATAATTTTATTCATAAAAAACACATCCCCTTTAAAGGAGTCTTCTTCAATAACTTCAAGTTTAATATCCTTCAAATTAATATGACTGGCAACTAAGGTGCTATCTTTAACTTTAATGGTATAAATAGTTTCCAGCTGCTTATTTAAATATTCTCCTTTAAAAACAGCAAGTTCGTTTATGTCTGGAGAATAATCGGGAAGCCTTCTTAGTTCATGTTTGCCATTTTGTTCCAAAATTGCTTTTTTAATTGTTCCATCTTCATTTGCAACAATATGGAATTTTGCGTCTACATTTGGGACTTTGAATGTTGTATCATTTAATGCAATCAACTTATGCTTTGGCTGCCCCGTAATAATTGCTACTAATTTTTCATCCTCAATTTTTAGGTCAATTATCATTCCTGCAATTTCCAAAAGATATTTGCCAGAATATTTTGTGAGCAACTCCATAGGTACTTTTACCTCGTCAGGTTTAGAGTTAGATTCTGATTTACTTTCTTCATTAAAGTATTCACCCAAGAAAGCTTTGTTAATTTCTTCCACCATAGCACCTAAAGGTATAGCCCCAAAATTACTTAGAACAATTGTCCCGCTATTTATTTCAGGAAAATAAGAGATAAAAGCCCGGTGTGCAATGTCAGCCCCTCCATGACTATACCGTTTTAATCCTTTATATTTATCAACTCCTATACCGAAACCGTATGTTAGTGTATCTCCGTTGGTCAATGTATCAGGAGTTACCAATTTTGCAACCAGTTCTTTTCCTCCTAATGAAGCTACATCAAAATTATTCATCCATTTCGCAAGGTCTTCAACCGTTGTGTATATTCCACCAGCTCCATAAGATGCATCAAGATCACCGGCTTCTTTGAAACCAACTTTATCTCTTACGTATCCTTGAGACGCATTTTTAATTATTTCTTTCGGATTATCCCTGACAAAGGAGTTGTTCATTTCCAATGGCTCGAAAACATTTTCTTTTACAAATGTTGGGAATTCTATATCCGTTTTTCTTTTTATAATCTCAGCCAGTAAGATAAAAGCAGTATTGTTATAGTTAAACTCTTCGCCAGGTTTTGCCTGCAATTCATCTTGTCGTTGAATAATGTCAATAATTTGGTCTCTCAATAATACATCCTCACCTTTCCAACCGGTAATAGGCATCAGATTAAATATTTCCCAAAGTCCGTTGGTGTGGTTAAGAAGGTTTTTTACTTTAACCACCTCTCCCAAATCAGGTAACTCCGGTAAGTGTTTTCTTATATCATCTTCAAGAGATAGTTTTCCCTGTTGCTCAAGAAGTAAAATTGCGGTTGCAGTAAATTGTTTGGTTACTGAGCCTATATTGGTTGGTGTATTAATGTCAAATTCAATGTCATAAGTTAAGTTGGCTATTCCATATGCTTTTGAGAAAACAAGTTTTCCGTCTTTCACAACACCAACTGCACCACCCGGAACATTTTTACCGGTGTAGGGGTCAAATAGCTGGTCCATCCTTTTTTCAGGTATTGTAGCGATTGGTTCTACTATTTTCAGTTCAATGGTGTACTTGCCGGAATCCTTTTTAAAAGGAGCAACTTCAATGGAATATTCGCCTTGTTTTGTGGTTTCGAACATAAAAGATTCGACCCCTTCTCCAGGACCATCAAATGTTCTGATTTCTTTCTCTCCTTCTTTAATTTTTACTATTACATCTACAGATATTTGGTTGACAACTCCATAAACAAAACTGTTAGAGTCCAGAGTAACCGTATAAATCTTTGGGGTTTTAACAGCAAGTTCATCTATTATTACAGTTCCGGGTTCAATATCTCCTGAAATAAATGCTTTATTTTTTTCAGTCACCGTACATGCAGCAATAAATAGCAATGCTAAAAAGAATAGATTTTTCATAATGATTGATTTTTTCTCAAGTTACAAATTATTCAAATTGATTTCAATAACTAACAGTTGTTTTTGATTCTAGTCGGTAAATTTCATACTATTGAATGACATTAGTTCGGTGATAATTCCCACCATTCTTATTCAATTCGTATTGACTATCAAAACCTAAAAAGACTTGAACCCTAAAATTATAAATTATAAATCTAATTATTAGACAGTTACCATTAGAAGTTTATGGAAATGGGTTATTAGAAGAATTAAAACTACAAAAGTTGCAACCAAAAGGACACAAGCCAAGTACTGTTGCTCCTCAATACCAGCAAGGTTTTCAAAAATTTGGACAAAAAAAAGAGGTCGAAAATGACCTCTTGTCCTGTCTGGCTCCCCAGGTAGGACTT
>JABGRN010000009.1 GCA_018648265.1 Prolixibacteraceae bacterium | reverse complement strand
TAACGGTTAAAGTTACCGTGTTAATGCCTACGTTTGTGCAATCGAAACTGGTTTTACCTGCCATCAGGCTGAATGTACAGTTATCATACGAACCTCCATCGATGTCGGATGCGACAATTGATGCCGCTCCGCTTCCATCGAGTTGGATTGTTATGTCTTTGCAAACGGCTGTTGGGGCGATATTGTCTTCTACGATCACCGTTGCATCGCAAACATCGGTATTATTGCTTGCATCGGTAACGGTTAAAGTTACCGTGTTAATGCCTACGTTTGTGCAATCGAAACTGGTTTTGCCTGCCATCAGACTGAATGTACAGTTATCATACGAACCTCCATCGATGTTGGATGCGACAATTGTTGATGCTCCGCTTCCATCGAGTTGGATTGTTCTGTCTTTGCAAACGGCTGTTGGGGCGATATTGTCTTCGACTTTCACAATAGCTTCGCAAGTCGATGTATTCAAACTGTAGTCGGTAACAGTTAATACAATAGTGTTTGCACCAACCTCATTGCAATCAAAATTGGTAGAATCGAGTGCCAGGCTTAATATTCCACAAGCATCGGTTGAACCTCCATCGATATCCTCCGGAACAATTGATACTGTACCGTTACCATCGAGCTGAACAGTTATATTTTGGCAAACTACTGCAGGAGGAGCTGTATCAATAACGGAAACCTCAAAACTACAATTTTTAGAACTTTCAACACATTCCCAATAATATTCAACTACAGTTACGCCACTATTAAATCTGCTGCCTGAGGCTTGCCCGGATAAAGAATCTAATACCGTCGCTCCCTGAAGTTCAAATCCAAACTGAGCCCCTGGCCATGATGGATAATTGAGCAAATCAATATCATCAAAAACTGCCGAACAATTGACATTGTCTAAAATAATGGAAGTATCATTCGGGCAATACGGGGCAAGAATTTGTTTACTGGTGTAGATTGAATTATTGCTATTATCACTTTCACAAATAGTATTAACATAATCAATTTCAACTCGCAGTGATACGCTACAATTTGGTGAAACTGAACAAAAATCTAAACCAACAGTTTTTGGAGTTATAGAAAACAATTGAGACCCACCCCCTGATGAAATATTAACTGATGTAAAAACCTCTGTCCATTGAATAAGATCCAGCTCACTTCCTGAAGTGCACCCAATTGGATTATTAATTGTAAAACGAACAGGTATATTGGAAACAGCATTACTGCCGCACCCATTATTACCCATTGTTACCGAACCTGAAACTGTAAATTGATCGCCGGAATTCCAATTTATTGATATATTTTCGCCTTTAGGTTCCAGATCAACTACATCAATATTTATATCATCAGCACAATATGTGTTATTAGTTCCGTCAAACTCACAAATTGAATTGCTATAATCAACTTCAACCAGTATTGACACCTGGCAGTTCTTTGAATTTTTGACAATATCGGTTGTTATTTTCGATGAGGTTATTGCAAATGATTGCGTTGATCCTCCATTTATTAAAACACTACTTAGATTTGTAGTCCATTGGCTAATTACATTTCCGCCGCAGGCTGTATTGTCGTATAAACTAAACCTAACTGGTATGTCATCATTTAACTGTCCACAACCTCCGTTAGCGATTATTAGATTGCCTGCAACAAAAATAGCACCATCACTAAAACAGCTAACTTTGAGACTTTCATTTTGAACACTAAGGTCTGGTATATTAGGTGTATAATTCGAAGATGTCCCGGTATTATCACTGCCGGTTAATTCACATATAATTCCACCTTGATCTATGGTTGCGGTAAAATCGACATCATAATTTGCTGCGGTAGGTGTGAAAGCGAAATTTAGTGTAGTGTTGTTACCCGGTGCTAATGTCACGTTTTTTTGAGTAAAAGTATATGAACCTGTTGAAGAAAGTTGAACCGGAATATTCGTAGCATCCCCGCAACCATTATTATCTACTGTAACTGCCACATTACCGGTGAGAGCACCGTCGGCAGCACAATTAAAAGTGGGTGTAACTGTAGCAACCCTGAGATTTGGAAACGGGTTGAAATATGTGGTAGTAAGGCTATTATTAGAACCGTCACACTCGCAAACATCATTGTCTGTATCAACAATAGCGGTAAAATCACATGCACAAACAGCAGGATTGTCCCATGTTCCAGCAATTGGAAAATCAACACTTGTGGTTTGACCATAGGCTATAGGCCCCGCAATGGTCTGATTGGTATTAAAAGTGAGGCAGCCGTCGGTAGTTAATTTAACATCGAAATTGGTAGCTGAACCAAAACCCTGGTTCTGCACAGTAACCCGTACGAAACCGGAAACGGCATCGGCTGCACATGAAACATTGCTGTAATCGATGTTGGTGACTCGTAAGTCCGGTAGTGTAGAGGTATAGGTTTCGGTACGGCTGTTGTTGGTACCGTCGCATTCACACAATGTGGTGGGTGCATCAACGGTGGCGATAAAGTCGCAGGCGTCGTCGGTGCAATCGGCCCAGTTGCCGCTTATATTAAAGGTAAACCATGAGGAAGATGTTGCGCCCACGCTGACGGTTTGTGATGCAAAGGTGAGGCAGCCGTCAGTGGTTAAAGCCAGTTGGAAATTATTGGCGGCGACACAACCGTTGTTGGTCACTTGCACACGCACGTTGTCGGAGATGCCGTCTGATGAACAACTGACATTTGCAAAATCAATATCGGCGACCGTAACATCCGGGATGGGAGGAGCATAGGGGTTACCGGGGTCGGTAAAGGTGTTATCGCCGATGGTTTCGAGGCATTCGCAAACATTGTCATTGAGATCTACGGTGCCGGTGAAATTATAACCTGCTCCGCTTGTCTGACAGATAGGATTCCAGGTTCCGGTATTGATGGTGACAGTTGCACTGCCGCCGGAATTGATAACCGCATTGTGGGTTCCGGTTCCGGTCCAACCTTTGCCGTCTTGAACCTGAACGGTGAAGATACTGCCGTTGGTGGGGCCGTCGCCATTATTTTGTACGGTGACCTGGATGGTGCGGCTGAAGTTGCCGTCTGTAGTGCAGGAAACTACCGGAGCGATGTCGGTGATGATAAGGTTGGGCATGGTCAGCCGTTTGGGGCCGTCGCTGGCAATTGTGGTGGTCTGGTTACAATTGTAACCGATGGTATTGGGATTATTATCGGTGTGTTCGCCGCCAACTCCGCAAGCCCATGCGGCGGTGACGTTGTTCTCACGCAACGTACCGGCACAATCGTCTCCGTCGGAATTGAGGGTGGCATGGAAGGTAAAGGTAGCGGTGGCTGCCGGCGCAAGGTTGTTAAATTCCCAACCCCAGGTTTGAGGGTTAGCTCCGATCCGGGCCGGGGTGACGGTACCGGCTGCATCTTCGGTAAAACTGCCGTTCCAGCTCAACCAATCGCCCATTGTATCCACGATGCGAACCACTTCGGCATTGCCGGTACCGTTGTTGGTAACCTCGATGGTGTAAACCACGTCGCTGCCGCACACGCCATTGGCGATGTCGGCAGTTTTGACAACTGATAAAGAGGGGTTCAGTGAGGTGAGTTGGTCGGAACTGGTGGTGCTGTATTGGGTGATGCCGCAGCAGTCGTAGTAGCGTAAGTTGAAAGCCAGGTTGGAGGTCTGATAACAGGAAGATTGCACGGTGAAGCGCAGTACCTGAGTATCGTTTCCGCCGTATGCTTGTATGACGTCCACCAGGTCGGAGGCTTTGTCTCCAGTATTACCCCAGGTGAGAATGGTGGTACCGCCGGCACCGGCTACACTACTGGGGTCGCCGATACCGCCCAGACTGGCGATAGCTTTTGCTTCGTCAATGTGCAGGCTATTCATGGAACTGCCGGCATTATAGGTCAATCCCTCCGGCAGGGTGAGTACCAGGTCGTTGTCAAAGGAGTCGGTAGGACCGCTGTTCTCGATGGTTACAGTTATTTCGCTGCTGGTGCTACAGGAATTGATGCTGGAGGGGCTCATGGCGACGGAGAGGTAAGCCATGATGGGTTGACGGGTCTCAGTACGAGTTGTTGAAACTGATGTTGCTGACAGACACAAGGCATTATCCGGTGCATCAACACCGGGTTTGGTAGCGGAACTGCCATCCGGATTTCCACAACCCCACCAGGCCAGCACGGTGTTATCGGTGTTGTCACTACAGGGGTCGGACGACTGGTCAGTTTGGGCCTGCAAACGTAGCATCACAGACTGACCGGCTGGAAGGTCTGTTATTTCGTATTGCACCAATTGACCACCACCAGGATTATCACCCGTATCCGCTATATAAGCGCCTCCAGAAGTGACGGTGGTTGAGGTGTAGTTAAATGCGGCATCCAGAGTACTTTCCACCCAGAGGATTTCAATTGGGTACTCACCGTTATTGGTAACTGTGATGTCCCAGAAGATGGTTTGGTTGCATCCGATGGGTTCATCCGGATCCAGTTCAATGGATATATCAACATTCGGTTCGGTAAAGGTTATGGTAAACGTACTGTTGAATGTATTAAACACGGTAGCACAAGGATTTTCATATTGGGTGACACATGTAATATTGCCGCCGGCAAAGTGGCCGTCAGAAGCCATGTCGAACTCGATTTCGATGATATCGCCGGGAGATAAGGAAGCCAGTTCGGGTATCTCCGCACTGGTCCACACAAGAGGGGATGTAGTTGGACTAGGATCCCAAATTATATTAGGTCCGTTCCATCCGCCGCCATTTAAGCGCCACTTGGTGGTACCACCCACATAGGATAAACCGACGGGCAGGGTCTCGGTGACCTGCAAATTGTAGGTGTAGATCTGACCTGCATTTTTTACGGAGATAAAACCCCTGGGGTTTTCGCAAGCGTTGAGGCCGTTGACCGGGGTGATGGTAGTAGTATTGATTAGGTTCGGTGCGGGAATCTGAACTATGGAATTATCTGTGACATCGCTCTGGCAATCCGCATTACCGCAACCCCAGTTGGCGATCACATCATTGGTGAGGCCGGTACAGTTGATCTGTTCGGCAATAAAGGTAATCCGTCGCCGTTCACCAGCGACCATTTCCATAATCGCTACGGAGGCACCGTTAATGGCACCGCCATCGTGATCAAGGGCATCAGAGATGGTGACGCCGGTCATGTTGTCCACTACAATGGGATTGACGCCGTGTTGATATTGCAAGCCGCTGCCTAATACATCATCTACCCACACGTTATAAGCAGTACCGGTACCGCGGTTTGTAAGGTAAATTTCCCATTGTACCATATTGGTAGTGGCATAATAAGTTTCGGGTGTTTTTTCAATTAAGAGGTCGGCTAACAACAAGAGGGCTGGTGTTTCGGAAGCGGTGACGCTGCACAGTTTGTCGATGTTAGTGTCATCGATACAGTGATCGTCAAAGTAGGCGGTGGCATTTAAGGCACCGCCGCCGGTACAACGTTTCTGTACCTTTATGGTAAAGATGGCATTGGCGCCGTTGGAGGCGAACCCGTCATCAAAGGTCCACACATAGTCGCCGCTGCCGTCGATAACGGGGGTACAGGCGACTGGCGCTACGGAACCGCCGCAAACGACGGAACCGGGAGCAACCACAAAGTAGTTGAGGCCGGAAAGAACTACCTGGACATCTTTGGGATTGTAATTCGAGGTTTGGGTCACCGTTAAAGTGATGGTCTTGGTTTCACATGTATTGTATATCTGTCCGAGGCCGCTAATGGAAACCGACATAGCAGGCGAGCCTAAACTGACTTGGGTAGCCTCTTTAATTATTATTCCACCGCTCATTTCTAAACTGGACCATGAATAAAAAGTATTGTAGGAGCAGGCGGTGAGGGTACTTTCTGTTACGGTGAGATCGTATGAGATCACCAAAGTGCTACCAGCCAATGGAGTGTCTTCACTAAAATTGAGAATAAGACCATTTCCTGCAAGGGTGGGAGTATTATCGGTAACGAAAACGGTAGGTGTAGGTGTAAGGGTAATTGATTTATTGACATTGTCAGGACTATCCTGTGTGACATAGTGTTTTCCATTAGATTTTTGGTTCAGACCTACTTGTTTGTTAAATATCAAATCTGAAGGTACAATGGCTGAACCACCTGAAAAATCATTAGTTCCAATAATAGGTACGGGTCCTGTAATATCTACACCATTTAAAAACACAGATAGGTTTCCACCATATTCCTGTTTCAGTTCTGCATGCTCAGTAAATATCAAATCAGAAAGCAGAACAGCAGATCCACCATCGAAAATATAAGTATTGGTGTATGTTATATTGTAACAACGTTCGGCGGGACTGTTGCTGGTTTTATCGGATGTAACTCCAACGGCACATTCAATGACTGTGGTTTGGCTGGACGTTGCACTTATGGCGCAGCCGCAACAATCGGTTCCGCTGGCAACAACGCTGTTGGTAAAAGAGGTGCCACAATATGTATCGCTCTGACTGATATCGGGTACATCTACTGTGTAACTGAAATTTAAAGTCTCGGGAGTCGTGGAAGGCATGTAGGTCCAGGTAAGGGTTCGTGCCCCGGCGTTCCAGTCGCCTCCGTCCGGGTTGGCGGTGATGACAAGGCCAGCAGGCAGGATGTCCACCACGGTAATTAATCCGGTGGGAGTGCTGGGGGAATCGCAATTAAGCTGACCGGTGTAGGTGGAGGTGACATCATACGTAATGCTTCCACCGATTTCGATCTGGCTTGGTGCACCGGTTTTAGCAACGGCTAGGCTGGAAGAAGAAGTGGGGGCGTTGATGGCACTTAATTCAACGGGAAGGTAAAAGGCCTGGCCGCACTCATCTTCATAGAGTTTCTGCCACAACAGGTCGCCGGCGGGAAAACTACCGCCGCACCAGGTATCATAGGTGAGATCAAAGCTCAGGGTATAGGAATCGCCCGTGGCGCCGGTGGCGGCCAGGGGATTGGTTAACTCGAAACGACCGGCACCGGATTTGTAAGTGGCGCCGGCGGAGACGTTGGAGACGGTGAAAGCGGAAAAATCGACGATAGTCCAGACATTGTAAGCAATACCGTCACCGTTGTTGGTAATGACAAACGAAACATTCTGGGTATCGTCGCAATAGGTAAAGTTAACATCAGGTGGGGTAAAGGCCAGAACCGGAGTGCGCACGATGCGCTGGACGGATGCGTGGGCCGTGCCGCCGTCAACGGATGTATCATAACAGGCATTGCCGGCACCGGGGATACATCCCTATTGGGCATCGGCGACATTTTCCAGGTTGTAACAAGCAATGACGGTTGCGGTAATGGTAAAGTATTCAATATCGCCAGCCTCCATTTGATTAAGGTTGGTAAACTCAGCGCTGGTCCATGTGATGGTCTGACCGGACTTATTACCAGGATTGCCTGGGGCGTGAGGAGGGGCGGTGGAGGCAGCGGTAGAGGAGACATAAGCGAGGCCGGCACCCAGGACATCGGTAACAACGACGTTCTCGATTTTACCGAAACCGGTGTTCTCCACGATGAGGTTCCAGGTGACGGTCTGGCCCAGATACTGCGGAATTACGGTGGGTTCTTTACGGATGACGATGGCTCCGGGATTAACCTGGATGTTCAAAACACCGGTACTGTTGGGAGCGGTTTCAGCCGAATCAAACGTAACATTGAGTGAACCGGAAACCGCATCACAATCGGTAGCCAGGTTAAAACTGACGTTTAAGACGTCGGTGTAGTTCAAGATAATGGCAGAGCAAGCGGCATCAATGTCCCAGATGAGGTCGGTACCGGAGGGGGTGGGATCGGAGAGGCAAAACGCGTGGCCGCCGTTAATGTTGATACTGGCACTACCGCTGACGTAACTGTAGCCGGGGGTAAGGTTGACCATATGAGCGGTAACAACCATGCTGGTCAACGGACCACCGGAACTATTAGTGACGCTAATGGTGTAGGTGTTGGTCTCGCACTGGTTGATTGTAGAATTACCACCAATGTTTACATCCTGTGCAATAGTATTTATAAAAGTCAAAACAACCAGTAAGAGAGTTAAAAGGAAATAGGCAATAAACTTAAAGAGCACATTTTGAATCGTTCTTTTTAAAATGAGTTTTCGCTCTGGAAAATATTCTTTTTTATTCATGGTATTGCTATTATCATATTCAATGATTAATCTCTATTTCGTCACTTATTTTTCCAGTAAAAAAAAATCAATTTCATTTATCGGGAAAGTATTTTTCGGAAAGGTTTTATTGGCAATAACGTTATGGTGTCCTAATAAAGAAAAAAACATATCATCTGGTCTAAGAGCGAGCAACTGCTTATCACCAAAAACATAATTTCTTAGCGCATAAATACCGGCAAACATTTTTATTTTTGACATAAAAGGAACTGACATATAACTATTTATAACAGACCATTAGATTTTCATATATGAAATATTGCCATAATATCGCTGTTTAGCTAAATCTAAACCTTTTATGTTTATCCTTGATTATCAATACCATGCAAAAAATAACGCACTATTATAAGGAATTAGAAATGTTTTGTAAAATTATGAATTTAAAATTCATTCAATTTAAGATAAATTTTATCAAAAATATAATCATGCAACAATTATTTAAGGGCATCTCTAATAACTACTTTATTTCAATTTAATTTAACCTGATTTTTGCGTTTTAGGTTTTTAGCAAACCCATTCCTCCATCTTTTTTTTATTTGTGAATATTTATCTCATTATAAATGCATTAAATTCGTGTTTTCCCGCTTTTGGGCATACCTATCCCATTGAAACAATTATTTTCAACTGTATGCAGCGACAAATATTGTAAGTCAAATTTATCATACCAATTTTGGCTTTTGCCCTTGTAATGCCAATGGTACGGACAAATGAGCCATTCATGCTATTTTCTACAAAGCCAAAAATATGCTCCACCCGTGCCCGGGTCCTGGACTTTTCTTTATTATTGGCTTTTTGTTCTTCGGTCAAAGGTTTGTTGCGATACCCTTTTTCATTTATCTTATTGATGACGTTTTTCTTTTTATAAACCTTTTCCTGTTCTTCGCCTGTATGCGCTATCGGCAAAAAACGGTTGACCTTCGTCTTTTCTGTCAACAGTTTTTCGGTAGCCTGTGAATCATGTACAGAGGCGTCTGTAACTTCAAATTCCTCGATGAGTTTTGTTTTTTTGAGATTTGTCTTTTCCAGTTTCTCTGGATTAGAATATAATTTTGGTTGCCCGTTTTTTTATTTCCCCTCATTTTTTATTAGTTTCGACAAACTTCAGATAGATACTTATGAAAAACAGGATAATCGTTCTTGGGGCGGGTTTAGTAGGTAGTGCCATTGCTATCGATCTTTCGAAAAATCACGTTGTTACAAGCGTTGACCTAAACGAAGTTGCTTTTGAAAAATTCGTTTCCTACCCAAATATTAAAACGGTGCAGGCTGATTTAAAGGATGTGGAAAAAGTGAAAATGTTGATTCAGGGCTTCGACATTGTTATTGGTGCAGTTCCCGGATTTATGGGTTTTCAAACGATGAAGGCTGTAATTGAAGCAGGAAAAAATATGGTTGATATTTCGTTTATGCCCGAAGATTTTTTAAAATTGAATGGCCTGGCAAAAAAGAAAAATGTAACCGTAGTTGCTGATTGCGGTGTTGCCCCCGGAATGGGGAATATCATACTTGGATACCACAATAAAAACATGCATGTAAAATCTTACGAGTGCCTGGTGGGCGGGTTACCGGTAATCCGCGAGTGGCCTTATGAATATAAAGCGGTTTTTTCGCCAATCGATGTTATTGAAGAATATACTCGTCCGGCAAGGTATATTAAAAATTACGAGATGCTTACCAAAGAGGCACTTTCTGATCCTGAATTAATTCAATTCGACGAAATTGGTACCTTGGAATCGTGGAATTCCGATGGCCTTCGTTCGTTAATGCAGACCATGAAAAATATACCCGACATGATCGAAAAAACATTACGTTATCCGGGTTGTATTGAATATTTACGGGTTCTGCGTGAATCAGGATTTTTCTCTTACGAGGAAATTGAAGTGAATGGAATGAAAATCAGGCCAATTGATGTTACTTCAAAATTGTTGTTTCCAAAATGGCAATTAAAAGAGGGCGAAGAAGATTTTACAATAATGAGGATTGTTATCGATGGAATTGAAAACGGGGATGAAAAAAAATACAAGTACAATCTTTTGGATCGTTTCGATCGGAAAACAAAAACCATTTCAATGGCAAAGACTACTGGTTACACATGCACAGCGGTTGCCAACCTTTTGCTTGAGGGCGGGTTTTCAAATGCCGGTGTAAACGCACCCGAAATTGTTGGGACAAAAAAAGGGAATCTGACTTACATTTTAAAATATCTTGCTGAGAGGGGAGTCCATTACAAAATAAGTTAAAGTGGGAGCGTGTTGCACTTTTTAGTTTGTTTTGAAATTTATTTATTCCTCCCAATCAAGCAGTCGTTTTTCCCCATTTAGGTTTTGGATTTGTGTAATATCTTGCGAAACTTCAACTACGCCTTTGTAATTTCCAATTTCATCGCGGATGGCAAAATACTGAATCAGTAATCGTTCGTCTTTTATGTTTATCCAAAAACTAGCCACATCTTTTTTCCCGTTTCTAAAGGCTTCCACAATTTGTTCAACAACATGCACACTTTCCGGTGGGTGGCAATTATTTACATCTCTTCCAATTACCGATTTGGAGCGTGGAAAAATTCGCTTTTTTGGTGATGAGAAATACTTCACTTTGTTATTTTCATCAACAAAAGTTATATCAACCGGAAGGTGGTTAAACAATAATTTTATTTGTTCAACACTTAGTTTGCCGGTTTCCAAATCAATTTGATTTTTAGAAGAAACCATCTTTTTAGGTATATTTTCATAAAGCTTTGGACTATAATATGGGAATCCAATTTCAAAACTTTCAGAAAAAAGCGAATCCAATTCAGCATTTGAAATTACATCCTGGATAAACGGGTACAAAATCCGCTCTTCACGAAACATTATGGCATTTATATTAAAAAAGAGGTCGCCCACTTGCCGGTTAAAAACTTTCAGGTTGAAATTGGCGGCTCCTAATTGTTCTATTGCCCCTTTCAGGTTTCTTCTGATATCGTCGTGAAACGACCACATTACTTTTAAGCACCGGAATTCGGCAACGTATTTTTCAACTACCGGGAAAAGCACATTTTCTTTTATAATATATAAACTTTCAAATTTTTTGATCTCAAAAAAATCCCTTTTAAGGGCAATTTTCAATTCGATGTTTTCGGGCTGTTTGTTGATTTCCCTTATTTGCGGCTTAATTTTCATCAAATGTTCTTTCAACAATCTGTTATTTTCAAGCAAACATCCAAGGTATTTTTCTTTTTCAGGCGGGGAATAAGGAAATTCTGCAAGGGTTTTATGTAATAAATTCAGCAATTTGTTGATACCCTTTTTTAGTTCAGTCATGGGTATGTTCATCAAAACCAAAATGTTAACTAACGAAATAATATCGGAAGGGACACACGAATCAATAAGATTTTTATTTTCGCTGACCAATTGAACAAGGTTTTCCCCTTTTAAAATAGCCTTAAATAAAGTAACCAGGTCTTCAACTCTCTCATCTTTATTTCCTTTAAATTCTGTCATATCGAAAAGTACCGTTTTTTTAGTGAAATTAATAAACTCAAATAAAAGAAACATTTTAAACCTTGATTATTTTTAACATGGTCGTACTGTAGAACTTGTTGATTTCGGTTGCAAATTGTAAGAATTGAGTTTAAATCCCAAAACAAAAATCCGGGTTAACCATTTTCCAAATTACAAGTAATACCAATTGTACTTTGAAATGCCGCATGGCAATTTCGAAGTTTATAATGGTTAATGCCGATACTACAACAAAGGAGTATGCTGAGTAAAACGAAAGTATGCGACATTTGATTGTTAAATCGGTATAACGTAAATATTTGTATTTAATAATTTGTAAATTGGCGGCAGATTCTTTTGCAAAATTGAAAAAAATAAATTTTATAATTGCCTTAATAATCTTAGTCCTGTACAATTCATGCAGTTCGCCAAAATATTTTTACGATTTTGAAAGTCGCGAAAGGCAAATCGAATTAAGGAAAAATCGTTCGGGGAATATTTTTGCAAATATTGGTTTATCAATGGTATCTGTTGTTGTAATGTCTGCCGTAAATGTCGATGTTGGTTTGTATCCGGAAACTCAGGAATTCAAAAAATTAAAAATTATCAATCCAACCAGCGATTCAATTTATATAAATATGCTGACCAATGTTTTTTGGGACGAAAACAATTATTGCGATTTTTTGGATATTCGAATTCCCCCAAAACAAAAGTGCAAAGTATTAGTTCCTGTAAACGCCGATTATAATTTGTATTTTAGCAACACAACAGAAAACGGTGATGACGAATTATTAGAAATTAATACCGATAAAATAAAAAAGATTTCACTTAATCCTGGAATAACAATTATAAAAGATAGTACAAACTTATATCATTAAAATTATGAAACGAAGATCATTTTTAAAAAAATCGGCAATCGCGGCCGGTGCAACACTAGCGGCAACGGGTTTAAAAGCTAATCCCATTTCTGGTGAAGACAAGGATTTTTATGAATTAAAAGTATTTCAGCTCACAGGCGGTGGAAGCAGGAACCAATTAAAAAAGTATTACACCGAAGCTGTTATCCCGCTTTTAAATAAAAGGGGATCAAAAGTAGGGGCTTTTAATGAATATAGTTTAGAAGATCCTCCGAAGATGTATATTTTACATGCGCACAAAAGCCCGGCAGATTATTATGATGCAGCCATGGAAATGAATTCGGACAAAGTTTTTCTCGAAGCTGCCAAAACTTACATGCAACTTCCGGCAGACAAACCTGTTTTCGAACGCTACGAAACATTTTTAATGGAAGCTTTTGATGGAATCCCGCAATTTAAAACCCCTGATAAAAACCGAGGCTTGTTAGAATTGCGAACTTACGAAAGTTACAATGAAGATGCCGGAAGGAGAAAAATTAAAATGTTTAACGACGAAGAGCTTCCGCTTTTTGAAAAATTAGGGCTGCACCCGGTATTTTTTGGTCAGTTATTGGCAGGCCGCTTTATGCCAGCTCTGGTTTATATGTTGTGGTTTAAAGACATGGAAGAACGAGCAGCCAACTGGGGTAAATTTGGTTCCAGCGACGAATGGAAAACAATGCGGGTTAAAGAAGAATACGCTAATACTGTTAGTAAAGTGAAAAAAGTTTTTTTAACCCCGGCAGATTTTAGCCAAATTTAAAACACTTTTTGTAATTGTTTACCGGGTCCTGCCTGGTAAACAAATTTCCACCTTCAAAAGCAGATGTAATTCTGAAAAGACATTCCTGTTATTTTTTCAGGCAGTAAATAATTAGGCTTTTTTTTAATTTATGTGGTGAATAAAAACCTCTATTTGGTGTCTCTTAATATCAACTAATTTATTGGCTTTGTTTGTTTTAAAATCATAAATAACAACTTATTTCAAGCATATATTATTTCATAAATAAAACATTGGCAGGTATTTTCTGCTTCTCAGTGTTTGCACTTTCATATTTAAGTTCCAAACCTTTCCCCCCTCCCGCTTGAAAATATTCTAAGCGGAGTTTATGTTTCCCTGAATCAAGTTTTATTGTACCAATTTTTTCGAAAAATCCGTGCAGACTGTCAGAATCAACAACTAGTTTATTATCGATGAACAATTTGCTTCCGTCATTTGAACTTAGAAAAAAGGTATAAATATCTTCATTCATAATTTCTAAATCACAGGTAAAAACAATTCCAAATTTATCGTCTAAATTTTCGAATTCATTTAAATCAAAATTATAAATTGTTCCCCATTTTTCCGGCTCCAATTTCTCAAAATCCGGCAGTTGATTCCAGGCTCCGATAAAATAATTGTAATTTATTCCATTGGCGAGCGAGTCGATAAAAACAATTCTATTCGACTTGATAAATCCGGGCTTTAAACCGGCTTTAAAAGTACCGGCTTTTACAACTGTGCTTTTACGAATAACAAATGGTTCAGTAAATAATTCAGAGTTTTCGTTGGGCTCGCTTCCATCCAGTGTAAATCTGATTTCGGCATTTTTAGAATATTGCCTGATATTCACCAAAACAGAATCTGGTGAAAAAAGTGTTGAATCAGGCGGATCGATTACAGGAATTGAAAGTATTGGATTTTGAACAAAATCTCCTAGATTTTGTAAAATGAAAGTGTATTTGCCCGATTGAATTTCGTAATGCAAAAAATCGTTCTCAACGCCAATAAATATAACATTGGAGTCATCAGCAATTACATTATTCACATTATTTCCGGGAACAAAAACTGATGCCGTTGTATTTGGTGGAATTTCAACATCCAAATTAAAAACTCCATTATTATATTCCCAGTTGGAAGTTATATCGCCATGAACCGACGAATAGCTTGCATTCGAAAAATCGAGTTCATCAATTGGATTTGGTTTTATATTAATATGTTTGAAACCGGGATTTTTAGGATCAGGATTTATCCCGGCCAAGCCTTGAAAATACCACGCACAAACGCTTCCAAACATTGGGTGACTATGCGAATCTTTTCCCGACCAGGTTTCCCATAAAGTTGTGGCTCCACGTTCAATATTATAGCCAAAACTGGGAAAATCCCTGTGATTCATCACCGTGTAAGCTAAATCGGGTCGCCCGTATTTTGTAAGCACTTCAAGCAAGTACGGAGTCCCCATCATTCCGGTATCGAAATGTCCTTTTGTATTTACTTCAATATGATTTACAAGTGTTTTAAATACATTATTAATCAACTGGTTTGGCACCAAACCAAATGCCAGTGGAAATACATTTGCGCCTTGTCTTCCAATTGAATAACTATAGTTTTCAGCATTGTAATATCTTTTATTAAAAGCTAATTTCGTTTCCTCCGCCGTTTTTTCAAACGAAGCAGCATCCAACTCTTCTCCCAAAACTTCAGCCATTTTTGACATTAAAGTTAAGTTACTAAAATAATAAGCAGAGCTCACAAAAGAAGGCGGAATTTCAGTTGGAGTTGGCGGAACCCATTCACCTAAATTATTTTCAATTATCAAACCCTCTGAATCTGTTTGACCAGCGAGATATTTGATATATTTCTTCATGCCATTAAAATGCTGTTCAAGAATTGCCACATCGCCATAATATAGATACATGTACCAGGGTAAAATTATATAAGCTGAACCCCAGGGTGTTCCACCACCACCACTTTGGTAGGGTGCAGTATTTGGAACATAACCCGTTTTGCTATTTTGTGCATCGGCAATGTCATTAATCCACTTTGTATAAAAGCTTTGCGTATTAAAATTATAAATTGCAGCCTGTGCCGAAATCTGACCATCGCCCGTATAACCACGTCGTTCGCGGTGCGGACAATCGCTGGGCACTCCACCATGAATATTGCCCAATTGGGTTTCCCGATAATCGCTTAATATTCTGTTGAATAAATTATTGGAGCAAGTAAAACTTGAAGCAGATTTAATATCAGTATTTACAACCTGACCTTCCAGATTGTCGATTGTCAATTTTATAGGAGAACCAGAAATTTCAACATAACGAAAGGAATGCCATGTAAAACTTGGCTCCCACACTTCCACTCCCTCGCCTTTTAAAATGTAAGTATCGGTTTGCTCATAGGTATTTCCGTTGTCCTCGAAAAAAGTTAATTTTAATTTGGTGCCCTTTTCTCCACTTACTTTTAGCTTTACCCAACCCGAAAACATAGTTCCAAAATCGAAGCGATAAATTCCTTTGTTTGGTGTTGTAACTGAAACCGGTTTAATGACATCAACAACTCTATCAGGCTCCGACATTTGTGTACGTAATTTGCCGTCGGGAGTGCGAACCACTTTTGAATTTTCCCAGTTATTATCATCAAACCCACTTAAATTCCAGTTGGGTATTTCGAGTCTCGCATCGTAAACTTCGCCGTAATAAATACTATTTTCAACAATGGGACCTGTCCCCATTTTCCAGGTTTCATCGCTAACTATTATTTGCTTTGAATTATCAGTATTTTCAATTTCAATTTGAGATATAAAACGAGGTAGATTAGAATACATCGGTAAAAACTCGTCGCGCTCGGTTCGGTAATACCAACCGTTTCCCAAGATAACTGCAGCAACATTTTCTCCTTCTTTTAAGTAATTGCCGATATCAAAAGTTTCGTACAAAATTCGAGTTGACATGTTTGCCACTCGTCCATTTTCAAAACTATTTTCTTGTCTCGAATCGTAGTTAGTTTGGTTGGGTGCAAGAACATGGTCGCCCACCTTTTTCCCGTTAATATACAATTCGTAATAACCCAAACCGGTAATGTACGCACGAGCATTTTCGATGCCGCCATTCACATTAAAACTTTTACGAAAATACATAGTGGGATTTTTCTCACCAACTTCTGCTCTTGTCAACTCATCTTTGCCAATCCATTTGGCTTTCCAATCATCCTGTTTTAAGAGTGCCATTTCCCAAGTTGCGATTTCACTCCAAACCGGAGCATCACTTTCTTGGTTCCATACACCCACTTTCCAAAATACTTTTTGTCGCGATCTTAATTTGCTTCCAGCATATTTAATTTGTGTTGATTGATTTGAAATAACTTTCTCGCTATCCCAAATATCACCAATATTTTTCTCTAAATTTTCTGATGTGCTGGCAACTAAAATATGATATGCTTTTTGTGAAATATTATTTTCTTCAGATATTAACTTCCAACTTAAACGCGGTGTTGTAGCGTCAATCCCAAGAGGATTTTCTAAATATTCGCATTGCAAATCAATTACTTCAATTTTATTTTCTGTAATAGAACACGAAAATAGCGAAGAGAAGATTACGGTGAACCAAATTAAAATACCCTTTATTTTTACTACTGTATTCATTAAATGCTTATAACCATTTCAATAAAAGAATTGTTTTTCCAAATATCCAGCAAAAACAAGACTGTTAAACCGGCAGTCCAAACTCCACTTCTTAATAGTTCTTTTCTCATTTTATCCTTTCCATTTAGTTGCTTAACTTCTAATTACCTTTTTAATCAAATTGAGGTATTTCCAATTGTTCGCCACCTTTTAATGCAGATTCGTGCGCAACAACACCCGGAACTGTGTAAGCCAGCGCTTCAAGAATATCAACCGTTGGTTTCCTTTCGTTAATACACGCATCAACAAATTCGTGCGTAATAAATGTATGAGAACCATGATGACCACTGTTGTGTCGTAAAGGTTCCGGTAATAAATTGGTTTCCCACCAATTGGGTTGCTGGTATTGTTGCTTCTTTCCTTCTGTTCGAACAAAACCGGCATCGTCTTTTCCCAACTGGTCGGTAGAATTTATTATCACAGGTCCGGTTCCAAGCGGATTAGAAGCATAAAAACTCATTTTATCGCCAATCCACTGTGCCCTTTCAGTTCCCAAATGCGCACCTTTCCACCATACATTTACACGAAATGCTTTCCCCTGATTTGTTGTGAACATTGCCGACTCATTCCAAAAAGGATTATTGTAGGCATTGTCTTTTAGAATTGGGTCGTTGTCGCCCCAGCCATTACATGCAACTTTAAGCAAACGTTCGCCGGTAACACTTAATAAATGTGCCGTACAATGTGTTGGATAGTGCATTGGTGCAACACCATGCCGCCAGGTTCGTTTTCCATTTTCAAAATAGAGCTCTTCTAAACCATCGTGTTGATATTCGGATTCGCAATAGTAAAGATTTCCAAATTTACCTTCCTGATAAAATTTCCGTGCCGATATTGTAAACTGTTGATAATAACTTGTTTCTGCCATCATATAAATCAATCCCGATTTCTTAACCGCGTCGTGAAGAATATGAGCTTCTTCCAAACTCCCCCAAAAAGCAGGCACAGCACTTAGTACGTGCTTACCATTTTTCAAACATTCCAATACATGTTTTACATGATTTGGCCCCTCAGTAAATACTGCAACCGCGTCAATGTCTTTATCTTTTACCAGCAATTCCAATGAATTGTAAGATTTAGAACATTTATATGTTTTCATCAACTGCTCCCGTCGCTCGGGTCGTAAATCGCTAACTGCCTCAACAACACAATCTGGGTGCTCGTGAAATTGAAAAGAGAGACCAAATCGTCCCCCAACAATTCCTATTCGAAGTTTTTTCAAGTTAGCAGTAAAACCAAAAGTATTGTTTACAGATAACGACAAACCAAGAGCTGCCATACTTCCCTTTTTTACAAAGTCGCGCCGCGAACTATTTGTTTGATTTTGTTTTGATGATAGATTGTTCATCTTTTATCTTTTTAGATAGGTTTTCTTACTTAAATTTTATACTATACAAATCAGCATCTTTCATCACAAAACGCAGCCGAACAGCAACTCCATTTAATTCCCTCAAGTCAGGATTTTCATTCCAGGACACTTCCTTTTCTATTTCATTTCCAATAATTTCACTTGAATTCTCCAGCTCAAAACCTTTTATCTTATTTCCATCCAAATCTAATATTTCAACCTTTACAAAACCTGCTGCCGAAGTAGAGAAGTTAAGATACAATTTGTCGCCGTTAAAACGAAGTGGTTTGGTAATCATTTCACCACCTTTGTATGAAGCCCGAACGGAAGTAAATCCATCAATTCGCATGGCATAACGATGTAAATGTGCGCTTGGCTGAGCATAATCCTGATTCACATAAACCGACATTTCTTCAGCACCAGTTTGCACAATATTTAAAGCCGGATAATTAGAACGCGAAACCCAGTTTTGCAAACCAATTCCCGGACGAATAAAACTTTCCATAAAAGTACGGTCGTATTTGTTTCCTCCCCTGGTAGTCATCAAAACTGCATCTGAACAATCGTTGAAATATTTAGGATTAACGTTTAGTTTATTGGCCTCCTCTTCAGAAATTACCTTTCGCCCCGGCATAAACCTAGCTGCCACAGAGATATAAATATGAGGTGCCCTAAAATAGGGTGAAGTTTGGTTAGTGTAAAGATGTTCAAGTTGTGTGTCGCCAAAATCCATTTCTATCGGTTTTGTCCAATTGATAAAATCTTTAGACGTAGTTCTGCTAACTGACCTGAATCCAGAATATCCCGACTCTGTCCATGTTCTAAAATAACATAAATATTGTTGTTCCGATTCAGACCAGAAAGAAACATTCTGCGAATCAAATACTCCTTCAGTAAAAACGGGTTTATCCTGAAGTTTTTCCCAATGAATACCATTTTCAGAAACATAAGCTATCAAACCACTTTTCCCGGTACCACCAAGAGCTTTATATTTTTGAATTGGATTTACATTTTTGCGAGTATCAATAAATGGACTAAAATTATGTGTAACCGAGACCGCATTCGACAGTACAATATTATTATTTAATGTGCCATCAATTTCATAAATTTTCAAATCGGGTTTAGTCCAATTAATTCCATCTTTAGATTCAGCATAACATGTATGTTCTCCAGTTCTTCCATCCTTTCCGGCAGTTGGTACTCCCCGGTAATACAAACGGAATAAATCATTGTCTTTTATCACCGTACAATACGCTGAAAATGGTCCCTCCCACGATTTGTCAAACTTTAATACAGTGCCTTTATCAATTGGCTCGTGGAGTTTTAAGGAAACGTTATCAAGGTTTTCAATTAGATAATAATCCGTAAATAATTCTAGTTTTGAACCAATATCTACAATTTCAGGTGTAACTGTTTGTTTAAGTTGACTTTCATTTTGTGCTTTTATTGAAATGTTTATCACCCCAAACAAAAGGCTTAATACAGTAATCTTTAGTATTGATTTTTTCATAAGCATATAATCGTTTTACAGTCTAATATTCTATAAATTATAAAACACGATATTGTAAGCCGTTTTTATTCTATCTAAATTGTTTTGGTTTCAAATTATTACTTGCATTTTCTACGATTTCTAAAATTCTCTTTTGTCTGGTTTCTTTTCTTTTAGCAGAAACGACCCAGTGCAATAAAATCTTTTTAAAAGACTTATTTAGACTACTAAAGTATTCTATTGAGCCTTTGTAATTTGTAAATTCTTCTTTTAAATCTTCTGGAATTATAAGTTCTTCAACTTCATCCAAAATTGTCCAAGAACCATTTTTTTTTGCAATTTCAATGCTTTTGTAACCTTCTTCTTCCATAAGTCCTTGGTCAATTAAGGTTTTCACTTTATCCTTATTTATCTTAGACCAATTACTTTTTGCTTTTCGTTTGCTGAAATACTGTTTGTATTTCTCACTGTCTATTGTCCTTTTGGTGCTATCAATCCAACCAAAACAAAGTGCTTCATCAACTGATTCACTCCAACCTAGGTTATGGTTCGGAGATTTTTTCTTAAAAAAGATGAGCCAAACTGCATCTTTTTTATTATGGTTCAATTCGAGCCATTTTCTCCAATCTTTTTTGTCATAAGGACAATAGTCTTCAACATCTTTCATACTCTATCTTGGACTTTTTCTAATGGCTTACAACTTGCTTATAATGACACTCCTGCGTTTAAATACTTTTACATTCTCGTTTCATCGTGATATTTTTTTATCGCTTAAAATAAGGATAATTAGCCGGAGTCTGTTTTCCGTTTGTTGTCATTGTTGAAGTAATATCAACACTTGAACGTTGCCAATAATAGAAAACACCATTTTCTGCACCTACTAATAAATCTGGGATTCCATCTTTATTCCAGTCGGCTACCACCGGTCCGTCGGTGTGTCCCATTAAAGTCCTGGAAGCCACGCGTCCCATATATTGCAGCACCATTTTCCCGTCTTTCATTCCCATGTTTTTCATCCAGTCAACAGCGGGTTTCGATGATACTATTAAATCATCCAAACCATCTCCATCCCAATCTGCGAAAGTTATTTTAAGCCTTCCGCTACTCGACCCCGTGCGTTGGTTCAATAAAATTGGTTCGCCAGTTGGATAAACAAAATTTCTTTCGGGATGATTTAAAACTAATTTGTCTTCTTTTTTTGACCTTGGAAACACGGCCAAATATCCTTCGTAATCGAGCATCACCAAATCATTTAATCCATCATTATTAAAATCCATTATAAGTGGAGAAGTTCTCCAGAGAGCAAGCAATTCATTTCCCTTTGAAACGCCAGGCGTCCATGCAGGTTTTTGTGGTTTACCCTGCCATTCAACTTCAATAGGTTTTGGCGTGGCAAGTTTAGGATTTTTCCTGCTACCAATATTTTTCAAATAAACAACATTTCCGTTGTGGTCGTTTACTAAAATATCGGGGAGCTCATCGTCGTCCCAGTTTCCAACATCAATGGTCGTATAACCCCAGTAGGGAATTTCTGTGTTTGGCAGCGCCTCGTTTGCAATAATCCGGATTGGAATTCCATCAACATCCAGAAGTTTTGGTCCATCCCACATTGGTATTTTTCCCCCCAGATTTTTAATGAATCCAATATGCCCCATCTCGTTTCCACTAATAATATCGTCTAAACCATCACCATCCCAATCGAAAACACGAGGTGCGACGAGTGCTCCAAAATCAACATATTTTGCTTCCTGCTGTAAAAAACGCGGAGGTAAAAATTGAGGAACACCATTAATTATCTCACCTGTATTTTTCAGAAATGATATACGCCCGGATTCCTCTCCGGCAATAATATCGATGTGCCCGTCTTTATTCCAATCAATTGCAGTTGGATGGATTGTTGAGCGTGATTCCATTTGAACAGGAAGTTTATTGTGTGTTAAAACTTTACCATCCTTAAATTTGTATTTTGCTTTTGTTCCGGTATTTTCAAAGTATAGAATAAAATTATTTTTCCATACCACATCAAAATTATCATCACTTTGGCTTCTTCCAATGCCAATAAAATCTAAATCTCCATCGCTATCGTAATCAGCAAACATTGGTTTTATAGAAAGCCCAAGCGCCAACGACTCACCATTTTCTTTTATGATTTCAACAGGGTCTTCATAAACCGGATGATTATTAGTTCCTTTATTTCGAAGGAAAATAAGTTGTTTATGTTTGGGAGCCTGCTCAAAAGCTTTTTTGCGTTCAACGGAACCGGCTGCACGCAAACCCGGAATTCGTTGAGAAGCGACTGCAGCTATTAAATCTGAGATTCCATCTCCATCAAAATCAATCATTTTCCATTGTGTACTTTTGAAAAAATGAAGATATTCAAAAGCTTTTTCGGGTAACACTATTTCATTATCGTCCCAGAAAACATTTTGAGGAACATTTTTATAGATTAATAATTTTTCGTTTGCACGGTCGGGAGTTAGCACGTGAATTTGTCCATCCACTTCCGACACCTCAAAAGAATTCCCATCAGCTCCCAGTCTTCTACGCTCGAATGAAACTTTCATTCCGCGTCTAAAAACTGGCATATCGACATTCCCACTTATATTTTCAAAATAAAAGATACCGGCTTCAACATAAGCTCCCGACTCGGAAATAAGCAAATCGTAATCGCCATCGCCATCAAAATCCATGGGCATTGGTATCGATTTGAAACCCACATCAAGATCAACAAGTAAACCAGGGTTATTGTATTCTAACTTATGTAAACCTGCTGATTGAATAACTGTGTTTTGTCTGCATCCAACAATCAATATCAACACAACAATCAATGTACTGAATGCAATTCTTTGATTTTTCATATTAATTCAACTTTTAATATTCAAAAAAAACCGTTCTTCGTATTAATTAACTTGTAAGAAACAGTCTCCAAATCCAATCAACAAGCGTATGAACTAAAATCGCTGCAAGCAAATTGTTCCCGCTTTTTCTGTATGCCCAGCCATATCCCAAGCCGGCTACAGATGCTAAAGAAACATAGATAATTTGTGTTGATAATTCGCCAACATTATTCCAGTGCATTAAGCCAAAAGCAAGTGAAGATACTACCAACGGAATCCATCTTTTTGCAAATACTTTATCAAGTCCTCGAAGTAGAATTCCTCTAAAAAAGAGTTCCTCAGGCAATGCAACCGTGAGAAACAGTCCTATAAAATGAATTGCCAGTTTGGGAATATCATAGGACTCTGGAATTGAAAATGTTAGAAACCCTGTTGCAAGTCCGGGAGGAATAACCAGTGCCATTATCACAATCAGTGCTATTAGTGTTATGTACAAATCTTTAATTTTCGGAACAAGGTTAAAACCAATATCTGCTCCTCTGAATCCATACCACCCTATTATTGCAATTACAGAAACTGCAATTGACCACCAAGTATATGAAATACTATCCACAGCTGGTAGAATCTCCATATACCATCGAAGATCAAAAAGTATCCAGAGAACGATCCAAACTGCGATATCTGACCAGTTCAATCTAAATGATTCATCTTTGGCCTGCTTTAACACACCAAAAACCATAAAAACAATCAACGAAAAAATAACTGTATAATAGGGATTGAAAGTTCCTGTTATTAAACCGGGCAAAGCAAATAAAAAGGTAATTCCGCCTGCCAGATAATAAAGCGAATTTTTATCTTCATTTAGCCAATTATTAAACTGATTGGAAGCTTTTAAGGAACCCAATGCAAGCATAAGTCCAAAGAGAGGGGAAATACTTATAACATTCGCTGCTAAAGATAATATACTATCATTCGATTCAGAAACAGACACTCCATAAATTAATGCAGCCCCCAACAAAGTCCAAACAACAAACAAAATAAAAAAAATGTTTTTCATTATTTTAG
Source organism: Prolixibacteraceae bacterium (assembly GCA_018648265.1). Lineage (GTDB taxonomy): Bacteria > Bacteroidota > Bacteroidia > Bacteroidales > Prolixibacteraceae > Draconibacterium. The sequence goes on along the minus strand of JABGRN010000009.1, from coordinate 77,373 downwards.
AATTTAAATCACACGATTTAATTTTGAAAATTACATCAATAAACTTTGATAATCAGCTTCGGATACTTCTTATTTAACTTATGAATTCTATATTTCTTCAATTAATAAAATACCGAACTAAACATTACACCTTCAAAAATATTTTGTTTTTGTACAAGTAAAAAAGCAATATCCACTCGATGGCAAGCACCCCCGAAACAATAATCACGTCACTAAAATTACCCAGCGGATTTGCTATCCATCCCAGAAGAAATTCAGAGGAATGGTAAAAATCAATAATTCTCATTCCTAAATAAATCGTAATTGAATTCAAGCCAATTACTTTAAAAAAAAGTATCCAGTTGTTCCATTTCTTTACATCAATAATGAAATAGAAAATCGCAAGTAAAAGAAAACTAATTCCGGCAGTAAGAATATTAAAAGGTACGGTCCATATTTTTTTGATGATTGGATACACAGGTGAAAGCAAAAGAGCAATCAACACAAGAGAGGCACCGACAATAATTAAAATGATTGTTTTTCTATTCGCAGTAAAGTTTTTATTCCGAAGAACTAATCCTGCAAATGTGCCCATTAAAGTAATTGAGATTGCTGAAACGATGCATAAAATACCTTCCGGATCATAGGTTTTATAAATTAATCTACCAGGAAGAAAACGTTGATCTATCCACGCATTTACACTTCCCTCAGGTGTAAAAACACCGGCTCCGAAACCAGGAACATTTACAAACAATTGTAGAGTTGCTATTCCAGCAAAAATTCCTAAAAGCCAAAATATTCGAGCTTTTAAAGAAGTTGTGTTTATTACAATTAATGCTGCAAAAAAGTAAGCAATTCCAATTTGTGATAAAACACTTGGATAGCGCATATTCGAAAAACCGTTCTTCAAAGCACCGTTATAAATGAATCCTAAAAGTATCAGCAAAATCATTCTAATAAATACCTTTTTATGCAACGATGTTTTTGAAGTTCCTTTCTCCAATCGGCTTGTAAGTGCGAACGGAATAGCCACTCCGGAAATAAACATAAATAAAGGAAAAATCAAATCAAAAAAACGAAATCCTTCCCAGGAAACATGATGCATTTGGTTTGCAAGTGCTTCCATCCAATTCCATTCGGTAACTTTTGCAAGTGCTTCAATTAACGCTCCTCCACCAATAATCCAAAGCATGTCGAAGCCACGAAGTGTGTCGAGCGAGTTCAACCTCTCTTTTGTTTTTGGTAATACTTTTGTTGACATAAACTTATCTATAGTTTGAAAATTTTTTCGAAAAATAGACAGTTTTTTTAAGCTTTCCGTATAAAAATCTTAAAAGATGTTACCACTCCTGAATAAACCAGAAATACCAAACCCGTATAAAAAAGAAGTGCACTGTATTCTTCGTACATTTCGGTGAAACCAATAATATTTTCTATTCGAAGTTGATAAACCAAACTCAAACCTAACAAGAAAAAGGCACCTAAAACTCCAAATACTGAAACAAGTCGATGAGTAGAAAATTGTTTCTGTAATTTATTATTCGATGAAATTGTATTTTTTATTATTGCAAAAAACAATATCCAAAATATCCATGAGATTATTTGATAAAAATCGAGTGTTCGAAAATAATTAAAGAGTGTAAAAACGGGGCTGAAAAGTAGATTTTTTTCTGTGTAATAAGGTCGGTCATTGTATAATAGAACCTGAAGTTTATCCTGATCGCGGGTTTTGATAATTTTTAAAATGGCATTTTCTTTTGCAACCGGATCTAAACTTTGCCAACCCGGAATATCAAAGGCATTCCACAATGAGCAGGCATTCCCATATCCGTGAAAATCGACTCCACCCAACATGATTAAATTATTTTCTTGACAATAGTTTTTTATCTTTTTATACAATTTACGATCGTAAGTAAAATTAGTCGCTGTATTTTCGATTTCGAACCCATCGACCCCCAAATTTTTATAATATTCCAGCGACATTTTTTCGCCGTCGAACCAATGATTTACAATTACGACCCCCCTCCCGGAATGTGTTAAATTTATTGCAGTAGAATCAGTAAAACCTTGTGTGCTGAATTTTGCCTTTAGCCCGAGCAGACTCAAATGATTACTTCCCGAAAACTCTTCGCCGCACATTACAAGCGGTTCATTCGGAAACTCATAATTACGCTGAGCCTGCACAAATTCAAAGGTTTTATCATGATTATTATGGTCGGTAATATAAAATGCATCAAAACCATTTCGCTTGTGCCATTTCCATAAACCGTCTTGCGAAATAACACCATCGTGACTAAAATCGTTGTGCGAATGTGTGTTTACAAGAACTGAATTTTTAGAATTATTTACAATGGTATTATTTGGTAACGGAATAAAAAGGATAAGTACAAAAGCTGCAAACCATAAACCTCCAATTATAGGAAGATTAACCAATTGTCGAAAGATAAATTTCTTTATTAGTTGTTTTTCTTTTATTAAAATCGATTTAATTATGCTGTAAATAGTAAAAATCGCCAGAAGCCAATACAATAAAAATTTAAGTTCTTCGATTGCAAAAAAAGATCGGTTAAAGAACAGCAAAACTCCAATAAACGGCTCAAACACAATTCGCCAAATTGAAATTTGAATTCCGTAATCCGTTAAAGTTTCTAAAGTAAGCGCGTCAGTGATGTGTATTGAATAATGAAAAAGAACGGTTATAAATGTGATTGTGAGTACAAGTGCAACAAAAATATACAGTTGTGTTTTATTTGTAAATTTCATTTAATTCGTTTTACGTTATTTGTTCTTTAAAAATTCAATTAACTTTTCAGGATGGTCAGTTTGAATTCCATCGGTTTTCCACTCAAGAATTTGTGTCCACTCAGCTTCTGTCCCACTCTTTTCGTCAACAAAAACCAGTGCATTATTCTGGTGTGCTGTTTCAACAAATTGTTCATTTAACTTTCCCATATCGCTTGCAATAACACAAGTATTAATTGCTGATAAAACTTTCGTAATATTTTGTGCAGGTCCCGGGTCGGGCATTGGGAATGAATTTGCAAACAAGTCATTAATATCATCAACGCGTTGAATATAGGAAGCAGGAAAATACCAAACCACATCTTTTTCCATGTCGTATTTTTTCAGAATTGCCATTAATTCCGATACCGGTGCATCTTTCAAATCTAAGTAAATTCCGATTTTGCCTTTACACAACTCAACTATTTCTTCGAAAGTTGGAATTTGAGTGCCCTTCCATTCTTTGCCAATCCGACTGCCAATGTCCAAAGCTCTCAATTCTTGCAGAGTCATCTCCTTCACTTTTCCAGTTTGGCCTTCAACATAAGCATCAATCGTTGAATTGTGTACGCTCACAAACTCACCGTCTTTTGTTGTGCGAATGTCAATTTCTACAAAATCGCAACCCAAATCAATCGCTTTTTGATAAGCTGCTAATGAATTTTCAGGAATTCCGTTGTGCGCTCCCCGATGCGCAATTATATAAATATCACCATTTTTTGCTTTTCGAAAATCGGAAGGAATATCAAGCTTTTGTTTTGCAGAATTTATTTCCTGTGCATGAAGAATACTTACGCCTGCCAGAAGAAAAATAAAGAATAAATTCAAACGCAAATAATTCATTTCGTACTTAATTTATACAGCTTTAAATTTGCGAATAAGAATCAATGAAAGAAGAATGGCCGAGACTGCAAAAACAATATCAACAATATAAACTCCACAAATTATTTTGCAAAATGAATAACCCGCCAGATTTAATTTTTGGGGATAAAATCCAATTTTAATCATCGACACAAGCACAGTTGACCAAATTAACAGCAAAAATATAGAACGTATCGGATTTGCTTTTCGTTGATAAAAAGCCGTTAAAAAAGCCACTAAAAATGTAGGAATCAGAACCACTAAAATACTTGCTAAAACGGGAGCATTTGTAAACACCTCAACAATATGGTCGTCTGCCAAATCGATTACCGTATGACAAAAAGTTAACGTAATTCCCAATTGCCAGGCGGCTTTTGGAAAATACATTGCAGCTATAATTAATATAAATCCGAAAAATGCATAGTTCACTAACATCATCGAAATGGTTCTTAAACCCGTCATAAAAATCCCATCACTGCTACTGGCCGCTTCAACAAATGGCTCCAAAATTCCGGGTACTACAAGAAAAATAAGAAGACCGGCTAAAACCGCAATTCCAATTTCTTTATACGAGGATTGAAATGAATAAACCTCCGACTTTGTATTATTATCACTTTCTGTTTTTAACTCATTTCGACTTAGCCATGCCGCATAACCCAAGCCGGCACCAAGCAAAAATCCGAAGGTAAATTCCATCATTTTCCACCAACTTTGAAATACAATTTCTTTAGGTAAATAACTTCCTAACACAAACCACAAACCTCCAATACCAAAACCAAGTGCACCACCAATTAGGCTCCAAAGTGCAAAACGAGAAACAAGTTTAAAATCGGCTTTTGAAATTTTAAATTTCAAATAAAGAAGTAGTGCTACTGCTCCCAAAAGCAATGCTCCCCATGATTCGGAGCGCGGATTTGCAGGGTCGGAAAAATAAATTAGCATGGGTTGGTTAATGAGTTTGAAACCAAGCAATATACCAACCATCATGAGTAATAATGCGACAATAATTGTTTTTTTAGTCAAGCGTTTGTAAATAAAGCCCAAGGCTAAAACTGCCCCTCCCAGAACTCCCCAAATTGAACCTTTTAATGTTGTGGCAAGCGTTCCCCACATTACTGTTTCCGGGTTTCTTAAAAAACTTAGAGTTTGCCCGTAAGTCATTTCACCACCCAAACCAACTCCAACAACACCAAAAACAACAATTATTGAAGTGGTAGCCGCAGGAAGTTCCAAAAGCAGGCTAAGACTCAGTGCCACCATCGCACCCGGAATCATTGCTCCAAAAGGCCCTCCACCAATGTGTCCACGCAGTCCCCAGCCCAACAACATTGCCAGTGCCGGAAAAAGTATAAACATCGATTTGGAATATTTCTCGCTCATCAGCATTCTTTTTAATTAATGTTTTAAATCAACTCATTCAACCAATTATTTTAAGGTTATTGAGTTAACATTCCATGCTTTTACCTGAACTACGGGTTTCTCACCTTCAGCATTTTCCAGATTATATTTAGCTGTATAAGTTCGTTCTTCGCCGGGTAAAAGTGTAATGTAATTATCGCTCCAAAAAATAGGTAATATTGGTTTTTCATTGACCGAATCAATCAAATCGAAGAAAGTAAAGAATGCAATTGTAGATGACGGATTTGTAACTTTTAGCGTTACCAAACCATTTTCCGCATCTTTTTCAAAGGCATATTCATAATCTAATTCAACTTTCGCAAGTTTATCTAAGGCTGTAAAATCGGCATATTGTTTTGAAGGGGAATAAAATGGCCAGGGTAATTTTTTAGCTGCTTCCCAATCAATCTCATCTTTTTTAGTCGATAACCAATAAATGCTGTTGTCAACCTCATTATTGTCCTTATCAAAAACCCTCAAATCGAGAAAATAAACCGAAGTAAGATTTTTAATTTCAGGAATTTCGTAAATAGGTTTCGAGATATTGGTTTTCACACTGCCGTTCCATTCGTCTGCAAAAATTTCGTTGGAGTTGATATCAAAGACTTTAATTTTTACTGTAATATTTTCAGCATCCAACAAATCTTCGTTTGCAATAAATATATCATCAAAACCATATCTGTAAATTGCATGCAGTGGGTTGCAAGCTTTCCGAACCGCATAAAAAGAACCATTTGGCTGAAGATAAGTATCGTATAATTGCCAATACAATTCCGGCCAGGCCGAATTCAACATCCACTGAATTAAACCGGTACTTTTAGGTTTATGCGCCACAAAAGCTTCAAACATCGGTCGCATCAATTCATAATTACTTACCTGCGATTTAAACGCAAATTCTTCCACACTGTTCGATTCGCCATACCTTTCGTTTAATGCTTTTCGAAATCTATCGAGTGTGGTAAACTCATTTCGTCCGGTGTGGTATTCCCAATATTTTTTATCGATTGGCCACAAACTTTCCTCGGGCAACATTTTCTTTAACGAAGCCAACGGCGGAATACTTGGTCCAGGACAAGTTTCGGTGTTAAAGCCATAACCGCCACCCAATTGAGTATCGGTAAACCAGTAATATGGAGGAGTGTACGCGTAAGGTCCCAACATTTTCATTCCTGTTGGACCGCTAATTTCACTCACTAGTGGAACTTCAGAAACAATATTATTATCTTCAGTTCCGGCACCACCGGCTGAGGTTACATAAGGTCGCGAAGGGTCGTATTTATTAAATTGTTCAATGTATTTGCGTTCCAATTCTGGAGCGGGGAGCTTGTCGCTGCTCAACATCCACACATAAATACTGGGGTGGTTTCTTAGCCACATCATTTGGTCGAACCACGAATCGGCCAACAAATTTATATCCTCATCGTTAAATGCGCCTCCGTATTTTTCGTGCGTTGGTTTTAAAAGATACTCTTCCCATTCCCAGTGACAGTTCCAACCAATCATTACCAAAATTCCATATTCGTCGCACAAGTCATATAAGTTTTCATCTTTTCCCCAAAAACCTTCGCAACGAATGCTGTTCATGTTCATATGATGCACATATTTTAGCTGCGCTTCAACCGACTCTTTTGTATCCTGAAGTAATAAATCGTCAACCCAGCCGCCGCCTTTTATAAGCACAAATTTTCCATTTACTTCGAAAGCCCTGTTTTTGTCTTCGTTTAAATAACTTGTTACTTCTCTGATACCATATTTTTTCTCAACCTTATCGATTACAGTATTTTTAGCAATAAATTCGGTTTTTAAATTGTATAAGCTGGCAGCTCCCATTCCGTTTGGCCACCAGAAATTTACATCTTTTACTGAAAGTTGTTCAAAATCTTCCGGGTTGAAATTACAAGTCAATGTTTCTCCAGCTTTTACACTCACCGGTTTTTCCACAACACCTATTTCATAATCAACACGCAAAATTCCATCAATCGTTTTATCCGAACTGTTTATTAACTCGGCCTGAATAAAAAGTTCAGCTTCGTTTAAAGTCTCTTTGTTTACTTTTGAATGAACAAACGGACTTCTGATTTTTACGCCTTCGTTTACTTCCAAAAATACTTCACGGAAAATCCCCATATTTCTATCGCGTGGCAGTGGATTCCAATCAACAAAACCAATGGAAAATTCGCCATCGGCATGTTGCCACATTTTAAGTGCCACTGTATTTTCGCCAGCCACAACATAGTCGCTAACATTAAACGTGAACATTCTGAAAGTTCCTGCAAATTCATCTTTCCCTGCAACTTTTTCACCGTTTACCCATAAATCAGCACGGTAATTTATGCCGTTAAAACGTAGCGAAACAATTTTATTTATATCCTCGGCATCAAGTTCAAAAGTGGTTCGAAACCACCAGGGTTGTTTAAATTGTTCGTAACCCACGTCCTGCATATTTATTCCAAAGTAAGGGTCTTCAATCACTCCGGTTGATGCCATACTTCCTAAAACAGTTCCCGGAACAATTGCATCGTACCAATCGCCGGTATTAAAATCACTTTCAGAAATTGCATTTTCATCGACACCCGCTAATTTATCTAAAGGTTGCATTTTCCAATTCGAAGAAAGAAGTTCGTTACTCGATGTATTTTTCATTTCAGCATTATTACATCCAAACATTAAAAATAAACTCATTAGAATGAGTACTGTGCTTTTCACCAAAGAGAACAATTTTTTCATGACTGGTTTTTTATAGATTTATAATTAATCAGAAACACATTTTTTTTCAAGTTACGACAAAGAAAAAATAATAGTACAAAAAAAACTTCAGCTATTTTACTCATTTTGCATTATCTTTTATCCTTCGATTTAATTTAAAAAATATAATTTCGTAACAGTATTTTTTGATTCAATTCTTTTTAAACTTATTACCATGAAATACCTTTTATACCAAATTCTATTTCTACTCACGGTCTTTATTTTTGAACCAACAAATGGTCAGAACCCGAATGAGAAAGAACCGGTTGATTACGTAAATCCATTTATTGGAACCGACTTTTTCGGACATACTTTTCCCGGAGCATCGCTGCCTTTTGCAATGGTTCATTTGAGTCCTGATATTGGAACGCAAGGTTGGACGTATTGTGCCGGTTATATTTATTCTGAAAGTTCATTAATCGGATTTAGCCACACTCACTGGAGTGGTGTTGGAATGGTTAATGGCGGCGAAGTATTATTAATGCCAACGGTTGGCGACAAACTTCAAATTATTCCCGGTTCGTTAAAAAACCCGGATGAAGGATATCGCTCGCGGTTCGACCATGACAATGAATCAGCAACTCCCGGATATTATTCTGTTTTGCTAAAAGATTACAATGTAAATGTTGAACTGACATCCACACAAAGAGCAGGTTTTCACCGATACACTTTTCCGAAAGCAGATAATGCCAGGATAATTTTGGACCTCGGTCATCAAATTGGAAATATGTCGTCGGAAGAAAATTCAGAATTAAAGATTATTGATAATCATAGAATTGAAGGTTCAAAAAGTGCAGGCTTGGGAAAAGTATACTTCGTTGCCGAATTCAATAAACCTTTTGCGTACTACGGTACATTCGATGCTTCATATGTTACACCCGAATCGGGAGGAAGTATTTTCCCCTATAAAAATGCAGAAGCGGGAGATAAAATTGGTGCTTTTGTAAATTTCAGAACTTCGGAAAACGAACAGATTTTGATTAAAGTTGGCATTTCGTACACCAGTATTGAGGGTGCAAGAAAAAACCTAAACGCCGAAATTCCTGACTGGGATTTTGACAAAGTAAAAAACAATGCTCGCGAAATATGGAACAATGAATTATCGAGGATAAAAATTGATGGAGCTTCTGATGACCAAAAAGAAATTTTTAATACAGCCATTTATCATTCCTTACTTTCGCAATACATTTCGCAAGATGTTGATGGAAAATATTTTGGTTCTGATGGAAAAGTTCATGTTGCAAAAGATTACAATTTTTACGGTTCGTTTTCTTGCTGGGATACTTATCGTTCGCAACATCCTTTATTAACTTTAATCGCCCCCGACCATGTAAATGATTTTATAAAATCTATTGTTGCAAAAGTTGAGAATTACGGTTGGCTTCCCGCCCAACATTTCCTGAATGTTTTTGGCGAGTCGATGGTTGGCGACCATCTAATTCCCGTAATTGTTGATGCTTATATGAAAGGTTATCGCGATTTCGATGTAAAATCCCTCTACGAGGCCATGCGTAAAAAAGCTTTGGAAAATCCACAGCCTCCAGTTCCTCATTATGCAGGTCGTTCCGGGTTAGATTTCTACAAAAGTCTTGGTTATACTCCGGTTGACAAAGTAACAGAATCGGTTCCCAACACTCTTGAACTTGCCTACGATGATTGGTGCATTGCACAACTGGCGAACGAATTGGGTAAAAAGGACGACTATGAATTGTTTATTAAAAGAGCCGGTAATTATGCTAATCTTTGGGATGCTGAAACACAGTTTATGCGTCCAAAGAAAGCAGATGGAAACTGGCTGGAAGCTTTAGACAACAATCAACAGGAAATTGTCAAAGACGGAGAACATTCGTATTACAAATATTTCGACCCGCTTTTAGTTGGCCGTCGCCCCAATCGGCATTACACCGAGTCGAATGCATGGCAATACATTTGGTCGGTTCAACACGATGTGCAAGGACTAATCGATTTATTTGGAAGCCCAAAAGCATTCACTAAAAAATTAGATGCTTTTTTTGAAATGAGCCCAATTATTTCGCCGCCAAAATATGTAGGGGTAGTTGGTACCATCGGACAATATGTGCACGGCAACCAACCCTCGCACCATGTTGCGTATTTATACAATTATGCCGGCCAACCATGGAAAACTCAACAAAGAGCGCGACAAGTTTGCGAAGAGTTGTACAGGACCGGACCAGGAGGAATCTGCGGTAACGAAGACATGGGTTCACTTTCTTCGTGGTATGCTTTAAGTGCAATGGGATTTTATCCTGTAACCCCGGGAAGCACTTCCTATTCAATTGGCAGCCCACTTTTTGGAGAAGTTATAATTAATGTTGATGACAATAAAATGTTTACAATTAAAACGCTTAATAATTCAAAAGAGAATAAATACATTCAGTCGGCAACTTTAAACGGAGAATCGATGAACAGAACCTGGATATCACATGAAGAAATTACTGCTGGTGGAAAACTTGTTTTTGAAATGGGTGCTGAACCCAACAAAAAATGGGGTACGGGGAAAAATGATATGCCATTTTCAATGTCTGGGGGAGGTAAATAATGTTAATTAGTGTCTCTTAGAAAACGCCAATAACAGCGTTATGCTCATCTTGAAAACAGTCATTTACGAAAGTAAACTCCTTGATTTTCAAGATTTCGCAAGCCTTGTTCTTGACATTTTCTAAGAAACACTTGAAAAATATATAGTTTTCTTAGAAGTAGTAATCTTATGTAATAATTTTAAAACGAGTCTCTAATATTCTTTTAACATTTTGATGCTATGAAATTTTGTGTTAAGGATTTTAGACACATAAAATTATTTCTTTGTAGAAAATAGAATAATGTATAAAACTAAAATGAATATGTGTTTAAACATAATTGGTAAGTTAATTTTGGGGATAAGTATTATTACTTTTAGTAGTACAATTGTTTTTTCACAGAATAATTTTCCATCGCCAAATCCCGATCGTATTGTTTTAAATCTTACCGAAGATGCATCGACATCGGTGGCAGTAACCTGGCGAACCGATAAAAGTGTTTCTGAGGGATTTTGTGAGTTACAAATCACTCCTGATGGCCGCATTGATCCAACAATTAGTAAATCTTTTAAAGCAAAAACTACGGCGGTTAAATATATTCACGAAAATAATCCTGTTGTTGAAGCAAATCAGCATTCATTTATTTTTACTGATTTATATCCAGGCAAAAAATATATTTATCGGGTTGGGCTTGCGGGTTTTTGGAGTGAATGGATAGAGTTCGAAACTCCTTCAAAACAAAATGATGAGTTTACATTTATTTATTTTGGTGACCCACAAAATGATTTAAAATCGCAATGGTCCAGAATAATTCGCAGGGCATATAAACATGTGCCGGAGTGTTCTTTTATGGTTTACGCTGGCGACATTATTAATAATGGTGGTAGCGATCTTGAATGGGAAGAGTGGTTTAAAGCAGGCTCGTTTATTTATGGTTCAGTGCCACAAATTTTTACACCTGGTAATCACGATTATATTGATCTGGAACTTGATCCCCATTGGAAAACTCAATTTACCCAAGCTAAAAATGGTCCTGACGGATTAAAAGAATCTTGTTTTTTTGTGGATTATAAAAATTTGCGCCTGATTTCAATTGACTCAGCGACGGAAGGGGAACTTGAAGATGAAAATGGGAATGATCTGAAAAACCAGAAAATTTGGCTTGATTCAATTCTTACTACAAATACTAAAGACTGGGTGATTATTACCACACATCTTCCTTTTTATTCGCCAAAAGAGAACCGGGATAATTCCACACTTAGAAAACATTTTCAACCAATACTCGAGAAACATGGTGTGGATATGGTATTGACCGGGCATGATCATTCTTATGGAAGAGGAATGGCAACTGATAATCCGGACATGAAACCATCTATTATTTATGTAGTTTCGGTAAGTGGCCCCAAACTTTATGAGGCAGGTAATAAAGAGTGGATGCAGCAAAAAGGAAGTTTTTTACAACTTTACCAAACAATTCGAATTAATGACGATGTGCTAGAATACGAGGCTTTTACTGCCAATGGTACGCTGTTTGATAAATTTATTTTGAAGAAACAAAGGTCTGGCAATAATAAAATGATTGAAATGAAACCACAAACGAATTAAGCTAAATTGTTTATTAATCAGAGAATTACAAAAAAAATCATAATTTATCAAAGAGGGCAGGAAATATCTTCTTGTCCTTTCTTTTATTATTAGACTTTTGTTGTATGTCTAAAAACATTTTTTGCTTGAATTTCAGATGTATTTAGGAACGAAAGCACTATTTATAATTTTATCTTTAAATTTAAAGATCCCTAAAAAAATCGTTAATAAATTAATACTAAATATTAATGACAAAATTTAATAAACTCGTTCGCATTTCCCTTTTACTAGTAATGGTAAGTTTTATGTACTGTGTGTCAGGATGTATAAACGATGAAAACAAAAATCAAAAAAACATTACAATCGTTATGAAAGAGAAACAGATTTCGTTTTCGGAAAAAAATCATGCATTGGATAACAACGATAATTTTTCGCCCGATGGAAAATTTTTGTGTTACGATACCAGAGGAACAGTTTTCAATGAAAACCTTGCAAATTGTAAATCAATAGAAAAAATAGAAATTGCAACTGGCGAAGAGACTGTTCTTTGGGAACCGGATTATGTTACAGGCAAAGAAGCAGCTCCCGGAGTTGCTGCAGTTTCGTGGCATCCAACCGAAAATAAGGTGATTTTTATTCACGGTCCGTTGTTAGAGGAAGTGGAAAAGCGCGGGTTTTATGGAATAAGAAATCGTACAGGAGTTGAAGTAAGTACCGACGGAAAAGGAACAGTTACTAAAGTTGATATGCGGGATGTTAGTATAGATAAACCAACAACTTCTGGTGCACAAAGAGGTGGAACTCATCGCCATGAATATTCTCGAAATGGAAACCGGATTGGATTTACATACGACGATATTCTTCAACAAAAAAATAACCGTACAATTGGTTACATGGAGGTAAACGAGAAATCTCCTGAAGGTTACACACACTATTTTGCAGTTTTATTAAAAACAGCTGAGCAGGGAAAATCGAAACCCGGAGAAATTGAAAAAGCTTATGGAGATTCGTGGGTCGATTCAGCTGGTAAAATGCGCGCTTTTATTGGAGATGTTCGGGCTGAAAATGGTATTGATTACGATACTTCACTTTTTGTTGCTGATATTCCGGATGATGTTGATATTACCACTTCTTTTTCGGGAAACGACAAAGAATATCCGATTCCACCAAAAGGTATTGTTATTCGTCGCTTAACACACGGTAGTTGGGCAGGTGGTATTGTCAGAGGTTCGTACGATGGCAAAAGAATTGCCTACCTCAGTAAAGATAATTCGAAAGTAAATCAAGTATTCCTGATTGCAGCCGATGGTTCCGATTTGTCAGATGATAAAACCAAACAGCCGCAGCAATTAACACATTTTAAAACCAATGCTTCATCTTTGCGCTGGCATCCATCAAACGATTGGGTTTTTTCAATAGTGAATGGAAATATTGCTGCTACTATTGCCAAGACAGGTGATAATTTTGGTAAAACAATAATGCTTACAAATGACAACCAATTACGTGACAATCTGGTTGTTTCGCCCGATGGGAATGTTTTGGCTTATACAATAGTTACAGAGGAAAATAAAAACCCAAAAGCATTTCGACAGATATTCGTTTTAGAATTAAATTGGGATGAGATAAATTTAGGATTAGAAAGAATCAATAAATAAAAATAAAATGAATATTAAGAAAACAGTAAAGCAAAGATTGCCTCTTTTAATGGCAGTACTAGTTGTTTTTAGTGCTTGTAATTCTGCTCAGGTTCAGGATGAACAAACAAAACTAATTCATGCGGACAAACCTTTCAAACAAGAATATAGTATAAAATATGAATTTGATGACAATGAAACGGAACTTCAAAAAGTGGTAGCCGATCGCAACGGATATATTCAGGTTTTATCATCAAAAGGATTATTGCGACCCCGGAGCGGGCAATTTCTATTTCCTGGAACTTTGGTAAAAGATGTTCATTATCTTCCGACTTCAGATAAAAAAATAACCGACATCGGCACTTTTAAAAACCAATTGGTTTATGTTGATGATAAAGCTGTGTTTAGTAACGCATGGGCCGCAAATCTCTATTCCCGGCATGAACTGGCAAACGCAAATATTTTTGAAGCAGGCAACGATTTTGAGTTCCTTATTTCGGATGGAATGAAATTGAATCTTCTAAAAGATTCGGAAACAAATTGGCAGGGGAGTTTGAATGAAAAGATAATTGAAATAAAACATGACGAAGAAAATAATCTGTACTGGATTTTGGGAGAAAATTCAATTAGTACGTTTTCACCCGATAAAAATCAAATTGAGAATGTAACTGAAAATTCAAATCTTACCAGTATCGAAATTGTCGGGAATAAATTAATTGCCGGAACTTCTGACGGATACTTTGCAATTGATACAAAAACAAAAAAGCAAATTGGCGAAATTCAAAAGAAATTACCTTGGACAGAAATAACTACCATTTCAGAAATTGATGGCAACATTTGGTTTGGTTCAACTCATGGAGCTTTTATGTTGAACGAAGAGGGGAAATATAATTACTTCGCTTCAAAACGGTGGTTACCTTCAGATAATGTGATTGATATTACAAAAGGCCCAGAAAATTCAGTTCTTATTCTTACCGAAAATGGGCTTGGGCAAATTTTTTCCAAAGAGATGACATTGTACGACAAAGCCATGTTCTACGAAAAACAAGTTCGCGAACGTCATATTCGTAATGGTTTTAATGCAACGGTAACCGCAATGGAAAATGGCGATGTGACCACAGGTAGCATGTCAACATCCGATAACGACGGACTTTGGACAACTATGTACCATGCTGCCGAAGTTTTTCGTTATGCGGTAACACAATCGGAAGAAGCGCTCCAAAATGTCCGAGAATCGTTGGATGCATTGGAACGTCTTTATACAATTAATGACATTGAAGGATTTCCGTCTCGTTCGTTTGAAAGGCGGGGTTATAAATATCACGATGAAAAGTGGAGAAGGGCAGAGGACCCGGAGTGGGATTGGAAATCGACAACAAGCAGCGACGAAGCAATCGGCCACATTTTTGTATTTGGTACCATTGCCGAACTTATTGATGAACCGGATTTACGCGACAAAGCAATTTTGTTAATCGACACATTAATGACTCATGTTTTGAAAAATGAGTTTTATATGATCGACTGGAATGGCGAGCCAACCACCTGGGGACGCTGGCATCCAGATTATGTAAATGCCCGTCCGAAAATGGTTGGCGACCGGAAAATAAATTCATCGAATATTATCGGGATGTTACAAACTGCTTATTATTTCACCCAAAAAGAGAAGTACAAGGAGGCCGCTTTTTATTTGATGGATGAACATGGTTATTTAGAAAATCTAATGCGGCCAATGAGCGAAATTGGAATGGCACCCGAAGATGCAGATCCCTGGAGTAAAATGCTTTCGGAAGGTTGGAACCACTCCGACGACGAAATGTACTATTGCGGATATTGGGGATTATATCGTTATGCATTTAACGATTCACTAAAAAGTTTATTCCGGGATGCAATTATCGATCATTGGGAAATTGAACGACCTGAAAAAGAGGGTTTGTGGAATATTATGACTGCTTTGGTTGATGTAGATGAAATTGATTTGGAAGAAGCAATTTGGTATTTGCAAAAGTATCCGTTAGATTTAATCGACTGGACAATTTCAAACAGCCACCGGAAAGACATCGAATTTGTTGAACCAAATTTTAGGAACCAAACAATTACAGAAATGCTCCCTGCAAGCGAACTTCGGATTTCGAGGCACAATGCAAACCGCTTTGATTTAGATAGTAATGGTGATGGTCGTTCGGAATACAGTGCCGGAGATATTTGGCTTTTACCTTATTGGATTGGTCGATATTTGGGTGTAATAGGAGAACCTGTTGAAAATTTAGTAGAAAGTTGTAAAAACAAGGGCGAAGAACAAAAGACAAAAGAGATTATATTAAAAACTGAAAATAAGTAGATTCAGATTTCTTTTTTTCCTTTAACTTGACGATTGAATGATCGAAGAAGAATTATTCTGATTAGATATTACTAACTAAAATTTACCAAAATGAAACTATTATTATCGGTTTTCTTACTAATTCTGGTATTACCGGTTGCCGCTCAGCAAGCAGGCAATTTTAACGGTATGGATTTGAACATGGGGAATTTGTATCGTTTGTCGAATGCCGAATCCCGTTCTATTAGTCCTGAGAATTTCACTGGCGAAAAAGGTAAAGGTGGAATGGCAACGCTGGAAGAGGGAAGTGCTGCAAAAGCTGCTCGCGAATTGGGGCAGGGTTGGAAAGTAAATCCTTACATTAATATTAAGGGTGGCGAAACTTTTGTTTTAGCCGAAATTGAAGGCGAAGGTGTAATTCAGCACATTTGGATGACCCCGTCAGGTTCAAGTGATTACAGAGCAAATATTATCCGGTTTTATTGGGATGACGAAGAAACTCCTTCAGTCGAAGTTCCGCTTGGCGACTTTTTTGCTTCGGGTTGGGGACGTCCGTACGAGCCGCAAATAAATTCACTCGCCATTTGTATAAATCCGCGAAGTGGTTTTAACTGTTACTGGCAAATGCCTTTCCGTAAGAAATGTAAAATTACAATGGAAAATGTAGATGATAAAGGATTGACGTTGTATTATCAGGTAGATTATGCTTTAACAGATGTACCAGATGATGCAGCCTATTTCCATGCTCAGTTTAGAAAGGTTGATGCATTGCCCGATGGTGAAGTTTTTACGATTGTGGATGGTATAAAAGGAGCCGGCCATTATGTAGGAACTTATCTGGCTCGCGGTACATTTGCAAAAGGTTGGTGGGGCGAAGGAGAAGTGAAATTTTTTATTGATGGTGATGATGAATTTTCAACCATTTGTGGCACCGGTGAAGAGGACTATTTTTGTGGTTCGTATGGATATGCCCAGCGCGACGATGAAGACGGTTACGAAATTTTCACTCCATTTAGTAATCCTTACACAGGTTTTCATTATTTCCGTGATTTGGAAAACAGGGAAAAATATAGAACTATGATTGGCCAGTATCGATGGCATATTCTGGATCCCGTTCGGTTTAAAAAAGATTTGAAAATTACCGTTCAAAGTTTGGGTTGGCAAAGCGAGGGACGTTACAAACATCTCGAAGATGATTTGTCAGCAGTTTCTTATTGGTATCAAAACGAGCCACATCAAACATTTTAAAAGCTTCCGCCAGCATAAGCATTTTGATTAGTAAACATAAAAGCTAATCCTGTTAGTTTTTATAAGCTGTCAAGGTTTGTTTTTATATTCCGGATCATAATTTTTTTTCTATTTTTGCGCCATTAAAATTGAAAAATGAAATCAAAAAAGGCGGTATTCTTAAGAGAAATCTTCATTCAAGTTGTAATTGTCAATGCAATTTTATTCATGTCCACTTCCCTTTTTGCACAGGAATCAGAACGAAGTATTTCAGTAAAGTTTACAGATGAAAATATTAATTTAGATGGTGTTTTGGATGAAGCATCCTGGCAAACTGCAGATAAAGGAGGAGACTTTTGGCAGTATTTTCCAACCGATACAACTTTAACCAAACTTCCGACCGAATTCAAACTGTTGTACAACGATCATTTCCTGTATATCGGTATTCGTGGTGAAGCCGCTTCTGATAAATATGTGGTTTCTTCCCTCCGTCGCGATTTTAGGGGGACTACAAGTGATAATGTAACACTCATGTTCGATACGTTTAAAGATGGAAATACCGCTTTTCTTTTTGGTATGACTCCTTATGGTGTGCAACGAGAGGCCTTTATTTCGCAGGGCGGCGCAATAGCAGGATTTAATCCCAATTGGGATCAGAAATGGCAGTTGGAAAGCAAAATGTACGACGGCTATTTTATTTTCGAAGCCGCAATACCTTTTTCGTCTATTAAATTCAGAGAAGGGGAAACTGAATGGAGGGTGCAATGTTATCGTTGGGACATAGGTATCAATGAACAAAGCGCATGGTCACACGTTCCGCAGAACCAATTGCTCTCGAGTCTGGCTTTTATGAACAAAATGGTTTTTGAAAAGCCATTGGGTAAATCCCGCACTCCATTTGCCATTATTCCATATATAAATGCGCTCACATCAAAAGATTTTGAATCAGGAATAACAGATAGCAAACTGAAGTTTGGAGGAGACGCAAAAGTGGCCATCGGCAACAGCATGAACCTGGATATCACCGTGAATCCTGATTTTTCGAATGTGGAAGTAGATGACATTTTTACCAACCTTACCCGTTTTGAAGTTTTTCTTCCCGAAAAGAGGCAGTTCTTTATCGACAACAGTGATCTTTTTGGAAGCTTTGGAAGTAGCAGGGATGCAATCCCGTTTTTTTCGCGCCGAATTGGACTGGCCCGTGATAATGCCGGTAATTTAATTGAAAATAGGATCATCGGCGGGGTAAGGCTTAGTGGCAAGCTAAACGAAGATTGGCGGCTGGGGCTGCTGAATGTTCAAACCGACGAAGACATCAATAAAAGTATAGCCTCTAATAATAACATGATGCTGGCATTGCAGAAAATGGTATTTGCACGATCCAATATTGGTTTTTTTATGATCAACCGACAGGCTTTTAAAGATTATGACTTTCTGGATAGCAAAAATGAATACAACCGTGTTTTGGGTGTTGACTATAATCTTGCCTCATCGAACGATGTGTGGATTGGAAAATTTTACCTTCATAAATCGTTTCAGCCAGACGATACAAAGGGAAATTTATCATCTCAGGCAACGGTTACTTACAACACAAGGAAATTTAATTATACAACTGATTTTGTGTATGTGGATAAAGACTTTCGTTCCGACCTGGGTTTTATTCCGCGTACCGGGTTCTATAAATCGGGAAATTCTGCGACTTATAATTTTTACCCCAAAAGTGGTTCAATTAACCGGCACAGTATTCAGGCATTGGCACTGTTTTACTGGAATCCTGACCTGGATTTTAAAAAGACTGATCATGAATTTAGAGGAACATGGGATGTTGAATATAAAGACCGATCCTCTTTAGAAGTGCAGTATTCAAATCATTATATTTTTCTTACACGCGATTTTGATCCCACCCGTTCAGGAGGTGTTCCGTTATTAAGCAATAAAACTTATTCATTTAACCAGCTCACATCTACATATCAGTCGAGCTTGTCGAAATTATTTACTTATAATGCCGAGACCACGGTAGGACAGTATTATAATGGAAACGTTTTTGCCACCGGTGGATTGTTGGCTTATCGGGTTTAACCATGGGCTTCGTTTAGTGTGGCATTGAATTATACAAGGATGCGTTTACCGGAACCCCATTCCGATGCCGACTTATGGTTGTTAACACCGAAAGCAGATATTACGTTTAGTAAATCACTTTTCTGGTCAACGTTGGTTCAGTACAGTAACCAACGAGCCAATCTTGGTATAAATTCCCGCCTGCAGTGGCGTTTTGCTCCGCTTTCAGATTTATATCTGGTGTATAACGACAATTATTTTACTGATAATTTTGGGCCACGATTCCGCTCAATCAACCTGAAATTGACCTATTGGTTGAATATTTAATCATTGTTTTTAAAATAGATAATCTTTAATTTTCGAAAGAATTAATTATTGTACATTAATCCTTTAATGTGATTGTCAGTCTAATATTTTTCAGAAAAGAATCGCAATTGGAAACTAATTAATTTGTAAATTGAAATGAAACAAGAGAAAACAATTCTACTGGTATCAGTTTTATTCGCAATATTTATTGTTTTTCCTACTAATGCTCAGAATTCAAAAAAACAAAAATCTATTAAGATTCAGGAACAAGGGAGCTTTGCTGTAGGTGGTTCAGTGATAACAAATCCGGGAACATTTGATGCAATTAAACGTACTCCTGAAGGTCAAACATTTCATGGCGACCACGCTTATATATTTTATCAGATACCTAAAAAAGCCAGGAATTTGCCACTTGTATTTTGGCACGGCATCGGTCAGTTTTCAAAAACCTGGGAGACTACGCCTGACGGAAGGGAGGGTTTTCAGAATATATTTTTAAGAAAAAAGTACAGTGTCTATTTGATGGATCAGCCGCGACGCGGTAATGCAGGGCGCAGTTTGGCAGAGGCTACGATAACACCTACTCCGGATGAGCAGTTCTGGTTTAATATATTTCGTGTTGGTGTATGGCCAGACTATTTTGCTGGTGTGCAGTTTGCCAAAGACAAAGAAACATTAAATCAATATTTCCGACAAATGACTCCCAATATTGGGGGATTTGATACAGAAGTAATTACAAATGCCATGTCTGAACTTTTTGATAAAATTGGTGAAGGAATTCTCGTCTCGCATTCTCATTCCGGAGGTTTCGGTTGGGCAACTGCCATAAAAAATCAGAACATCCGTGCAATAGTCTCTTATGAACCCGGTTCAGGGTTCCCATTTCCCGAAAAAGAAGTTCCTGCTGCTATAGAAAATTCGGCTGGCCCGTTGCAGGCGGTTGGTGTTTCGAAGGAAGAATTCTTAAAGCTTACAAAGATTCCTATTATCATATACTATGGAGACAATATCCCGGCTACACCGGATCCGAACCCTGGAATTGATGGCTGGCGTGCACGTCTCGAAATGGCAAAATTGTGGCGAGATGCCGTTAATAACCATGGAGGTGATGTAACAGTTGTGCATCTGCCTGAAGTCGGAATTAAAGGCAATACGCATTTCCCGTTTTCAGATTTAAACAATGTGGAGATAGCGGACTTAATGTCTGCATGGCTAAAGGGAAAAGGATTGGATTAAACAGAATTAAATACTTAAAAAGAGTAACTCAAGATTTTAAATAGAAAAAAACAATCAGTATGAAAACATCAATTAGTGGACTTTTTTTGATTATTATGAGTGTACAATTGTCATTTGCTCAAAATTCAGCAGCCGAACAGGAAATCATTAATCTCTCCAAAGTAAAATGGTAGTGGATGTCCGACAAAAAAGTAGATCTCCTCGATAATCTCTTCCACGAAAAGGCTGTTTTTGTCCACATGGGAGGTTCCTGGGGGAAAGAAAAGGAAGTCAATGTTATAAAAAGCGGAGGAATTTGGTATAAGAAAGCAGATATCCATGAAGTATCGGTGAATATTATTGACAATACGGCCATTCTTTTAAACCGTATTACTCTGCTGGCTGTGGTTGGTGGAAATGAAGTTACTAACCCGTTTATTGTTACAGAAGTGTATGTAAAACAAGAAGGTAGCTGGAAATTGGGTTCGCTTTCATTCACAAAACTCCTACCACCAGGCGATCATTAATAATCAATACAACTATCAAAATGAAAAATATATTATTTGTTTTAGCTCTAATTATTAGTTGCAGTTTGTATGCTCAGCAACCAGTTGGTATTGAAGGTGCAACAGCAGCACCAACTATTCATACCAAGTCAGGAATTGTACGTGGTGTGACTGAAGGAGATGTCACCAGTTTCAAAGGAATTCCCTTTGCAGCACCTCCGGTTGGTGAATTTCGCTGGCGCCCGCCCCAACAGGTAAAAGCTTGGGAGGGAGTTCTCGATGCAAGTAAGTTCGGACCAAGTTGTGCACAGTCAGGATGGGGTGGAGCTCCGGGATCAATTTCGGATGGGTCTTCTGAAGATTGTCTCTATCTCAATTTGTGGCTGCCTGCAGGAGCCAAGCCTGAAGCTAAGTTGCCGGTCATGGTATGGATTCATGGAGGCGCCTTCGTTGGTGGCAGTGGAAACACATCAGGAGATCAGTTTGCCAAACAGGGAGTAATCCTGATTAGCATCAATTACCGTCTGGGGCGCCTCGGTCATTTTGCATTCCCTGCATTGAGCAAGGAGCATCCGGAAGAACCCAAGGGTAGTTACGCCTTTATGGACCAGATTGCAGCACTCAAATGGATTCAGGAAAACGTTGCCGCATTCGGAGGCGATCCTGAAAATGTTACCATTTTCGGTTTCTCTGCCGGTGGCGTTTCTGTTCATTCACTTTTGACGATTCCTGCCGCCTTAGGTCTTTTCCAAAAGGCAATCAGTCATTCCGGTGGTGGTCGCGATGGTGTTTTGACTGGTAGGCCAATCAACAAAGAAAATGCAAGTCAATATTACCCTGTTTCAGCAGAAACGATCGGAATAAATTTCGCACACAAGCACGGGATTGAAGGCATGGATGCAGCTGCACTGGCCAAATTACGAGCCCTCAAAGTTGAAGAGATTGTGGACGGTGGACAGGAAAATGATGGACAGGGAGGTCCTCGAATCTATTCAGGCCCGATTCTCGACGGAAAATTTGTTGTAGAGACTTCTGAGAGTGCATACAAGACAGGCAGACAGGCGCGCGTTCCGCTCATGATAGGGAATAACAGTGCGGAAATAGGTGGAGGCTTTGTTAATGCAAGCAGTACAAAAGAAGAACTGTTTTCACTGTTTGGAGAACTGAAAGAAGAGGCAAAAGCTGCATACGATCCTGATGGTAACAAAGAATTTGCTGAGGTACAAACAAGGTTTAATACAGACAAGGTATGGGCCGAGTCTGCGCGGTTCACCGCAGGTTCTTTTGCCGCAATTGGTGATCCGGCCTACATTTTTCTTTTCTCTTACGTACCTGCTGCCATGAAGGAGCGGATGAAGTATGGCCCCGGACACGGAACTGATATTTCTTTTGTGTTCGATAACCTCGGTGCCCGCCCCAGGTCAACTCCCGCACCCGAGGACAAAGAAGTTGCCAGAATGATGAACGCCTATTGGGTAAACTTCGCCAAAACAGGTGATCCTAATGGAAACGGATTGCCGCTTTGGCCCAATTACACTCATCAAAATAACAAGATCCTCGATATCCAATCCGATGGTAAACCAGTTGGTAAGTCTGATCCAAGGAAAGCAAGACTGGACGTAATTGAAAAGGCAGTGAGCAAGGGGGATAATATTCAACCAAATGGCATTTAACGGGCAAAATGAAGAAGTGAAAAATTATGAAAACAATTTCAATCAAAACATTAATAGGATTAGTGATTCTGACGAGTTGTTTTTCCTTTTCTCTAAATGCAAAAAACAATATGAATGTAGATCTTTCATTGACAGTAAAGCAACAATGTATAATTCCTATTGCAGCCTACACAGCCAAAGGTGAATTGCAAGACTTAAAATCTGCACTGAACGATGGATTAGACGCTGGATTAACCATCAATGAAATAAAAGAAGTCATTGTACACCTGTACACCTATTGCGGCTTTCCCCGCAGCATCAGGGGATTGCAAACTTTTATGGAAGTTCTTGATGAACGGAAAGCCAAAGAAATCATCGATGAAACGGGTGTAGAGGCCTCACTAATAAAAGATGACCGCAGCAAATATGAGCGGGGTAAAGAGAATCTGGAAAAATTGATAGGAATGCCACTAAACGAACCCCAAAGAGGTTATGCCGCTTTTGCCCCTGTAATAGAAGTTTTTCTGAAAGAACATCTGTTTGCTGATATTTTTGACCGGGATATTTTAACTTATGCTGAAAGAGAATTGGTGACGATTTCGGTGATAAGTGCAATTGGTGGTGCTGAACCCATGCTTCGTAGTCATTTATCAATTTGTCTGAATGTTGGCTTCACTCCTGAACAATTAAATGAATTTGTAGGGATTATAAAATCAACTGCCGGGAAAAAAGAAGCCAAAGCTGCTCAGTCAGTTTTAAATGAAGTACTCAAAAACAGGCAGCAATAAACAAATCAAAAAAGATATAGTGATGAAGTACAATTTTAATTATAGTCTAATTTTTTTGATAATCTTGATTGCCAGTTGTAACCCAAAGAAAAAATCAGACGAAACCATCAGCCAAAGTGAAACCGTTTTTCCAAAAGGTGAAAAAATAATCAGCGAAAATTTTACCGGAACAATTTGGTTACAAATGATGGGGGCCAACGACAGTACATTGCATGCCCGGTTTGGCAATGTAACCTTCGAACCCAAAGCAAGAACAAACTGGCACTCGCATCCGGGCGGGCAAATACTTTTTATAACTGAAGGGCAAGGGTATTACCAGGAAAAAGACCAGCCAACCCGGTCATTGAGCAAAGGCGATGTTGTGGAAATTCCACCAAACGTTGTGCACTGGCATGGTGCCGGCCCCGATAGTGAATTTGCACATATTGCCATCAGCCTGAATACTGATGAAGGAGGTGTGGTTTGGTTGCAACCTGTTACGGATAAAGAGTATGGTGGGCTTAAAAAATAAAATCTTCTGATTTAGAAGTGATTATTTAATTTTCAAGAAGAATCAGTTTAAACTTTTGGAATTCAATAAAGTCAAAAGAATTCAATAATAAATTAATCCATAACATCAAATAAACAAAATTTATTTAGAACTTATAAAATCAAGATCAACTATAAAACAACCAAAATGAAAAACAAACTAATTCTTGTCTCAGTATTTTTTCTGATGACCTTTGTAACCCACGTCGTAGCACAGGATTGGCCTCAATATCTGGGTCCCGATCGTAATAGTACATCAAACCAAAAAAATATTTTACGTTCCTGGCCTGAAAGTGGCCCCGAAGTTTTATGGAGTGTAAACGTGGGCATCGGTTATGGCGGACCTGTTGTAAAAGATGGCAAAGTTTATATTCTCGACCGGAATGATGAAGTAGGTGATTTGATGCGCTGTTTTGATCTAAATACAGGTAATGAACTTTGGAAATTTGAATACGATGCAGCCGGTTCGGTGATGTTTCCAGGCTCGCGCAGTGTTCCGGCAATCGACGGAAATCATGTTTATTCCTGTGGACCGTACGGAGATCTTTACTGTATTGATATCAATTCGAATAAGGCAGTTTGGAATGTTAACGTTTGGACAGACTTTGGTGGTGATCCCGGCAATGCTGAAACTGATGATTCGGATGGTGGACGGGGAGGATTTGGAGGCAGAGGAAACTTCCCGATATGGGCAATTTCGCAATGCCCGTTGGTTTATGGCGATTTGCTGGTTATTGCATCTCAGGCTCCTGACGCCGGTGTGGTTGCCTACAATAAAACCTCGGGCGAAATTGTGTGGAAAACTCCAAATCTTGGCAACGAAACCTATGTCAGTCCATCTATTGTAAAAATCGACGGTGCCGATCATATTGTAATGGTTATTTCATCCACTAATCCTATCGGTCGTAGTGAATTGCCACAAACTCTTGGTAAAGTTGTCGGAATAGAACCCCTCACCGGGATAATCCTGTGGGAGTATGATCAGTGGAATTGTCATATTTCGGTACCAAGTGCTGTAGATGCGGGTAATAATAAAGTGCTTGTTGTAGGTGGATACGAACTGGGTGCCACTATGATTCAGGTTGAAAAACAACCAGATGGTAAATTTATTACACAAGAATTATTTACTACCGAAGAATTTGGTGACCAAACCAAACCACCGCTTTTAATCGATGGGTATTTCTATGCCCAGTATGGCACAAATAGCCGCCGCGACGGACTGACCTGCATGAATATGGATGGCGAAGTTATGTGGAAGACAAAAAGAGATCCTGCTTTCAACAAAGGCAGCATGATTTTGGCCGACGGACTGATTTTGGCTACCGATGGAGCAAAAAAACTATATCTTATTGAGCCTGACACATCAGGATTCAAACCGTTAGCTTCGGTTGAACTACTTGGCGAACCCAAAAAGCAAGCTGAGGGCATTGCCGCAAGGGTGGGTGGTTCTACTCAAAACTGGGCACCAATGGCGCTTGCCGATGGCAAACTTTTAATTCGCGACCAAAACCGGATGATGTGTTTAAAAGTTACTGAATAAAATTCTTATATAACTTTGTGAAAAATCCTGTGTTTATCCTCACAGGTTTTTTTTATTTAAGTGAATCGAATGTTAAAACATTTCCGCTAAATGATAATGTATCGCAAACATTTGTCATTAAAACTGACGGTACTAAATTTATTAAAATCAAAAAATCAATCCTTTAAATTAAAATAACATGAAAATAAATCCAAAAATATTATTGATTGTACTTTTTACGATACTGACAGGCACAACAAGTCTTTTGGCGCAAGACTGGCCCCAGTATCTCGGACCTGAAAGAAACAGCACTTCAGAACAAACGGGAATTTTACGTTCCTGGCCTGAGTCTGGCCCTGAGATTTTATGGACAGCTAAAGTAGGTATAGGTAATGGAGGTCCTATCGTAAAAGATGGGAAAGTATATTTATTAGATAGAGACGATGAAGTAGGTGATTTTATGCGTTGTTTTAGCCTTTTAAGTGGCGAAGAGCTATGGAATTTTGGGTATGATTCTCCTGGGACGGTTAGGTTTTCAGGCTCTCGCAGCGTACCTCTTATCGATGGCAACTATGTGTATTCGTGTGGACACAATGGCGAAGTTTATTGTATCGATATTAATACTCACAAAGCTGTATGGAACAAAAATGTTTGGACAGATTTTGGAGGAGAGAAAATCCCGACTTGGGCCATTGTTCAAATACCACTAATTTATAGAGATATGCTTATTTTGGCTTCGCAGACTCCGGAAACAGGAGTGGTGGTATACGATAAAATAACAGGCGAAGTAAAATGGAAAACGCCATCACTTGGAGGGACTGGTTATGTGAGTCCGGCAATAGTGAAAATAGGCGAAGAGAATCATGTGGTTATGATAACCGCATCTGACAGGAGAGCAGGCACAGGAAGTAAAGTTGTAGGTATTAACCCACTTAACGGTGTGGTTTTATGGGAATATACAAATTGGAGTTGTATTATTCCATCTCCAAGTGCAGTTGATGCGGGCGACAATAAGGTGCTTATCACCGGCGGGTACGAAGCGGGCGCGGCTATGATAAAAGTGGCAAAACAATCGGATGAAAGCTACGTTGTTACAGAGCTTTTTAAAAATGTCGATTTTGGTGCGCATACGAAGCCTCCTGTATTCTATGACGGTTATTTTTATGCACAGTATGGAACCAATAATCGTCGTGACGGCTTGGTTTGTATGAGTATTGATGGGCAGGTGATGTGGAAAACAGGTCGGGAACCGGGATTTAATAAAGGCAGTATTATTTTGGCAGACGGTTTGCTTTTGGCTACCGACGGCGATAAAACTTTGTATTTGATTGAACCCGACCCTACAGGCTTTAAACCACTTGCATCTGCAGAAGTCCTTGAAATAGCAGCTGATTTGGCGGAAGCTCGGTATGGAAACCAAAACTGGGCGCCAATAGCTCTTAGCGATGGTCGATTAATCATCCGCGATCAAAACCAAATGGTGTGCGTTAAAGTAGCAGAATAAAAATGATTTATGCATGTTAAAAAGTTAATAAGCTCACCGTTGTTAGTTGTCAAAATTCTTGGTAAGTTCTCACCTAAAGCCAAAAATCACCTTAATTGTAATTCCTGATAATCATAAAAAAAGAAAAATAGATATTTCAATTGTTTTTAAAACCCCAGATTATAATTTGATTTTGTTATTGCAAAGGAATTAGCCTGCAATTTGGGATAATATTCAATAGCTTTTGAGTAAAATTCCCGAAGCTATTTATCATTAAAAAATAGTACTTTGTAGAAGTCTGCTAATTAATTAACAAAAATGAAACAGAAATTTAGATTTCCAATAATCCGCAAAGTTTTTTTATTGATTTTTTCTATCCTTTTAGTATCAACAAATATTGTTTACGGGCAGAATCTTTTTGGAGTTAAAAAACAATTGTGGAAGGCGCAAAAAGACGATGTTTTTTTGCAGGAAGTTTCTGAAAAAATACCAACTGAAACCCCGGTACTTTCAGTTGCTGAATATGAAAATAGCTGTTTCGCGCTTATCGGGACAGAGGTTTATTTATTGGAAGGAAATTCATTAAATAAAGTTAGTTCCGCTCCCTTGGGAGTTTCAGAGTTGGTGAATATTGATGGAAATCTTTGGGCAATGACTAACAATGGAATTTACAGATTAAGCAACAAAAACTGGCAAAAAATAGATGGGCAAATATTTGTTGACCTTGCTGTTCATCATGGAGTTTTACATGGCGCCACCCGTGAAGAAATTTTCCAGTTGAAAGGTGATGAGTTTGTAAGTATTAAACCTGAAGGTGGTTACTATTCGAGTAATGTAACCATGTTAATGGAGGATGGAACTCAGTTACACGCCGATCCGGTTCGCCTAGGGCCAATTGATAAAATTGAATCTTATTCAGGAACTTTATACATTCTTCGCCCCGGAAAATTGGTGCTGTTCGATGGTAAAATGGTGAGTACCGATTTTATTGATTGGGGAATTCTTCCATCAAAAGATACCAGAGACATGTTGAGTTTTGGCAGCCGGCTTTTTATAAGTACAGACAGAGGTTTGTCGGTTTTGCGTGGAGCTGCCTTAACTGTTTTGAAAGGTGAAGATGGTCTTCCATTTAAGGATACAAAATGTTTAAAAAAAGGCTTTGATGGCGATGTTTGGATAGGAACAAGCAAGGGTGCAATTCGAATGTTAGATAACGACTGGCATTATTTTGGGGCCGACCACTGGTTGTCGGGTGATAATGTAAACGATATTGCAGTTGGCGATAAAGTCGTATATGTAGCCACCGACGCTGGTATTGGAATTATTCGTTACGAACCGTACACACTGTTAAAAAAAGCCACATACTACGAAAGACATATAAAAGAGTGGGGACTTCAACGACTTGGATTTATTCATACTTTGTCAAAAGTGGGTGATGAATGGGTTCGGGAAATTAGCGATAATGATGGTGGCCACACATCTCCATATTTGGCTGCAATGTGTTTTAAATATGCTGTTACCGGCGACGAAGAGGCAAGACAGGAAGCACTGAACTCATTTTATGCAATGGTTTGGATGGAACGGATTACGCCAATCGATGGTTATCCGGCTCGGGCGATTTATTCGCTTGAAGGCGATAAAGGAGAAATGGCAAAACACGGTTCAGGTGGTTTGCCTGCCAAATGGTTTCCATCGCCAGATGGGAAATGGATGTGGAAAGGTGATACTTCCAGCGATGAAATAATGGCTCATATTTATTCAGTTTCAATTTTTCATGATCTTGTGGCAAAGGGTGAAGACAAGGAATTGGCAAAAGAACATTTGGTTCGAATTGCAACTCATATTCTTGAAAATGGTTGGGTGTTACGAGGTATGGACGGAAAACCTACACGGTGGGGACGCTGGGAGCCTACATATTTGCTTCGACCTTACGGTTACATGGATAGAGGAATTAACGGCCTGGAAGCATTGACTTTTATGCGAACTGCATATGGATTAACCGGAGACGAGAAGTTTGAGGAAGGATACCAGCAGCTTGTAGATTGGGGTTATGCAGCAAATACCATTCGACAAAAAAATGTATTTCCACCCGAAAATATTGCTCCCTGGGATGATAACTTAGCGTTTAGATCGTATTATACTTTACTCCGTAACACAGATGATCCGGCGTCGAGATCTGTTTATTTGAGAAGTTTGGAACGCACGTGGGAAGTAAAACGCATCGAAGAAATTCCATGGTATAATTATGTGTATGGTGCTATTACCGGAAATGATTGTGAACAGGAACAGTCTGTAAAGCATTTACGCGAGTGGCAACTCGATTGCGTAGAGCATAATTTTACCAATTCGTTTCGCGATGATTTGATGACAAAAAAAGGTTATGTTCCGTATGAAAGTGGTACACGTGCAATCTCGCCCAGAGAAAGTGTGGTGAACAGAAATAGTCGATATTCAATGAATTACGACGGTGGAGCAAATGGCAAAAGAGCAATGGAACCAAGTGCATACATTCGCGATTACTGGATGGGGCGATATCACGGATTAATTGACTCGCCAACCACTGATAATCCCGACTTAATAAGCGTGAAACCAAGAACCGGTCAGCAATTTGGAGCAGAACCTTACAACGGATCCGACCGACCTGAAATAAAATAGTTGCTGTTTTGAAACCAGATATTGGAGCAAACATTTAAAAATGTGCCTATAGAAAAGGTTTTTTATAATTATAGTAAAGAGTAAGATTTTAGCACTGTTTAATGTGCGTAGGCCGGAAAATTTGGCGCGAGCCAGCGTAGGGCTGTGGGGGGAAGCATTAAATTTTCTTGACTTTTTTGTTTCGTTTTTGTGTCAAGACAAAAATGAAAGCCCGTCCGGCAGGACATTAATGTACTTGTAATTGACAGAGTTATAAATTATAGAATTAAATATATGCACATGAAATCAGCTTTAAAAAATAAAATTTTTCATCACAAATTACTTCAGACTTTTAATGCAATAATCATTTTTGTTATCGCATTAAATCTGTCATGCACACCTCAAAAAGATCAAGTTGATGATCAGTTCTCACATGCGCAAACCCGTGTTGATGATCTGCAATTAAGTATTTATATTACTGCTCATGCGGTTAGAGATTTATTGGATGATGAAACCGGGAGAAGAGAAGCACTTTCGATTTTCCGGTGCAACGGAATTACAAAAGCTTATATTGAGGTCTATCGTGGGGGACTAACAGTTGATAAGAATTTACTTATAGAAGTTAAGTCATTTTTTCTAAAAAATAACATCGAAGTCGTGGGAGGAATTGCAACTGTTCCGGGTGTTGATTTTGGTGTAAAACAAGAAGGACAGTTGGGTTGGTTTAATTGGCAGCATCCAAAAACACAAGAAGATTTAAAAGGGGTGATGCGAATGTCAGCCAGTGTTTTTGATGAATTTATTGTCGATGATTTTCTTTGTACCGGTGATACCAGCATGATTTCGAAAGCGGCAAAAGGCGAAAGGAGCTGGTCGCAATATCGATTGGATTTATTAAGCAAACTTTCAACTGAGATATTTATAGAACCAGCAAAAGAAGTAAACCCGGATATTACAATGATTATTAAGTATCCGCAGTGGTACGATCGGTTTCATGTTTTTGGTTACGATGCAGAAAATTTTCCAAAGCTTTTTGACAAAGTTTGGGTGGGTACCGAATCGCGCGGACAGTACACACAACGTTTCGGATTTGTTCAGCCCTACGAGGGATTTGTAAGTTACCGTTGGATGGATGATATTGCTGGTGAAAAAATGGCAGGAGCCTGGTTCGATCATGGCGATTGCGATAAAAACGATTTTATTGAACAAGCCTGGCAAACTGTTTTAGCCGGTGCAAAAGAAATTGTATTTTTCAATTATTACGATTTTATAAACGGTCACGCTGCACATCATTTAATTCGATCTCAATTTAATGAGTTGGCTGATCTAGCGAAATATGTCGCAGTGAATCCAGTTGAAGGAGTTGCTGCCTATAAACCACAGCACAGCGATGCCGGTGGAGATTTGTACATCATGGATTTTATTGGCACTTTGGGGATTCCACTTGTTCCACATTTTCAATATCCCGAAAATGCAAAAGTTGTTTTTCTTCCTACGCAGGCAGCAAAAGACAATAATATTTTTTCAAAAATTGAAAAGTCGTTAAATAATGGTGCTACAATGGTTTTTACCACCGGATTTCTTGCAAATACAGAAAATGGAAAACAAATTGCTGAATTGGCAGGGGTAGAATATCCCATTGAAGTTGCACCAATAAAAGCAGATGGCATAATAAATAATGGTATTTATGAGACAGTATTACACGGTTTAGATTTGGAAGGAACACCAGTTTTAACAAATGGGAAATCATTGTTAAATGCCGTTGCCGATTCAAAACAGATTCCGTTTTTCATAAAATCAGAGTACAAAACAGGAACAGTTTTTACTTTGAACTCACACACTTTCTCGCAGGTCGATTTTGATGCGGTTGGCGAAGTTTTGTTGTGTCCAAAACCACTCGGATTACTTGAAATTCCTGAAACTTGGTCAAACATCGTTCGTAATGAAATTGTCAAACCATTGAATTTTGAATTGTTGGCACCAACCCGAATTGTAGTTCAGCCTACTGGAAATTCAGCATGGATGTTTCACAATTACAATCAGGCAAAAAAAGACTTTGTTTTTGTGAAAACCGGTTTATCAGAAACACAATTGATTAATGGTTTTACAGGTGATATTTTACCGACAAATGGAGATACTTTGAAACTAAGTTTGCAAGCTCGCTCGAGAATGTGGGTGAAAAAAGTAAACAATTAAATCTTATAAAATGGATAGAAGTAAGTTTTTAATTATTACCGTATTTTTTGTTTTGTTTGCGCCGCTAACACAAATTGCAACTGCACAAAATTCAAAGCTTACAACTGGTGAATGGTTGCAAAACTGGTATTTAGCAGGTCCTTTTTTGCTGGAGGAAGGCATTGATGAGTATAAACATCTTGAAGGCTTTGAGAATGATTTTTTGGAGTCGTTAGGTGGGGAAACAAATCCAAAAATAGAAGACGGAACGCCTATCAAATATGATGGAGAAACTGTTAATTGGAAGTATTTTAATAGTCCGGAATCGATTATTAATCTTGATAAACAGATTTCAAAAAAATCATTTGTTGCGGCTTATGCCTATGCCGAAATTGAGTCGGACTTTGAAGGTGTTTTTATTTTGGCTCTTGGTAGCAACGATGGCGGGCGACTTTGGTTTAATGGCGAGCAAGTGTGGGATTGTACAGATGCACGAGGTTTTATTGAGGATGATGATTTAATTCCTGTAGCCGTAAAAAAAGGGAAGAATAAAATATTGCTGAAAGTTGAGGAGCGAGGAAATACATGGGCATTTGCCATGCGGTTTTTTCCTTTTAATTTGAGCGAATTTGTAAATACACAGGCCTTGTTTCAGGTAAATGTGCGCAACAACGGAATTCCCGAATTGCATTTTTCATTGAGGGAATCAGTTGCCGAAGAGTTGTTCAAATCTGTTCAACTCGAAATTATAGATGACATTGGCGAAAATACGATTTGGAAGTGGAGCTGGTCAGCTACGCAGAATATGGTTTTGCCGGTTGGCAGCGATAAATTTCAAAAGAATAAATTAAAAATAAAAGCAACGTTAACCAATGGTGAACTCTGGCATAAAGAAATACCGTTTGCTTCGGGAAATTTTATTAATCATACTTTTTTCGAAAATGAGAGTACAGATTATGTGATTATTATTGGCGAAGATGCTTCAGAAAGTGAACAGTGGGCTGCAAAAGAATTACAGCATTGGTTGGAGCAAGTGAGTGGTGCTAAATTCCCCATTAAAACTGATGAAGTGGAAATTGTTGAAAAAGAAATAATTATAGGCTACAATAAACATTCGCTTTCACTTTTCGGTGCAGACACAAAAATACCTTCCGATACAGACGAAACTTATCTTTATAAAAATGAAGGAGCCAAAATTCTTTTATTGGGGGGAAAAGAACGGGGTTCGATGTACGCTGTTTTTTCTTTTCTCGAAAATGAATTTGGGTGTCGTTGGTACACTCCTTTGGTAAGTGTAATTCCTTCAAAAAAGGAATATTTATTTAATTATATCAATCACACTGAATCGCCTACTTTGCAGGTTAGAAACGATTTTTATTACGAAGCGTTTGACCCTATTTGGGCTGCACGAAATAAAATTAATGGTGCTATGAATTTTCGTGAACAAAAAGGTGGTGTTGAAGGATATTGGTCGGTACATACTTTTTTTCCGTTTATGCCGCCAGCTGAATACTACGATAATCATCCGGAGTATTACAGTTTAATTGATGGTGAAAGGGTTCACGAAAGGGCACAACTTTGTTTAACAAACCCCGACGTTTTAGATATTATTACAGAACGTTTAAGGGAAACAATTCGGAAAAATCCCGAGTATCTTATTTACTCCGTTTCGCAAAATGACTGGCGGAATCCTTGTCAGTGTGAAAAATGTCAGGCAATTGCTAAAAAAGAGGGTAGCGAGTCGGGACCAATAATTTGGTTTGTTAATCAGGTTGCCGAGCGAATTAAGGATGAATTTCCTGATAAATATGTAGGAACATTAGCCTATCAATACACAAGAAAACCGCCGACTAACATCGTTCCTCACGAAAATGTAGTGGTACGGTTTTGTAGCATTGAATGTTGTTTTGCCCACGATTTTAATAGTTGTGAACAGAATGCTGAATTCATAGGCGATTTGGAAGGTTGGGCTGCCATTGCTCCGCACATGTACATTTGGGATTATGTGGTAAATTTTAGCCATTATATTTTACCTTACCCCAACTTTAAAGTACTTCAATCTAATATAAAAACGTTTATCGATAATAAGGCAATTGGAATAATGGAACAGGCTGCGTACCAAAGCAGAGGTGGCGAATTTGCCGAATTACGGGCATATCTTATTGGAAAATTATTATGGAATGTGAATGTAGATGTGGACGAGGTTATTGACGATTTTATGGTGGGATATTATGGACGCAGCGGACAATATGTGCGAGCCTATTTTGATTTTCTTCATGGCAGATTAACTCCCGATACGCATATTCATCTGGGTTTACGCCCCGATGATATTTTATTTTCGGGTGATTTTGTTCGTGAAGCAGAAAAAATATTTGACCAGGCGGAACGTGTTGCAGAAAACGAAGAAATATTGAACAGAGTAGAAATGGCTAGATTGCCAATTATGTATTTGAAATGCCTGAGATCGCCCATCGAGGCAAAATATGATGGAACATATGAACGATTTAATGAGGTAGTAAAACGAGAGGGAATTACACATTTTGCCGAAAGAGGGAAAGTACATGTTGATTCATTTCATCGGCAAATGGAATTGGCAAAATAGGGCTTGTTTGAAAAAACGATTTTGAATGTTTTAGATTTGGTTTTTCTCATTCAATAACATTTTCGACATATTTATAAACTATGTTTTTAAACGAATATAAATGAAGCAAATAAGATTTTTAATAATTGTTCTGATAACGATGGTTTTCTTTTTTACAGGATTAGTTTCCTGCACAAAAGATGAAGGATCAGTTAAAAGTGTGATGGACAGGGTGGTGACAGAACTTTATTCTACAAAAAGCGAATCGCAATTATCGGGGCTGAATTATGAAGAAACAATGACATCATTCTCGGAAGAAGACTTGAATGTACTTGCCACAAAACATTGGATATTCGATGCGAGTGTTCCAGTTGTAGTTTCGGTAATGCGCAGTACTGAGCAAAAAATTATTCCCTTTTGGCTAACTACCGGCGGATTCAAGAAAACAAAAATGACGATGAATAACGAGCATGTCACCTACGAAGTCTGGCAAAAATCGTTTGATGCTGGTACTATTGGTTTGGGAATAAATGGAGTTGAAAATTATTCGCTTCATTATTTTGTGTCCATTGCCCCACAAAATAAAAGTGCTGAATTGAAGTTGAGTAACTTCTTTCCAGAAAATCAATATGTTGGTATTTTAGATGATGACGCTTTTATATATCACGATTGGACGGAACTTGTTGTTGTAAATGTTCCGGAAGAATTAAAAGGACAAAAATTGCTGACAACAATTAGGGGGAGAGGGACAGAGTCACATTTGGTTAGAGCATTCCGAAAAACGGATTATCCATCTTCAAAAACACCCGACCAGGTAATGTTGACCTGGAGTTCTGATCCATCAACAAGCATGGATATTCAGTGGCGAACCGATACCACAGTTAATGCGGGAATTGTAAATTTCAGGGAAAAAGGAAGCACAGAAATTGCTTCGGTTAACGCAAGTAAATATGTAATGGAGGACCGTACTTTAATGAATGATCGATTTATCAACCGTTTTACAGCTCAACTTAAAAATTTAAAACCGGGAACTACTTATGAATATCAAATTGTTCCTCAAACCGATTGGTTAGAAAATCAAAACTTTAGCACCGCTGACGACAATAACGAGTTTTCGTTTATCTGGTTTGGTGATGTTCATCATCAACCAAAATATGGAGAGTTGATGAATAAAGCGGAAGAGGCTCATCCTGATGCTGCATTTTATTCCATTGCTGGTGACATGGTTGGCGAAGGCTTGCATCGAAACGAGTGGGATAATTTTTTGGAATTTCCTAAAAATGTAATCTCCAGTAAACCATTTATGAATGCTGTTGGCAACCATGACAATCGAAGTGGTTTGGGAGCTTCAATGTTCCGCGAGACTTTTAGTTATCCGAAAAACGGACCGGAAAAAGTGCCTCAGGAACAGACCTATTCATTCACCTATAAAAACACATTGTTTCTAATGATTGATGCAACGTCAGGAGTGGGTTCCCAAACGGAATGGATTGAAGAACAATTGTTAAATTCAGAAGCAACCTGGAAAATTGCAACTTTTCATTTTCCACCTTACAACTGGGAAGAACCTTATTTTGATATCCAAAAAGCCTGGGTTCCTTTATTCGACAAATATCATGTTGACATGGTTTTTAGCGGTCATATTCATTATTACATGCGCTCGAAACCAATGAAAGGTGGGGAAGTGGTAAAATCGTACAACGATGGAACGGCTTATATTATTTCCATTGGAATTCCTTCGAGAACCCGCGATGCAAGTGAAGAACCGTATGCTGAAGTGAGATATACCACAGGCCAGTATTATCAATATTTAAAAATTATTGGAGATAAGTTGATCTATAATTCGATTGATTCAGAAGGAAATATTGCTGATTCATTTGAGATAAAAAAGTAGTGGTTTTTTTTGTTATTAAAATAATACGAAACATTCTTGGCAAAGAAGATTGTCACACAAGGAATGATTATTTTTTCTTGTCTTGTGTCTTGATACTTTTTGTCTTGAATCTAATTTTTAAATTTATGAAAGGATTTATTTATAGTCTGGTGGCATTGTTGCTTTTTGCTTTCACTGCAAATGCACAATATAAAAAAGAGTTAAAATTTAACTTAAATGGAGAATTTAAAGTTGTTCAGTTTACTGATACTCACATCGATTTTAACAGTAAATCGAACTTAAATGTTTATGAGATTATAAAAGGAGTTATTGAAATTGAGAAGCCAGATCTTGTTATTCTTACAGGTGATATTATTACACAGAGTGACCCCCAAAATGCTTATTTACTTTTTGATACTTTATTTTCGGAGGCAAATGTTCCATGGGCTATGGTTTTTGGAAACCACGATTCGGAACACAATTGGCCGCGAGAGAATGTTGCTGAATTATTGCAAAATCTACCTTCATGTTTGAATAATGATAATGGAGATACGTATGGAAATTCAAATTTTGTTTTGCCTGTTTATGGCAAAAATGACAAAACTGAAGCTGTACTTTATTGCATGGATTCTAATTCGTACAGTACATTAAAACCAACAGTTGATGGATATGGTTGGTTCGATTTTTCTCAGGTAAATTGGTATCGCGAAAAGAGCAGTAATTATACATTTGCAAACGATGGAAATCCTTTGCCGGCTTTGGCATTTTTTCACATTCCCTTACCCGAATATTATAATGCCTGGAAAAATAAAGTAAACCGTCCGATTGGCGTTAAAAATGAAGATGAATGCAGTCCGGATATAAATACCGGAATGTTTTCGGCCATGCTCGAAAGTGGTGATGTAATGGGAACTTTTGTTGGTCACGACCATATTAACGATTATATTGGAGTGCATTACAATATTGCTTTGGCTTATGGCAGGGTTACAAAAGTTATGCGCGGAAAGCGAGACCCAAAAGCTGGAGGTCGAGTTATTGTTTTAAAAGAGGGAGAACGTAGTTTCGATACCTGGATTCGCGATTTGAATGGTAAAAAAGAGCTTGAATGTAGTTGGCCGGGTTCATTTAATAAATTGAAAAAAATCAAATAACAACAAGAAAATTGAAATATAAAAAGCTCTGAAAGAGCCAAAGATATTAGCACAGGGCAACGCCCTGTGTAAAATTAACAAACAAATTTCATTGCTCCACGATAGATCGTTAAATAAAAATAATTAAGATGCATGGAGCAAAAGTTAGAATGGTTGAGAAATGCAATGCATCGATTTTATTATACGATATGTTTCTTATTAAAAACTAAAATATGAAAAATAAAAAGCAATGGATTAGCATTCTGGTAGTTGCAATGTCGTTGGCTACGGCATGGGCAATTCGCGGTCAGTTTGGGCATGAACAGGGAGCAGCCTGGGCTGGTGCAATTGGCGGATTGGCTGTTGTGTTAGTTTCAAACCGGAAAGACTGGTACAATAAAATGATTCTCGTTGCACTTGCTTCGGCAGTAGGCTGGGGCGCGGGGGGAATGATTAGTTACGGTAGAGTCGTTGGTTTTGGACGTGCAGATAATTTTGTAAATGCGTTTTACGGACTGGGAATGTTATTCGTAATTGGTGCATTATTTGGTTTACTTGGCGGTGGTTTGGTCGGACTCACACTCGATTCAACAAAAGGGAATCGTGTAAAATGGGGGTCGTTAATTGCCCAAATGACAGCCGGTGGAATAATTTCATATTTTTTCCTAATCGCGCAAATTGGCATAAAAATGACTCCACCTCGTTCTGAAGCGTGGGCAGTTTGTTTAGGAGCCGGACTGGCAATGCTTTGGTACATGGCACGTGAAAAACGAAACTCTGCAATTCGGGTTGCAATTTTTGCTGCATTGGGAGGTGGTTTTGGCTTTGCCTTTGGAAATTTCCTGCAAATATTTGGCAATGTGTTGGAGATAAATTTTAATATGTGGAATGTAATGGAATACAGCATCGGATTCTTTGGTGGAACAGGAATGGCGTACGGTGTTTTTAGTTCGAAATGGGTTCAGGAAGAAACGGTTCCAAAAAAATGGGAGAATAGTATTGCTTTGTTTTTGGTGGTTGTTTTTATTCCACTAATTATATTTCGGGAAACACTTGCATTCGAGCATCTCTTCAGAAATTTTAAAGACTTACAAAATCCAGAAAATATTGCAAAATTTAGTGCCGCTTTTTCAGCAATTTTAATGCTGGCAATGGCAGTGATTCTCTGTTGGAAATTGAATAAATCTATTTTCAAAAAAAGTGATGTGATGTTATTTTTCCTGATTTTATTATCCGTTTATATTGTATTAAGTTATACTTTAAAAGGATTATTCGCAGGAGTTACACATTTTAATCATCACCTATATTTGCTTAATTTACTTGTGATTTTTGTTTTGAGTAGAAAAGAAAGACCGGCAATTTTCGAATCGCTTACAGATAAAGTTGACTCAGGAAAATGGATTATTTATCTGATTGCAATAATTTTTGTAATAGCAGTATTAACCTTTGTTTCCATAAATATTCATGGAGAATTGGGTGGGGCGCACAATCGTTTTTCAATAAATTAAACAATAAAATTACCTTGAATGCGATATTCAAATTGAACTTGTTATGGTTAAAAATATTTCAATTAAAAATAAGTAAGTTTAGTTTTTGGGTTTCACTTTTTTAACATTAAAAATTCGGATATATAATTTAGTAACGATTTTATTTAAAAACTAAATATCCCGGCTAATTGCCGGGATATTTAGAAGATTAAATCAATTTTTAAAGGGTTGCTCACGCCCTTTTCCACCAAAATCTTCATCAAATTGTAAAATACTAACTAAACTAACCTATGAAAAACTAACTAACCAAAAACCTATAATCTATGAAATACTAATTAACTCTTTCTAATTGCATAACAAAACTATGCATAAAATCTATTTTGCCGGTACTCATTTATTCTGAAAATTGGGTTAACAAATGCCTATTTTATAATTCAAAAGTTCTTATGAGAATTGTTTTAATAAAATAATTCCTTTTCGCTTGCAACGGGGATAGTCAACTTTAGATTTTTTATATTTATAAGTTACTGAATAACATCAATTTGACAACAAGATTTCACAAACTTTCACTTTGTTCAGTCTGCTTCTTTATTGTAATATCGGTATTAATCATTGTAACTTCAAAATTTGCTATGTGGCATTTTGAAGAACAAATTGGTATAATAACAAAAAATTATTTGAAAATTTTGTAAATCGAATTTTCCCGGTTATGTTTGGTTTTTGTTTGTAATAAAATCCTAAAAAGTTGTGATAATGAAGATTCATAAATTTATTTTTCAGTTTATTGTTATCGTTTTTATTAGTTCTCTAACAGAGAAAGTAAATGCCCAGCAGTGGATAAAATCGATGCCCGGTTATGATCGATATACCGAAATTTCGCCTCAAATACGAAGTTCAGTAAAACAAGGCCGTATTTCAGCAATATGGGCCGATGACGGAAAATCTTTTAAATACAGTATCGACGGGAAGCAATATAATTTCGATGTAAGAGCGAAAGATGCAGAAATTATTGGTGAGGCCGAAAAGGAAGAATCGCCAATGGCGAGGTACAGAAGAATGTATGCTGGAGGACCAGCTCGTGGCCGGCAATTTACTGAAGAGAAATCTCCGGATGAGAAATTAAAGGCGGTTTATCGGGATGGGAATGTGTTTATAACAGATTCTGAAGGGAATAATGAAATTATTGTGACAACGGAAGGTTCTGTAGAAAAGCGTTTTACTTTTGGAACTGCAACCTGGGTTTATGGCGAAGAGTTGTTTCAACGCCATGCAATGTGGTGGTCGCCCGACAATAAAAAACTGGCTTTTTATCATTTCGATATGAGCAAAGTCCGCAACTATTATTTGCAGTACGAACAGACCGAAATTTATGATTCGATGAATATTGAAGCTTACACAAAAGTTGGAGCTATTAATCCGGTTGTTGATTTAATGATTTACGACCTTGAAACTAAAAAAACAATAACGGTTAATGTTCGCGATGGAAATCCGTTTGATGATAACGTAGTTGGTCATTACGTTTATAAAATTGAATGGTCGCCCGATGGAACAGAACTGTTATTTCACCGAACCAACCGCAAACAAGATATTATGGAATGGACAGCTGCAAACGCGAAAACGGGTGAATGCAGAGTTGTTGTTCGGGAAGAGTGGCCGGCAAGTTTTACAGAAAATACTCCAACAATGCAGTTTCTGGAAGATAAAAAACGGTTTATCTGGGAGTCGGAAAGAAATGGTTTTAAAAATTATTACTTATGTGATTTAACGGAAGGTTTAATAAATGCAATTACCCAACATAATTTTGAAGTTGCAGGAATTGTTAAAGTTGATGAAAAGGCCGGAATGTTTTATTACATGGCTCGCAGTGGCGACAACCACATGAAATTACAATTGCATCGCTGTAAATTAGATGGAACAAACGATGTTCGATTAACCGATCCTAATTACAATCACAGTGTGCAAATTGCGCCAAACGGAAAATATTTTATTGATGTTGCACAGACTCATGCTATTCCTCCATTTACCCAATTAATTGATTCAAAGGGACGGTTAGTTTCCAAACTGACCGAAAGCGACATGTCCAAATTTAACGAACTGGGCTTAAAAAAAGTGGAAGTTTTTACTTTTACCTCAGCCGATGGTGAAACCGAATTACACGGAATGTTGCATTTCCCTTCCAACTTTGATCCCAATAAAAAGTACCCCCTTATTTTATCCAATTACGGAGGGCCACAAACAAATGCTTTTCGCGAGAATTTTACTACTCCAAGTTCGTTAACTGAATATGGATTTTTAATAGCCAACATTGATGGAAGAAACGCAGCCGGTAAAGGCAAAAAAATGCTGGATAAATTGTACGGCAAACTTTGTATTGTTGAAATGGATGATTTTGCTGAAGGAATAAAATCGTTGTACAACCGGCCGTATTTCGATAAAAACAGGGTAGGGGTTTACGGAACTTCTTATGGGGGAACAACAGCAGCAGCCTGTATTTTACGATTCCCCGATGTTTTTCACGCCGCAGTTGCAAATTCGGGTGTTATGGATTGGCGCAACTACGATAATATTTATACCGAGCGTTTTATGAACCTGTTGGAAAATAACAAAGAAGGTTACGATGCCGCCAACCTTAGAAATTATGCAGAAAACTTAGAAGGGAAATTAATGATTTATTACGGAACCACCGATAATAATGTGCATCCGTCAAATTCCCTTCAACTTATTCAGGCTCTGCAAAAAGCCGCTAAAAGTTTCGAAGTTCAGGTTGGCCCCGACCGCGGACACACTGCCGTTTCCACCGACAGGATGATGGAGTTTTTTATTACTAATTTAGTGCTCAATCTATAATTATTCACCGGGTGACTCAAAGTCACCCGGTGAATTCTTAAGCTGAGACTTCTCAGGTGTGGCGATTTCCAAATCGCCATTTCTTAAACTTCGAATCGGAATTCGAAGCACCCCATAACAATAAAAACAGGTGAAATAAAAATTGAACAAGAAAAATCCAAAATAAAGAATTACCTTATTCACAATTTTAAAACAAGGTTAAAATGAAACAAACTAAATCGTCACTATTTCCATTTCGAAGTAATTCAGCAATCAAATTAATACGTATATTTTTATTTGCAACTGTTGTTATTTTTATGAATAGCCTTGAGATTTCAGCCCAAATAAAAATCTATGTAAACACCGATTTGGAAGGAATCAGCGGTGTTTTCAATTTTACCCAGACTCGTGAAAAAGGTTCGCCTGAAAATATTCAGGCCTGCGAATATTTTATGAATGATTTGGCAGCAGTTATTAATGGACTCCGAGATGGTGGTGCTACCGAAGTGGTTGTACTCGATGGTCATGGAAACCAGGCAGTTGTTCCACATTTAATGGTACCGGGCGCAACGTACATTACCGGAAAACCCAGATCTGGGGCCGGCAATCTTACTACACTTGATAGTTCTTTTGCAGCAATGGTAATGGTTGGTTTCCATGCAATGAATGGCACTCACGACGGGGTTTTGAATCACACTCAATCGTCGAAATCGGAGAATCGTTATTGGTATAATGGAGTCGAATCGGGGGAATTGGTACAGAATGCTGTTATTGCAGGTTATTACGGTGTCCCGTTTATTATGGTAACCGGAGATGTGGCAACCTGCCGCGAAGCCACACATTTTTTTGGCGACAATGTAGTCACGGTTGCCACAAAAAAAGGATTGTCGAGGGAGGCAGCCGAACTTTATCCGTTTGAAGAAACCCGAAAAGCACTTTACGAGGGAGCAAAAAAAGCAATGTCGGTAATTCCGAAATGTAAACCTTATCATCTGGATTTCCCTGTAAAAGCAAAAAAGCAATATTTACAAAAGGTTTCAGGTTCTTCTGAAACGGAATTAGTTACAAAAGAAAAAGTTATTTTGAATCCTTTGCAAATTCTTGATTTATAGATTTAACATTGTGATTTTTACTAAAATTGGCGAGATTTTGGTCAGATATTTATTTGCTGTATTGAATGGCTTATTTACATTGGGATGATCGATTTAATAAATGTCCTTTTTTTGTTAATTTCAAATTGCCTATTTTCGTTGAATATTGTGTTCAAATAAATTATGGTAACATTAATCTTATTCTTTACAATTTCAATTCTCTTTTCTTTTCTCTGTTCAATTTGGGAGTCAGTTCTGTTAAGCATTACCCCTGCCTATGTAAGTAGAATGCAAACTGAGAAACCAAAAATTGGCAAATGGTTGTACAGTTACAAAGAAGATATCGATAGGCCACTTTCTGCAATTTTAACATTAAATACCATCGCTCATACTGTTGGCGCAATTGGAGTTGGCGTGCAGGCAGGCAAATTATTTGGGTCACACCAAATAAACCTGTATTTTTTTGAAATTAGTTTTGAGTCATTGATTGCTGGATTAATGACTTTATCTATTTTAATTCTTTCAGAAATTATTCCAAAAACATTGGGCGCAAATTACTGGAAACAGCTAACTGGATTTACCGTGCGCTCGTTACGGGTAATATTAATTGTTTTGGCCCCTTTTGTTTGGATGAGCCAGTGGATTACCCGTCACATAAAAACTGACAAAGGACGAAGTGTTTTCAGCCGCGCCGATTTTACGGCCATGGCAGACGCCGGGTTAAAAAGTGGTGCAATAGATAGCGAAGAGAGATCAATTATTCAAAATTTATTGCGTCTCGAAAAACTAAAAGTAAGAGATATTATGACACCTCGTTCGGTAGTTCTCACAATTAACGAGGAGTTGACAATGGAAGGAATTTATAAGGAGCATAAACCATTTGCATATTCGCGAATTCCGGTTTTTAGTGAGCAGCCGGATAACATTACGGGATTGGTTTTAAAAGATAGTATTTTAGAAAATCTGGCTGAAGACAATCATTCTAAAAAAGTTAAAGGAATTAAGCGCGATATTTTATTCGTGGAAGATAGTTTTACCGTGGCAAAATTAATGGATACATTAATTCTGAAACGCCAACATTTGGCAATGGTTGCCGACAGTTTTGGTAGTGTGGTTGGTTTGGTTACAATGGAAGATTTATTTGAAACTCTTTTAGGTTTAGAAATTGTTGACGAATCGGACAAAGTAGAAGATTTGCAAAAGCATGCCCGCGAGAATTGGGAAAAACGATCGAAAATCCAGAAATAACTTTTTATACCAATTGTACTTTGAAATGCCGCATGGCAATTTCGAAGTTTACAATGGTTAATGCCGATACTACAACAAAGGAGTATGCTGAGTAAAACGAAAGTATGCGACATTTGGTTGTTAAATCGGTATTATTGCATCATTCCCGTGAAAACGGGAATCAAAACCAGAATGTTGGAGATTCCCGTTTTCACGGGAATGAAAGCAATTACTATTTGTAAATCTCACTTTCCGGATTAAAAGCAAACCACGAAAACGCAAAATGATTTCCATATCGAATAGGTGTAAGTTTTTCACCTTTTAATTTGCCTTTTATACATTTGCCGGTAATTGTCCATGTCGATCCGGTTTCAATGTCATTAAAATTGTTTCCATCCTTTTTAAAAGTTAGCTTCTTTTCGTTAATTACTCTTTCGAATACAGTAATTGAACCAATATCTTTTGCTTTAGAAATAT
The DNA here is from genome assembly GCA_018648265.1 of Prolixibacteraceae bacterium. Taxonomy (GTDB): domain Bacteria; phylum Bacteroidota; class Bacteroidia; order Bacteroidales; family Prolixibacteraceae; genus Draconibacterium. The sequence goes on along the minus strand of JABGRN010000009.1, from coordinate 32,754 downwards.
CTTTTACATCAAGAATAGAATTTGTTCCTGATTGAAAAAATAAAACTAACTCCAGCCCATTAAATTCGTCATTAATTACTTTTTCTTTTGCAACTATAGAGTGCGGATAAATTTTAAATTCGCCTTTTGATTGAATGTCAATTACACGTTCCATCGCTGGCAACCTGTCGTCTATTTCGCCAAAAAACAGTCGTGGATTAGGTTTCGAATCGTATTCTTCGTAAACGTTGGTTCCGTACCTTTGCTTTTGTTTTTCAAAACCAGTTTCGTTAGAAAGTACTTCTCCATTTGGATAGTTTTCAATAAAATTTTCCAAAGAAATAATTTGTGCTGGTAACATTTCTAATTCTGCCCCGGTGAGTTTCCCAACCATTCCAACCCCAACAAATTGTTGCCACCAGGTTTCTGTTTGCCGGTCCCACATCACAAGGTTGCTGTTTCGCAACATTCCCGATGTGCCAAAATCAAGTAAATAATCTTTATCATTAAAATTGAGCTTGCGGTTAAAAGCAATTGAAGAATTACAAAGCGGACAGTAACTTGCCGAAAAAAACAAATCTCCAATGTTGTCGTTTACAATCTCGTGGTAAGTTAAAATATTTAAAGGGATTGCTTTTGCATCCCCTTTATTTTCGATAACAATTACTGGTTCGTGCACAAAATATTGAGATTTTGAATCGCTTGCAGAAATGTATTTTGGATTATCGATGGGTGGAATTCCGTCGCGTTTTAAAAGCGCCCTGAATTCATTTAATGGTAATGAATGTTTTGCGGTATCGGTTTTCCATTCCTGGCTCACTTTTTCGAAATTTTGTACCTGTGAAAATCCTTTTATGGATATTATCAAAACTATTAATAATGTAAAAATTGAATACTTCATAATTCTATTGTTGAACTTTGATTTGTGAAATGAATGAAAATAATTGGAGTAAATATAATAGAATGATCTTTCAATTGTTCGCTATTTTTCATTTCAACTAAAAAACTTCAACTAAATGTAAATTGAATTATAAAAAATTATTGCTTATGTATTGTATATAAATCAAAGTATTGTATATTTACAACAAAAAGTGTAAATTATTATATTTATGAAATCACGTAAGCTTTATAATCGAATCTCGGTTTTACGAAAAGAGAAAGGTATTTCGAGGCAGGATCTGGCCGATATAATTGGTGTCAATTTTCAGACCATTGGATATCTCGAACGTGAAGAATACAATCCAAGTTTAGATTTGGCTTTTAAAATCAGTGAATATTTTGGATTGCCAATTGAACTTATTTTTTCGCCAAAACCTCTAAAATCATTAATTGGAGAAATTGTTGAACTTAAAAATAAAATAGGAGGAAAATAAAATGAATCATCAACTTTCAAAACAATCGCGCAGGGTATGGATTATTATTAATTATATTTCAGTTACCCTCTTAGTTTTCTTTTTTTACTTCGCTCGTTTTCTTGAAAAACCAATCGTTTTTTTTATCGGTGGAGGATTAGCAATTTTGATTGCCGGAGCAACTTTTTATAAAACGTTTGTTAAAACTCAATTATGGAAAATTGTTCACTCGGCAAAAAGCGAGCTTGACGAACGACAAATGCAGGTTGTATTAAATGCACTACGTTATTCTTACAGCGCATTTGCCATAATTACACTTCTTTTAATCTATGGATTTGCCCTGGTTGATAAAGAAACTATAAATGTTTTGGTAGCCGCTTGTATTCTTTATCTGGCTCATACTTTGCCTGCAGCCGTAGTTGGCTGGACCGAGAAGGTTATATGAAATTGAATAAATCTGGATTAATATTTATAAGCCATGAAAACAACTTTTAAATATTTAATAATCACTTTATTATTAATTATACTTGTTAAGAAAACCGATTCTTGCACCATCTTTTATGTTGAAAAAGAGGGTGTAATTCTGGCAGGAAATAATGAAGATTGGAGTAATCCGGCATCCAAAATGTTTTTTTATCCGGCAAGTAATGGAAAACATGGTTGGGTAAAATTTGGTTGGGGAAGTGGTTTTCCGCAGGGTGGAATGAACGATCAGGGTTTATTCTGGGACGGGACTTCAGGGCCCTATCTGGAAATGCCAATTTCGGAATCCGGTAAAACAAATTTGCAGATTCCGATAATGCAAAAAGTTGTTGAGGAGTGTGCGAATGTTGAGGAAGCAAGAAAAATTTTTGCAAATTATTATTGCGAAGATCAATACAAAGCTCAATACCTGGTTGGTGATTCAAACGGACAATCTGTAATTGTTGAAGGCGATAATATTCTGGATAAAGAAAATGATTATCAGGTGTTAACTAATTTTTATCAATCTAACCCTGAGCTTGGTGGATATCCTTGCTGGAGGTATAATAAAGCATGCGAAATGCTGGGACAGATGTCTAAACTAGATCCTAATTTCATTGGTTCTGTTTTGGCTCACACACACCAGGAAGGGAAATATCCAACGCAATATTCAACTATTTATGACTTGAAAAATGGGTTGATTTACCTGTTTCATTTTCATAATTACAATGAGTTTATAACTATAAATCTTACAGAGGAGTTGCAAAACGGTAACCGCACGTATAATATTCCGGATTTGTTTTCAATGATTTCAAATATTTCGACCTCAGTTAATAAAAAAGAAGGAGAAACTTCTGTCATTTTTTCATGGGATGGATTGCCCGATAGCAATTATGAAGTAATTTATTCTTTCAACTCCGATTTTTCAAATTCCCATAAAGTAAGTTTTGTTAATCTAAACTCAGCATCTGAAAAGAGATATTACGGTTTTGTATATCTGTTTGTATTACTGCCATTTATTAAAATAAAGAGGAGAACAGTAATTAGTTTTATTTGTGTAATTCTATTTTTCTCACTTTGCGGAACTGCCTGTGATAAAAACGAAGATGATTTGCCAGAGGATCTAAAATTACTTACTCACACTAAAACAGTAACTGAATTTGAAACCGGTAAAACCTATTATTGGAAGATAAAAGCGAAGACCGATAATTTTAGTAATTTTTATAGTGAATCCGTTTCACAACAATTTATTTGCAATTAATTTGTAATTCTTGTAACCTTTTTATCAATTGATGTATCAAAGCAGCGAATCTTAAAATTATTAAAAATGAGAAATGATTATATGGAAGCCCTTGTTTGGCTTGGTTTTTTTGCGGCAGTTTTTCTTGCCTGGTATTTTTATCTGAAAGCGCGTAACAAAGAGAGAATGGCCCTTATTGAAAGTGGGAAAGATGTTTCTGAAATTTATTCAAAACAAGAAATTAAGTTCAAATTTCCCTGGTTAAAACTTGGAATAATTTTAACAGGCTCATCATTCGGATTATTAGTTTCCATGTTCTTTTTAGGAACTAATTTTGAAAATTTTCAAAATTTAAATAGTGTTTCTGAAGGTCCATTTGTGCTTGGTATCACATTATTTTTTGCTGCGATATCTATAATAATCGCTTATTTCGCAGATAAACCAAAAAACTAATTGATAGAAGAACTCATCATAAAAAAGGTTTTAAACGGCGATACGGAAGTTTTTCGGTTCTTTGTTTCAACATACAAAGATCTGGCTTTTTCGGTTGCCGTTTCTGTTGTTAAAGATGAATTCACAGCTGCGGATGTTGTGCAGGAGGCTTTTGTAAAAGCTTTCGAAAACCTTAAATCGTTTAAAGGAAAATCGAAATTTAGCACTTGGTTTATTCGCATTGTAATTAACGAATCTTTCAAATCTGTTCAAAAGGAAAAAGTGCATTACACTAATTTAGTGATTGAATTGGAAGATTTTCAGAAAGATGAATTAAAAAAATCTGACCAGAAGTTTTTTGTGAATGAAGTTTTGAAAAATATGTCGCCCAACGAAAGTTTGGTTTTGCGCCTTTTTTATTTGAATGAAAACAGTATTAAAGAAATTTGTGAAATGACGGGTTGGGACGAATCGAAAGCAAAAGTTACTTTACACAGGGCGAGAAAAACGATGGAAGAGAAGTTGAGCAATTTGCTAAAAAATGAAGTTGAGTCGTTATTGTAAAAGACATAGAATGAAAGAAAAAGATTTCAAAAATATAATGCAAAACTCAAAGTTGGAAATTCAATTTTCAGATTTTGAAGATAATGTGATGGAACAAATCCAGGCAAAAGAGTCCAGTCGCCGTTCGGTTTGGAGCAACCTGAAATTATCGTGGATTTTCTTTTTTATAGGCGCATTCTTTGGGATTTTTGCCACTCAATTTTTAGTTGATTTCCAAATGCCGTTTTTTGGCGAAAATTCAAAACTCATTGTATTTGTGGGTGAAATACTTGTCGTGTTTGTAGTGGCGAGCCAGTTTGATAATTTAATTCGCTTTACTTTGAAAAAGCGTGAATAAATTTAATTTTAGCGACTTGCAAACAGATAAAATTAAACAGGTTTATTTTATTTATTCAGTGCAATTTCTACGAAGCAAAATTAAATGATTTTCTTAATAGTAAACTCCCTTAAAAACCGGGAGTTTTATACGTAGATTCAAATTACAAATGCAACAAATTAATTTTATGCCTGAAACAATGATTCAAGCAAATCCCTTGTTTCAGCATTGTAAATTCCATCGATGGCCAGATTTGGTTTTCGGGTTTGCAGTTCTTTTATTCCGGCTTCTGTTTTTTTGCCAAAATCGCCATCCGAAGTACCCACATTTATATTTAAAAGTTTTAAGGCATCCTGTAAAGCAACAACATTCTTCCCTTTGCTTTTCAATTGTAAAATTGGTTCAGGAATTACTAATTTTTTTACAGTTGCCAATCGTTGATACGAAAGAACAGTATTTAACCGATATGCCGAGACAGAAACCCGGTTACCCTGGTTTCCACCCAAACAGTAAACACGTTTCCGATCAGGCGAAACACCCAGGAAAATCCCAACATGTCCTTTCCATGACTGTGGGCTTTCGCGCCAAAATACAACAATATCGCCAGGTTCCGGAGATGTTACTTTTGTTCCTATATTTAACCATGAACGTGCGTTAGGTTTTCCCGAAAATTGCAAACCGGCTTTCCATGCTACCCAGTTTACAAAAGTGCTGCACCATGGAATTTCATCACTGGTTATTCCTCTAATTTCTGTGTCTTTTGCATATTTTAAAACTTCCGGGTTGTGTTCCGAACCTATAATTTCTTCGGTTCCCAATTCGTTAAAAGCAATTTTTAATAGCTGTTCCATTTTTATTTATTTTGAGTTATTTAAATCAATTAATCGTTTAAAAAACGTTTTGGGTTAACACTGGCAATTATATCGAAATCATCGCCAAAAGCCTCTTTAAAATCAGCATAATACTGTTCCATTGTAGGACCAAAAAACTGCGCAAGAAAAAAATCCGATCCGTAAAGGAATTTCGATTTTTCGTAATCAGACAATTTGTTATAAAAGCTATTTTTAAAAGTTCCTAATTCTTCTTTTATCGAAAATGTTAACTCATTATTTTTTGGAGAATGAACAAGCATTCCTTCGGAGAAACAAGAAAGATCGGTATATGCATTTGGGTACTTTGGATTTTTTACTAAATCGAAAATTCCTTTGGCCCAATTATCGATTAAACCTGCACGGTACATTGCATTCCAAACTTTTGTCCGCTCCGAAATTGTGAGATTATCTCGCAAAACCATTTTGTTGCGTTTTTTAAAATAGGCAGATGAAATTATTTCTTTGTCTTTAGGTTTTAAATGAAGAATTGCATCTTCAAAAATTTCATCATCAATTTTTTTCTCATCAATTGAATAATTAATATATTCCATTATTTGATCGCTTCCACCAAAATGAGCAAAATTAATAGTGAGGTTTGGATACTTTTTTAAAACTAAAGCCCAAATTTTTGGATGATTTAAAATTTTTGCTCTTTCGTGAATTGCTTCGCTTGCTTTTAAACTAAAAAACTTGTTTTCGAAAGTAATTGGCTTGTTTATTTTAATAACATTGCCGTGCATATTTACATGCCCACGAACTTTTAAAACGGTAGAAAGACAAGCGAAACCGGCATTTGAATTATGAACTGTTAAGGGAATATTATTCTCCTGACATAAAGCATAAACACCTTTCTGGCTGTTTGTTCCCATTAAAACCGGGTCAGTAGGAGAGAATCCGGCAGGTGCGTATAATTTAATTCCGGAAAATTTAGCGTCGCTGCTTAAAAGCTTTTGCTCCAAATTCTCAATAGTGTTAATATCACCTTTGTATTCCCGGCGAGGATCAACACTAAAAAACGGACGAATAAATTTATATTTATCGGCCAAATATTCTAAATCAATAATTTGTTGGTCGTAATTCGCATCATCAAAAATCTCAACCTCTTTATCCGATTTTTTGTCAATACTTTTGTTAAAAGTTTTCACGGTATCTCGAATTTTATCAATAGCATCTGCCAGCTCCTGGCTCTTATATTTACGTTTTACTTTTCCTCTAATAAAAGGTAGAATAACGGAAATAAGCCAAAACACACGTTTAATTCTTTTTCTGTAACGTTTGTTACGATGCTCGTCATCGTCGTTATCGTCGGCAAACGAAAGGTCGAACATTAACGGTGTTGTTACAACTTTACTTTCGTAAACACTGTTTAACGATTTAAATACATCCTCGCTAGAATCTTGAGTAACTCCTATCAGAGTTTTGTTTATTCCTTCAATTTTGTATTTTAATTCTTCAGCCGACACTTCACCTTCCAACATGTTTTTTATGGACAGCAACGATTGAACAACGTTAACAAGTTTTCTGATAATAACATCTTTGTTAAAAATGTGGCAATGAATATCATAATAAGTTTTCATTCATTTAAAATTATCTGATTTGCGACAAGTTACGCAATCTGATAATTAATGTCAATAAAAAATACAGTTTTGTCTGTTATTTTTTTGAGCTTATTATTTAAGTTCATCTTCTACCACTTTCCCGTTAAGGAAATTAACCAGATTTTGAGCTGCCCTTTTTTGGAGTTCTTGTGCAGCGCGGTCGGAGTACCACGCATAATGTCCGGTACAGATTGTTCGTGGATGATCGATTAAGCTTTGTTGTTTTTCATTGGTCGGTTCATTTTCAAAAACGTCCAATCCGGCGCTGTGGATTTTGTTATTCTGGAGTGCTTCTAAAAGTGCTTTTTCATCAATCGTTTCTCCCCGCGAAGTATTAATAATTACCGGTCTTTTTTGTAATAATTTAAAAGTTTCGGAATTTAAAATGTGCATTGTTTCTTTGGTTAAATTGCAATTAATACTTATTACATCTGAATTTTCAAACAAAGTTTTAAGTGTTACTTTTTTAACCAATAACCGATTAAAATAATCCTGCGATTTGTACGGATCGGCAGCTATAATATTTTTGAAAAGTGGAGCTGCTTTTTTGCTCAGTTCACTTCCAATACGTCCGAGGCCAATAATTCCAAGTGTTTTGTTGTGCAATTCAAAAATGTCTTCAACGGGTGGAGCAGCAAATTTTTCTATTAACTGATTTTGTGTATTCCACATTCCGCGCGTGCACGAAAACATTAATGCCATTGCATGATCGGAAACCGAGTGACTGGCGTAACCCTGAACATTGGCCGCTTTTACTCCAAATTTTGTACAGGCTTCCAAATCAATATTATCGTAACCAACACCGTAACGAACAACGGCTTTCAGGTTTTTCATTTGCGAAAGAAATTCAGTGTTTATTTCGGTGTGTCTCACCAAAAGTCCGTGTGCTTCTTTGGCGAATTTTATTTTTTCTTGTCTTTCGCCTTTGTACAAAGGATGAATTTTTAGGGTAAATCCATTTCTTTCAAATAGCTCTTTTTCAAAAGCGTACGATTTATATCCGGAATCGAGAATTACAATTTGCATTTGTTTTTTCGGTCGTTAAATTGGTTTTTTTGTGGTATTCTCAGCTCAATTATTTCAAGTTTCGAATGTAATAATTTTTATGAAAATGATGAAAGATGTACTGTTACAAGATATAAACAATGTCGAAGGAATTATATTAGTATTTACAAAAACTCAGAAATTATAACATGACTTAATCTGTATTTTCCTTGTGAAAGTCACTAAATCTCCTTAAAAAAGATATTATGTGCAATTTTTCATTTAAGTCCATATTTGCCGACATGTTTGAATAAACTTCTTGCATTTTAAATTTTAGTTTATCAATCTCTTTTAAACCTTTTTTCGTAATTTTTACTCGCTTGGCTCTTTTGTCATCTTTGTCATCAAATTCTTCAATTAAACCTTTTTTCAATAATCGCTTAATAATTTCGATACCCGACGGAGCTTCCAACATATGAATATTAATTAATTCCATTTTCCTAAAACTATCGACCAGGCTCAGGTGGTACAGAAAACTGTAACTATCGGCAGTATTAATTTCTGAATTTAACAAAGCTTTTTTTACATACGCTTTATAATATTTACTTTGAGTAATCAACAAAAAAGTAAGTTCAATATTTAGATCATTCGAACCATGTCCTAATTTTTCTGATTGATTATTATCAAAAATATATTCGTTAACCCAAAGTATAAATTCTTTAAAATCTGATGGTTCATTTCCTTTTTCTTGTGAGTATTTTTCAAGAAAGGAAATAAATTCTTTTACAATATTTAGTGACTTATTCATAATTCAAAAATAGGAATTAATTTCAAAAAAACACAAAATAACAAATAAATAGTATGTAAATGAAATAAAATATTTATATTTGCATCAATAACATAGTAATAAAATTATTTAACTATTAAATTGAATAAAATGAGCAGTAATTATTATTTAGTGACAGAGTACTATTTCCCAAAGGAAGAACACTTTGATGATGTAATGAACATAGTAATTGAGACATCATCGATGATTAAAGAACAAGATGGTGCGTTAATGAGTATGACATTAAGACCTGAACAAAAAAATGGTCCCGTAACAGGTTTGTCAATGTGGTCAAGTCGCGAAAAGTTTACAAATTTTATGAAAAGTGAGCATGCAGAGAAAATAATGAAATCTGGTTTGTCTGCAAAAGTAAAAGAATGGACAACTGCAATAAAAGCGAATTTGTACACAGTTGAAAAGGTATGGCATATCGAATCTCATGATTGAATCAAACTAATTTAATACTTGAGGTTTGGGAATAATCTCAAGCCACAAGTATTACTTTTTTTAGAGAATAAATCCCAAATATTTTTAAGTTCACTTTTGTTTTCCCCCATTATTTGCAACTTTAAAAATATTCTGAATGAATTCAAATAATTGCTGATAAAACGATTTTCGTTTTTCAGTGAGAAAAGCATAAACTTTTTCCGAAAGTTCGGGAGTTCTCAAATATCCGTATGACTTGTGTGGATTATGATTCCCATTAATAGTATAATCGTTTGATACAATAAAGTCAGTGATTTTTACACCTTTTTCATTTACCAGAAATTCATCTTTTAAATGATAATTAAATGCAACTTTGTCTTCCAAATCAGAAAAGTTAAACCAGCTTTTTTGAATTGAAAAAGGTATCTCAGGCCTTTGGGTTTCTCTGTTATTAAGATGAAGTTCTTTTGCAATTTTGCTTATTACAAACGGCACACCAAGCGGAGAGCCAATTGTAATAAGTGTTTTTATTTTAAGCTGCTTAGCAAAAAGTGTCAACACATCGTATGCAACAATTGAACCCATTGAATGTGCAATTAGTAAAACGTCATCGCGTTTATGTTGTATTAAAATTGTTTTTAATCTGTTATGAAGAACGTTTCTTATTAGCTGATTTTTATCGTTAGTTTGACTGTTATAATACGCTTCTAAATCGCTAAAATAATTTTTAATAATTAAGTCGTTTAATCCGGAGAAATTTAGTGAATAATCATCGTTTAGAAATACATTATTCAATTGGCTTAAAATGGTATCGATTATTTTTTTTCTAAGCGGATGTTCTGTGTTTTTGTGTTCAACAATTTCTGGTATATATTTTTCTTCCAGAAAAAGAGGATTGTCTGAGTTCAAAATATTTTCATCCTCAGGATTTTTATGTAAAACGTCGGCCCAGTAAACGAGTTTGAATTTAGGTTTTCTGAATTTATTGTCTGTGTATTTTTGTAGTCCTTCATCAATCGACTTCCACCACCATTCTTCAAGTAAATCTGCCTTTGGTTTATTTCCTAATCCGTGAATTCCTATTATAACTTTACCCATTTCTTATATTCCATTGTACGCCGAAAACCCACCATCAACCGGAACGGTAATTCCAGTTATAAAAGATGATTCTTCGGCCAGCAGCCAAAATATAGTTGAAATTACATCGTTGGGAGCACCCAATTTTCCTTGCGGTGTGTGATCAACAATTCGTTTTCCACGTGGTGTTAATTCTCCCGTTTTTTCGTCGAACAGTAAAAATCGATTTTGTTCGGTTAAAATAAATCCAGGTGCAATTGCATTTACCCTAATATTTACCTTCGAAAGATGCACTGCCAACCATTGTGTAAAATTTGAAATTGCAGCTTTTCCTGCACTGTACGCAGGTGATTTGCTCAGCGGTTGAATGGCGCCCATCGAACTAATATTAATGATATTTCCACTTTTTTGTTCGGCCATCGATTCGCCAAAAACTTTAATTGGATTTACACTTCCCATAAAATTTAAGTCGGATGTGTACCCGAAATCATCGAGGTTTACTCCAAAAAAGGAATCTTCCATCGGAGTATCATCATTTAAAAATTCAACTTTTGTTGAAGCCCCTTTTGTAGCACCGCCAGCTACATTTATTAATGCATCAATTTTTTCAAATTTTGTTTGGATTGCCTCTTTCGCTTTTTGCAGCGATTCAACATTCAGAACATCGCAGGGAAATTGAATATGCTCATCTCCAAATTCAGCGATTTTTTCAAAAGTAATTTGCAGCTTTTTTTCATGCCTTCCCAGAATTGCCAATTTTGCTCCATTTATTGCCAAAGCCACGGAAATTGCCGAACCAATTACGCCGCTGGCTCCTGTAACAATTATGATTTTATCTTTTACTGAAAACATAATTTTTAGTAGATTTCTATTGTTTCTAATTTTTCTGAATTTCCTTCGATTTTTACTTCCACAACCGTAACAAGTTCATTATTATTTTTAGGAAGTTCAATTTTTAACACTTCGCTTGATTTTTCAAAATCCAGTTTTTTTCCTTTCAGAATTTTGCAACTTTCAATTTTTACATCTTCAGGAAATGGAACTTCAAGCTGTTGTTTTTTGTAGTTCATTAAGTGCAAATAAACCGTGTTGCCTTTTCTGGTTGATGCTAGCCATTGGTTTGGTTTGTACGGGCCACCTTTTGTTCCGTAAATAGCTTCGCCATATTTTTCCAGCCAGCTGCCCATTTCTTTTAAACGTTCAACCTGGCGTGGTTCAATTCTCCCGTCGGGCATCGGACCAACATTAAAAAGCAGATTGCCACCACCACCAACAGTTTTAATTAAGGTGAATAAAGACTGCTCTAAACTTTTCATTTTATCATCGGGTTTCCACGCCCACTGATTACAAATGGTGATACACGATTCCCACGGATTTTCAATATCATAGGTTCCAACACGCTGTTCAGGTGTTGCAAAATCGCCGGCAAATTCTTTCGAAATGGTAATTCCTTCCATTCCTTTTCGGCCTTTGTCAACCCGATTATTGATGAGAATATTTTCATCCAATCCTTTTAAATATTGGTAAAAATCCAATCCCATTTCGTGAGTCCACGGTTCTTCCCACTCGCCATCGAACCACAAAATTTTAGAGTTGTACTTTTCAATTAATTCTTTGGTTTGTCCCTTTAGAAAAGGAATAAACTTTTCCATATTACCGGTTTCTTTTTTTGTTTTTCCACCCGGGCTTCCAAGTGGGTAATCCGGGTGTTTCCAATCGCAAATTGAATAATATGTGCCAAACAAAATGCCGTATTTATCGCAGGCATTTTTCATTTCCATTAAAACATCTTTTTTGTAGGGAGTTGCTTCAATGTCGTATTCTGAATATTCTGTTGGCCAAATGCTAAAACCGTCGTGGTGGCGCGAGGTAACAATAAAATATTTCATGCCTGCATCTTTCAGCGTTTTTATCCAATCGTTGGCATTAAATTTTGTTGGATTAAATTCTTTGTACAAATTGTCGTACTCTTCAGCCGGAACTTCCCGTCCACGCGACCAGCCAATTTCTGTTCCTTTTAAACTAACAGGTCCCCAATGAACAAACATTCCAAATTTTATATCTTGAAATTCTTTTAAAAGCTGCTCATTTGTTGTATAGTTTTGGGCAGATGAAAATACAGTCAAAAAGGTGAGAAAAACTAAAAAAATGGTTTTCATCAGGAATGGTTTTTGATTCAATTTGTCAGCCTAATTCTCAAGTGCTTCATTAATTCTGTCAATAACTTTTTCGGCCAGCGCCAAACTACCTTGGGGCTTAAAATGTACGTTATTTGGTAGTTGAAGATCGGCTATTCTTGGTTTTACAAATTCGTAAAGATTATTTATTGCAATGCCATTAAAATTCATAATTTTTATGGCTGCCTTGTTATATTTTTCAGGCATACCGGGTTTGCGAAGCGGACCGCCAACTTCATCGGGATAAGGTGTTGTAGTTGCAAAAATAAGTTTGGCTCCGGTGGCTTTTAATTTTTCAACAATTACTTTTAAATTTTTTCGATACTGTTTTACATCAGCTTGGTGCGGATGATCCGGATTTTTACTGTTTTCGCCGGTTACTGGGTCAACATGTTTAATGTCGTGCAATCCAAAATTAAAATGTATAACATCCCATTTTGTGGTACCAATCCACCTATCGATATTATCCACACCTTTTGTAGTCCCACTGCAGTTTTCCGCCTTTTCATTGTCCAGCATCGGACGAAAAACATTGGCTTTGTATTTAAGCAAATCTTTTACAAATGGTGTGTAACCAATTGAAATTGAGTCGCCAAGAATTAGAACATTTGGAAGGTTATTGCTGAATGTGCTAAATACAAACTTTGGAAATGCTAAAGCAGAGCTTATTAATACTGATGATTTTAGAAAATTTCTACGTGAGTTCATATTATTGGTTTTAAGTTAGTTTTGATTTTAACTGTTTATAAATTCAATCAAATGCATTTGTCTTGTTCCTGTTTCATTATCAACAGCATCGAAACAAATTTTATTTCCCGATGGATTCCAACGTGGGTGAAAATCGCAACGAATATCACCCGAAAAATATCTCTTTTCATTTACGGGTTTGGCGTGCAGTATCATTCCTTTATCCAGTTCCATATCGTAAAGCCAAACCGATTGTGAATTACTGCTGCTATCTTTTCGGTCGGTTGCCATCCATCTTCCATCCGCTGTAAAAGTACAGTGTCCGTTACCAATAATGAACCCGTCGCCAACAGCTTTGTAATCAAATGTTTTATCAGGAAAAAGATAATGTTTCATATCCGTTTCTCCTTTTTTGTAGAAAGTTGCAATAACTTCATTGTCGTTTCTCCAGCCGAAATGAGAAACGCCACTTCCAAACGGAATTACTTGCGCTAGATCTGAACCATCCATATTTGCTGTAAACATTGCAGAATCCAGGTTATTTTTTTCATTTCTTGTTCGGGCTAAAAATAAGAACCGGGTGCCGGAAGGATTAATAACCGTGTGGTTAAACCACATATGGCGTTTTGCCAATTCAGGATATTCCGTAACCGATTTTTCAAAAACTTCGGCAATGCTAACTATCAATTTTGTTTCATTAGTTTCTAAATCGATAAGAAAAACTCCATCTTTTTGTGGATGTGCTTCGTTTGCATACGGATCGACAGAATTGGCGTATCCAACAACTTTTCGTAAGCGGCCCAATCTTCCGTAAGTAAGACTTAAAGCATGTTTTCCAGTAGTTGCCACTGCACTGATAGGGCGGGGTAGAAGTGATTTGTTTCCACTATTAACGTTAAGTTTTACCGAAACCAATTCATCATTTTTTTGGTCGTTGTAAATAATTTCCGAATCAGGTTTTAAGGGATTCCAATGAATTAAAGATCCTTGTTGAAGATTCCAGGCAGCGGTTTTTTCCAAAGGAGTAAAAGCACCATTTTTCTGATTTACCAGGCCAATGTTTGCTGTTTCACCGGGGTTGGGTAATCTATCCTGAAATTCAGATTCGAGGCACACCATTTTTGTTTCGGACTGGTTCCATGGCGACATACCATAATATCCAAAAAAGTGGTGTTTTGGCGAATGAGTTAATCTGCAAACCTTAAACTTTGGTAATTCATCTGCCACAGGATTATTGGGAAATACGGTTTTTGACAAGGTTGGAAAAACAAGCAAGCTTCCTAAACCGACAGATGTTTTTTGTATAAAAGATCTTCTTTTCATGTTTTAGTTTTATAGTTGGTAAAAGTTTAGTTTAAAAATATAACAACAATATATTTCGACTTTTTTGTTGGAATACTTTATAAAACTACTACTTTTTTGCAAATGAACCATAGATTTTTCTACCCATAAAACAGGAGTCATCTTAATTTTGTCAAAACAATTTTATATTTTTTAGGATAGTTTTTAAAATATAATTATTTAGATAATGAATTGTTTACAGAATAAATTTATAACTAATTTGAATAACAGTTCGACTCCGCTCACTGGGACTGTCAGGCTGAGTGTAGTCGGAGACTGAAATTAGTTTCATAGAAAATATTATTGCTGACCAGTTAAATTCCGATTTGTGTGCTTCTCTCTGGAAAATGATTTTGATAAATCGTTGTTATAGGGTGCTAATAAAATGGTATTCAATAAATTTCATGTACCTCAACCAATCATAAACTTCAAGCCCATGAAATCCTGAACGAATGTGATATCCAATTTTACTTTCAATTATTGGTTGATTAACCTGCGGCTGTTCGGGTGATGAAAAAGCTACATTTTTGTTGTATAATTTATATGCAGGTGCGGCATTGTAAGTTCCGATCCACTGTCCTTTGGGGTCGGCCCATAAATCGTCCTGAGCGTTGCTTACATAAAATGGGCGGGGTGCAAGTGTTGCCAGCAAACAGTGCTGATCTACCGGCATCTCGTGAATGTTTTTTGCATATTTATTTGCATTCCTGCATACCCATGTTGGAAGATATTTACACATATTTTCAAGAGTTTCGCCGAATTCACGCCGCCAAATCGCATCACCGCCATGTCCAACTGTTGCCAATAAAGTCATCCCAAATCTTTCGTCGGTAGCCGCTGCCCACAATGCTACTTTTCCACCAATTGAACATCCCAAAACAGCAATTTGCCCGGCATTTACTTCAGAATCAGTTTCCAGATAATCCATCCCGGATCGCATTGCGAAAGCCCAAATTGCCATCATTCCCCATTCATTTTCTCTTGTAAATTCCTGTCCAGCTTCAAAAAAAAGATTAGTAATTCCTCCACTAACTTTTCCGTCTTTATTTCGGTTATCGCTTGCAAATGCCTGGTAGTCGATAGTCGCAAGTCCAATTCCACGTAACATTAATTCCCGCAAAGGAATTCCGTTACGTGTATAACCAAATCGTTGCAGGTTTTCCAATTCCAGTCTGTTATTTTTTATATCGCTTCCATTGGCCAAATAAATTACCGGAACGGTTTTTTTTGCATGGTTTGGAATAAAAAGCACAAGTGGCATTTTTACTTCTCCAATATCGTTTTTTAGGGTTATTAAAACATCTTTGCGCGTGCAAAGCCCTTCTAAAATAGTTTTGTCTTCTGACACAATCTCGAAAGATTTTTTAATTGCACTAAGCGGAACTGGGATTTCCCCAAATAAATTCTGTTCAAAAAAATTGAGAATTTCAGGTTTTCGCGCTTTTTCCCATTTTTCAATATTATCAATTTTCTCTCCGTTAAATGTGGTCAAAACATCTGGTAATTTATGAGATGGAACTTCAGATTCCTTATAAATCACTTCGTTGTATTTTCCTTCAAATGGTTGGGCTAATACACTTGCGGAAAAATAAACAAGAGAAAAAAATATAGATATAAATAGTTTTTTCATGATTCTGTAAGATTTGTTTTTGCTAAATTAATAATTCATTAAAGGAATATTAAATCATTGGGTTTAAATATCTATTTTTAGGGAAAGAAAATCGCTATGAACCTAGACCGAAAAGATTTTATACAAGCTATTACAGCACTTGCAACTGTAGTTTCTTTTATGCCAACAAAGTTGTTTGCGCAATACACAAATAATCCTTTAGAAAAATTAATTCTGAAGATTGGAAATACAAACGATGAAAAAAGGCGTGCAAAACTTCTTGAGGATGCCTTAAAAAATCCTTTGTTTTCTTCAAATGAAAAGGAGATTCTGGGAAAATTATTTTTTATTGCAGATCGTTGGGCAAATGGATTTGAGAAATACGCAAATCCTGGTTCCGAAGGAAATGAGTCGAGTGGATATTTATGTGGTTTTATTCGTGAGTGCAAAATCGATCGTTTCTTTTTTCCTCAACTTGAAGAGTCAAATCTTTTTTCCCCGATAATAGCATTTTACAGAAGTAGGATGCTACTCGCTCATTTAATTCAAAATGGGCAAATTAGTTTAGTTCCCGAAAATCGCAATAAGTACATAAACGAAAGTCTCCGCTTGTTAAAAATTTCACAAAGGTCTTATCCTGAAAATGAATTAATTAAGGGCTATTTAGGCAATTATAAACCGTGGAACGAAATAGTTGAAGCAAATCAAAAAGCTCCCGATTGGGCAAATTATCAGCGAATGGTTTTGGAAAAATTAACCTATTTGATTCATTGGTGGGTTGATAATAGACAGATTTCGGATGGTCAGTTTGGCGGTGGCTGGGGCGACGATGTAGAAATGTGGAGAAACTGGGTTCCGGTTCTTTTTGCTTTCGAGGATAAAAAAGCGGTTAACAGCAAGGAAAAATTGTTTGAAGGTTTGTATGCTTTGTCGAAAATGGAGAAAGGGTACACAAAAAGCATGAGCGACGTTGAACACACCTCGGAGGAATATTCCGACCCACTAACTTGTATGTTAAATTTGCAAGCCGAAAACCCTGTTTGGGAAAAACGTGCTTTACAAGTTCTCGATTACATTGAAAACTTGTGGAGTGGAATAAACCAACGCGGGCAACTTCAATTTAAATCTACCTGGTTTAATGTTGATACAGTTGACTTAAATGATAAACGGGCGTGCGATTCACCATACCATACGCGCCTGGTTCAACCACTAATGTTAATCTGGTTGAGGACTGGCAACGAACGAGTTGGCCGATTTATGAAAAGCTGGCTAAAAACCTGGGTAGAGGCAACTTTTTCAGAAGAGAATGGAAAACCAAATGGAATTGTGCCAACCGCAATTCACTGGCCCGACGGAAAACCATCAGGCACCGGAGAAAATTGGTGGCAACCCGAAAATTATCACTCACCGCTGTACGATTATCCAAGTCAGCAGGAAAATATGTACGAGTGTTTTTTGCAGGCTTATCATATTACAAAAGACGAATTTTACCTGAACCCGATTCGTTTTGTTGCTGAAAAAATATTACTTGGTGTTGCTAAAAATAATACGGAGGATTATAAAGAGGGAAGTTTGGAATGGAGCCTGGCAAAATTAAAAGATAGCATTCCGGAGATTTTAATTAAATATCGCTTAATCACTAATGATTTTTCTTTCGATTCGATTTTGGAAAACGATGCAAAAGGTTACGAAAGTTTTATTTTTGAAAAAGATGTTCAAAAACTAACGAAATCGATGAACGAATTGCGAATGTCGCTTTCGTTGCCAGAAGAGTTTTTTACTACAGAAGTGCGCTGGACCGATCGTCTGTTTGCTACAGGGAAATATTTTAACTACTTTTTTGCTGAAAAAATTCCTGTGTTTAATGCGGGTTTTTTATTTTCCAGTTTGACGGGAAGTATCGGCAATTTTAAATTTTTACCGGTTTTTGGTGTTCAATGGTTGACCAGTTCAAAAGAAATTGCAATTCTTACAGAAACGAATTCAACACAAAAGTTTGAAGCTCAGCTTTTTCATTTTGGAAATGATTCCCGAAAAATGGGTGCCAGGTTTTTTAATCTTGAAAACGGAAATTATAAGGTGCTTTTAAATGCGAAACAACAATCACAACTCGTCATTACTGATAAAATCAAGGAGATAGAAATAACTTTACCCCCGCAAAAGCTTAGTAAATTACAAATTGAAAAATTTAACTAACCAATATGAAAAATTTATATCAAATCACTTTCTTGATAATTTTTTTATTTCTTGGATCCTGCACAGCCGAAAAAGTAGAATGGCCCGAACCAACACAAGAATCGAAACCATGGACACGCTGGTGGTGGATGGGGAATGCTGTTGATGAGGAAAATATTAAACGTGAATTACGCGAATTTGCAGATGCCGGAATCGGCGGGATGGAAATTACGCCGATTTATGGTGTGAAAGGTACGGAAGATCGGTTCATTGAATACTTGTCTCCTGAGTTTTCGGAGATATTAAAATTTACAATCGAAGAAGCTAACAAACTGGGGTTGGGCGTTGATTTACCTCCCGGAAGTGGCTGGCGATGCGGTGCACCTTTTGTACCAGAAGAAAAAGGGCTTTGGTCGTTGCGAATGCAAAAAATGGAAATTATAAAGGGAGAAATATGGAAACTTCCTGCCGATGTAAAAAATGCAGCTGCCATTTCTTTTGTGAATGAAAACCAAGAAGTTACCATTTTAAATGCTGCTGAAACTTTTGAGGCACCGTCTGACGGAACCGTTTATACTGCGCTGCGATTAAAAAATCGCGATAAAGTAAAACGTCCTTCTGAAGGTGGTGAAGGTTGGGCAATCGATACTTTTAACGAAGATATTACCAATTGGTACCTCGATGAATTTTGGACAAGACTGGGAATTGACGAAGGAAAACTAAGATGTTTTTTCCACGATTCGTTTGAATATACAGGGGATTTTACGACTAATTTTTTGGAGGAATTTGAAAAACGCAGGGGTTATAAATTGGCAAATTATTTACATGTTTTGGCTGGCGATTGCGAAGATAATGAAACTGTTGCCCGTGTAAAATCCGATTATCGTGAAACACTGGCTGATTTGGTTCTTGAATCATTTATTCAGCCAATGACCGAATGGGCAAACAATCATAAAAGTCTTAACAGAAATCAGGCGCACGGATCGCCGGGAAATATACTGGATTTATATGCTGCCTGCGACATTCCAGAAACAGAGATTTTTAGAACGGTTGAACCGGGCACGGTTGATGTTTTTGTAAATAAATTTGCGTCTTCGGCTGCACATGTAACCGGACAAAAACTGGTTTCGTCAGAAAGCTACACGTGGTTGGAAGAACATTGGACGGTAACAACTTCAGATTTGGTTCGGGCAACTAACCGCTTTTTTCTGGCAGGAATTAATCACATGTTTTTTCATGGAACATGTTATTCTTTCGAGGATGCAGAATGGCCGGGTTGGCTGTTTTATGCTTCAACACAAATAAATAACCGAAATCCACTTTACCGCGAAATGCCAACATTATTTAAATACATCGAACGTTCACAAACGGTTTTACAGGAATCTAAAATGGGGAATGACATTTTAATTTACTGGCCATATTACGATGTTGCAGCCAGCGAAGGTCGGTTATTTAATCACCTTGGAGTTAATAAAGATGCCGGTTGGTTTATGAAACATCCCATTGCAGGTTTGTCGGAAGAATTGAGAAAAGCGGGTTACACTTTCGATTACATTTCGGATAAACAATTATTGGATTGTGAATTGTTAAACGGCGAAATTGTCACTTCCGGTAAATCGAATTATAAAGCTGTTATTGTTCCGAAAACAGAATACATTCCCGTGGAGACTATGAAACAACTTGCAAAATTTATTGCTGACGGTGGGAAAGTTTATTTCGATGAATTTCTTCCGAAAAGCGTTCCCGGAATGGCAAATTTGGAAGAACGAGAACAACTTCTGGAAAATATAAAATCTTCAGTTTCAACCGAAATATTGGTAGGAAATGTTGGCGAATTACTACTTGCGAATAATGTTGCAGGTGAGCAATCTTTATCTGGAAAAGGATTTCATTTCCTGAAAATGAAAAAGAATAATGAAGATTGGTACATGGTTTTTAATACCGGATTGGAAATGAAAGATGAATGGGTGGAATTACAATCGCCTGCAAAATCGTATGTTTTTTTGAATCCGATGAATGGCGAAATAAGTAAAGCCGATAAAAAGGGAAAATCGATTCGAATTCAATTAGATACAGAACAATCGGTGTTTATAAGATGTGTGGAAAAATCAATTGATGCTCCTGATTTTGCTTATGAAGAGTCAGAGTCAAACCTGATTGAAATTGGCGCACTTTGGAAAGTAGAGTTTTTGGAAGGTGGTCCTGTTTATCCGGGTAATTTGCAAATGGATGATTTAGTATCGTGGACAAATGCTGGTGACCATGAAACAAAGAGATTTGCAGGTACAGTTAAGTATTCAACAGAATTTAATTGGTCTCAAAAATCTGCCTCAGGAATTCTTAATCTTGGCGATGTCAAAGACTGTGCACGGGTTTATTTGAATGAAAAAGAATTGGGTACTTTGCTTGGTCCTGTTTTTAAAATAAAAGTTGAAAATTTAATTGAAGGAAATAATAAACTGGAAATTGAGGTAAGTAATGTAGCAGCTAACCGAATTCGCGATTTAGATAAAAGGGGAGTGGTTTGGCGAAATTTCCACGACATAAATTTAGTGAATATCGAATACGAACCATTTGATGCTTCTGAATGGGAAATTAAGGATGCCGGATTATTGGGACCGGTGACTCTATTGAATTTGAATTAGTTTCACAAAGGATTCCATCTTTTTGTAGAGATGGAATCCTTTTTTTAATAATACATTCATAAAACTAAAAAGCTATTTTGGAATCGGTGAATAGTATAGAAACAACATTAATTGCCCCTTGCGGGATGAATTGTGGGATTTGTCTGGCCTTTCTCCGCGATAAAAATAGTTGTTCAGGATGTAGGGGGGATGAAGCCTCTAAACGCCTGAGTTGTGCAAAATGTAGTATCAGTAATTGCGAATTTCTAAAAACAACTCCTTCAAATTTCTGTTACGATTGCGAAAAATTTCCGTGCGCTCGTTTAAAGCATCTCGATAAACGATACCGGACAAAATACAACATGAGTATGATCGAAAACCTTAATAACATTAAAAAAAGTGGGTTAGATAATTTTGTTCAAAATGAACAAAAAAAATGGACATGCAATACATGCGGGGGCACAATTTGTGTACACCGCGGATTTTGTTTAAAATGCAATTAACTTGAAACTACAAAGTATCCAAACTTTATTTTAAGGTTGACTCACGAATAATCAAATCTGCTTTTAATTCAATTTTTTCAGAGAATCCTTTCCCATTTCGAATACACTTAAAAAACAAATTGGCTGCTTCCTGTCCCATCTTAAAAGTCGGGTGTGTAACCGAGGTTAAAGAAGGTTCGACAACTGTTGAATGAAATTCGTCTGTAAATCCAACCAATGCAATATCATCGGGAATTTTTAAACCTTGATTTTTGATTTCTTTCATTGCAGCAAAAGCAATGGTATCGTTTAATCCAAAAATAGCGTCGGGAAGAATCTTATTTGTTAGTAGTTGCCGGGTTGCGCGAGTTGCATCTTTGGTACTCAAATTACATGTGACTAAAAATTGAGGGTCGAATTTTAATCCACACTCTTTTAATCCTTCGAGATATCCGACTTTTCGGTTTTTAGAAATATTCAAATGTTCCGGGCCCGAAATATATGCAATTCTTTTACATCCGTTTTCATAAAAATGCCGGGTTATCTTTTTTGTTGCTTCAACACCGTCAACAACAACCGATGGCACATCTAATGATTCACAAATTCGGTCGAAAAAAACAAGTGGAATTTCGTTGGAATTTAACTTTTCAAAATGGTCGTATTTATTGGTTTCCTGGCTCAAACAAACAATAAATCCTTCAACCCTCGATTTTAAAAGGTTTTCAACCGACTCAATCTCTTTCTGAAGCGATTCGTTTGATGAGGCAATTACAATATAATAACCGTGTTGTTTTGCCACTTCTTCAATCCCCGAAATAATAGAGGCGTAAAAATGAGTAACGATGTCTGGAACAATAACACCAATCATTTTTGTTTGTTGTCGCAGTAAACCCATTGCCAGCGGGTTTGGGGTGTAATTCCAATCAGCTGCAAGCTTTTGTATTTTCAAAGTTAGTTCGGGACTAATGTCAGGATGATTTTTCAATGCCCGCGAAACAGTTGAAATGGAAACTTTAAGTTCGTTTGCCAAATCTTTTAATGATATGTGTCGTTTGCTCATTAATTTTGAATGTTATGCAAATTTAGCACTTTTATTGGGTGTTTCGACTTTCAAAATACCGTTATAAAAAATGCTATTTGGTTATCGCATCACCCTGTTTTTGCGACACAGAAAATGTTCTGCAGCATATAATTGTCAACGCAAACCTTTGCGGAATCCTTTGCGTTAAAAGCTTCTTCTTATCGGGTTGCAGGGCATGAAAAGTTTATCAATATTTGTATTGAAAATAAAATTAAAAATCAGAAAAATGAAACGAATTTTAGTAGCAGGTGGAGGTGGTTTTATTGGCGGACATCTGGCAAGAAAATTAGCAGACATGGGACATTTTGTTCGTGTGGTAGATAAAAAACCCTTAACCCAATGGTATCAGGTGCACGATGATTGTGACAATTTGGTGCTTGATTTAAACGATAAGGCAAATTGTTACACTTCGGTAAATGGTTTAAACGAAGTATTTAATTTGGCTGCCGACATGGGCGGAATGGGTTTTATTGAAAATAACAAAGCCGATTGTATGTTGAGTGTTTTAATAAATACACACCTATTAATGGCCGCCCGCGATGTGGGTGTTACCCGATTCTTTTATGCTTCGTCGGCATGTGTTTATAATGCCGAAAAACAGACCGATGTAGATAATCCAGGACTAAAGGAAGCAGATGCATACCCGGCAATGGCAGAAGATGGTTATGGTTGGGAAAAACTTTTTTCGGAAAGAATGTGCCGTCATTTTACAGAAGATTTTAAATTAACAACCCGTGTTGCACGTTTTCATAATGTTTATGGTCCGTTTGGAACTTACGATGGTGGCCGCGAAAAAGCACCGGCTGCGATGTGTCGTAAAGTAATTGAAGGCGAACTTTACGGAAAAGACGAAATTATTATTTGGGGTGACGGCGAACAAACCCGCTCGTTTATGTACATCGATGAATGTGTTGAAGGAATCCTGAAAATTATGGAAAGTGGTATTGAGGAGCCTATTAATTTGGGTAGTGACGAAATGGTTTCAATTAATGAATTAGTTGATTATGTGGAAGAAATTGCAGGAATTAAGCTTAAACGTACTTATGATTTGGATGCGCCAAAAGGCGTTCGCGGACGGAATAGTGATAATGATTTAATTAAAGAATATCTTAATTGGGCACCTTCGTATCCATTAAAAGATGGGATGAAAAAAACTTACGATTGGATTAAAGAACAGATGCATGCATCGAAGTAGGTCAAATTTAGATTCAACTCCTTTGTTTGTCAAACTGAACTTGTTTCAGTTTCTCAAAAATATAATAGATTAATTTGAGATTCTGAAATAAATTCAGAATGACGTGCTAGGTTATTTTGTAATTTTTGAAACATTATTAAATGAGCGATAAAATAGTAATGGTAAGTGGTTGCTACGATTTGCTGCATGCAGGTCATGTAGCATTTTTTAAAACTGCAGCTAAATATGGTAAATTACATGTTTATGTTGGGCAAGATCAAAATATAAAATTCTTAAAAGGAAAGGTACCCTATTTTTCTGAAGAGGAACGTAAATATATAGTTGGTGCCGTTCGTTATGTTGAAAAAGCAAATGTTGCTTCCGGTTCTGGAATGTTGGATTTTGAGCAGGATATGAAAAATCTAAAACCCGATATTTTTCTTGTGAATTCGGATGGATTTACTGCCGAAAAAAAACAACTCTGCAAAGAAAATGGTGTGGAGTTGGTTGTATTGGAACGCATCCCGGAAGATGGTTTACCTACTCGTTCAAGTTCTGAGTCAAAAAAAGAATTGAAATTTCCTTATCGGGTTTGTTTAGCAGGGGGTTGGATGGATCAACCCTGGGTTTCAGAAAAACACCCGGGCTCGGTTGTAGTAGCTCAAATTTGGCCGACAATGGATTTTAATGATCGTTCTGGGATGGCAACCAGTTCGCGCAAAGTTGCAATGGAATTGTGGGGAGATAAGTATCCAGATGGCGATCCAATTCGAAACGCTCAATTGCTTTTTGGTGCTGAAAATCCTCCCGGGTCGGAATATATTTCAGGATCGCAGGACCACATTGGTTTATTAGTGTCGGGTGTTAGCCGAATAGATTACGATGGAAAGTTCTGGCCAAATTACATTGAAAATACAGCTGATAAAGAAACTTGTGAATGGCTCTCGAATGTGTTGAACTTTGCTCCTTTGCAACCCCGCCCGGAAGGTTATAATCCAATACTAACAAAAAATCTTGATCCAAAAATTATTAAAAGATTAGGTGAGTCGGGTGAAAATTGTTACACAGCAATCTTGAAAAAGGATGTTAAGTTGTTAGGCGAATCGATGAAAGAAACCTTTTTATGCTGGAGTGATATGTTGCCTTACACTGTTCCCGACTGGGTGATGCAAGAAATGCAGACTAATTATTTCCCAAAATACTCTGGAGCAATAACTTCTGGAAGCGGTGGCGGATACGTTGTTTTTCCAACAGAAGGAAAAGTGGAAGGAGCAATCAAAGTAAAAATTAGATATTAAAAGAGCCCCATCTTAGCCTTCCCCCAAGGGGAAGGAATAAGAATAGCATTTAATCACGATGCAAAAATATTTTAATATTCGACTGAAATAGAATCTATTTGTTGAAATTATTTTAGTTTTAAACTATCTTAAAATTAATAATTAAAATTCCTCCCCCTTTGGGGGAGCTAGAGGGGGCTTTTATATGAAAAATTTATACACCCTTATTATGGCAGGCGGATCGGGAACCCGTTTTTGGCCAAGAAGTAAAGTTGCAAAACCAAAGCAATATCTGAATATTTTTGGTGACGACTCTTTGTTACAATCAACCATAAAAAGGTTTTCAACTTTTACTGATACCGAGAATATTTATATTGTTTCTGGTAAAAGCCAGGCGAAGGTTTTGGAAGAACAAACTTCGATGCTTCCTAAAAATAATTTGATTTACGAACCTGTTGGCAAAAATACTTTGCCTTGCATTGGTTTGGCTGCCATGTTTGCCGAGAAAGAAAATCCGGATGGAGTTATGGTTGTTTCGCCTTCCGATCATTTAATTAAAAACGATGAACTTTTTAAAGAAACCGTTTTGGCAGCAGCAAAAATTGCGGATGAAAAGGACGGAATTGTTACAATTGGAATAACCCCAACTTTTCCGGCAACCGGTTACGGCTATGTACAAACGGCCGAAAATATAACTGGTTCGGAAAAAATAAAACAGTTTAAAGTTGAACGTTTTGTTGAAAAACCCAAAGAGGCAAAAGCAAATGAATATTTGAAAGAAGGTGGTTTTTATTGGAACAGCGGACTTTTTGTATTTAAAGTTTCTGTTTTTCTGAATTCAGTAAAAGAATTTGCACCTGATTTGTACTCCGATTTGCGTAAAATTCAAGCCGATTTTGGGAATGCATCGTTCGAACAAACATTAGATACCATTTATCGCGCCGTTGAAAGTAACTCGGTGGATTACGGAATTATGGAACATGCCAAAAACATTTATTTGGTTGAGGGAAATTTCGATTGGAACGATTTGGGGGGCTGGGAATCGGTTTACCTGGCCGATAAAAAAGATGGAAATGGAAATGCAGGAAGTGGTGAATCTATTTTTCTGGATACAAAAAACTCTTATGTTTATTCTGAAAAAGGATTAGTTGCTGTTGTGGGAATGGATGATGTAATTGTTGTTCAGGATGGAGATACTACTTTAGTGTGTAAACGAGAAAATGCCGAGGACATAAAAAAAATTGTTGATCAACTAAAATCAGAAAATAAAAATCAATATTTGTAAGACCAATTTAATTTCAATAAAACCTGTTTAAACTTAAGTGAATGAAAGATCCTAAAAAAATTGTGGTTGAGAAGAAAATTCTTTTGCCATTTATTCTGATTACCAGTTTGTTTGCCATGTGGGGATTTGCCAACGACATTACAAATCCGATGGTTGCAGCTTTTAAAACTGTTATGGAAATATCGAATGCAAAAGCTGCCATGGTACAATTCGCATTTTATGGTGGTTATGCAACCATGGCAATTCCGGCAGCATTAATAATAAAACGATACAGTTATAAACTGGGAATAATAATTGGACTGGCACTTTACGCAATTGGAGCATTGTTGTTCTTTCCTGCTGCACAATTTGAAATCTTTGGATTCTTTCTTGTTTCACTTTACATTTTAACATTTGGACTTGCCTTTTTAGAAACTACTGCAAATCCTTATATTATGTCGATGGGATCTGAAGAAACAGCTACCCGTCGTTTAAATTTTGCACAATCGTTTAATCCGATGGGATCGATTTTTGGAATGTTTATCGCATCGCGGGTAATTCTTTCAGCTTTGGAATCGGACAAACGAGATGCTGCCGGCAACTTAATTTTCGATACTTTAACTGCTGCTGAAAAGGCGGTAATACGTACAAACGATCTTGGTATTATTCGAAATCCATACGTAATTCTTGGTTTTTTTGTAATAATAATGTTGGTAGTAATTGCAGTTGCAAAAATGCCAAAACGCGAAAATGCAGATCATTCAATTCGTACAAAAGATTCATTTAAAAGATTAGTAAAAAACATTAAATACCGCGAAGGAGTTATTGCTCAGGTATTTTATGTTGGTGCACAAATTATGTGTTGGACATTTATTATTCAGTATGCCGATAATCTGGGAATCCCAAAAGCAGAAGCACAGCAATACAATATTGTGGCAATGGCAATTTTTATAGCAAGCCGTTTTATAAGCACATTTTTAATGAAATTTTTAAACGCCAAATTAATGTTAACGCTTTTTGCTATGGGTGGCTTGATAACAACAACAGGAGTAATTTTAATAGGGGGAATGCCCGGATTATATTTGTTGGTAGCTACTTCGGCATTTATGTCGCTAATGTTTCCAACAATTTATGGAATTGCACTTACCGGAATTGGTGAAGATACAACCCTCGGTGCAGCCGGATTGGTGATGGCTATTGTTGGGGGAGCTTTGATGCCGCCTTTGCAGGGTTTAATTATCGATCAGGGTATCATTGGATTTCTGCCGGCAGTAAATTTTTCATTTATTCTTCCCTGGTTTTCGTTTGTTGTAATCGCACTTTATGGTTACCGAACATTAAAAGTTCACCCAAAATTATTAACCTAATATTTTTGTGATGAAAGAATTCAAAAGATATTGCAAAACATTGAAACTTGAGGACAACCCTCAATTAATTGAGGAATACAAAAAAGTTCATACTCCGGAAGAGGTCTGGCCTGAAATTACCCAGGGAATGAAAGAAGTTGGAATTGTTGATATGGAAATTTATATCCTCGGAAATCAGCTTTTTATGATAATGGATACAGTTGCTAATTTCGATCACGATTCTGCAATGAAGGAACTTGCGACAAAACCTCGGCAATCTGAATGGGAAGCTTTTGTTTCACGGTTTCAAAAAACGTCAGCCGAAGCAACTGCCGACGAGAAATGGCAATTAATGGAACGTATTTATAAATTGGGATAGGAGGAAAGTTTGCAGTCTCAAATATCCGTTTACAGTGAGGGATTGGCAAGCTTTATTAACGAATTCGGAACAGGTATTGAAGGGAAGAAATATAGCAGATTTGTGATACATTCAGGTTATAAAGTGAAAAAAATGACCCGCGTTACGACTTTGATTTATATAGTGTTTTGTATGTTTCAAAAAGAATAAACCTGGATTGAAATTCGGATGTAAATAGTTAAGTAAACAATTAATAACTAAAAATATGAAAACCAAAATCTTTGCCCTAATCTTAATGTTTGCAATTCTGGCAGGTTGCGGAACATCAACTAAAAAAGCCCAGGAAGAACAAAAAGCAGAACCTAAATATCAGGAAACATGGGAATCGCTGGCACAGCACAACGAAGAACCCGACTGGTTTCAGGACGCAAAACTAGGTATTTATTTCCATTGGGGAGTTTATTCAGTTCCCGCATTTAGTACTGAATGGTATCCTCGCTGGATGCATTTTGAAGACAATAATATTTATAAACACCATGTAGAAAAATATGGTCACCCGTCGGAATTCGGTTATCACGATTTTGTTCCCATGTTTAAAGCTGAAAAGTTTGATGCAAAAGAGTGGGCCGACTTGTTTGAGAAAGCAGGTGCACGATTTGCCGGTCTGGTTGCCGAGCACCACGATGGATTTTCGATGTGGGACAGTGATGTAACTCCGTGGAATAGCATGGACAAAGGACCCAAAAAAGATATTACCGGCGAGCTTGGAAAAGAACTAAAAGGCAATGGAATGAAATTGATTACCACTTTCCACCATGCCAAAAATTTACAGCGCTACAAAGGAAAAGAACAGTCAGAAAAGGAAGAAAATACTGAAAATACAGGGCGGGCTTTTAGAAATAGTCACTACCCGCTTTTTGAGGGAATGCCACCGGCAATGGATGATCCGGAATTAAATTATTTGTATGGAAATATTCCTGAAGAAAAATTTCTGGAAGAAGTGTGGTTTGGAAAGCTGAAAGAGGTAATCGACAAATATCAACCAGATATTATGTGGTTCGATTCGTGGTTGGATCAGATTCCCGAAGAATACCAACTAAAATTTTGCGCATATTATTTAAATGAAGCCGAAAAACTGGGGAAAGAAGTTGTAATTGTACGCAAGCAAGATGATTTACCATTGGAAGTTAGTGTTGATGATTTGGAAAAATCGCGTAAAAACAAATTGGACGTAAAATCGTGGATGACCGATGAAACAGTTAGCACAGGAAGTTGGTGCTTTACAGATAATTTGAAAATAAAACCTGCTGCTGATGTTTTGCATGTGTTAATCGATATTGTTAGTAAAAATGGAGTCCTTCTTTTAAATATCTCGCCAATGGCCGACGGCACTATTCCCGATGATCAGCAAAATGTTCTTTTAACAATGGGCGAGTGGCTTTCAAAATATGGAGAGGCAATTTACGAAACACGCCCGTGGTACACTTTTGGCGAAGGTCCAACAAAAGAACCCGAAGGACATTTTAGTAACCACCGCGAGTTTTTGAAAGTTAAATATTCAGCAAAAGATGTGCGTTACTCAACAAAAGGAAAAACAGTTTACGCAACGATTTTAGGCTGGCCGGGAAATAATACGGAGGTTTTATTTGAATCGTTTTCAAAAGAAAGTTGGATAGATTCAAAAGAAATCAAAAATGTATCGCTTTTGGGTTGTGACGAAGAAATTCAATATTCGTTAACAGATGAAGGATTAAAGATTACAACTCCTGCAAAAGTGGTTGATGAAATGGCTGTGGTTTTCAAAATTGAATTAGACAGCTAATATTATCCCATATAATTTTATGGCTTTGTAGGATTAAAAACAATAAAATAATTGATTTTAATCCTGCAATTTTATTTTTAAAATATCACTGATCTCAAGAAAGTTTTCTTCAAGTTGAATCATATTTTCAATAAAAAAGTTATAAACTTCAGGCCATTGATTTTGTTTGTGCAAATCAACATTTTCTAAAGAAACGTAAATACGGCAAACTTCCTGATTGCTATCTTTCCGCTGGTGGTAAAACTCCCAGGTTAAAACATTGTCAAACCCGTTTTCCACAATGTTCTTGTAGCTTTCCAGTATTTCGTAAGCCATTAACCGTTTATTTTCATTTTTATGTCCAAGTTCCAGCATTACTTTGGCATTTTTTCGTCCAATTTCAAAACGTAGCGCAACACCCTTTATTTTTGTCCGGTGAAGAATCCACTTTTTATTTTTATGCACTAACATTGGATGGGCTTTGCAACGTTTGCCAAAAAGCTCCCAGAAATTTAAACTAAGTTTTTTAGCTTCCACTTTTGAATACATACTTCAATATAAATCAAAAAAAGGGTGATTAACAAGCCATTTTTATTTTTACTTTTGAGAATAAATCTAAATTTTATTTCTTTTTGTTTTAAATATAAATCATGTACAAACTGACAACCATTTTTTTATCCATGTTTCTAATTGTTGAATTAAATGCTCAATTGGTTGAAATTCAGGCAAACTATAACAGTATTGGCGATGTTGAGTTTATTGCTTACAACAATTCGCAAACCCCCGTTTTCCTGAACATCGATTTTGCTGATCTGGAGAATACAAGCTTCAACGAAACTTTGCCTTACATTAAACTACTTGATCCTGGCTTTAATAATCTTTTTATCCTTGAACGGGATTTAGATGCTGACGTTCCCCGCTTTAACTATGAGATAAAATCGTTTCGGTCGAACCCGATGGCATTAGTAAACCTCGATTTTCCTTACTTATTTCCTTTTAAGACAGGCACAAAAGTGAGTGTGTTAGATGTGGGAAATATTGTCGGATTTTGGGGCATGAATGAACCAAAATCATGGAATGCCACTGGTTTTAAAACCAATCAGGGTCAGGTTATTTGTGCAAGCAGGAGGGGGACTGTTGTTGAAATTGTTGGTGCAAACCGAACCGGCGAACCCGAAAATTGGTATCATACATGGAATAATGCAATAACAATTTTACAACCCGACGGAACATTAATTTGTTATCGGAATGTAGTGGATAAAAACAAAAAGCTTAAAATTGGCCAAAAAGTTTTTCCCGGAGAAATAATTGGTGAAATTGCACCCTATGAAACTGAACTGGTGATGTTAATTTTTCAGAGCAGTTTAAATACTAAAGAGTTATTATTTATTATTCCGCAGTTTGTTACCGAAGAAAATAAGCTTGAAATGATAATTACTTCGAAAGATTATTTGGTAGTTCATCCCGGCAATATCAGGGGAATGGAAATGACGAATAAGGAAAAACGGAAAATATTGAATACAAAAAGGTAAGTAGAATAATTATTAAATAATTAACTACTTTATCATTGATAATTCAAAGAAAATACGTTTTTTTGCGCTTCGAAAAATAAAAGCCTTTTACTGATATTGTTTTTTAAATTAAAAATGTGTTTTTTATTTTGATGAGTTACCTTGAAGTTATGGGTGAGGGATGGTTACGAAAAATGACCAAACGAAAGCTCTGAGTTATAATTTTGAGGCCACTTCGAAAAATTATTTTTTGTCATTGGTAACAAAGTGAAACAATCTCAACAGGCACATTTACAGCGATGTAGGATTGCTACTTGCTTCGCAATGACGGATATTTTGACTTTTCGGAGTAGGTTCAATTTTAGAAAACAAACTTTGAACTAAACCATGGCTATTTTCGAAGAATCCATGCAGTTCAAATTAAAAAGAATCATAAACAAATAATAAATTAAAACAGTCTTTTATAGTTTAAAATTAAGTTCTGGGATCATTATCAAAATATATAGCAACTTTTTTTACTTTCTTTTTATTGTTTTTGAACGGTAATGCTCAAAATGTGGAAGTCAGTTCCTTGTCCGGGACTAAATTGACTTTAAGAATAGGGGCATCTCAATTAATCACCGAAATGCCTTACAACTTGTCGGGCGCAATTAATGAATTTAACAATGATCCGGGAATTGGGTACAGTTTTGAACTGTCGAAAAATTTAAGCGATAAGCTTGATATTGGTGTTGAACTGTCGAATTCCACTTTAACAGGTAAAAACGATTTGCCCTCATTTTCGGCCATTGGTTTTCATTCTGCTATGATGAACCTTATAAATGAACCGGTGTTGTACAGGAATTTTCTTAGTACCAATAAAATTTTTATTCAATACTCTTTCCTTCGTTTTGCAGGTAGCAAAGTTAATTATAAAGTAGCACCTTTTGTTAGGGCCGGCGCGGGTTATCTCACATATAAATCAGAATTTAACTATGAACAAAACAGTGAAAATGGGATTATTTTTGGCAAAAATTACGATGAATATATAAATGCAAAAACTTCCAATGCCGTGTATTTTATTGCTACGGGTTTCAATTTATCACTTTCACCCAAAATTGATTTAAGCACAATAATAAAATTGAACTTTGTAAACTACGATTTCTTCGATGTGGTTCATAATTACGATAACAATGGGAATCGATTAAATTTAGTTGGCATTTTTTCTGATTTTATGGTTGGTGTTTCTTATCGATTTAGTAAAATTGAGGGAGCTGGAAGAAACGTAAAAACCGCAAAAAACAAAAAATCTACTCCGCCTGTATATCTACCCTGGTACAAACATTTTGGAAAATAAATCAATAAAAAATGTAGTTGATAAATGAATCTCAAAAAATCAACTGCTAATATCGTAACAAACGATGTTGAACTAAAATCACAAATTTTATAGTTCGAATTTTAGAAACAATTCTGAATTTTGAGATTTCGGATGTTGTGAATTGTACCGATTTTCAAACAAAATTAAGACACTGTTTAAATTTTATTCATCCCCTGTGATAATAGCCGCCAATTTTACCTACTTATTTCATTTATCTAATGACTGCTTAAAAGTATGATCGAATAATTTCAATGTCACTTGATTTTGGGAATTGTAGTTTATCATTAGTGCATTTGTTTTGAGTACAATTTATACCAATTGTACTTTGAAATGCCGCATGGCAATTTCGAAGTTTATAATGG